>JBEIJY010000023.1:0-39741 GCA_040380025.1 Bdellovibrionales bacterium | reverse complement strand
GTATTTCTTATGACTCAAATTGAATTGAATTCAGGCGGCTCCGGTCTGTAAAAGCACCGAAACCCATAGGCCCGTCTTCTCTTTCAAATATTTCATCGTCATCACTGAATCCCTCCCATCAAAGCAGCCAAACTGGCCACCGAGACCGGGGATTCATTGAGTTTCAGGTTTTCAAAGAACAGCTCCGTTTTCGTTGTTTTTGACTTTCGTCTCAGTCACCGTCTCGGAGAGTTCAAATGTGGTATGTCAAACTTCTGGAATTGGCAAGGGGAGAAAATACATTATTTTTATTTTTTATTTTTAGAGCCTTTTTTAAGGGGTTTTTCCTGCGACTGCGTGAAGCCATTCTGGAGAGAGCGGAATGAGTTTTCGGCGCTCGAGATCAAAACACCCCAAAGTGAAGGTTGCTTCAGCGGCGATCTTGCCGTCTTCCTGAACGATTTCGTGGATAAGAACCAAGGTTTTTTTGTGAAGCTCCCGGACCCGGGTGCGGATCACGATCTCTTCGCGGAGCCGGAGCTCGCGCTTGAACCGAACCTGGCACTCCAAAACCACCGTTCCGATTTTTTTCGCGAGAACTTCCCGAATTCCATAGCCTCTCGAGGTGATCATCTCCCACCGGGCCTCTTCGAAAAGAACGAGATATTGAGCGTTGTTCACATGCCCGAAGGCATCCAGATGCCGTTCTCGAATCAGTGTAGGATACTCGTGCGCGGGAAATTCAACTAAATTCATGTCTTTTTCTATCATAGCCGATCAAAACGATACCCGATTCGGCGAAAATATGAGAAGGTTTTTGACTGCAAAACCATGGAAAAATTCAGACATAGAATTCTCGGCGTTCTTGGCCCGTTGGTTCCCCTCGAGTTGAAACCCTCGGATCTGGAGACTCCTCCCGATCGGACAAAGGGAGACCTCGCGTTTCCGTGCTTCCGCTTATCCAAAAGCGCAGGCAAAACACCGGTCCTGATCGCACAAGAACTTTGTGAAAAGGTGGCTCCGCTTCTGCCTGCTGGCGAAATCTCGGCCGAGACCGCGGGACCTTATCTGAACTTCAGGATTCACCGGGAGGCACTCGTGAATGAGGTACTCTCTGAAATCCTCGCAGCCGGCGAGTCCTACGGATCCGCACCAGGAAAATCCAAGAATCGATGGGTGTTCGAATTCAGTTCACCCAATGTCGCGAAGCCCTTCCAGATCTACCATCTTCGCACCACCATCGTGGGTGCGACTCTTTCGCGCATCGCGCGCCTCCGCGGACATGACGTGGTGACCATCAACCATCTCGGGGATTGGGGAACGCAATACGGAAAACTCGCCATCGCCCTGAAACGCTATGAGAAGGAACTTCCGGAAGAACTCTCTCTCAAGCACCTCGTGGACGTTTACGTGCGGATCCATAAAGACATGGAGACCGATCCGACCATCGAAAAAGCCGGACAAGACGCATTCAAACGGCTTGAGGCAGGCGACCCCGAGATGCGTGCGATCTGGAAGAAATGCGTCGACATCTCGATGAAGGAATTCGAAAAAACCTATTCCCGCTACCAGGTGAAATTCGATCATTTTTGGGGCGAATCCCACTACGAGGATCACCTGAAGCCGCTTCTTTCGCGTCTGAAGCAAGAAGGAATCCTCGTCGAGGACCAGGGAGCGCAGGTTGTGCACGTCTCTTCGCGGGACGGAAAAGAGATTCCTCCGTGCATCCTCGAAAAAAGCGACGGAGCATCAATCTATGCGACCCGGGACGTGGCCGCGGCGCTTTACCGGTTCGAGAAATTCCGCTTTGACCGCATGAGCTATGTCGTGGGCAAAGAGCAAAAGCTACATTTTGAGCAGATTTTCGGGGTTCTCCGCGCGATGAAGCTGGACTGGGAACCGCGGTGCGAGCATATCGCGACCGGCCTGTACCGATTCAAGGACGCGAAAATGTCGACGCGGAAGGGGAACTTCATCACTCTCGAGGAAGTGAACGAGATGTGCGTCCGGAAGTCGCTCGATCTCATGAAGAGCAGAACCGAGAGTGCAGAGAGCCAGACCGGATCCTCCCTCACCGGAGAAGAAATCGAACGGATCGCGGATCAGGTGGCGATCGGAGCCCTTGTGTTCGCCGACCTCAGCACGGATCCGGCGAAAGATCTTGATTTTGATATCGACCGGGTGATTTCTTTCGAAGGCGAAACCGGCCCCTACCTCCAATACGCTCACACCCGCTGTCTCAGCATTCTCCGCAAATCCGGAGAAGCGATCGGAACGATCGCAAAAACGCCTCTCTCTGTGCTTAGGAGCAAGCTCGAATCCCCCGAAGAAACGAGGCTCCTCGGAACCCTCGCTCGCTTCGAGGAACATCTGGACCGGACGCTTGAGTTGAGAAAGCCGAGCCAACTCACCACCTATCTGATCGATCTTGTGCGTGATTTCGGCCATTTTTACCGGGAGTGCAAGGTGATGAATACGGGAGACGCGGAATTGACCTTGGCGCGGCTTTCGCTCGTTCTCGCCACGAAAACAGTGCTCGGTTCGGGACTCGACCTTCTCGGGATTCCGAAGCCCGAGAAGATGTAGACCATGCCCGCTCCTTCCACGACGCCCTATTTGCTCGCGATCGGATCGAATCTTCTGTTCGGGACCGCCAGCATCACGTTTTCGCGGTTTTCTCGGAGCCATTCCCCGACGTGGGTGAACCAGCTCAAGGTGACCATCGGACTTGCCGGATTCCTGATCGCATTCTGGGTGAGCGAATCGTACACCCGCCTGAGCCTGACCGGACATGGCGCCCTCCTCGGGAGCGGCCTGTTCGGACTTTTCATGGGGGATTACTTCCTTTTTCGATCGTTTGCGACCCTGGGCCCGTCAAGGACCCTGGTTCTCTATTCGTTCCAGCCGTTCTTGCTCGGATTGTACGGCTACTTGTTTTTGTCCCAGACCATAAATGGCCGGCAGATTTTTGCGATTGGCTGCATGATCCTGTGCGTGTTCGCCTTTGTCATCGAGCGGAGCCGTGAAACCGGGAAGTATGATCTCAGGAGCTTCGCGTTCGCCTTTGTCGGAATTTGCTTCGATGCCCTCGGGGTGATGATGTCCCGGCAGGCTTATGAAGAGACGCCCGGACTCGGTCCGTTCCAGGCAAACGCAACCCGGGCCATCGGGGCCATTGTCGGATTCTTGATTCTGAGCCCCACCTTCATGCCCGAACTAGCCCGGGATCTTTCAGGAATGAGCAGGAAGGATCGAAGACAGGTGGTTGCGGCTTGCGTCTTCGGAACGTTTCTTTCGTTGACCCTGTATCTCTCGGCGCTGAAGTCCGCCCACGTCGCGAGCCTCACTGCGATTTCGATCACTTCCCCCGTGTGGGTTTCGTTGATCGAGCATGCAAGGCTCCGCACCTGGCCCAGCAAGGAACTGTGGTGTGCTTTTGCGCTGTTCCTGGCCGGCTTCTGGCTCATGCAAACCGCATGAGCCAGAAGAGCCGTCCGATCAAAACTCAAAGATCTCTTCCGACCACGTTCCGGAGGCGGTTTTCGGCGATCAGGAACAAGACTCCGACCACACCGCCCAGAACGGCGAACATCATGAAGAACGAATCCTTGCTCATGGTGTCGTAGAACCCCCCGAGATAGCCGGCGAGGAAGTTTCCGATGAAGGAAGACATGAACCACATCCCCATCAGCATGGAGAGGAACCGCGCGGGAGCGACCTTCGCCACGAAGGACTGCCCGATCGGAGAGAGATAAAGTTCTCCGACCGTGAAGATGAGCGTCGCGAGCGTGAGCCATGCCAGATTGATGAGAGATTTGCTCTCGGTGATGTAGTGGCTTCCCACCGCCAGGACAAGGAAAGCGGCTCCGGCGAGCAGACATCCCACGGCCATTTTGCGGATCGAGGATGATTTTTTGCCACGCATCTCGCGGATCATCCAGAGACGATCGAGCAAGGGCGCAAGCAAGAAGATGAATGCCGGATTGAAGGCCTGATAGGTGGTGGACTCTAGCCCCAAAAACTCCCAGTTCGCCTTCTCATCAGCCCAGAGCTGGAGGGTATTCCCTTGCTGCTCGAAAATCGCCCAGAACGCTGCGGTTCCGAGGCAAAGGATCACCAGGGCCCCGACCCGGCTCCGGTCGGACTGATCCTGGATCGAGGAGATCGCATACAGAACCGCCACGATCACTCCGATCAGAATGACGGCCTTGATGGCATTGCTCACGAGCAGAAACCCGAGGAACCCGATCATGATCGCCGAAAATCCGGTGACCGTCTTGATCGCGATCCCGGCACGCTTTTCTTGCGGCGCCAGAACTGCGGTTTCTGCGGGAAGATCCTTGCGCATCAGGTGATAAATCAATGTTCCGATGATCATTCCGATTCCGGCCATGCCGAATCCGACATGCCAGACCGCTCCGGGCGAAGTAAGCCCGGCGACTTCACAGATCCACATCGCGAAGTCCTTGCAAAGGAACGGGGAATAGAATGCTCCGAGATTCACACCCATGTAAAAGAGGGTGAAAGCCCCGTCTTTTTTCGGGTCGCCGTCCTTATAGAGCGCGCCGACCTGCGTGGAAATATTGGGCTTGAATGCCCCGTTCCCGAAAATGAGGAACAGAAGCGCGATGAGAAACAGGTTCTCGAACGACATCAGGAAATGGCCGACCGCCATCAGGAAGGCGCCGACGTAGACCGACTTTTTCTTGCCCCAGGCGCGATCGGCGATGATCCCGCCGAAGAAAGGAGAAAGATACACGAGACCGGTGTACAAACCATAAATCTGCGACGAATACGGCTGGACATCGAGGACGGTTCCGAGGCCGTTTTCGAGAGAAGTCCTCAGCCAGGAAAGACCGATGGCATTCTGGAACCGTTCCGGGTCCACCAGAAGATACTGGGTCATATAAAGGACCAGGAGAGCCCTCATTCCATAGTAAGACATCCGCTCCCACATCTCGGTGAAGAAAAGGACAAAAAGCCCTTTCGGATGAACCTGCCTTGCCTTTTGCAAAACAAAGAAGATGTATGCGGGGATGACGAACAACAAAACGATGACTTTCAGACTCATGCCTTCCTCAATCCAAGTTCCACGAAACCCAATGAATTTTTCTGAACGTGACTATTGCATGGGTCCGAGGGTTCGTAAACCGATTTTGATCGGGGTGGTCAGATGGGGATGCTGAAGTCAATCTGAAGCAGATACCGGCGCGAGGGCCGCTGACGGTACTCGACTCCCCGTTCTTCCGCATAGGAAAGCGCGGAAACGCGGAGGATCCAAAGATCGAATGCGGCTCCGAAGGTGGTGTTCAGCTGGTTAAGTCCAGCGTACAGGTTCAGTAACGGAAACGAAAAATCCGCACCGAAATGGGTCTTGTTCACAAACGAGACATCTTGATCGAGATTCCGGAGATCGAAGGCGAATTTCATTTTCATGAAGTCCGATTGGTTCCGGTAAGCAATCCCGACGGATGGATTCATCTTGATCCGGAGAGCCTTCGGGCTCGAAAAAGCGACCCCGCCGATGTCCGTGACGCTCGCGCCGATCCGGATCTCTTCCTTGCGATTCATCTGGTTCACATATTGGACCCCGGCATCCGCTCCGAATCCCGTGCCATACTCCCCGACCAGAGAGGCAAGATAGGATTGTCCTCCGTTCGTGATGTCGATGAACGGGACGTTTTCGTAATATCCGCCACGCCTCCAGAGCATTTTTCCGGCGATGCCGAATCGCCACTCGTCTTTCGCCCTTCGGCCCTTCTTGTAAGACCACCCCGTGCCGGCCTGAACCCCGTGGGTCACCATGTTGGTCAGATTGAAATTCGGATTGGCCTGATTGAGCTGTTCGATCCCTCCTTGGAGATCGCCAAAGTAGCTCACTGCGAACTTCGGGAGCTGGAGCATCGGAACAATGCTCGAGCGAAGATAGATGTCCTTGCCCATCAGGGTATTCAGCGTCGCCGCGCTGAAATCCTTGAGCCCCGAGAGCGAGGTCGAGAGGGTCTGGTACGTATCCATCGTGGCCTCCGCGCCGAGTCCGAGGATGCGAAGTTTCCGGACATCCTGACCAGCAAGTCCGGCGGGATTCAAAAAAAGGGCATACTCGTCGTCCGCAAGCCCCACCCCGGCCCCTCCCATGGCGAACACGCGCGGCATCTGGATCAGCGTGGCCATCCCCTGGGATGCGCGGGCAAGGCCGCCCGAAAACAAGAGTGATGTCACAAAGAAGAAACCGGAAATCGCCCTCACCAGAGATTGTTCACGCATGAGATCATTCCTGCCGCAAAAACGGCATTTTCTTCGGTTTCGGAGCAGGCACCACGGTAGCGGAGCCTCGCTTTCGCGAGAGCGCAGCGGGCGATGGTGGTCGCCGAGGGAGCGACTCCGGGGCTGTAATACTGATGGCAGGCGTAAGTTCCGCCGGAAGTCAGGCACGCAAGCGCTCCGCCCTGGACCAATTGCGCGTCCAGACCGTCCACCATGACTTTCACCCCGCTCCCTGCCGAGCCGAAAGCCCCCGAAGCCTCCGACCTGCGGAATCCATCGATGAGATTGAAGAATGCGGAAACCAGTCCGCAGGCGGACCCGGTAAGATCGGCTTGGACGAGGGCCCGCGAGGTCCAGATGAGATCCGCTCCTTTTCCCCAGACCGGAGTGGGAGCGCCGTAGCGGCTGAGCGTGTTTCCGATGACCGACATGGACATGAAGAATCCGTACAAGTTCGATGAATCCGTCCGATCTGTCGCGAGCGTCGATCCGGGGTTCCAGGTTTCCGGAAGGATCTGATCATGCACGCCGATGACCGAACCCGATGCCAGCATGGACTGGAGCGCATCCTGCGCAAGCCACCCGCTCTCGAGCCTCTGATCGCCCACCGCGGACGGGAACACGCGCGCGAACTGACCGAGCGCATTCGGAGAAGAGAAGCTCGTCAACTCGTCAATCACCTCGTAAAGACGGATTCCGGCCTTGCAGGCGAGCGAATTCGCATACAGCATCCGGATCCGATTGTCGGTGTACCGCGATTGATAGAGTCGTTTTGAATTGCCGAGGGCCGAGGAGCAGTTTCCCGAGGTGAGTGCATTCTCGATGTCGATGATCATCGCCTCCCGATCGGACTCGCTCTCGAGATCGTACTCTCCGGGCGGTCGCGCGCAGGAAACCGCAATCGCACTAACGAGAATGAAAGAAACGAAGCAAGCGCTCGCACCCTTCGACCAGGGTTGCCGGATCGGTCGCGAAGCTGATCCGGATGCAGGAAGGTGCTCCGAAGTCGACTCCGGAAACGACCGCGACCTGCGCGTCCTCGAGAATTTGTTCAGCAAGTCCATTTGCATCCCGGTGGGAACCGAGAATCCGTCGGCATTCCACAAAAAGGTAGAATGCCCCTCCGGGCTCCCCTACCTCGATTTTCTCTGATTTCCGGAGGACTTCCAATGCCAAATCACGGCGCCGTCGATATTCAAGGCGTTGGTTTTCAAACGCTTCCGGCGGAATTTTGAGACTTGCCACCGCGGCGGCCTGCGAGAGACTGCAAATTCCCGAAGTGGAGTGCCCCTGCAAGGCAAGGATTGCCGATGTCAAAGAACTGGGAGCGACCGACCACCCGACCCGCCACCCGGTCATCGCACCGCTCTTGGAAAGTCCGTTCACGGTCACCGTGCGGTTCCGGAACTCCGGATTCGCATCCAGAAACGAGCACCAGGATCCGGTCTCGAACTCGATCCGGTCGTAGATTTCGTCACTGAGAATCCAGACCTTCGGGTGCCGCCCGAGAACCGCTCCCAATGCCCGGAGCTCGTCCCGGGAATAAACCGCACCGGTCGGATTCGAGGGCGAATTCAGAATGAGAAGCTTGGTTCGCGGAGTGATCGCCGCTTCGAGCTGATCGGGGCTCATCCGGTAGCCGGATTGCATCGAGGTGGGAATGACCACGCTCGATCCCCCGGCGGCCTTCACCATCTCGGGGTAGCTGAGCCAGTACGGCGCCCCGAAAATGACCTCCTCGCCGGCATCGATCAGCGAAAAAACAGTGTTGAAAATGGCTTGTTTTCCGCCGTTCGAGACCACCACCTCCGACGCCGTCCACGGGCTCGACGCCGAAAGAGCGGGTTGCTGCAGATTGGTTCGCGCCGCCACCAGCTCGCGGAGCTCCGGTATGCCCGCGGTGGGCGTGTACTTGGAGAGGTTCCGGGCCACGGCATCGAGCACAGCTTGTTTGGCCTGGTCGGGGGGAGGAAAATCCGGCTCTCCCGCCGTGAGATTGAAGACTGTCTTTCCCTCCTGCTTCATCCGGGTCACGCGCGCGTTCACCTTCAGAGTGGAGCTTTCATTCAGTTTTCGGACTCGGCTCGAGATCATCGGGGTTTTTCCTGTCATTTCGGGTTTGAGAATTTCTCGTGGAACTTATGGAGCACGGGCGAGGGCACGTACGGAGAGATGTCGCCCCCGTAATAGTAAAGCTCCTTGATCATGGTGGAACTCACAAAATAAAGTCCCTGCGAGCTCATCATGAAAACCGTTTCGCACCACGGATGGATCCGCTTGTTCATGGTCGCCATCATGTATTCGTATTCGAAATCGCTCGGAGTGCGGAGTCCGCGGATCACAGAAGCGATGGAGTGGGTCCGCGCGTACTCCATGATCAGTCCCGGAGTGGAGTCTACCTTCACGTTCTTCATTCCTTTCGTGACCTCGCGGATGAGCCCGACCCGCTCGTCGGCCGAGAGAAGCGTCACCTTGCGCGAGGTGCCGGCGACGAGGATCGTGATCTCGGAGAAAATCCGCAGACTTCGCTCCAGGATGTCGAGGTGGCCGTTCGTGAAGGGATCAAAGGATCCGGGATAAAGTGCTTTCATGGCATGGCCGTCCTTTCATTGTGGCGATAAAATGTGAGCTGACTGTCTCCGTAGCGCTCATGCCGGACCACCCGCAAAGGGGCCGGCGCCGCAAATGCGCCTTCTTTGCGGAATGCGCTCTCGATGCAGAGAGTGCCCGATTCGGCGAGGATTTCCTCCCACGGCCAGTCCCCGAGGAGCGCTTCTTCATGTCCGGCCTCATACGGCGGATCGGCAAACACAAAATCGAAGGGCGGCTCATCCCGGAGGAACGGCAACACCTGATCGACCCGCTTCTGGAGAACTCGAACCCGTTCTTGCAATCCGAGAGTCTTCGCATTTTCGAGAATCAAACGGACGGCTTTGGGGTTTTCTTCGACAAACACCACGGAATCCGCTCCGCGGGAAAGAGCCTCCAGTCCCAGTGCGCCGGAGCCCGAAAAAAGGTCGAGGACCCGGGACTCGGGAAGCCGCATTTGGAGACTGTTCAACCAAGACTGGCGCAGTCGCTCGGTTGTGGGCCGGGTGGCGATTCCCGGCAAGGTTTTGATGAGGCGACCCCGATGGATCCCTGAAGTGATCTTGAGCACGCCCTCACTATGCCACGGCTTTAAAAGGGATGTGAAACGCTTTTCCGTCCGAGAAGGAAATCTCGATCTGACCGTTCCGCTGGCGGAGTTCGACTTTTTCGTCTGCCTCGGAGAGCTGAAGTTCCAGAATGACGGTTCCGCTCCACTCCACCTTGACGCGACTTTCGGGAGCGGAAACAGGCGCAGGCTCGGGAGCCTTTGCTTCAGATACGGGCGCCGGGATCGGGGCTGCCACTGGCGCAACTCCTGGCGCGGCCACTTGGGCTGCCGGTGCCGGAACCGGCACCGGAGCGGCCGCAAGAGACCGTTGCTCGGCAAAGACCAGTGCATCCATTCCGCCCGGAGACCGATGGGACTTCTGCCCCTGCTTCTGGATCTGATCGATTTCGGAAATCAAGCTACGGATTCGATTGAGCGATTGCGACATCTCACTCCCCTGATCGGCGAAAGCGCTCTTGTTCTTGAGGGAAGATCGTACTGGAATCAAAATTCGGTAATCCATTGAAACCATGGAGTTTTATTTTTAACGCTCGGTTCTGGACGAGAGCTCGATCCTGTTGATATATCTCTCCGATACGGTTCGAATTCGGGGACTGACGGGATGAACGGGGGAAAATACTAATCTTATGTCTTCTTCGCTTTTTGATTCTGAATCGATTGATATTTCCGGGTGGATCAAGAAAGACCGCCTGGAGAAGACGATCGAAGACACCGCAAAAAGCGACTCCCCTCCCCGATCCTCGGTGCAGGAACTTCTCCAGCCGAAAGAAGCGCCCCCCTCCCCACCCTCTCCCTTTTTTGAGCAGCTCGAGGCCTTGATGAACGCCATGGTCGCCGATCAGCTCAAAAAACCGGATGACCTCTTGAAGCTGAACTCCTCCCGGAGGGAGGGAATGGGCCGGTTCCTCACAGAGCTCTCGCAAACACCGGAGCCGCTCGACCCGCAGCTGGCGCTCCGGCATTTCGTGCGACCGGACCGGAGCGAGGCGGAGCAGAAAGCCCTGAAACAGCTCTTCCGGCAGATCGCTCTCGCGCAAATCGCAAAGGCGGCATTGCTCCTCTCGTGGAGAAAACGCGCGGGTGCGCGGCTCGAACGCGCGGACCTGAAGGATCTGACAGCGTCCGTGGAGCGGGATTTGAGATCTTATGTGAATCTCCAGACCTCCACCTGCCAGTTGATCCAGCAGAATTTTTACTCGTGGTACAAGCTCACCCCGGAAACGCAGAGTTTCCTCTGGATCATCCTGGAGTCGGTGGCCGATCCGGATTGCCTGAAAGACTGGCTCCTGCACCGAGCACGGATCCTCTCGGCGGAAACCCTGGGCGAGAGACAGCGTTACGGCGAAGGATTCTACCGGAATCTGTGGAAGTCCCTCGAGAAGCACCGGCTCCTTTCGTTCCGTGGCGAACAGCGGATCGGTTTCAGTCCGACGCTGCGGGATGGCTCCCTCTTCGAGCACGCTCCCCCGTCCATCCAATGGGTGGGATTCGAGTCGCTTTCGTTCGAGCTCTTGTTCGGCGAAGTCCGGCATTTCTGGAAAGAACCGAAAAATCCGCCTCTCTGGGCAAAAGGCTCAGGCCTCGAGATGAGCATGGAGCAACAAGGCTCCCTGCTCCTCACCCATTCGGGGAAACTGAACATCCTGAAGCAAATGGATGCGATCTCCTGCGCCGAAGTGGCGATCATCTCGGAAGAAAGCTCCATCCGGGCGACGGGCAAGGGACTCGCCTCACAGGCCCTCAAGCGCACCGTCGACCAGCACTCGATTCTGAAAAAAATCAAGCAACCGAACACGACCCGCGGGATTTATCAGGCCTGCCAGACCCTCGACAAGCTCCGCCAGGACGGGATCCTCGTGTGGGCCCGGGAGGAAGTGCTCTCGGAGGAAGCCGGAAAACCCGCTCTCCACTTTTTGCTCGATCATGCGAAAATTTTGATGATCGCGGATTTTTCGGCCCTGCATTGCAAGACACCGGAACTGGAGCGGGATCTCCCCAAGGTGATCTACGTTCTGCGCCGGGAAAACCGGCTCGAGGAGCGGAAGAGCCACCGGCCGCTCTTGCTGAAGGCCTACGGATCCCTCGAAGGGGAACGCGATCTGGAGACCCTTTTCGACCGCGCGTTCGGCCTGATCCACCGGCCGGACCAGGCGTTTCCGGCAGAGCCGTTCCAGCTCCACGCCCGGGTGAGTCCGGTGGACCAGCGGGAATGGGAACAACACTGGTTCAATCCGAAAGACAACGAGATGGTCGATCAGATCGAGGACCTGAAGCGGAACTCGGCTCCGCTCGGCCAATTCGCGACCATCCGCACCTTCAATCCGTCCCTGCAGTTCTCTTTCGACAAGCGGGAACCCCACCTCTTTCCGGAATCGAACATGCGCGCGGACACTGGCTTTTACCTGTGGGTCGAGCACAGCAAGAACGGCAACGAGATCTTCACCGCACCGGAAGATCGTCTTCCCGGGTATCTTCGCAACAATCACGCCTTGTTTTACATCGCGCCCCTGAAGCCCGAGTGGAATCAGCCCCTCCAGACCCTGATCCGGTCCTCGCTCGCGCGCGACTGGTTCGACTATTCGGTGGAGCGGAAGAAGGGCGCCTGGCTGATCAAGGAATCCGATCTGAAACAGGTCCCCGTACCGAAACACCTCGGAGAGGTGCTCGGAAAACTGGCCCGAAACGAGATGGTGCTCCCGCCTCATGAGGAGCAGATCCTCGGAATGATTTCAACGGAGCCGGATTCGGCACTGAAGGCCATCGAGAGCCTGCCCCATCTGAAGGGCCATGCCTTCGTGCACGCCTCGCAGACGCTGGTCCAGCTCGAAGAGCACCAGAATACGCTCTTCTCGCTCATCTCTCCGGACGAGCAGATCCGCTATTCGGATTTCTTCCGGTCGGTGATGACCGAAAAAGATCTGACCGGAGTCCATCAGCATCCGCTGATCCGGTACAATCCGACACTGACGCCCCATCAGGCCATTCAGGTGGTCACCTCGCTCAAGACGCCGGTCTCGGGAATCCTGCTGGGAACAGCCAAGGGCCTGACCCAGACGCTTTACATCCAGGATCAATGGCTCCGGGACCGTTGTTTTGAAATGATCGAGAACCTGCGGCGCGAGATTCCCGAACCCACCTGGGCCGAGATCACTCAAAGAATCGTTCTTCCGCGGAATCCGGATCAGGCGCAGGTGATGGCGGGGCAGATCCTGAAAGCCTATTCGTCCGAAAAGCTCCGTCGCCGGGAACTGAATCATCTGATCAGCGTGTGCCTCGCCCCCCGCAAGGAAAGCGCCGATAAAATCGGGCTTCTCCAATGAGGAAAGCGGGATGCTGGCATGAGCGAAAGGCCTCATTGGAGGAGGAACGCCGGTTCCGCCGCCTGATCGCCCTGCACTCGCTCACGGATGCGTGGACCGGCAGCATCCTCTCGAAAACCGAGCCGGCCCACCGGATGGAACGCATGACCCGCGTGACGCTGAATCAGAATCTCTGGCAATTCGAGAAGGCGAGAATCGACGAGCTTCCCCTGAACCTCGAGGATCTGGTCGGCTCCCAGCGGATCGGGGATTTTTTGGAGGAGCTGGAGGAGACCGTCTGGATCATCCAGGGCTCCACGGCGGAGAATGTGATCTCGCGCACGGAGAATCCGGCCGAGACCGCGAATGTGCTCCAGCAAGCGAGCTGGAACCATGGCAGATCCTTCATGGATGCGATCTGGGGAGGATCGGGGGATCTGCCCCTGCGCGATGCCTCCCGTGCCTTTCTGGAAAGCCAGCTTTACGGCGAGCGTGCCTTCCTGCCGGAGCGGGAGTCGGACCGCGAGGTCGCGCTGATCTGGAAAAAATCTCCGCTGCGGAATCCCGCGCTGCAGTCTTCGGAAGGAATCGGATTGCTGCTTGATCTGCACGAACATTTCATTCGCGGATGTTTCTACTCGCTGAGCCGGGCGGTCCGCATGAGTGCCGCGAAAACAGAACTCGCCGGAACCGCATGCGTGCGGTTCAGTCTTCTTTGGTCTTGCTGATCCGGCGATAAATCGTCCGCTCATTCACACCCAGAAGCCGGGCGGCCCCGGCGCGGTCGCCTTGCGAAGCCTGCAGTGCTTTTTTGATCATGAGATCTTCGACCTCGCGCAAACTCATGCCGATCGGAATCGTGATGGTTTCGCCGCTCTCCGGAGCGGTGACCGCGCATCGCAGATGGGGAGGAAGGTCAGCGACTCCGATCGTTCCAGACCGGTTCAGAACGACGGCACGCTCGAGCACGTTCGACAGCTCCCGCACGTTCCCGGGCCAATCGTGATCGAGCAGGAGCGCGATCGCGGCGGGATCGATGCCGATCCGGGTTTTTCCGTAGGAGCGCGAGAATCGGTTCACGAAATGCAGGGCGAGTTCGGGCACGTCCTCCATCCGCTCCCGAAGTGCGGGAACCCGCAGGCTCATCACATCCAGACGATAATACAGATCCTGACGGAAGCGCTGATCCCGGACCCACTGCGGGAGATTCCGATGGGTTGCCGCAATCACCCGCACGGAGACCTTTTTTTCGACCGTGGAACCGAGTCTCCGGATCGTCTGCTCCTCAAGGAATCGCAGCAGCCTCGGCTGAAGCGAAAGGGGCATGTCGCCGATCTCATCGAGCAGAAGGGTCCCTCCGTTTGCGGCTTCGATCAATCCGGCTTTGCTCTGGCTCGCCCCCGAGAACGCGCCCCGCTCGAAGCCGAAGAGTTCGCTCTCGATCAGGTTCTCGGGAATCGCGGCACAGTTGACCGCCACGAACGGTCCGTTTGAAACCGCGCTTTTTTCATGGATCCAGCGCGCCACCTGCTCCTTGCCGCTTCCGCTCTCCCCCAGCACCAGCACCGAAGCATCGGTTCTTGCGACCTGTTCGATCAGCACGCCGAGTTCCTTCATGACCCGCGAAGAGCCGATCCGGCCGGACTCCGGGGAGACATCCGGATTCACCGGTTTTTGAATCCGCACCATCACAGAGTCCAGCGCATCCAAGAGCGCCTGCCGATTGAAAGGCTTCAGCAAAAATTCCACGGCTCCCATTTTCATGGCCCAAACGGCATCCTTCACCTCGCCGAAAGCCGTCATGACGATGAACGGGATGTCTTGTCCGGACTTCCGGTATGCTTCGATGAACTCAAGACCGCTCATCCCCGGCATCCGGACATCGGTCACCACCAGATCGGGACGGAGAGCCTGGATTTGCCCGAGGGCCTCCGCGCCGGATGCGGCCTCCGTCACCTCGTGCCCTGAAAAACGAAGAATCCTCGCCGTGGACTGCAACGACTCGGGATCATCATCGACCAGAAGAATCCTCGAACTCATACGTTCGCCTCCCTGCGGGTTTCTTTGACTGCCGCCGGAACGAGCGGAAAGTACCCCTCGAATTCCGCACCGGTTCCCGTGCCACCCGCGCGCAGGGAAAAATCCCCTCCCGCGTCGGTGAATACTTTCTTGACGAAGGAGAGGCCGATGCCGGTTCCGTTCGCTTTCGTTGTGAAGAAAGGCTTGAAGAGATTTTTACGAATTTCCTCGGCGATTCCGGGACCGGAATCCTCGAACCGGATGCGGGCCCGATTCGTTCCGGCCTCAAGACGGATCAGGATCCTCCGTTCTTTCGAGTCCGCCCCTTCCATGGCCTGTATCGAATTTCGGATGAGATTTCCGACGGCATACTCGATCAGATCGGGATCTCCGACCACCACACCCGCCGACCGAAGGCCGGGATCGAAATACCAGTCCATCTGGACGGAGGCCTTCTGGAGTTCGTTCGCATAGGTGGCAATCGCGTTTTCAACTGCGACCTTCAGGTCGACCGCCTCGTTCCCGCCCGGCGAGATGCGCGAGAGCTTCAGGTAGTTTTGAATGATCTTCTTCAGGCGTTCGACGCTCACCTGGATCGAACCCAGGGACTGCTTGATCGAGAGCGCCGACGATGACTTTCCGGGCGACATCCTGTCCAAGACTTCGAGAGCGAGCTCCGACTCGAGACCGATGGAATGAAGAGGGTTTCCGACCTCGTGGGCAACTTGCGCCGAGAGACGCCCCACCGCGGCCAGATGCTCGGCTTGCTGGAGCCGCTTTTGCAACTCGCCCATCTGCATCAGCGCCTTGTTCTGCTCTTCGAGCCGCGCCTTCTGGTGCTCGATCATTTTTTCGCGTTCGATCAGGGTGGTCGCCATTTGGTGGAACTCCCGGGCAAGCTCGCTCACCTCGTCCTTTTGGCCGATCGGGGCGGAGGGGATTCCCGCGCGCACGTCGCGGGTGATCGAGCCCCGTTCGTTGACCTGCTTGACCACGGCCCGCAGGGATCCGATCGGTCGCAGGGCGCGCTCGCCCATCCAGATCACGAGGAGCGCCACTCCGACCACTACGAGAAGCAAAACCTGGAGCGCGAATCGCAGATCCTGAACGCGGTCCTGCGCATCGCGGAAGGCGTTCCGGGTTTCTTGGTCGATTTCCCGGCGCGCCCACTCGACCTCCTTTTGAAGCGTCTCGAGCCGGCGAATCCAGTCGGGATACAAGAGAGCCGCCTGATCGATGTGCGAGGCCTGAAGTTCCAGGAACAGCGATTCCGCACCCGAGGCGAGATCTTGATTGAGCTTGAGCACCCGCGCATACCAGGCCTTCCAGGGCGCGCTCGTCAGATCTTCGGGCTTGATTCGTTCGAGGGTGGAGCGATGAACTTCGATGGCCCAGACCGGAATCCGCTTCGGCTTCCAACGGGGATCGTTCCAATGACGGAAGCCCAGACTTTGCTCGAGTTCCCGTTGCAGGAGCCCGGTGTCGGAATACAGGCGGGTCAATTCTTTTTGCAGGGGAACGGAACGGAGATTCACCTCGGACAACCGGGCGTTCACGCGCTGGGTGAACCAGAAGCTGATCCCCACACCACCGATGCTCACCAAGAGCAGGCACGAAAGAAAAGCAAAGATCTTGGAGCGGATTCCGTTCAACACCCCCACTACCCCCTGCCTTCAGGCTATCACGGGGCGATCGCGTCCACAAAGCGTCGAAAACCGGCATCCGTCGCAATCCCGCTCGTCGGCGGGCCTCGGCGGGAACCCTTCGGCGACGGCCCGCCCGAGAAGCTCCTGCAGTTTCTGCTCGAAGGCGGCCCAAACCTCGTCCGGTCCGGTCAAGAACAAGGAGGAATGACCGGAGCGCACAAAACTGAGCGGGAGCTCGACCTCGTCGGCCGACTTGCCTTTGTTCCATTGCTTGAAAAGCACGCCGTAATTGCGGTTGATCCGGTCCTGGGCGAGGATCACATATTGGGCCGAAACGACCTCTTCCTTGGTCCGCTCGCGCAGGGCGAGCGCGTACGCCGCAAGCGGAAGGCCTTTTCCGGTCTCGAGCGAAGCGAGCCCCCCGGTGAGGCGGGAGCTGGTCTTGTAGTCGACCACGACCAACCCGTCGGCGTGCTGATCCGTGCGATCGATCCTGCCGCGAAACACGAACCCGCCCCGTTCGAGGGAGATCTCCTCCTCCTGGCTTCGAAGGCTTGCGCCGGATCGGGCCCGGTATTCGGTCTCGGATTCCAAAAGCCGCTCCAGCACCCGGATCGCCTTTTTCCGTGCCGCCACGCCCAGGCGCTCGCTCCGGATCCAGCCGGGCTTCCGGGTCTCGCTCCATGCGGCATCAAAGGCATCGGATGGGCTCATCACGCCCTGCGAACCCAGGAGCTTCTCGATCGCCTTGTGAAGGAGGTTTCCGTACACATCGTTCGCGATCTCGAAATCGGAATCGCGCTCATCCTGCGCACCGAGAAGATGCCGCACGTAGGCCGTGAACGGACAGGTGCCGAGCGCGTCGAGAAAACTCACCGGGAACTCCCGCGTCGCGACCGGCGGCGGAACCGCCGGAACCCGCGGAGTTCTGCGCGCAGAAAGCCCCGGCAGAATGAGCGCATGAACCGGAAGTGACACTGGCTCACGGAGCTCGATTCCGCCCAGCGTCTGCAAGGTCAATTCGGGCGATTCGACCTCGACGCCGGCCTCGTCGTACAGATACTCCCAAAACACCGGCGCGACGGCCGATCGCGCGGCCCAAGAGAGGAACGAGGTCCGAGCGAGGATGCGCCGCTCGCTTCGTCCGGGGAGGGAGAATTCGCGAGAAAGCGTCTCGAGATCGCGGCCCGAGAGCCACTCCGTGCTCTCCTCCCTGGGCTCGAAAAACGAGGCACTCGCCCCGAAAAAATGGATCCGCACTTCGGGAGGAAACGCGAAGGACGCCCCCTGATCGACCCGATACAAACCGAGTCCCCTCGAGTGCCGGAGCGGAGGAACGGGCGGAGCGGCACGCTTCAAGGATTCCTTCAGTTCCTTCCACCAGAACCGGGCCGGCTTCGGACCGGAAAGGGAGTCCAGAAGGGCGAGCCCCTCGGACCATTCCGCGAGGGCGCGATCGACGGCCTCGCCGGCACGGGAGGAAAGCCCGAGTGAGCGCAGGGATTCACCCATGGCCGCAGCAAGCTCCTGCACGGTCATTTTCTTGGGAAACCGGAGCGAGATCTCCTCGAGTTCCCCGAAAAGAGCCGGGTCGAAGCGATACGAAAACAGGCCCCCCTCGGGGTTCCGCTCCAGGATTTTTTCGCGCAAGGCGCCCTTGCCGGGACTCCGGATGTTGATCCAGGCGAGCACGAGATCCCGCGGAAAATTCTTCGCGGCGAGTTCCAGCGGCAGAAGGGCGGACTTCAGTTCCTCGGCCAGCAAAAGAAGGGTCGGATCGCGCGCGTCCCGGAGCGGATAGCCCCGCGAGGAGGCCACCCGCTCCAAGGTTCGCCGGATCGCGGGACGATCTTCGATCACCACAGCATGAAGATCGGGATCATCGGAACCGAGGATCTGATCGACGAGGTGGTGGGCGGCGTCCTCGATCGAATGGGTTTGCCTGCGCTCCAGTGGAATCGAATCGTTCCTCAGGGGAAAAACCTGTGAGGAATGGATTTGCTCCACCTCGACCTGCCGGGAAAGCTCCTCGACGAACAGTCGTAGTTTCGGACTCATCGGGAAATGATGGAGCCAGTAGATTTTTTTGGGGAACGACACTGGCACCGGCTCCCGGGCAAGCCTCGCGGTCGCAAACTCGAGAATCCGCGCTTCGTCGAAAAGATCGCGGACCCGCAAGAGGCTTTCCCAAAAGCGATTCAAAAGAAAAAACTCCGAACGCCGCTCGTCCGGGCCGTTTTTTTCGTCGAGCCGTTCGCGGAACACCCCGGCCTCTTCGTCATGCGCGAACAGCTCGCGGCCCTTTTGCAAAGACCGGTCGAGGGAGTCAAAAAAATTCGGACGGAACCGGTGCTCCATGAGTCGGGGGAGTGCTTCTTTCAATGCTCCTTGCTTAAAATTTGCGCGGAGCATCTCAACCCGCGCCACCCGCCCCGGCGTCCGATTGCCAGACTCAGGCACCAAAACCTGAGCGATTTGAACCGGACTTTGAATCGCAGAGGCGACCAGTCCCTTTCCCTGTGAAAAACAGAGGGATTTCCACTCTTCGCGCACAAACCCCGGAGCAAGAACAAGAACCGCCGAGGGCTCCAGCCCTGCGATTCGCTCGATGATTTCGGAAATCTTCGGATTCATTTTCGGAAAACTAGCACAAGGGTTTTGACTCGGCTCCGATTCTATGGTGTAAACAGCGCGTTAATGGGGATTCGGATGGGGGTACTGTTTCTTACTCGAGGGGTAGGTCCGCGTTTTTTCCTATTCCTTCTTTTTCTTCTGACGCTCGGAACCGAAGCATCGGTGGCCGCCCCGATGCGTTTTGAGCTCGGCTTCGAGGGCCAGGGGTACCGACCGGTGGTCCACCCGCAGGTGTTCCCGATTGTGAGCGCGGGACTCGAGTTTGCCTCTCCCGTCCTCAAAAAGAACCCGAAATCCAAAACTGCCGCCGTTGCCGCGCCCGCATCGGAGTTCGAATACGCGGGTGATGTGAAGCTCCGCATGAGTGCGGCACAGCCGAAGGCCTTCGCGCTCACCTCGAAAAATCTGTATTGGGGCCAGAAGGACGGAAAAAGGGAGAATCAGATCCGGTTCTCGTTCGGGCGCCGCCTGATGGGCTGGACCAAAGTGGACTCGATCTGGAATCTCGGGCAATTCGAACAACTGGACCAGTGGGACCGGCTTCGTCCGTCCATGCAGGGGCTCACCGGGATTTTCGCTTCGATGCGAAGCGGGTACTTTGACTTCAAGATGTTCGCCTCCGCGCTTTTCATTCCCGAGATCGGGCCGAACGTCGTGATCGAGGACAACCGCGTGGTGCCGGTGCATCCGCAGGGAATCAACTCGGCCCCGGAATCCATGCCCCTTTTGAATGGCACCGTGCCGCTTCGGTATCAGCTCGAGATTCCGTCCATCACGAAGATTCTCTTCCGGCCGAGCTTCGCCTTCTCGGCCGAGACCAAGCCGGAACTCCCCTACGGGGCCAAATTCTCGTACGGCTATCTGCCCTTGAATTATTTTCCGATCGGCTTCGATGCCGAGTACTACCTTGCGAACAACGAAGTGCCGGTGGTGTTGCAACCGCTTCTCTTTCATCATCATCTCTTTAACGGGGAGCTTCGCTACCGCCTGGAGAACGGCCTCGAGTTTGGCTTCGCGGGGCTCATCGACCAACCCGTGGGCGATCCGATTCCGTCGAATCTGACCGCAACTCCGCTCACCCTCTCGAGCACCTGGATGCCTTGGATTGAATTCAAGAACATGAGTTCTTCGGTGACCCTGAGCCAGATCTGGGTGCAAGGAGGACTGGATGCCGATGTCGGCCGGGTCGCCTCTTCGCAAGGAAGCCTGTTCAGCTCCCATTTGTTTTACCGGATGGCCACACAGATCGCCTTGAAGCATCGATTCTTGCCCGGGAACGTGCATGATCCGGCGATCTCGTTCAAGTACATCCATGAATATTCGATCCGAGGGGATTGGTTCTCGGGCGATGCGTCCTACCGGTTCACGCCGGATCTCGGAATCTACATCGGGGGCGATGTTCTTTCGAGTTACCTCGATGTTTCGCCCGACCGGGGGGCTGAGTTCCTGGCCGATGTGAGATCCTTGGGTCGGATTCGTTTGGGGGTGAACTATGCGTTTTAGGGTTTTGATTCTTCTGCCGCTCCTGGCGGCTGCCGCTTCGTGCGGGTGGATCCGGAACGACCCGAAAACGCAAAAAGGATTCCAGAATGAAAAGCTCGATCTGTCGTGTCTTCAAAAAATCCCCGAGAACCTGAACGCATTGTTCACCGGAACCCTGGAGGACTCCGCGGGGGACGGGGCGCGGCTTCAGCAGATTTTTCCGTGCGTGAACCACGCGCTCGGGGTTTTCGGGACCATGACCCGGGGATCAACACCGGATGCGTATTCGTCCTCGGACCTTCAGAGCTTTGCGAACCGGAATCTGCCGCCGGAAAATCCGATCAGTGATTCGTTCATCCGCTCCATTTTTGTCCTGAAGCAATCGATTCTGGGCGGAACCGAGCGGACCATCACAAAAGACGAGCTGAAATCCCTCCAGTCGCGGGTGCTCCGCTTTGGGGACCTGATCGCCCCCCTCGCCCCCCATTTGCGCATCCTCATGAAACCCGCCGATGCGAGCCTCGAGATGAGGACCGCGGCGGGAACCGCACTCGGAGTCTTTGTGCGCGGACTTCCGGAGGTGCTGGCGGATTCGAGAAACCCTTTGGAATGGAAGGAACTCGGCACTTTTTTGGAGGAGCTCGAGAAATTCATTTCGCGACGGAACGGAAAAACCCCGGAAACCGTGCTGGCACTCGTCCGGGAGCAATTGCCCGTGTTGCAGTATTCGAAGCTTCTTCTGGTCGGGGGGAGCGAGTCCGCGATCGAGGCCGCAAAATGGAAACCCATCTTCAATTCGATTGCAAACCTGTACGGCGCGTTCCTGATCACCCAAAAGCCCTCCGAGATTCTGGATCAAACCTGGATCGAAGTCGAATCGACCGAGCCGGAACAGGCCCGCGCGGTGCAAAAGCTCATCGAAACCCTGCAGAGTCTCTCTGCGAACGAACAACTGACCACCCGCCCGATCGTGCTCCAGTTCTCGGATGGCTTCGCGAAGGCCTTGTTCGTGAATTCCCTTTTGTTTCCGCGCACGCGGGGCTCGCTCGCCCTCCGGCAATTCTTCGGAAACGCCGAGCTCCGGAAGACCGCAGGCCGTCTCGCCGAACAGGCCCTGAAGCTCGATCCGAATCACCTGACCCCGAAGGTCCTCGCGCCGCTCGTGCGGGATCTGATCGAAGTGATCCGACTCGCCGCGGTCTCGGACTCCGGCTGGGACCAACGGGTTTCGACCTTGAGCCTGACCCGAACCTCTCAATACCTGGACGAGCTCGACCCCATGCTTCAGGACAAGACCCTGAAGGTTCAGTTCCAGAAATACCTGCCCCTCATCAAAGAGGTGCTTCCCTTTCTGGTCGGCAATGACGGCGAGACGCTGAGACCCCGGCAAGTGGCCGGAATCATCGGAAAGGGCTTTGACTTCTACGCCACCTGGGATCCGCAGTCGACCGATCCGATGAATCAGAAACTGGGAGACACGCTCGAGATCCTCGTGCGGGCTCCGAGCTTCGAGGAAGTGAGCGTAACGCAGATCAAGGGCCTTCTCGCCAGACTCGAGGAGACCCTGCGCGAGATGTCTCCCGCGACGGTCATGGACTGGAATCTGATTCGAAGCTACCTCGACCGCGGAATGAAACTGAAGGCGACCTTCTTCCGCACCCCGGAGACCAAAATCTCGATTCGCGAGGTCCGCGATGCCGCGATGCTGTTCGAACCGCTCCGATGGGGGAAGAGCATGACGGACTCGATGTTCATGGTCTCGGATCTTCTCTTGAACACCTCGATTCCGAACGCCCCGATCGCAGAGGTGATCAGCGCCGTAAACTCGTTTTTGCCCAAGGAATACCAGACCGAGACCCTGGGCCTCACACTTGATCTGATCCGGCTCGTGAAGCCGGTGGCGGTGGGTGGAAATCGGGATTCGTTTTCGCGGCAGGACTATTCGGTCATCGCCCGCCTCGGAGGGAACATCCTTCGCGATGTGTATCCGCGGTATCAGGAGCTCGGATCGGGCTTCAAGCCGGGGGTGGACTCGAAGACCTTCGACCTCGTGCACTTGGGTCTTCGGGCCTTTGCTGACTCACGCGCAGGCGAGATTCGCCTGACCGACCTGAAGGCCTTGATCCGCGAGGGACTCCGCCGGGTGAAGCTGTTTCCGCAGGAACCCACGATCGACAAGTTCCTCTCGGGATTCCACACCCGCGTGCTGAAGCGGATGAAGTCCCCAAAACCGAAAAGCCTCGAAGGGTTGGGGTTCGGGGGTCGCGATCTGGGTCCGTTCATTGCCCTGACGGCGCGGATCCGCGACGAGCTGGCCCCGCTGGAGGCCTCGTTCCCCTCTCCCGAGACCGAGGTCCATCGCGATGAGCTGATCGGCCGGCTCCGGAGCCCTTCGGCCCAGAAAATCCTCCGGAACATCCAACCGGTGCTCTTCGGAAAGGAACACCGGCTTCGCTACCCGCGCGCGGGAGAGGTCCTGAACCAGTTCAATCTGTATGATGTGTCGTTCAAGTTCATGGTCTTCCAGGTCGTCGAGATGCTGTTTCCGCTCTACAAGGTCTCGAAAGATCCGCAGGGACCGAACACCGCCCGCCTGAATGTGACGGATCTGACGGATCTCCTGACCGATCTGAACGACCTCATCACCGAGCTGAAGCTCGTGTACGGCTACGCTCCGGCATCGAAGTCGGCGCTCGCGCGGCTTCGAAGCATCAATCTCTTCACCCGAAACGGGAACGGGGATCAGTACATCGATACCACCGAGACGACCGAGTTCCTGACCATCACCCAGGGCGGGAAGAAAGCGCTGCTCGAAATCGAGGCCGTTCTTTATCCGGCATGCTTTCCGGAGGTGCAGGATTTCGACCGGATCTCGGAGATTCCGGTTTCGTGCCTGAAGCGGGTGTATTTCCAGAAAGCCTTCTTTGCGAGGATCTACGGGGAGATCGCGCCCGAGCTGATCCGGCAGATGGTGACCTGGGATGATGCCGGAATGGACAGCTTCCGGAAATCGATGCTGACCGCGATCTATCCCGCCTGGAAGGAAGACGGGGCGTTTCCGCGGGTAGAGCTGGAATCGCTGGTCTCGGTCCCCCACTTCACCGAGAACCTGTTCCAGCGCTTCAATGTGAACCGCGATGATTATCTGCAGTTCTCGGAAATCATGAAGAGCTTTTCGATTTTTTGCATGGAAATCAAAAATGCGGGCGGCCCGCTGATTGCGGGTTCCTGCGAGCCGGGCAAAAAACCGAAACAAGTCGAGGCGATTTTCGGCTACCTGATCTTCAAGGGTGAGCCGCCCCGGGGAATCAAGCCGGGAGACAACTTCCGGCAACGGGTCGCCGCGATCAAGGAGATCTTCTGCTGGTTCAAGGACTGGAGGAAGCTCGACAAGAGGCCTTCTGTTCGGGACAAGGAACCTCCCATGCTCGACCGGAAGGACATCCTGAAGATCATGTCGAACCTCTCGACGGCGTTGTAGAGTTCAAGAACGGATCAAGCCAAGGTAGTCTACGAATTCACGGGGCAGATCGGATTCGATGCCAATATCCTTACCCGTCATCGGATGCCGGAATTCCAACCGCAGGGCGTGGAGCATGAGTCTCGGAGCCGGCAAAATCGGAATCACCCCTTCGGGAAAATACAGCTCGTCTCCCAGAATCGGGTAGCCCATCCCGCTCGAATGAACCCGAATTTGATGGGTGCGTCCGGTCTTCGGGCGTGCCTCGAACCAACACGCCGACCGGAAACTCTCGAGCACCCGGAAGTTCGTGATCGCGCGATCGCCGCCGTGGTTCACCCTTCCCCAAAGGGCTTTTTTGTTGCGGGTACCGGTTTTGCCCAAAAAATCATCGACCACCCGCTCCTCGCCCGGAGCAAGCGGAGGGGCATCCTGCGTGCGCCAGGTAACGCATTGGTAGGTTTTTCGGATCTGATGCCCCGAGAACAGCACCGAGACCCCGGGATTGGCGGCTTCTTTCTTGGTGAACAAAACGAGCCCCGAGGTGTCGCGATCGAGCCGGTGATGAAGCCCCACATACACTCCCTCGGTCTTTTCGCGGGCGCGAAGGAATGATTTGGCCAGATCGAACAAGTTCGGCCGGAGCGGATCGAGCGTGGGCTGGGTCGGAAGACCCGCGGGTTTGTCGATCACAAGAAGCCACTCATCCTCGAACACGATCCGCGAGGTCTCGAGCCTCTCGGGCGCGGCGATCGCCGTCCGATTCGGAAAAATCCTCGCTTCGTCGTAATACACCTCGATCACCGAACCGCTGTACAGGGGCGTGGGCCCGGACTTGACCCGATGCCGGTTCACATAGACCGATCCGCTCAGAAGAAGCGTCCGGATCGCGCTTTTTGAGAGCGGTTTTGCAAGAACATGCGGAAGCCACTCCGCAAGGAACTGGTCCAGACGCGCCTTTTGTACGGACGGGGGAATCCGGGTGTGGAATCGCTTCATCATCACGGGCTGTTCCGGCGGCATCAACTGCGCTCGACCGAAATCACTCCCTTCTTCGATTCCAGCGCACTCATCACGCGGTTCAGCTGATCCATGTTCCCCACCTCGACCTCGAAGATCGCGATCGCTTTTTTGTCTTTGGTGGTGCGGATGTTCGCACTCGCGATGTTCACACCGCATCCGGTGATGGTCTGGGACATCACGGCCAGAATGCCCGTATCGTCGTGCGAGAACACCCGGATCCGCACGGCACGCTTGACGGGCGACGATCCCGCTTGGTTCCAGCGCACATCGATCCGGCGTTCGGTGTCGGTGTCGAGCGCACGGGCACAGGTGGCTTGGTGAATCGTCACTCCGCGGCCCCGGGTGATGAACCCGATGATGCTCTCTCCCGGAACAGGATTGCAGCACTTCGCATACCGGATCAGGACGTCATCGACTCCCTCGACGACCACGGAGTTCCGCGCCTCGCTCTTCTTCGTGGCCGAGCGGAGGGCTTTTTTCAGGAACCCCTCTTCTTCTTCGGGAACGGAGGGCTGGAGCCGCTCGAGGTCCTCTTTCGGGATGAGTCGCGGGAGGAGCTGGTCCATCTGATACCGGCCATAGCCGATCCCGACGTACAGCTCATCGATCGCCCGGAGCCCGAGCTCCTTCAGGGTCTCGTCGAGTTTTCCGCTCTTTTCGAGGCGGGATACGGCGAAGCCGGCCTTCCGGACTCCCTTCTCGAAAATGTCGATTCCCTCGATGCGCGCGGTTTCCCGCTCGCGCATCTTGATGAAGGCCCGGATCTTCGCCTTGGCGCGCGAAGAGCGCACGATCTTGAGCCAGTCCTTCGAGGGTGTCTGGGTCGGAGAAGTGATCACCTCAATCGCGTCTCCCGATTTGAGCCGGTGCCGGAGGGAGACGATCCGTCCGTTCACCTTGGCACCGACACAGCGGTTTCCGACATCGGTGTGGACGGCATAGGCGAAATCGAGCGGCGTGGCACCGTAGGGAAGCTCTTTCACTTCTCCCTTCGGCGTGAACACGAACACGTCCTCCGAGAACAAATCGACCTTCACCGTCTCGAGGAACTCGTTCGGGTCCGAGAGGTCCTTCTGCCATTCGAGAAGGCGGTTCACCCAATCGACCCCTTCGCGGTTCGCGGACTCGAATTTTCCTTCTTTGTACTTCCAGTGCGCGGCGATCCCCCGCTCGGCCACCAGATGCATCTCCTGGGTGCGGATCTGGATCTCGGTGCGTTCACCGGTGGGCCCGATCACGGTGGTGTGCAGGGACTGGTAGTGGTTCGCCTTCGGCATGGCGATGTAGTCCTTGAAGCGGCCCGGAACGGGCTTGAATGCGGCGTGGATCACCCCGAGCGCCTTGTAGCACTCGGTGATGTTCTCGACGATGATCCGGAAGGCAATGATGTCGTGAAGCTCGTCGAAATCGACCTGACGGCGCTCCATTTTTTTGTAAATCGAATAAAAATGCTTCGCTCGGCCCGAAACCTGGGCCTTCACGTCGTATTCCGAGAGCTTCTCGTGGATGAGCTCGGTGACCTCTTCGATGTGCTTCTCGCGTTCGGATTTGTTCTTCGACACCAGCTCGGCGAGCTTGTAGTACACGTCCGGATGGATGAACCGCAGGCACAGATCTTCGAGTTCGACTTTGATCCGGCTCATCCCGAGGCGGTTCGCGAGGGGGGCGTAGATGTCGAGGGTCTCGCGGGCGATCGTTTTTTGTTTGTGCGCCGGAAGGAACTGGAGCGAGCGCATGTTGCTCAAGCGGTCGGAGAGCTTCACGATGATCACCCGGATGTCTTTGGACATCGCGATGATCATCTTCCGGAAGTTCTCGGCCTGCTTTTCTTCGCTTGTCCGGAAGGACATCTTGTTCAGCTTCGTCACCCCGTCCACCAGGGTCGCCACATCCTTGCCGAACTCCCGTTCGATGTCCTCGAGCCGGGCCTGGGTGTCTTCGACCGTATCGTGCAGAAATGCGGCGCAAATCGAGGACAGATCGAGACGGAGTTCGGCCAGGATCCGCGCCACCTCGGTCGGGTGGATGATGTACGGGTCACCACTCGAGCGCTTTTGATCGCCATGCGCTTTCTCGGCGAACTCATAGGCCTTCCGGACGAGGGCGAGATTCGCATCGGGATAATACCCGCGAATCGTACTGCAGATTTCCTCGACCGAATTCACATTCCCTTTCGCCATGTTCCCCTCTCGAGCTCATCCATGAACCGGATGGCCGCCCCCTCAAGCTCACCGTAGGCATTCTCGAAATCATCGTTCACGATCACGAGGTCGAAGCGCTCCTGCTGGGCGAGTTCCCAGACCGCGTTCTTCATCCGTTTTTGCACAGCTTCCTCGCTCTCGGTCCCGCGTCCGCGCAGTCGCTCCTCAAGCACCTCGATGCTTGGCGGCGCGATGAACACCGTAAGACACCGGTCCGGATAGGTGCGCCGGAGCGTCTCCGCTCCCTGCACGTCGATGTCGAGAAGCACATGCTTTTGCCGCGCCCAGAAGGTGCGGAGGGTGGACTTCGAGGTTCCGTAGTAATTTCCGTGGACGAGCGCCCACTCGGCGAAATCCTTGCGCTGGATGCCGGACTGGAACTCCCCGGGAGTCACGAAAAAATACTCCTTGCCGTGCTCCTCGCTCCCCCGCGGATTCCGCGAGGTGGTGGAGATCGAAAGCGCCACGCGCTCCGGGAGCGACGATAAAAGACGCGCGCACAACGAGCTTTTTCCGGCCCCGCTCGGGGCCGACACGACAATCAAGCCAAAACGCCCTTTGGTTCCTGAGATCATGGTCATTCGAGATTGAGACTCTGCTCCCGGAGTTGTTCGATTCCGGCCTTCAGGGCGACCGCCTCGCGACTGATGTCGAGATCCTGCGATTTGTTGGCAAGGGTGTTCACCTCACGATTCAATTCCTGGAACAAAAAATCAAGACGCTTTCCGACCGCGCCGCCCTCGAGAAGGAGCTGGGCGATGGCATGCAGGTGTCCCTCGAACCGCGTGAGTTCTTCTTCGATGTCGAGTTTCTCGAGAGAATAAGCGACTTCCTGGGCCACGCGGGTCTCGAGAAGGGCGCGCACGCGCTCCTCCGGCGCGGAGTACGCCTCAAAGCACTGCTCGATGCGTTTTTTGACTTTTTCGCGCACGCGCGAGCGCACTTGCTCTCGTTGAGCGTGGAGTCTGCCGAGCGCACTCCGGAGTCCTTCGAGAAGGGCGAACAAGGCGGCTGTGAGACGCTCCCCCTCGCCCCGCCTCATCCGGACCAGATCGTCGATCACGACCCCTGCGGCCCGGAGCACCTCTTTTTCGAGAAGAGCTTGCTCTTCTTCGGTGCGCTCGGAGGCCGATCCCGAAGAAAGCACCTCGGGAAACGAGAGCAGATCCTGAAGGGTGACCTCGTCGCGGATCCCGAGCTCGCTCCGAAGCCGGGTGAGCTCTTGCATCGCACTCCGCGCGCGGTCGAGATCGAGATGCGGGACCGTTCCGGATTTCTTTCCCTGCCGGTCGATCCAGAAATCGACCGAACCGCGCTTCAGGCGGCTCTCGAGAAGCGTGCGGAGGGGGGCTTCGAGGGCCTGAAGCTCGCGCGGGATCCGGAGCTTGAGATCGAGGAAGCGGTGATTCAGGGACTTCACCTCGATGCGAAACGAGTCTTCTCCGGCCGAGAAAACCGTCGAGGCGAATCCGGTCATCGAATGAATCATGATTTCAGACCTGACTGCAGGGGCACGAAAGCGAACTCGCCCATTTTGCGGAATTTTTGGAAGCGGTCTTCTTTGATCTTGCGCGCGGTCTTGGATTTCGGGTCGGTGAAATCCTGCAATGCGAGCGGACCGAAGCGGGTTTCGAGGGCCCGCCCCATGCTCTCGATCGCGCCCATGCGGTCGCGATGGGCTCCGCCGTTCGGCTCCTCGATCACGGCATCGAGAAGCTGGAAGGATTCGAGGTCTTTTGCCGTAATCTTGAGCCGTTCCGCCGCCCGCGCCGCCTGAGTGGAATCGCTCCAGAGGATCGCGGCACAGCTCTCGGGGCTGATCACCGAATAGGTGGTGAATTCCTGCATCATGACGCAGTTTCCGATGCCGATGGCGAGGGCTCCCCCCGAACCGCCTTCTCCGATGACGATCGAACAGGTCGGAACGGTCAGCTCGAACATGGCAAGAATGCTCTCGGCGATCGCCTGGCTTTGACCCCGCTCTTCGGCGTCCATGCCGGGATAGGCACCCGGGGTGTCGATGAAGCTGATCACCGGCAGACGGAACCGCTCGGCGAACTGGAACATACGGATCGCCTTCCGGTAGCCCTCGGGACGGGCCATGCCGAAATTGCGCTCGACTTTTTGTTTGGTCGTGCGTCCTTTCTGGTGACCGATGATCATCATGACCGGGATTTTTTTGCCGTTCAGGTTCCAGGTCGCGGTGCCGGCCACGATCGCGGCGTCATCGCCGAAGGCGCGGTCGCCATGAAGCTCGGTGAAATCAGGGAACAGCGCCTCGAGATAATCGAAGGTATAGGGACGGTTCGGGTGCCGGGAGAGCTGGACGCGCTGCCAGCTTCCGAGCTTGGCGTAGGTTTCGCGAACGAGCGCCTTCAGCTTTTTTTCGAGGGTGGCGATCTCGCGGGTCAGATCGACCCCGTCGGAGCTGGAGATTTCCCGGAGCTCCTCGAGCTTCTTTTCGAGACTGATGATCGGCTTTTCGAAATCAAAAAAAAGTTCCGTGGGTCCGGAAACTTTATCACAAAAACGGACCTTCAGTGATAATCTTCGGGAGGTGTCAGAAGAGCAAACGCCCCCCGAAACCGAACCCGTTCCGCCGTCCGACGAGTCGGCCCCCGAAGCCGACCCTGCCGAGCAGTCTCCTGCCGAGCAATCAGAGGATTTGAATTTAATTCATTTACCCAAGCCCAAACTGAAGGAACTGATCCGGTCGGCCGATCCTCCGAGCCGGTACCTGACCTGGCTTTCGATCACCTTCGGGTTTCTTGCTTTCACCTGTTACGGACTTTTGATTTACCGCTACATCGAGCACCGCAATGCGAGTCGGGACCTGCAGGCCGAAGAGGCCGAACGCGCCCGCTTGTATGGCGGCTGGCTCAACAAGCAACTCGCATTCAATCGTCCGCGGCCCGGCGAGGATCCGGTGTTCATGCAGGGCATCGGGCAGTTCCGGGTGACTTGGGCCGGAAGCGAGCTTCGCGTCAGCATCACGGCCGAGTGCACGACCGAGGAAACTTGCAATGAGCTGAAGAACCGTCCCGAAGAGGTGAGCGATCTGATTCTGCCGATCCTGCAGGCGAGCTCGCCCGAAGAGGTGCTGAACCCGAACAGCAAGCTCGAGCTCCGGCGGCTTTTGGCCGAGAAACTGAACACCCTAAAATTCAGCGGAAAAATCATGATGGTGGACTTCACCGACCTTACCATCGAGCCGGTTTCGGCGAGCGAGAAACAATGAGCAATGCCTTCACCGACGGAACCCGCAAGGTGATCCCGGCCGTATTGCTTTATGCTTTTCATCAAGACCGAGTGCTCATGCTCCGCTCGCGCCCGAAAGACGGCTTGCCGGGCAAATGGAACGGCCTCGGCGGCAAGCTTGATTCGGATGAGACGATGACCGAAGCGAGCGTGCGGGAGTTCCGTGAGGAATCGGGATGCCCGACCCGCGCAGAGCAATGGCAGTGGCTCGGACAGCTTCACTTTCCGAACTTCAAGGCCCACAAAGGCGAGGACTGGTGGGTGAATGTGCTCGTCACCGACCTGACGACGGAACAAGCAGAGAGCATTCCCCTCCATGATCCGGATCAGCCGGAGGGTTTGCTGGAATTCGTTCCGTTGTCGAAGGTGACGGCGCTTGATCTCTGGGAGGGCGATCGCCACTTCCTGCCGCTCGTGTTCGAACGCGTGCCCTTTCAGGGTACATTTTTTTACCGGCAGAACTGCTGTGTCCGTCACGAGCTCTCGCGGCTCAGGTGACTGATCCAGTGATCACTCGATCGCGGCCCGACGATCTCGTGACGCTTCATCATCTCAAACAGCGTGCTCCGCGCGATTCCCAGAATCCGGGCCGCATCACTGCGATTCCCGTCGGCGCGCTTCAGCGCCCGCAAAAGAAGGACTTTTTCCATCTCTCGTAAACTGGTCACACCCGGGAATGCGTCTGCCGACATCGAAGCCTCAGTGCCCGAATCACCCAAAAAATCGAAATCCCCGGCGTGGATCACCCGCTCCAGCGGCCCCACCGACCCGCAGGCGCGCTCGACGGCATGCCGGAGCTCGCGGACATTGCCGGGCCAGGGATTCACCTGCAGGCGGGTGATCGCCTCTTGGGTCAGGCTTTTTTCGAACTCGGAGGCGAAGCGTGTCGCGAGGAGCCGGATGTCGGCCGGCCGTGTGCGAAGCGGCGGAATCTGGACCGGAATGGACGCCAGACGATAATACAAGTCCTGACGGAAGCGTCCCTCCCGGACGAGGCTCAGGATCGGCTTGTGGGTCGCGCAGACGACCCGCACATCGGCATGAAGGATGCGATCGGAACCCACGGGCCGGATCTCGCCGCTTTCGAGAAACCGGAGGAGCTTCACCTGAAGCTCGGGCGGGAGATCCCCCACCTCGTCCAAAAAAAGCGTCCCGCCGTGCGCCTGGAGGAGGGCACCCGGCCGATCGCGGACGGCTCCGGTGAAGGCGCCCTTCACATGACCGAACAGCTCGCTCTCGGCAAGCGAGAGGGCGAAGGCGCCGCAATTGATCGGAACAAACGGCCCCGGCGCCCGCTCGGACCAGAGGTGAACGAGCTTCGCGAGCACTTCCTTGCCGGTGCCGGTCTCGCCGTTCAGGTAAATTGAGAGCCGGCTCTGCGAGGATTTTCGGAGTCCTGCGAGCATCTGAAGGCCGTTTTCGGTTGCAGTCAACCAGGCGCGCTCGCCCGGCGGAAACTCCAGCTCGGGCGGACGCACCACCCCCTCGCTGAACACGAATTCGGTATCGCCCACAAAAATGGGAATATGAAACGGAAGATCGAGCGCCTGCACCTTGAAGTCCCCTACGCGGATCAGCAGATCGGGCTGAAGGGCGATCATCACCCAACCGCGATTCGGGTGCCGCTCGATCTTGAGCGCCGAGGCCTCGATTTTCGGATCGCGCAGTTGCTGGCGATCGTCGGGATCGGAGCCGAGAACCACGGGGCCGTCAGGCCACCGGAGCGTCCGGGGGTGCCCGCCCGGATCGCGAAGCTGGAGATACAGGGGTTTCATCATGCTTTGATAAGAAGCAAAACCTGTGCCTTGAGCCCGGCTCGAATTCGGGGGATTCAAGGCCTGTCCAGTTGTGCTAGTGTGGTGGAATGGCATCAGAATATCTCATCACCCTGGCGGATGTTGGTCAGATCCCCACACTTTTTCGGGGCGGATTCCTGAAAGGCCGCGCCGAACGCCGGATCGCCTTTGTCGGAAGATCGAATGTCGGAAAAAGCTCGCTCATCAACGCCCTGCTCGGACAAAGGATTGCCCGCGTCTCTTCGACCCCCGGCAAAACCAAGGCGATTCATTTTTTTCTGTGGCCCGCGCAAAGCACGATCGTGGTCGATCTGCCCGGATACGGCTTCGCAAAAGTCGCCCGTGCCGAGAAGAACTCGTGGTCGCAACTCATGAATGCGTATTTCGGTGCCGATCCGCGGCTTGAAGGCGTGCTCCTGCTGTTTGACAGCCGCCACGGACCGACCGATCAGGATTTGGAGGCACTCGAGTTTTTTGCCGAGAAGCGCGTTCCGATCCAGATCATCTTCACCAAGTCGGACCAGCTGAAGAGCCAGTCCGAACGGGCAAAGCGAAAGACAGAAGTGCTAGGACTGCTCGCTCCCTACGGAATCGAGGAGGAGCACCTGACCTGGGTTTCGGTCAAGGACAAGCGCGCGCTCGAGCGCCTCCGGGAGCAGATCGCATGATCCGGGTAGGAATCGTTGCCACCTCGTCGGTCGTACCCCAGCTGGAACTCGAGGCGGGAGTCGCGCATCTTCGTGCGCTGGGATTTGGGGTTGAGGTGCATCCGCTCGTGACGGGAGAGAGCTTTTTATACCCGGCGAGCGAAGAGATGCGGGCCCGGGCGCTCCTTGAATTTTCGGCGCGGGAGGATCTTGATGTGATTTGGTGCGCGCGCGGGGGGTACGGCGCGACCCATTTGCTTCCGCATCTTCGACGCTGGAAGAGCTCGCTTCGAAAAAAACGCCTGAAACCGAAGACCCTGATCGGATTCAGCGACATCACCTCGCTCTTGGAGTGGTACCGCGTGAACCTGGGCTGGAGGACCATTCATGGTCCCATGCCCGCCATGCGGGTGTTCCCGGTTTTGCCGCCCGAGGAGTGGGATCCGCTTTTGAATTTGATTCGCGCGCCTGGGGGCCGCACCAAAGCGCGCGCAACGTCGTTTCGCCTGAAGCAGGTGTATGCGCCGAAAGGGTTTCGCGAAGTGAGCGCCCCGCTCGTCGGAGGCAACCTTGCCGTGTGGTGCGCGCTTCTTGGGACTCCCGATCAGGGGTCGGCGCGCGGAAAGATTCTGTTTTTGGAGGAGATTCAGGAGAATCTCGGACGGATCCACCGGATGATGCACCACCTCGAGCAGGCCGGTGGACTGCGGGGTTGCAAGGGGATCGTGCTCGGGGACTTCACCGACTGCGGCGACAGCGTGCCGGTCGGCCTTTCGCGGGGGCCTGCCGCCGGGGAATCACCCGGTGAGTTTTTGTCTTCGCCGCCGAAGGATGCGCTGAAGCCCCTTCGCCGGGCCTTTGGCGAGAAAGAGGGACTTTGTTTGATTTTTCGGGAGTTCGGGGAGCGGCTCGGGATTCCGGTATACTCGGATGTTCCGGCGGGGCACGGAGGCCGGAACCACTCGCTTGTGCTTGGAAGCCCCTACCGGCTCGGTCGTTCGGGTCGGTTCGGGCTGAAGTAAATACTGCCCCCTTTTGAATTCGCATTGCCATGCCCCGAGTGGTTTGCTAGCTTCTAGATTCTCGATTTTGTGGCTCCGTGGCGGAATTGGTAGACGCGCTCGATTCAAAATCGTGTATCCTTACGGGTGTTCCGGTTCGACTCCGGATGGAGCCACCACTCAAAATCATTCCAAATCAAATGGAAACCCCACCCCAATAAAAAAGCCGGTTCCCCATCGGAGAACCGGCTTGAATCATTTCAAACGGACTGCTCATCACTGGCAGGACGGGAGAGCTCCGTTATTTGCTTGAATTTGTTGAGCAACCGGAACAATCGGACACGCAATGTTGCATTGACTGCAAAGATCGATCGCGCGCTGGGATGCTTTCATCGCAAGAGCTTCGCTCGTTGCTTCCGCTCCGCCCAAGGCCTTAGAGTACCACTTCACCAAGGCCGTTCCGACCGAACGGGACACTGCGCACTGGGCCTTTCCTTTCGTCTCATTAAGAGCGGCGTTTTCCATCTCTCCGAGGAGCGCGAGATTCTCCACCGCCTCCAGCTGGAGCTGTCCGTTCATGCGATTGCAGGCATGAGCCTCCAAGAAGAGCGTACCGTTGATGACCTGTCGTTCCCGATTGATCGTCAGCAGGCGTGTGGTCAGAGACCTCACTTGCTCTGTTTGGGTAAGAGCACCTTTTTCAAAAAGAACACTATTGACCAGCGCTGTTTCTGCATCAGTCAGCTCCGCGCCCGTGGCCGGCTGAGTTCCACGAACGATATCACGGGCGTTGACCGAAGCTCCGGGTTGGGAGAGGCGAGTAACCTCTTTAACCCAAGGGTTGTCTGCAGTGAACGTCCCCAGCGCAAATTTGAAATTTGCGGGATTTTCCAAAATTTTATTCGATAACTTCAGAGCTTCTTCATTGTCGAGATTTATGAGATCATCCAAGCTCAAAATTTGCCGACCCGATACCGATTTCGCCTCGGCCAGAACGGCATTGCGAGCCGCAGTTTGGGCTTCACCGCTTAGTTTGCTGACCGCGGTTTTCATCTCGTTAGCAAGTAATCTCGGAACATTCATCAAATATTGAGCAATGTAACGATCGACGGCGATTCGATACGATGCTTGCCGGGCAAGACGCCCCTCGTTGTCATTCAGTGCCGATTGTTTTGCCACCGGAGCCGAGGTACAGGCGCCAAGAACCAGGCCCAAGGTCAGCAAAGAAAAAAATCCACGAAACTTGTTCTTCATCATTTGAATCTTCAAACTCCCACGTTTTTGGTTTCCACTTAGGGGCCCGACGTTCGCAAAATTTAACCGATTCGACAACTCTGAAATTTGATCCTCAACAAAAACTGACTTATTCAATTTTTTTTGTTTTTAGTCTACCTTATTCATTGATATCAACGGTCAGGCTCGCGTCAGGACCAGACCGTGAGCAGAATTCCTCCGTGACTTGACTATAAAAGTCGTATATTATGCGCCGCAATGAAGCCCTTACTTTTGCAATTCTTGAAGTCCCGGTTCCGTTTTTTACTGGCAGGGGCGAGCGTGCTCGCGCTGATGATGATCGGACTGACGGTATGGAGCCAAGGGGACCCGCTTGTGTCGGAGGTTCAGAAAATCGAAAAAGAAGCCGAGTCGCTTTTTATCGATCGGAATGATCCGAATGCGCCCGAACTGAGAGTACACGATTTCTCTTCGCAAGAAGTCCAAGAGTTCATTGCATCGTTAGGAAAGTTGAAAGAAACAATCGAAACTCAGATTGGCAAGAAGAAGCCAGAGATCCAGATTGATGTCGCCCGCCGGTATTTGGATTTACTGAAGTACCTCCATCAGAACTACTTCGCATCGTTGCACTCAACGCACATTGAAACCGTGATTCCTTCAGAGTTCTTGCCAAACAAGTATGAAAATTTGAACCTTGTGGTCCCGGTGGAGGTCGGGGATGGAATCATGTTCGACCTCTCGACTGATGATCTTCGATCGAACCTTTGGCATCGGGAATTGGAGCCCGGAACAGGAGTTTTTGATCGGGTGGAATTGGGACTCACTCCTCATGACTGGTTCAGCCTCGAAGGATTTGCGCTTCTTTCGTTGAAACAACTCCATCGACAAGACAAGAAGATGGTCAGATCGCTGTATTCGAAGCTCGTGATCGCGCAAACCTTGTACCAACGCGCAAGCCAGCTCTACAACCTCTCCGCTTTGACAAATGAAACAAATGCCCCCTCGCCCGCAATGCCTTTCGACTGCGGTCAACACACCATCAGTCTTCGGGCGACCCCGAACTCGCATTTCAAGTCTTTTTTTGATTTTCGATCGAAACATGAGGCCTACCAGGCCTACAAAATCATGCTGGATCGAAAAACCATGGGGGCCGACCAACAACCGCTCATTTCTCGGATTTTAACCCCGGTGAGACAAAACCCGATCGCCGACGGAAGGGACGCGGGGGGCCTGACTCGGAGATTTTTTGAACAATCCTACCTCTACGGCATTCTTGTGTCTCTTTATTCGGATCGGCAAACAGCCATGGATACGCTTTACAACCAATCGATTCCGAAGAATTTCACGAACTCCAGGAACAAGTTCTGGAACGAAACCAAGAAAACCAATGGCCTGTTCACACTCGCCCACTACCCCTCAGATGATTGGGATTTGAAGAAAGTTGCGAGGAGAATCGCCGAAAACGCCTATCTGTATGAAATCGAGTTCCTTGCGGCATTGCTCATTGAGAACGGGGAAAATCATAAAGAGTACATTGTTGAATTGTCGGATCCACTTTCTCCAAACGGATCGACAAATGTATGGGCACAAGGCAGGGCTGAATTCGTCAAAAAGGCAACCGGCCTTGCACAAACACTCCTGGGGACTAAAAAATCCGGTTGGATCAACAGGATGCAACCGCAAATCGAAAAGGCATTGCAGGAAGGCATTCCTCTCAGCCTGAGAATGCGACGAGAAACGAGCTTGGATGCGCTTCAGGAATCTCTACAACCCACGGTTGAAGCGGCGGCGAAATCGAAGTTGATTCTCCGGAAACTTTACGATCGGTATCAGAAAAATGAGGATACCTGGACGAAAGACAAAATCTTGCTTCCTGTGAATTACTCGGACTTCCAGACCGGGTCGACCGTTTTTCAGGTGATTGTGGACCAGTTTTCAAACAACCGGGTTTGGCCGAATTTCAAGACATGGTTCCAGAACAACGCCGTGGACGAGCCCTTGAGAAAAGCCGTGTATGATTCACGGAATGATCAGCTGGCGATGATCCCGTACTACTCCAAATCCGCAGGACCGAACTACCCCGCCCAGCTCTTGCTGATGTACGAGAAAAAAATCGCTGCATTCGCAGGCTCTCCGTTTCCAAGCGAGCTCAGGAACCTCGCCCTCAAGATCCTGGGAGACCGAAATTCGCGGGTTCTTTTGGTGAAGTTTTTCGAGAAAATCTCGGAGACGTTCACGGAAAAGCGTAAAAAAAATAAAAATCCGGAAAATGTGGCGACAGATTTGCCCGACACCATCCGAGAGGTCCTGAGCACTTATTTCGAAGATCCCTCTTGGGACGATTTACCGGCTGGTGCGGAAAACCCAGCTCAATCGCGCTGTTATTTTATGGAATCGCTTGCGCTTCTTGGTCTCAGCGATTGGGTTCCTACGAACACAAGAATACTGAACACTTACAGTTTATCGGAAGAGATCAACCAAAATGAACCGTATGCGATCTGGAAGGTGACGTCCTTCACGGGGCGGCTCAATTATCTGAAAAGCGTCGACCCCGACGCCAACACCATTGCCTCCCGCCTGATCCAGACGGTTCTTGATCACAAAATCCTGAATGAGATCATCCTGAAAACCACTCTTGAGACTGAGTCGGTCCTGAATCTCGTAAAAAAAGAAAAGATCAACATTGATCGATTCGGCAATGACATCAGTATTACCCTGCTTGATGAGCTGATTGATCAGGTGAACGGCCTTCGATTTGCTGGCAAGGGTTGGGATTCGGAATTGACGAAGGAAAAAATCAGCGCCGCAAGTCGGGCCGCAGTGGCCGAGTTGCCGGAACAACTTCGTCAAGGCTGCATTGCGTCTTTGTTGCCCGCGAGAAATTTCGACAATGAGGATTTCCTGAGGGAGATTAATCTCGCTGGATCGATCGCGGACACCTGGAGATTGAATGAGGGACAAAAATCCTTTCAAACGCTCTTTCGTCTTTCGACTTCCTCACGGAACAAGACCATTGGCCTGGACGAAGAGGGAGAAGATGGATCAGAAGGTGCATTCTTTAAAGCGGAAAAAGAGCTTGAGAAGGCAACCCGCACCGTGAAGGAAAAAATCAGGGAAGATTATCTTGAACCCCGCATTCATCAATCGCTTTACCTCGTGGCGATTCTTGCGACGATTGATTTGGCACCGGTTGCCTCATCGGCGGTCAAGGGACTTCGATTTTGGACCACCACGACAGGTGCGGTCCGATACGCCCTGGCCACGGCGGGGACAGTGGGAGGGCGGCAATTGGCCCAAAAGGGACTCTTCAACTGGATTCGAAACAGAGGGTTTTCGAAGTGGTACATGATTTATCTTGATGGAATCTTCGTCTGGGATTGGATCAATATCATGCTGACGTCCCGGTACGACCTTCCAAAAGAGCTTCAGGAGGCGGCTCTAGGATATCATTTAGGGGGCACGGAGGCAGAGACGGTACGTGAGATTTCGGGCAAACTCAAAGAAGCGCGAACGACCTTCGCCATCTCGACCGCGGTGAATATTCCGGTCTTTTATTCGATTTATCATCGGTTGGCGACCTTGATCCGGCATCCCGCGGGCGATGCCTTCAGGACCCTGGTCCTGCACGGGGGCGAACCGGCAGTGGGCATGGCAGTGGACATGGCTCATGCGGATCTGAAAAGCCCGCTCAAAACTGCTGCAGAAAATGTTTTTGATCTTAAAACTCCTGTGTTCAACCCAGGGGTCGGCGAAAAGGAGATCGTGGATTTGACGGCACGGGCGACCGCGAATGCATTTCCTTGGTTTAAACTTGGTACAGAGATCATCCCGCAGACCAAGGAAATTTTGCTCGGCGAGACGCGACGCCTTACCAGCGAGATCGAAGCCTTGTTATCCTACGGGAACGACTTGGACAGAGCGGTCACACCTCCTAACGCGCCGACAGGAATAAACGTCGACCTGGTCGTGAATCAGTTGGCGAATCATGGCAAATACAAGGAGATCCTTGCGGACATCAACAAATTGCCTCCGGAATCCTGGCCTCAAATTTGGAAGAAGGCCTATGGCCTCGACCTTGCGAAATTTCAAACTTCCGTCAGTACAGGCTCTGCAAGGCAGAATGATCTCTTTGCCTTGATCGTGGTGAAGAACGAGTACCTCCTACTCCTCGAGAACAGGCTGAAGTATCTTTCGTTTTTGGAGCAGGACCTCGCGGGGTTTCAAAATGAGATTTTAATTAAACAAAAAAGAACTCTGGGCACCCCGGACATTAGCCTGCAAAGTGAATGGGGCGCGGAATTCTTCACGAGACACTTCAATACTCAGGGTTGCGCGCCCTTGTTCTTTGAGACGTTTCAATCCGGATACAGCGATGCTCTCCGGAGAACGGGGTGGCCGGGTGACCTCGGTACGCGCCTTCCGGTCGGGACTTACAAGGCGATCAATGAGGTGGGTGAGGCGTATCGAACACTCATGAGTAACCTTATAAAATAAACCAAACTGCCCCCCGAGCCTGCGCTTTCCTGACGGCCAAAAATTTTTTCGTGGCTGATATGATTGGCATTTTTCGTGCTTTAGAACAGGCATGAAACGATGCTGCCCGAATCCCAATTGCCATTTAAGCCCTTCCCTTCTT
>JBEIJY010000022.1:0-40499 GCA_040380025.1 Bdellovibrionales bacterium | reverse complement strand
GGGAAGGGATCTGGAAGGATTCGGTTTTTGCCTCCGAGCCGGGTCCTCCGGCCTCGCTTTCGCCATCCTGGCTCGCGAGAGTCGGCAAAAACTGAATCCTTCCAGATCCCTTCCCCCCATCCCGCACTTTCCTCAAGCACAAGCGAAGAGTGCGGTTTCTCCGGTCAAATCCACGAATCCAGAAACCGGTACGAGCGGGACTCCAGCACATGCTCCTCCCTGAGCTCGGAGGCCCCCTCGAGCGCCTGGATCGAAAGGGCGACCCGGATGGTTTTGTGTCGCGAGCGGAGACTGCCGATCTCAGAGAGAAGTTTTGACGTCGGACCCGTGCGGGGGATCAGTTTTTCGAGATTCTGCGGCGGGATCTTCGCCGGAAAACACCCATAGCGTCCGAGGACCAGGGTTCGGGCGGCTTCGATCTCGCCACGAAGATCCGAGGCCGTGCGGGTGTGCTCCTCCTGCGGGACCGGCGTATCTGTGAACAAGGCCACAAGATCAATCCGATCGAGAATCGGGCCCGAGAGCCTTTGCAGATAACTTTGGATCTCGGGTGTCGAGCAACGACAGCGGAGCGAACTCGTATACCCGAACGCTTTCAGCTGGGGCGGAAATCCCCCGCAGGGACAGAGGTTGCCGCTCGCGATCAGCTGGATGTCGCACTTTGCTTCGAGAGTCCCTTTGACCCTCGTCAAAATCAGTGTCTCGGTCTGAAGCGGCTCCCGCAGGCATTCTTTCGAATCGCGTGGCCATTCCATGAATTCATCGGCGAACAGAATCCCACCATGCGCAAGGGAGAGTTCCCCCGCGCGGAATCCGTGCATGCCGTAGGATCCGAGCAGATGCGGAGGTTTCACCTGCGCATGCACCCGTCGCACCGGAGCATCAAAGGCCGGCCTTTCGTTCCGGCTTTCCAAAAAAAGCGCGCGCTCCCACGCCTGATCGGGGCCGGGGTGTGGTGCAAGGGCCCGGAACCAGTCAAACGAGGTGGATTTTCCGACTCCTTTCGGTCCGAGCACCAGCACGTGGTGGCGGCCGATGCTTCCGAGCTTCACGATTCTTTCCTGGAATCGCGGAAGCGGCAAAAGAACGGCTGCACTCCTCTCGTGCAGGGCGAGCGGGGCGAGCGCTTCCTCGAGGTTCGTCGAGGATGGGCGCGTGGCGAGGACCGATGAAAGCTCGCTCAGGTTCGAGATCCGGTACAGGGTCGCGGGTTCCGGCACGGGAAGGTTTTTCTCGGCCCGCCACTGGCAGAGGCGCAAGAACTCGATGTGGTCCGCAGGAGCAAGAATCAGCGCGGGAAGGGAGCCTCGCTCGAATCGGGTGAGAAGAAGCTCGATCAGATGGGCGATCTTTCCGACGGAGCGGATCGAACCATCGAGCCCGAGCTCGCCGCGGGCAAGGACTTTCTCGGGCCAGGAGAGATCGAGGGTCTCGGACAGGATCTTCAGTGCGATTGCGAGATCATGGCCGGTTCCTGATTTTCGTACGGATGCCGGCGAGAGATTGACGAGGACTTTTTTTTTCGGGAACTCGTATCCGGCCGCCTGAAACGACGAGGCGATCCGCTCGCGCGCCTCCTGAATCTCGGGAGCAGGGAGCCCGAGAATCTGAAACCCGGGAACCTGGAACCGGGAGCTGTACTCGATCGTGATCAGCTCGGGTTGTGTGTCAGAGACAAAGAGCGAGTGAATCTGCATCAATCAAATTGATTGCAAGGCCCGTGCTCAGCTCAAAGTGCGCAGTTTGTAATCAGTAAGAACGGCCGCCCTGATTTCTCAGCCTGCGGATCATTGTTTCTTTTGCGTCGTTGATCCGGGCGGACGCTTCTTCGTAAAACCGCATCTGCTCGCGCGCCGAACCCTGAATCGTGTCGGGATGAAAGCGCTTGATCGCCTCTTTGTAGGCGCGAAGAATCTCGAGCTCGGTCGAGTTCTCGGGAATCCCGAGAATCTCATGGGGCTCACCCGTCAGTCGGATTCCGGGCAGGAGGAGCGGGGGCGGCGGACGGTTTTTTCTCGGTCCCGGGGCTCTCGAAGAGCGTCCGGATTCCGGACTCGAGTTCAGGAACCGGTCCAGATCCGAGCGGTCCGCCTCGCGCGCCCGGAACTGCGATGGGTTTTGACGGATTCTCAGGAACCACAGCGCGGACAGGAGTCCCAGGATCAGGATTCCCTTCTGAATGGTCTCGAAATTTCGCGCAATCCATTCCGCGATCTCCATACGACCAGTATACGGGGCCCGATTTATGCAAGCAAAGGGTTTCCCGTGATGACCGAACCCCTACGCTCCGCATCGCTCGACCTCGTCCGTGCGCTTCTGTTTCATGAGCCGGTGCCCTCGCGGTTTGACGGATTCTTCCGCGACCTCGGGTTCGTGCATTTGTTCTCGGCAAGCGGGATTCATTTGCTTGCTCTGTTTTTTTGGATCGAACTGGCGTGCAAGCGAGGGGGGATGGCGCTTGGGATTCCGATTCGGGTGGTCCGTCCGGGGATCCATGTTCTGTTTTTTTCGGTCTGTCTTCTGGTCTGGAAGATCGAGGGGTTTCACTTCTCGCTCTTCCGTCCGCTCTTTTCGGTGCTGATCCGGATGGGCGTCCGCGCGACCGGATTCCGGACCCCGATCCTGCTTCCGCTCTTCGTGGTTTTTTTGACGGAGTGTTTGCTCCGCATTCCCGAGGGCCTTTCACACGGAGCCGTTCATTATTATCTCGCCGTGGGGGGATCCCTTCTTGCGTTGTCCCGGCCCGGGGGTGTTCGCGAGAGCGGATTCCGCACGCATGTCCGCATGGCGGTATTCTCGTGGGTTCCGATCGCGCTGCTCGACTTGTTCCGGGACCGTCTGATCGTCGCATCAACACCCGTGCTGAACCTCGTATCAATCACTCCGATCAGCATGGGGCTCTACCCGGTCACGCTGATCGCGCACGCGCTCACGGGAGGCACTCCGGAATGGCTCCTCTCGCTTTGGAGTCTTTTTCTTCAGGCAATGATCGCTCTTGCCGAGGTTCTTCCACCCCCGGTCACGGCGGGGATTCGTTTTTTTCCGATCGTCCTGATCTGCGGTGCGCTCGTGTTCCGCTTCCGAAAACGGCCGATCCTGCTGGTTCCGTTGTTCCTTCTTTTGCTCGCTTCGCGGGCGTTCACCCCCGAAAAAAATACTCAGGCGACCGTCCAGCTCGATGTGGGGCAGGGCGATTCAGCGCTCCTGATTCGGCCCGGAAGAATCGAGCTGATCGATGCGGGGAGCCTTCGGGTCCAGTCGCCCGATCGGTGGATCCGCACGCTTTCGAGGCACGGGGTGAGTCGCGTGGACGGAGTGTTGCTCACACATCTGGACGAAGATCACATCGGGGCGCTGCCCGTGCTTCTTGCGTTGTTCCCGGTCGGGTGCATCGAGATCGGGGAGCCGCATCAACGCGAGGAGCGGGGCGCGCGCATTCTTGATTGGATTGCACACACCCATCCCGCAATCGCGGTGGTGTCGAGAGGCTGCATTCGAAATGCGCGGGTGGAGTGGTTCGAAAGCAAGCGAAAAGGCCAGAAAGGAAATGAATGGATGGCGGGCATCGCCTCGGCCTCGAGTGGAGTCTTGTACCTCGCGCTCGGGGACGGAGATGCGATCCAGGAGAAGAAGTTTCTTGCCGAATTCGAACCCGAAATCCGCGCACACACCCGCCGCATCTTCAAGATCGGTCATCATGGATCGAGATTCTCATCCGATCCGGAAGTCCTGCGAGAGATCAACCCCGCAGAGTTCTGGATCTCGGTCGGACGAAAAAACCGCTACCGTCATCCTGCTCCCGAGGTTCTCGAGAGGCTTGAACGGTTCGCCGGCAGAGTCCGCCGGACGGACCGCGAGGGCGATCTCGTGGCGGAATCAGCGAAATGAGTCGGATTTCTGGTTGTGACTGGAATCGAGGAGCGGGTCGGGAATGGGGCTGGGACAGGAAAATCGGATTGCCGACTCTCGCGAGCCAGGAAGGCGAAAGCGAGGCCGGACGACCCGGCTCGGAGGCAATCCGATTTTCCTGTCCCAGCCCCATTCCCGACCCGCTCCCGTTTCAGACACCATCGAAATCATTTCTCACTTCGCTGAATCCTCCACCGAGAAAACCACCCAGGCGTCCCGCTCGAGGACCCTTCGGTAGTGCCGATCAAAAAAATCGAAATCGATCTCCCGCCCCCGCACGCGCGTCCGCCGATCGAGGACGATCCAGCGCGGATGAAGCTCCCGCACGAGCTCCGCCGCATCCGGAGCTCCAAGCAAAATCCGGTCGATCTTCTGCTCCGTCTCCCGGTACGCGATCCCCCAGCTCCAAAGCCATCCCGCATATCCCATGACCACGGGGTTTCCGGTGAGCATCGGAACCCAGTGATTGTGACGGGGCTGGATCAGCACCAATTCATCCGCCGACGATCGGATCGTTTTGAACTCCCGGGCGAGATCGACCTCGGACGATTCGAGCCAGGTCACCGGCTGTCCCGGGCTCACGAAGAACGAAAAATCCCGTACGGCCGAGGCTGTTTGCAGAATCAGAATCGCAACCGCCGCCGGCCAGAATCGTTTTTGGATGCGCTCGAGCGCAATGCCCGCAAACGGCGCCAAGAACAAGAACGCCCAAGTGAAGATCTTCAGGTTGTCATAAAAATTGGGCTGGGTCCGGAACAGGAGTGCAATCACGAAGAGCACCGCTCCGGCGAGTCCCGGTGCGCCGAGGCTCCGAAGTTCCGGAGTCGCTCCGCCGCTTCGGGTTCGCGAGGCCAAAAAAACGCCGAACAAACAGAGCGGCAGAAACACTCCCGTGTTGTAGAGCCAGAACCAGATCGGGTTCATCATCGCGGCTGCCGGAAGTCCGGCTCCCGCATTTTGCGCCCATCCCGGAAACCAGACCTCCCACGAAGAGGCCGTAGCTGCGTGCTTGTGCAGTAAAAGAGCGGCGGCGATCGGGCCCGAGAGGGCGAGGATCAGGAGTCCGTGGGACAGGACCGACTTGCGCGAAGCGAGGGGAGATTTCCCCGGAGCCGGGAAGGCGAGGAATGCCAGCAAAAGCACCCCGAGCGCAGGCCAGGAGTGAAGATGCACGAGCGGTGTGACACCGAGGAGGCAGGACGCAATCCATGCCGTTTTTTTCGGTCCGGACCGGGCGGCTCCCATATGGGTGATCAAGCCGAGAACCAGAGCCATGCCGAACAGGAAGGCACGCTGGGGAATGAATTCGAACAAAAGCAGCTGGGTGAAGACCGAGCCCGAATCGAATTGATTCGTGACCGGTCCGCTCTCAGGCAGAGTCCGGTCAAAAATCTGGAATCCACCGAGAAACAAAAACACGAGGCACGAATAAAGAGATGCCACCCGGCTCAGCCGGAAGATCCGATAGAACCGGTACAAAAGAAAGGGCAGGGCGAGGAGAAAAATCAAACTGAGGGCAAGGGTGACGCCAAGGGTGTCGCACCCGGTGATTTCGGCTAGGCCTGCCGTGAGAAGATGGCTCAAGAAGGGATACTGAAAACCCGCCCCGTGAAACAGCGGATTCTCACCGGTCACCCAGCCGATGCCGCGTTCCCGGAAGGCCGAAATCAGACTCAGGTGCGCCGACCAGTCGCCCCAGACCGCATAACTCCGGAGCATCCACGACCCGTCCGGTCCGGTTCCGAAGAGGGAGAGGAACACCCCGGCGATCGCGATCGAACACACGGCCAAAACCGCGTGCACCGGCCGAAAAGACATTTTCATGTCAAACCTCCTCCGTTAGCATTGAAGCATGTTCCGTTCCGTGCTTCCACTGCTTGTTCTGGCCCTTTTGCGCTTTGTTTTTCTCGATGCCCGTCCGATTCATCACGATGAGGCGGTGAATGGATGGTTTGTCGACGGATTGTTCCGCGAGGGGTTTTACTCGTATGATCCGAACAACTACCATGGGCCCTTGTTCTTCTATCTGCTGGCGCTCTCGGAATCGATTTTCGGAAGAGACGTGATCGCGCTCCGGATTCCCGCGGCCCTTTTCGGGACGCTTCTTTCGTTGAGCCCTCTGTTGTTCCGGAAACGAATCGGATTCCTGACCGCATGGATTGCGGCGCTGTTCCTCTCGGTGTCGCCGGCCTTCGTGTTTTACTCGCGGTATGCGATTCACGAAACGGGATTCGCGCTCGCTTGCGTGTTGTTTTTTCATCAATGGCTCCGAATCCGCGAGGACGGGTGGACGGGCCCAAGAATCGCATGGCTTTCGCTCACGGTCGGTCTCATGGCTTCGCTGAAAGAGAATTTCGCGATCTTCGGTGCCGCGCTCGGAATCGCCGAGCTTGCCGTTTGGCGGTCCGACCGTCGGGTTTCGCGTGTGTTCACACGGGCCTTCTGGCCCGGAGCTTTCGCCTGTCTCGGGCTCTCCTTGATTCCCGTCTTGGTGTTCTTCACAGGGTTTTTCCAGGAATGGGCGGGGTTTGCGAAGTTCTTCGAGGCCTTCCTGAAGTGGTTCGAAACCGGCTCCCACGGCAACGGCCACCAAAAGCCCTTCTGGTATTGGATCGGGCTTCTGTTCCGGTACGAATGGCTTCCCTTAGTGGGGCTTCTGGCACTTCCGTTTCTTGCCAAACGGGCAGATCGCGATGCCCGGCTGGCCGGCGTGATCGGAGCAGTCCTCTGGTTCATGTATTCCGCGGTTCCGTACAAGACTCCGTGGTGCATGCTCTCGTTTGCGTGGTTCCTTGCCGTGTTCGGAGCTTCTGCGATTTCGGGTGCGTTTTCGTGGATGAGTTCGCGTGTCGCTTCAGGAGGCCTTCGCCTCGCGGCGATTGCCCTGGTGGCCTTTGCCGCGATCGCGTCTGCCTGGCAGACGGTTCAAGTGTCCTGGATCGACCCCGATCAGGACGGGCATCCCTACATTTACGGTCAGACCTATGCCGATTTTCTCCCGCCGGTGGAGCGGATCTTAAAAAAAATCAAGAACGAGCCCGCGCTCGCCTCCACCCTTCGGGTCCAGGTGGTCAGCGAATTCACCTGGCCGTTGCCCTATCTTTTGGGGCCGGTTCGCCGGGTGGGATATCATTCCCAAAAGAATCTCCCGCCCTTGCTCGATGCCGATGTGCTCATTCTCGATGAGAACTTGCTTCCCGGGCTCTTGAATCGCATTCGCGGCGACTACTCGCAAGAAGCCGTGGCCTCCCGTCAGTGGGCTTCGCGATCGGTGTTCCTGTTCCGGAAGGCCCTCTTCCCATGAGCGGGTTTCACCGACATTTCGAGGCAGTGTACGGCGAGCGGTGGAGCGGGCTTTTCGAGGCGATGAAGAATCCCGCTCCCAAGGTCGAGCGGGAATGCTTCGGAGGGTACTCCCGGTATGTTCTCGATCAGGCCTCGATTCGTGCGGCCAAGGCCCTGAAGGTCGCCCCCGGGGATTCCGTGCTCGACCTCTGCGCCGCCCCCGGCGGAAAGACGCTGATTCTTGCCGAGGATTTGCAGGGACGGGGATCACTGACCGCAAACGAGCTCTCGATGGCGAGACGGCGCCGGCTTTCGGATGTGATCGAATCCCATGTGCCTCCCGCTTCGCGAACGCTGATTCGCGTGACGGGATTCGACGGAAATCTCTTCGGACTGAAGAAAAAAAATACATTCGACCGCATCCTGCTCGATGCGCCTTGCTCGAGCGAGGCCCATCTGATCGCAGAGGACCCCGAGGTTCCCGAATGGAAGGATTCGCGAACCCGCCAGCTTGCGATGCGGCAGTATTCCCTGTTGTGCTCGGCGATTCTTGCGCTAAAGGAGGGCGGAGTCCTGGTGTACTCGACCTGTTCGATTTCTCCGCTCGAGAACGACGGAGTGATCGCACGCGTTCTTGAGCGGAAATCCGCGATCGTCGCGCATGATCCGACGCAGGATGATCTTTCCGATCTCGAGGCAACCGCGCACGGGTTTCAGATTTTTCCCGATCGATCCGGCGGAACGGGTCCGATCTACCTCACGCGGCTGATCAAGATCCGCTCCTGAGTGGTCAAAAGGACACCGAGAATCCCGCGCCTAGAATCGAAGTGGCAGGGGAGGGTTTTTCAATCAGACTCTGGTAATACGTCGAAACTCCGAGGGTCACGCCTCCCACGGTTTTCGAGTAGGCAAGGCTCAACTGGGCGAAATCCCCGATCGCGGGATCGAAATGAAGCGACCCTTCCGGATCCGGCGAAGTGTGGTCGAAGTTGAAGTTCGTGCTGATTCCGACGTTCCATTCGCTCGAGAGTGCGTAGCCGAAATTCGGACCGACGGACGCATAGAACGTTCTTCGTCTCGGAAATCGCTCGGGAGCGGGATATCCGAGGAGGACCGGGTTCAAAAAGAAATTCACCCCGAGTCGCCAGGGTCCGTTCAGGGCCAGATTCCAGCTCTGTTGCAGGGTGAGCGAGGTGATCCGGAGCGACTCCACCGAGGTTCGGGTCATCGGGAGGCTGAGCGCAGCGGCCGTGAATACCGACCAGCCAGGGATGCGAATCAGATCCGGGAACTGAAAAAACACGTACGGGTCGAACCAATCGACAGACCGGCTTCGGGCGGTTCCATCGTCCCCGCGGACTCCGTCGAACAGGGTTTGGGCAAGATCGCCTCCGAAGCCCATGCGCAGGTGTTCGTTCACCTCGTAGCCAAGCTGGAAGGAATGGAACACCTGCATGCTCGCGGTATCGCCCAAGAAAACATTGTAGGTCTCCCCGGGGCCCCCGGCAAGGCGCGGGCCCATGAACGAGGCCGCATACAGACCATGAAATCCCCCGAGGATCTCGCCGATTCCGGGCATCGTGCGCGGTTCCCGTGGCGGCGGGAATTCGAGCGAAGACCGGATCACTCCTGTGGCCGGAGTTTCTGCGCGGGCCCGGACCGTCACGGCCGATCCGGCCGTGATCATCAGCACAAAAAAAAGAATCCGGGGATCAGTTCTCATGGGCCTCCTTCCGGAGCGCTTCGCGCTCCCGCAAAAATGATCGCAGGTCTTCGATCAGCGTCTGCCGTTGGATCGATTCGATGTCTTTTCCGAGTGCGTGGGAAAGTTCCTTTCGGATGGAGGTAAATTCGAGCACCATCATATGAAAGAGCGCTTCATACTGGGAATCAATCCGGCGCAGAGCCTCGCTAGAGGGGAGCAGGGTGTGGGACGATTCCTTCAGGTAGGCCAGGGCGAGGGTCGAGATCTCTTCGCGTTTCGCTGAAGAAAGGGATTGCAAAAGGTGGGCGGTATTCCGGACCGACCAGACATACATCTGCAGTCCCGCATTCGCCGATTCCTGCGCACGGTTCTGAAGCAGGTATAAAATCTCCCATTGGCGTTTCAGTCGCGAGCGGAGCGCATCGGGATCATGCGGATTTGTATGATTTTGATCTGCCTCCGAGAACAGCTTCGAATTTGCGTGCAGCCGATCGAGGACCGATCCCTCCGGATGATATTTTGATTCGATTTGTGATCCTGCGGCTGCCAATTCCCCGTACCCTTCCGGAAGGCGGAGTCCGGGGTGCCGCTTCGTGAGAGTCCCGGTCATCTCGCGAAGCACGGGAAAAATCCGGAGCGAGTACGGATCGAGCTCTTTTTGCTCGCGCGATCCGTTTAGAAGCACAAAGGGATGATCCAGAAGAAACCGGATGCTCCGGTCCCAGAGGTACAGACCGGATCGCATCACCCGCATTTGTTCGTGCTTCAGGAATTCCACGAATTTCGGCTGGTATTTCGCTGAATCCGAGAGAAGGAACTCCAAGAGTGACCACAATCGTTCATTCTCGGACCAAGCGCTCTCGATCACGATGGACCAGTTCAGCTGGGTCTCCAGATGCTCCAGTCGTCCCATCCGGGCTGCAAGCTCCAGGTCCGATTCGTAGGCGATCTCCATCGCCTTGAAGCGACTCATCCGTTCTTCCCAGCTCTGCGTTGCCACCTCGGGCACATCGCTCGCAAGCAGAATCCCCGCGGTTTGGGGCCGGATCGACTCGAGTGAGGTCCCTGTGGGACTTTCCGTATTCTTCCTGATTTCAGGCGCGGCTTCCGAGCGCCCAACCCATGCGGAACGGACCTTGCCCACGGCCCACATCGCGTGGGGATTCATGGGCTGGGTGATGAAGAAAAACGTGAAGGGGCTATAAATGGCCAGGGCAACCGAATAGCCAAGGTTCCCCCGCACCAGATTCACAAACCAGAGCAAAGGATCCAGCACGACCGCTCCGGCCAGGGCGGCCAGTTGACGACCGGGGTGCCGCAGCCATCGCAGGATTCCCAACGCGAAATCGCGAAGCATCGACGCGATCAGGCCCGAAAGAACACTCCTTCCGTGAATTCGCCTCTTCGTGCGAAGAAGGAGACTTCGCTCCTTCCGGATTTTTTTCTCGAGTTCCGCGCGTTCCCGTCTGGTGTAGACCGGATCCCGGTCCAGAAGGAGGATTTCCCGGTTCCGTTTTCGCACAATCGGGTCAAAGATCCCCTTGCTTGCCGAGAACTCCCGCCAGCGATGGTGTGCGATTCCCCGGAGTGTGCGTTCGATCAGATGGAGCAAGACCGAGTCCGCCGTTCCCTCGCGCGCTTTCGGATATTCCTCCGCCGCCACGTTGTACAAATAATTCAGCACCGGACAACCCGGCTCGAAGGTCCGTTCGGGCAGGACCGCGAATTCCCCCGCGATCGGGCCCTCCGTGAACCGGAAGCGACCGTCCTTCGCGTAATGATGCGAGATCCACGACGATTCCCCGTCGAGAATCCTCCACTGGATCACGAACGTTCCGCCGGCGGTGAGTCCGATCCGAAGGTTCGCGAGCATCTTCGCGTTCCGGTACAGATCATAGCCCGCCGTCCGTCCGGTCCGGAATACCGGAAGCGCCCCCGGTGCAGGATCGATCCGCGAAGCGCCTCCGTCGAAGACGATCGATGCGATCGCATCCTCGAAGTCCTTTTCGGGAGTTTTGATTCCGGTCAGCGACAGGAGCTCCGTGTCCGGATAGACGAGTGGTCGAGGTCTCGGGGCCAGTGTTAGGGGAGGCTTCGGCTTCACGGGGTGAGTGATTAATCGGGATTTCGGGGGCGGGTCAAACAATTAAATGTGATCCGCATCACCGGGGTTCGCGGGGAGGAGTTCGGGTGGCGGGAAACTGGATCAGGATCTCAGAAAAAGCAAAGCGGAAAAAACGGCCGGGCTATGATCCGTACCGGGGATACATCGGGGAGAGGGAGGTCCGCGTTGCGAACTATCTTTTTCCCGCGGGCAAGCAATCCGCCTCCGCACCCGCGCGTATGGTTCTTGCGCGTCCCGCGCGCGAGCATTATCTCCTCGGCCGGAATCTCACCCGCTTCCTGAAAAACCGCGATCTCACGTTCCAAAAACTCGATGCGAACGGATTTTACCGGATCTTCACGGTACCGGTCAGTTCCTCCGTCGTGCCCCTGCCGAAGTCCTCGTTCCAGGCGATTGAGCGGGCTGCGCAGGTGCTCGTGGTGTCGCTCCGGAAGGTGCTGCAGGACTTTTACGGTGCCCGCTCGCCGGGAGAGAGCCGGTTCGTCCGCTCGCTTCCGGCGGGGGCGCGTGATGCGTTTCTTCGTGCCACCCGGGAATCCCCGCACTATCTGCCGGCGCTTCATCATGAAGTCATGAGGGAGTATCCCTTCTTCGACAACGTGGGACTCGATCTGGTGCTCGTGGACGAGAATCCGGGGCATTCGACGGGTCTTGCAAAATTGCCGTTTCGTCTTCTCGAGTTGAATGCGGGCTCTCCTTCGGGGGCGTCGAACAACATGACGATTCTCGAGGGACTCCTGCGCGAGGATCCGGGCAGTCTGGATTCCCTCGGCAGAGTGTTCCCGAACGATCACTTCGAGACTCTGCGCCACACCTATCAGTCTTTGGGTGAGTCCTGGACGGGTCGCCATGACGGAATTCAGGTGATCCTGCCTCCGGGAGGAGCGAACGGCGCCGCGCCCGAGATCCATCAGCTCGCATCGTGTTCCGGGCTTTTGTATTGCGATCCCGGGCAGTTGTTTCGCGATGAGGACGGGTGGATCCGCATGCGGTCCTCGGACGGGGTGGATCCCGTGGTGACGGCCATCTATTCGAGGGTGAACAGCGATAGTGCGCTTTTCGATCCTGAAAAAGGAATCCTGCTTCGCGACCCCGACAGCGGACGTCCTTTGTATTGCGTGGATGTGCTGAAGCCCTGGAGGTCCTCGAGCCCCGAACTTCTTCGCGACGGATCGGGAAGACCCGTGCCCCTCGAATCAGATTATGCCGTGCCCGGCGCGTTGTCGGCGATTCATTCGCGGAAGCTCTACCTCGGAGGATTGAATCGTCTGCTCGATAACAAGATTCTACTCGAGATCCTGACCACCCATGCTCCGCGCTACTTCCAGAAAGACATCGAAGCCCTCGGGCTCGGGATTCCCCGCGCCATGCTCCGCCCTCCCGAATCGCTTCCCTCGCAGGCCGGATCGCCGGAACGGATCGAGCGGAATCCCGAGGATTGGGTCATCAAGGCACCGAATCTCTCGGGCGGAACGGGTGTTCATGTGTTGATGGCGTTGGATGCGCGCGAACGGAGACAGGTGATCGCAAAGGCGAAGCGCCAGCCCGAAAAGTTCGCGTACCAGAAAGTGGTGAGGATCGGACGGATCCCGGTGGCCATCCGTGATGATGGCACCGGGCGGTTCCGTGAGGAGGGCACCGGGCGCTCTCGCGTGAATCATTCCGGTCCATTTCGCCTCGCGAATCTCGCTGCTGATCTCCGGATGTGGGTGTTTTATGGCGGATCGGGATCAGTACCGAAACTCACGCACAACGCGCTCGTGCGGTTCGCTCCGGGAGAAAAAGGGCCGGGAAGCGCCATCGTGAACACCTCCAAAGGTGGCGGCTACGCTCCGTTCCTCGTGATCGACGATGCGGGCTTCACAGGATCCATCCCGGCTCGCGATGCTGCGAATCCCGTGGTGCCTCTTCCGCTCTCTGCTCCGGTTCCGGCATTTGCGGGAGCACAGCTCGTCCAGATCGCGAACCTTCTGGGGCTCCTTCGCACCGTGATCCGCGATCCGCGAGAAGGCGCCCAACGGGTTGCCGAAATCCTGGAGGCGATCCGGCTTCAAGTGCGCGAGTCCGCGTCGTTCCTGCATCCAGAATGTGTCGAGACGATTCTGAAGCTATCGTCCCTGATCGAGCGGCGGATCGACCGAAAATCCGTTGCAGCTTATTCCCTGAAGCGACACTCCCTGCAAGCATGGTTGGTGTCGATCCTCCTTCAGGCAGATTCCGTTCTGGACGAGGATTTCTATGATCTGCTCGATGGACTCGTGGTCCTTGGGCCCGATGCTGATGGGGACGGATACTCCGAAGAGATGAGGCGGCAGGATCAGGCACGGCTTCGCGAAATCGCGGTGCATTTGTCGGAGCTCGCAAACCGTCATTCCGGAGGCAGGAGCCAGATCCAACGGCTTCAGACGATTTTGCGGGAGCTGGTTCGGCTTCGCTTTCCGGCTCGCGGAATGGGCCCCTCTCTTCGAAGAAGGATCGAGTCCGGGGTGAACCGGTTCTCCGATCTCGCGGCGAAGCGACTTTCCGCTTCCCCGCGGAGCACGGTTTTTTCAGCGATTTTTCGGAATCACCGGAGTGCCACGCTTCCGGTGTACCGCGAGACGCTCTCTTCGGAATGGGAGCAGGCCCATTCGCTTCTCCTCACGGACTCCGATCGGATCGATCCCACGATCCGGGTCATCCGGAGCGCCTGGCTCGATGTTCTCGAAGAGGCTGATGGAGTCCCCGAGCAACAACGGGCGCGATTCCTGGAAGAGGCAAGAGGAAAGCACTTCAAACACCACCCGAGGATCGCGGAGATCCAGAATCTTCTGGATCGACGGACAAGGGTGCCGGCCGGAACAGATCCCGCCGGAGCGGGCACGACCGCCGTTGTCCGCGATCTCCAGAATCTCATGGCGGTTCTTCCCTATGCGGCATGGAATCTGAGGAGATTCGCCGAAGAGCAGGGGGTTCCGATCGCGGAACTTTTCTGTTCTGATCTGGTTCCCGAGCGGATCGCCATTCTGACCCGCGAACAGCGGGTCCGCGCGGGTTTGGATTGCGATGCCGCGGGCGAGAGTTTCGCCCGCAAGCGGAGCAAGCACGGTCTCATGTCAGAGAGCGAGCGGTTTCTCTGGATCGCGCGCGAACAAAGTCCGCTGATCCAGCTGATCACGGTCGGACACGAGCTGGTCCATGCCGGGCAGATTCGCGAGCGAATCGAGGACGAGCACCGGTCGCTCCGCAAGGGGGGTGTGGAATTCGCTGCGTTTTTGAATTTTTATGCGAACTTCCTCTCTCATGCCGCGCCGACACGGGAGCACAGTTCTTCCGATGCTTCCTTCTCCCGAAGGCCACTCTACGGGCTTCCGGATCGGGCCGTGAGCCAGTTTTTCACTCCCGTCATCCGGGAGGTCCGCGACGGTCTTGCCCAAGGAGTCCGCGAGTACCATCGAAGCCTCGATCGCTACGGATCTCTCTTCGGGTACATGATGCCAGTCGGGGAATCCGTCCGGGTCAAGGCTCTCCGGGAGGTGGTTCCCGCCCTCGAGAATGCGAAAAACATTCTTTTCGCAAAAGAATGCGGACTTCGCATTCCGCTCGATGAGGCGGGTTCCGCACTGCCTGTTGCCAATGCGAGACAACGCGACCGGTACCGGAATCTCATCCTGCAAGCGGCACGGGACTGGCGGCCGCACCCCGAGGCCTTGCGGATCATCGCATCCCACCAGTACCACGGAGTCCGGTTCGCACGATCGGCGGACGGGGGGTGGGATCATGCCATCACGGCCGGAACTGCTCCGATTTTTCTTCATCGGGGATACAATCAGACTCAGCAGTGAAATCAGTTGTGAAATCAGCAGTGAAGCCGGTCAAATGCCTCGCGGGCGAGCGCTTCCCGATCTTCCGGATGCGCGATTCCGATCAGGGCTTTGGCCCGCTCACGTAGGCTTTTCCCGAAAAGATTCACGCTTCCGTACTCGGTCACGACAAAGTGCACGTGTCCGCGCGTGGTCACCACCCCTGCGCCGGACTTCAACACCGGCACGATCCGGGACTGGCCCGATTTGGTGCGCGAGGTAAGGGCGATGATGGGCTTTCCTCCGGCACTGAGTGCGGCCCCCCTCATGAAGTCCATCTGCCCGCCGATGCCACTGTATTGATGCGTTCCGAGACTGTCGGCACAGACCTGACCCGTGAGATCGATTTCAAGCGCGCAATTCACCGCCATCACGAGATCATTCCGGCGGATCACATGCGGATCATTCACATAATCGATGTCGAGAAACGCAAAGCCCGGGTGATCATGAAGGAACCCGTAAAACCGTCTTGATCCCGCTGCAAAGCTCGTCACGGTCTTGTTCGGGTGGATGCGCTTGTGGCGATTCGTGATCACTCCGCGTTCGATCAGGTCCATCACGCCGTCACTGCACATCTCGGTGTGCACGCCGAGATCCCGATGATTCCCGAGCGCCGCGAGCGTCGCATCCGGAATGGTTCCGATTCCCATTTGCAGTGTCGCCCGATCCGGAATCAGCTTTGCGACTTCCTCTCCGACTTTCCGTTCCTCGGGGCGCGCCTTTGCCGAATACGAAACCTCGGGCAAGGGAGAGTCATGAAACACCGCTTTTGTGATCCGGCTCACATGGATCTGTCCGTCTCCGTGGGTGCGAGGCATTTGCGGGTTCACGAGCGCCAGGACCAGTTTCGCCTCGTTCACGGCAGAACGCGCCACATCGACCGAAAGCCCGAGCGAGCAGAATCCGTGCGCATCCGGCGGCGAAACCTGCACCATCGCAACATCGAGGGGAAGCACTCCGTTTCTGAAAAGATCGGGAATGTCGCTCAAGAACACGGGAGTGAAATCCGCGCGTCCCGCATTCACCGCTTCGCGGAGCGAGGCCGAAACAAACAGACTGTTCAAACGGAAGTGGTTCTCGAATCCGGGCTTATCGATCGAGATGTCCCCGAAGAGCGAGATCGAAACGAGTTCAAGGCCCTGCATCCGCTCATGGAGTCTCGCAAGCTCCGAGCAAAAGTGAAGGGGAGTGCAGGCGCTTCCGTGCAAAAAAACCCGCATCCCGGGACGCAGGACCGAGAACGCTTCTTCTGCGGTGACATACGGAAGGGAGGCGATCATGATTCCCTCGCTCCTAATTCACCGGTTTCGGCGGAGCGGGCGTTGGCGCAGGTCCGTCCAAGCGGTCTTTTCCGTGGGCCATCCGGTCAAGGACCACGAGCAATTCGTTCCAAGAGCGGGGAACATGGGTTCCGCTCGAGCCCGAGTAGGCGAATTCGACGTCTTCCTTCAGCGCATCGTAGGCACGCACTGCGAGAGGAGAGTCGGGGAACCGCCGGATGGTTTCGGAAAGATAGTGGTTTCCGCTCCAGAACCGGTTTGTCGTCCAGAGACGGCGTCTCATGTCGCCCATCATGAACAGCACTTCTCCGATGTTGGCGCTCTTGTCGTAGTTCATCAAAAACGGAATGAAATACGTCTGCGCGATGCTGAAGTCGGCGGTGCCTGCCTGATCCATGGTGTATTTCTGTTTTTTCCGTCCGGACTCATAATATCGTTTTCCGATTTCAAACAGTTCTTTTTCGGATGAAGTCGCCTCGGGGAATCGTCCGAGTTTGATCCAGTCCTCGGCGGCCGCGATCCATCCGTTCACGATGTCCTGCTCGGCATCGGTCAAGGACTGGTCTTTCCGGATTTTCTCGAACCAGGCGATCGCTCCTTTCGGGTCGCGCTTATACTGCAGATGGATCCGTCCCATCGCCGCGATCGCGAGGAACCGGAGCCGGGTGCGTGTTCTTTGCTTCGGAAGACCCATGAGTTTCCCCATGTATTTCTGGAGCATTTTCAGCGCGCCGTCATGGTCTTCTTTCTGGAACAGCTCCTGCGAGCGGGTCAAAAGAGCCTCGGGAGTTTCGGCTGTCGCGAGTGCGGGGGTGGATTCAAGGCAGAGGGTCACGAGCAGAAGAGGGGCGATCCGCAATTTCATGAAGAAAGTCTAGACCGCGGTCTCCGTTCGCGCAAGCGGGGGCGGGCATGGAAAACCAAATCCGCTTGGTGTATTTCTCACGTATGACCTGGATCCTCATCAAGTATGCATTGACCGCCTTCCTGGTGGTGCTGATTTCCGAACTGGCCAAACGAAGCGACAAATGGGGCGGGTTCGTGGCGGCTCTTCCCTTGGTCACGATCCTGACCCTGATCTGGCTCCGGATCGAAAACCAGGGCGACGAGAAAATCGCGAACCACGCATACTATACGTTCTGGTATGTGATTCCGACGCTTCCGATGTTTTTGATTTTTCCGGTTCTGTTGCCCCGGATCGGCTTCTGGGCGACGCTTGCGGCTTGTGTCGCCGTCACGGCGGTCTGTTTCGGCCTTTTCGCCGCCTTCATCAAAAAGTTCGGAATCGGACTGCTCTAAGCTTATTCCACCGTCACCGATTTCGCGAGGTTCCGCGGTTTGTCGATGTTTCGTCCGAGAGCGCGGGCACAGCCATAGGCCAGGAGTTGGAGCGGCACCACCGAAAGAATCGGCTGCGTCCCCCACGAGGAAGCAGGAAGTCCGATGAACTCGTTTGAAAGAGTCCGTGCCAACTCATCGCCTTCGGTTCCGATCGTGATGATGTGACCGCCCCGCGCGCGGATCTCTTCGAGATTCGAGATGGTCTTCGAATACCACTCATCTTTCGGCGCAAGAACGATGACCGAGACTTTCGGATCGATGTACGCAATCGGTCCGTGCTTCAGCTCTCCGGCCGCGAAGCCTTCCGCGGGCAAATAGGTGAGCTCCTTGAACTTCAAGGCACCCTCGAGCGCGATCGGGTGCATGGTTCCGCGGCCAACAAAAAGAATGATCCGCTGGTCCTTCAGGGTCTCTCCGATTTTCAGGAAGGTCTCGCTTTTCGAGAGAATCTGATCGAGATCTTGCGGAAGCCTTGCCAGGCCATGAAAGGAATTCTGGATCGATTCCTCGTGCACGGCGCGGATGCCGCGCAGGCGCGCCACGTCGAGCGCAAGCGCGCATAGAATTGTGATCTGCGAGGTGAAGGCCTTCGTCGATGCGACGCCGATTTCTGGGCCTGCCTTCGTGGGATACTGGAATCCGCTCTCCCGGGCGATCGTCGAGTTCGGGACATTGCAAATCGAGAACGTCGAGATTCCCGCCTGGTTCGCAAGTCGGAGCGCCGCAAGCGTGTCGGCCGTCTCACCCGATTGCGAGATCACGCCGACCACCGTGCCCGGCTCGAATACCGGATCCCGGTAGCGGAACTCACTCGCAATGTCGACCTGGCAGTCGAGCCGCGCCCAGCGCTCGAAAAAGTACTTCGCCGCCATCGCCGCATGACTGCTCGTTCCGCAGGCGATGAGGTACAGGCGCTTCACGTTCTTCCAGAGCACCTCGTGCGCCTTCTGATGGTCCCAGATAAACGAGCTGGTCTCTCCCGGCGGAAGTCTTCCGGTCAGGGTGTCGGCCACGACCATGGGTTGCTGGAAAATCTCTTTCAGCATGAAGCTCTCAAAGCCGTTTTTCTCGACTTTGTCGGCAGTCCAGTCGATTTTTTCGAAGCGAAGTCCGGGGCAGGAAATCCCTTTTTCATCGGCAGTGAAGATCACGCCTTTCGGGAGAAACCCCACTTCGTTGTGGTAGGGGATGACGGCCTGCAGGTCGCTTGCAAGCAGGACTCCGTCTTTCAAGTTTGCGCCGACGAGCGGAGCTCCGTTCTGGATTCCGAAGATTTTTCCGGGAATCGACCGTGACATCAGGACAATCGCATAGTGTCCTTCGACCTCATCCGCCGCTTCCCTCATGGCCCGAAGCAAGATCTCCTCCGGTCCGCCGGCCGCTCCCGATTCCTGAGCAAGCGTTCTCCGGTATTCGATCAGCTGGGCGAATACTTCGGTGTCGGTCTGTGACGAGAACGCCACTCCGCGCGCCTCGAGCATGGATTTCAGCTCAGCATAGTTTTCGATGATCCCGTTGTGAACGAGCACGATCTCGCCGGCCCGGTGAGGATGGGCATTGGTCTCGTTCGGAGCGCCATGGGTGGCCCAGCGGGTGTGGGCGATGCCTTGGGTCTCGGTTTTTCCCATTCCGGTGCTGGCTTCCACCAGGCCCTCCACGGGACCCGCATTCCGCTTGATCGCAAACTCCCCCTTCGAATAGAGGGCGAATCCCGCCGAGTCATAACCGCGGTATTCCAGACGTTTCAGTCCGTCGAGGAGAACAGGAAGGGCTTGCTTTTGTCCGACATAACCAACAATTCCGCACATGGGGCCAGATCATATGACATCTGGCGTCCCGAAGAAAGATCAAAAGACCATGTGTTTACGTCAGATAAAATGTCCCGCGGATCAGAAAAAACGCCCCGTCATTCCTCCAAAACCAACTTCCGGAGTTCAGTGGCGGTGAACCATTCCTCTCCGAGCGCCAGTTTCTGTTTTTGCAGGTCGCGAATCGCCATCTCCACGGTGTCCGTGGCCAAAAACCGATGAATGGTGACCGGTTTTTCCTGCCCCATCCGGAAGGCGCGGTCTTCCGCTTGCAATTCCACCTGCGGGTTCCACCAAGGTTCGCAGAACACGACATGGGTCGCTTTGACGAGATTCAGTCCCACGCCGCCCGCATGGAGCGAGAGCAGGAATACCGAGGGCGAGGAGTCTTCCTGAAATCCCCGTACCACGCCCTCGCGGTCCCGAGTCGCACCGTCGAGCCGGTGGCAGGGGGTGCGGCCCCGGAGTTCCTCTTCAAGCAGATCCAAAAACCCCGTCCACTGCGAATACACCAGAACCGAGTGTCCCGCCTCGTTCAGCTCCGAGAGAAGCCCCAGAATGGCATCCAGTTTCGAGGAGCGGGGTGTTCCCTCCGAAGGCCGGATCAGCCTCCTGTGACTGCATGCCTGGCGCGAGCGCAAAAGAACTTCAAAAAAAGTGAGCGGGGAGAGCGTCTCTCCTCCATCGAGTCGCGATAGAATTTCCTTTTTTGCGGCAAGAAAAAGCGAATCGTAAAATCTCCGCTCCTCCTCGCGAAGAAGAATGCCGTGTTCGATCCGGGTTTTCGGAGGAAGCTCCGGAAGCACCTGTTCCTTGGTTCTGCGCAACACAAACGGCGCGATCAGATCCGCGCGGAGCTCCGACTCGTCTTGGAACAATCCGGGAGCGATGAACTGGAAGAGACTCTCCAGATCGCGTTTCCGGTTTTGAATCGGGGTTCCCGTGAGCGCCAGCCTGAAATTCCCGTTCAAGGAGCAGGCTGCGATCGCGGCCTGCGTTTCGGGGTTCCGGATCAAATGTGCTTCATCGAGCACCACGCACTTCCAGTCCTGACTCGAAAACCGCTCCGATTCCTGACGCAAAAGAGCATAGGTGGTCAGGGTCAGGCCACTCGCCGGATTCCACGCGCGGTCCGGTCCGTGATAAACCGACACGCTCAGATCAGGCCTGAACCGTGCGGCCTCGGACTTCCAGCCGCCGAGGAGCGAGGTCGGCACCACGACGAGCGACGGTGCTTCGAGCACGGCCAGGGTTTGCAGGGTTTTTCCGAGTCCCATGTCGTCCGCAAGAATGGCACCGCCCAGATGGCGGGAGCGGTCCGAGAGCCAATTCACCCCCGTTTTTTGATATTCGCGGAGTACGCCTGCGATCGTCTGCGGGATCAAACCGGAACGTTCTTTTTCGGGAACGGGAACTCGCGCCACGAGTCTCGACAACAGCGCCCCGGTGCGGTCCCGTTCCGCGGGCTGCGACTCGCGGATTCGCAGAATGGCTCGCACGGATTCGAGGCAAGGAAGCGCCGACTCGATCGAGATTCCGGCAGTGCGGTCCAGATAGGCGCCCAGAACTCCATCAAAAGCCTCTTTTGCTCCCGGAAATCGGGTTTTTTCTCTCAGGTTCAGCAATTCCGATGCGGTGACGATCCGCGGGTCTCCGGGGGAGAGATTCATTGAATCGCGGACCTCGCGCGCCAGGGTCCGCTCCGCGCTCGCATTTCTCCGAAGAACCGATCCTTCGGGGGGCGGATCATATTCGAGCACCGCGGTCACGGCAAAGCGCTCCCCGGCGAGGGCTTCGATCTTGATTTGAATTCCGGGCGTTCCGTCGTGGATGGCGGGAAGGGCGCCGTCCGGATCGAGAACTTCGTACTCCTCGCGAAGACGTGGCAATTCATTCAAAACAAACTCTGTGATTTCCGAAGATCGAAGAACCCGCTCCCGGAAGACCGGCCTCGTACTCCCGCACTCGAGCATTCCGTCGCGGATCCGGAGTCCGTTTTTCAGGATTTCCCCTCGCGATTCATCCTCGAGAGGTCCGATTCGAAATGTGTTTATTGCAAGCGCCCGGACCTGAAGAACCGGAACGCCGGACTGCGCCCGGACCGTGAGCTCGCGCCATTCGGGGTGTCCTTCGAGCGGAATCGGCGGGAAATTCCGAAGAATCCTCAGAACCTCGGGCCACTCCGGAGTCTCCCGCGCGTAAAGCTCATCGAGCGCGAGGTCGTTCGCAGTCACCGCCGGAAGCGCCCCCTTGATCCGGCCGCTCTTGATTCCTCCGATCCAGGCGATCAGCGACGAGGGAACGGGAGTTTCGGTTCCCCCGCTTGCGATGCTTCGCCGGAGCGAGAGCTTTCCCGAACCGTCCGGATCGCTTCGGTATTCCCAGCGATATACGAGCTTCGGAGCAGGGGATGCCTCCGCGGCGTCCGAAGATGCCCGCAGGGTTCCGTTCGCCACGGCCAGCGCGGCCGAAACGATATGATGACAAGGCTGGGCTTTGTTGCCACAATTGCAGTGGGCATCCTGGTCTCCGGGCCAGAGCGTGACTTCGAACGCGATCACGCGCTCGGGACTCGTCACCTTGAACCGGAGTTCGCGGGTCTCATGCTCGGGAGAGATCTTCTCGATCGACTTCGCACTCCGCGAGGCCTGGACTCCCTTCGACCAGATCCCGGGCAGGCACTCTTCTTTCAACCAATCCAAAAATTCTTTCATGTCTTGTTTTTTCAGCTCGCGTGCTTGCGATCGTATGATATTTTTCAGGGAACGGGGAGCGTTTTTCCAACCCCCTCTCCGTCGGCTAGCCAAGAAGGAGCATCCATTGAAAAAAGCGTTCATTCTCGACACCAATGTTCTCTTGTTCGATCCGCTCGCGATTTTCAAGCTCGGGTCCAACGATGTGATCATTCCCATCGTCGTGATCGAGGAGATCGACCGTTTCAAGCGCGAGATGAGCGAAAACGGCCGTCATGCGCGTCACTTCTCGCGGCTCATCGACGAGATGCGCTCCACGGGGGAGCTCTCCAAAGGGGTGAGGCTCCCGAACGGCGGTCAGCTCACGGTGGAGCTCGGCGGCGGCGATGTTCCGCTTCCCTCCGAGCTCGGAATGGACAAGGCCGACAACAAGATTCTCGGTCTTGCCCTCATGCTCAAAAAAGAACAGCCGAGACGCCCGATCGTGTTTCTCACGAAAGACGCGAATCTCCGGATCAAAGCCGATGCCTTGGGTGTCGTGGCCGAAGACTACGAACCCTCGAATGTCGAGCCCGAACAGCTCTATACCGGTTCCTCGACCATCCGGGTCGATCCGGGACTCGTCGATGAGTTTTATGCGAACAAGCGCATTCCGTTCTCCGAGCGCATCTTCGAGCACGAAAAAGAAGTACCGAAATCGCTGTACCCGAACCAGTACGTGATTCTGAAGGACTATGCGAATCCGACCCACACGGCGATGGGGCGGTTCTCGAAAGAACTCGAATCGATCGTGCCGCTCGTGAAGCCGCCCGAAGGCCTCTGGGGGATTTTTCCCAAAAACGCCGAGCAGGCGTTCGCGGTCGATGCGCTCTTGAATGACGAAGTGAAGCTCGTGAGCCTTCTCGGAAAAGCCGGAACGGGGAAAACCCTCTTTGCCATCGCGGCCGGTCTGGTCAAGACGGTCGACGAGGGCGTGTATCACCGGCTTCTCGTCTCGCGCCCCGTATTCCCGCTCGGAAAAGACATCGGGTTCCTCCCCGGAACCGTCGAAGAAAAGCTGAATCCCTGGATGCAGCCGATCTACGACAACGTCGATTTCCTGTTCGGATCCTCCGCGAACCGGAACCGCAGGGGAGCGGGGAAGGGCGCGCAGGAGCTCATGAATCAGGGGCTTTTGCAGATCGAGCCGCTCACTTACATTCGGGGTCGCACGATTCCCCAGCAGTATCTGATCGTCGATGAATCCCAGAACCTGACTCCGCACGAAATCAAGACGATCATCACCCGCGCGGGCGATGACACCAAGATCGTGCTGACCGGGGACTCGTTCCAGATCGACAATCCGTACGTCGATGCCGCGAACAACGGGCTCGTGTACCTCGTCGACCGGTTCAAGGATCAGTCGATCGCGGCGCACGTGACCTTCGTGAAGGGGGAGCGCTCGAAGCTCTCGGAGCTTGCCTCGAATCTCCTGTAGGGGAGATTCCAAACTGCTCCCTTTCGATGTGCTTTTGCGCCCTGCGTGTGCGCCCAAGGGGGTGGGAATGATTTAGTTTTCGCCGACTCTCGCGAGCCAGGATGGCGAAAGCGAGGCCGGAGGACCCGGCTCGGAGGCAATCCCTTCTTGATGTGCCTCCCCATCTCAACCAGCACTCCGCATCCCCGGCACAGGCGAAGAAGGAACCGTCCTCGCGCCTCCCTGAACCCGCCCGGGCTTTTGCCTTTCCAAATGCGGGGGCCCTCGGTACAACTTTTTCATCCCTATGCCAAAGCTGGAGCCCAAAGCCGTCCAAAAAGAGCTCGAAAAGGGCCTGGTCCGCCCCGTGTACTTCCTCTTCGGGCCCGAGCGCATGAAAGCCCGCGAGCTCATGAAGAAGATCCAAAAGGCAGTCCTTCAGGATCAAACACCCAATGATTTCAACTCCGAGCGCTGGGATTCCTCCGAGGCTCCGCTTCAGGCCCTGCTCGACTCGGCCCAGAGTCCCTCCATGATGGGCGGTACGAAGCTCATGGTGGTGCGCAATGCGGGCGAGATCCGTGCACTCGACCCCTTGGCCGAATATCTTGAATCTCTCGCCTCGACCAAGCCCGCCGCGCCCGAGGAATTCACGAGCGTTCTCGTGTTCGTTGCAAACTCCCTCGATGGACGCAAAAAAGCCGCAAAGACGATCACCGAGCTCGCCGCTGCCGTTCCCTGCGAAGAGGTGAAGGAGGCGGAGCGCGAGGCATGGATCGATTTTTTGGCGAAGCGCCGGAACTTCAAGCTGACCGATTCTGAGCGTCTGGAGCTTCGGGGCCTTGAGCCTTGGAGCCTCGAGATCATCGATCAGGAAATCTCGAAACTCGAGCTTGTGGGCTCCGATGAGCATCTGCGATCCGAGATTCTTCGCACCGGAATCACAGCCCATGCCCGCGACGAGTTCCTCGATGCGATCTTCGTCCGCGACTCGAAGCGTGCGCTTGCGCTGGTGCATCTTTTTTCGGATGACCTCGAGACCCAGCTTCCGTTTCTCGGGCTTCTTGCATGGAATCTGCGGCAACTGAAGCAGTTTTTGTTGGAACGCGAATCCCGAGCCCCTGCGACTGAGCGCCGGAATCCCGCACTTCAGCCGAAGCTCGAGCGCTGGTCCCGCTTCTGGAACTCCACGAGCATCCGGAGCCTCGAGCATGCGTTGTTTGAGGTCGATTTTTCGCTCAAAAATACGCGCCTCGAGGGACTTGGCCTTTGGACCTCCCTCGTGTTCGACTCGAAACGTCCCGGCGGGGCTTCATGAATCTCCTGATCCGTCTGATCGGGGTGGTGGTCCGGGCGTGCTTCCGGAGCAGGATTGCGCCGCTTGAAGAATCAGTCCTGAACCTCAGGGTGTGTCCGAACGATCTGGATTTCAATCTGCACATGAACAACGGGCGATTTCTCGCCGTGATGGATCTCGGAAGGCTCGATTTGCTGATCCGGACCGGGCTTGCTCCGACCCTTCTGCGTCATCGCTGGCAACCGCTGGCGGGGGCGGTGAACATCCGCTACAAGATGTCGCTTTTGCCGTTCCAGCGCTACCGTCTCCGTACGAGGCTCCTCGGTTGGGACGAAAAGTGGTTCTACATCGAGCAGCGTTTCGAACGAAAAAACCGCACGATTGCCGTAGCGCTCGTGAAGTCGCTGTTCCGGGGGGATCAGCGGAATCTTCCGCCGGCCGAAGTGCTCCGGCATGTGAATGCCGATCTCAATACACCGGATCTGCCGGATCAGATCAAAAAATGGCTTTCCATGGATGCCTGAGCGAATGAGGGAAGAAACGCGAGACTGGAATCAGATCTGATTCCGGGGACGCGGCAATTCCGCTTTTCGTTGGAACTGTTTTTCGCTCAGCACGTTGCAGGGGGCGAGTTTCCGTTTGAGCCGGTAATCATCGACCGCGCGCGCGATTTGCGCCGCGAGCACCATGCGGGGACGGGTGAAGAGAATCCGGTCCCGGTCTTCTTTGGAATTCATGAATCCCGATTCGATCAGGATGCTCGGCATGTCGGCCCCGAGAAGCACATAAAAGAGCGCTTGTTTCACGCCGCGATCGCGCGCATTCACGCTGATCCGCGATTGCACCGAGCAGGCAAGGTCCCGTGACGGAGTCAGGTTCGCATCGAGCATGAGGTCCTTCATGATGAGCGACACGTTCGACGAATCCGAATTCGCCTGTGATTCCTTCAGCACGGAATTCTCGAACTCGGCAAGCCGGCGCGAGGTCGCATCGCTCGCATGATTCAGAATGAAGGTCTCCATCCCGCCCGAGCGGATCTGTTCTTCGCTCGAATTCAGATGAAGCGAGATGAAAATATCGGCCTTCACGCGGTTGGCGAGCGCGGTCCGGTCGCTCAACAGCACATCGCGGTCATCGTTCCGGGTCAGAATCACATTGTGTCCGCGGATGATCAGCTCGCGCGCAAGATCGCGTGCCAGCAAAAGCGTGAAGTGCTTTTCGGTCAGTGTGACCGAGCCCGATTGGTGAACCGCACCCCGGTCGGAGCCGCCGTGCCCTGGATCGATCACGACCAGGAATTTCGGGTTGCCGGATGTGCCGCGCGCGGGGAGACTGCCGAGAGTCCCGATCAGAAGGGGCAGAAATGCGGTAAAAAATGATTTCCTCGTCACGCCTGTTCGAGGATATCATGCGCTCCTTGTGAGCGTCAAAATCGTCAAAAAACTGAGCATCTGGTTCGAAAAAAACGCGCGCGACCTGCCCTGGCGCAAGACCCCCGATCCCTACCGCGTGTGGCTCTCGGAGGTCATGCTCCAGCAAACGAGGGTCGCAACGGTGATCCCGTATTTTGAGCGGTTTCTTCAAGAATTTCCGGCCATTGGCGATCTCGCACGGGCTGACGAGGAGCGGGTGTTCCGCCTCTGGGCGGGGCTCGGGTACTACTCCCGGGCGCGGAATCTTCATCGGGGTGCGAAGGCGATTGCCGCGCGCCTTGAACGAAACGAGGGATTTCCGGCAAACCGCGCGGAGTGGCTTGCGATTCCGGGGGTCGGCGAATACACGGCCGGTGCCGTGTGCTCGATCGCGCTCGGACAACGAGAACCGATCGTCGACGGAAACGTCGTTCGCGTGCTCTCGCGTCTGCACTCGATCGCAACCCTCGACTCGAAGAAAACCGAGATCTGGAACCTTGCGCGCTCGCTCGTCGAAACCAAAAACGCCGATCCGCGCGTGCTCAATCAGGCGCTGATGGAGCTCGGAGCCGTGGTCTGCACGCCGAAGAGTCCGAAGTGCGAAGCGTGCCCGGTGGCCTCGGAATGCACCGGCAAATCCGCTCCTCAGGCCTTCCCGGCGCCCAAGGCAAAAAAAGAATGGAAGCATCTGCGCGAGACGCGCATGGTGCTCGTGCGAAGCGGAGACCGGGGCCTTGAGGTGCTCCTTCAAAAAAACGGGGCGGGCGCGTGGCGCGAGGGACTTTGGGATTTTCCCGCGACGCTTGCGCCGGATGAAACGGGGCTTGCCCTTTTGAGCGAATTCGATCTTTCGTACGTGGTGACCCGGCACAAGGTCGAACGCACGCACCGGGTGTTTCGATGCTCAAGGAGAACAAACGAAGACAAGCTCCGGAACGCGTGGTTCGAAGTCGCGAATCCGCCGGGAGTTCCGGCACCCGTCCGGAAGGCGCTTGCGCGCCTTGCTTTGCTGCCTCAGTTCGAGGGAAGCACGAGTTCCGCCAGGAAGTCGGCGAAATCATCGCGCGAGTTCAAGCACGGCACATACGTGAAGCGCTCGCCGCCCGATTCCAAAAACAGCTCTCGGTAGCGGATCTGGATTTCTTCGAGCGTCTCGAGGCAGTCGGCCGTGAACGAGGGCGATGCCACGACGAGGTTCTTGATCCCGCGCTTCGGCAGGTCTTCGAGAACCACATCGGTGTAGGGCTCGATCCATTTCGTCCGCCCGAGGCGGGACTGAAACGTCGTCATGACTTTTTCGGGCGCAAGCCCAAGCTCGCGCGTGATTCGCCGAGAGGTCTCAAAGCACTGGGCGCGGTAGCACTTCAGGTTCTTCTCGCTCCAGTGATCGCAACATCCGGGTGAGCCGCATTCCGCGGGCTTCGTCCGCACTTTCGTGAGCTGTCGCTCGGGGACGCCGTGGTAGCTCAGAAGCAGCAAATCCGGCTTCTGTTCTTCCAGTACCGGCTTCAGGGTCGCGGCGAGCGCGGTCAGGAAATCGGGTTCCGAAAAAAAGTCCTCGATCACGCGGGTTTTCACATGGGGCAGAATCGATTGCTGAATGCGTTCAAATTCCGCAATCGAGCTCTCGCTTGCCGCATACGAGTACTGCGGGTAGAGCGGCAGGAACACGAGCTCCCGCACGCCTTCGTTCTGGAATTCGCGGAGCGCCTCTTCAATCGAAGGGGATCCGTAGCGCATGGCCATCTTGAGCGACACCGGCCGCGACGGCTGATCGAGCTTCGAGCGGACCTTGCTTGCAAGGCCCTTGGTGTGTTCGATCAGCGGCGAGCCTTCTTTGGTCCAGATCTGCGAATAGGCCTCGGCGGATTTTTTTGGCCTCGTGTTCAGGATGATTCCATCGACAAGAAGCTTGCGGAAGAACCAGGGAATGTCGATCACATACGGATCATTCAAAAATTGCTTCAAATAGGCGCGCACATCAGCAGGGTCAGGACTGCGGGGGGATCCGAGATTCAAAAGAAGGACTCCGGTTTCTGCGGTAGACATAAGGGGTTTCTATCACAAATCGGCACGGAAGAGGCGGGCTTCTTTCCCCGTACATGGGCTGGCGCGATCGTGGATTCAAAAACTGTCCCCTTTCATTGTGCTCGATTCAGGTGGAGGGATCGGGAGAGGTCTCGGGCATGATTCGGTTTTTGCCGACTCTCGCGAGGCAGGACAGCCGCAAGCGAGGCCGCAGGACGCGGCATGGAGGTAAAAACGGAATCATGCCCGAGACCTCTCCCGATCCCCTCCATGAAACAAGCACAATGAAAGGGGACAGTTTGAAAACCCGCAATCTTCCTACAAATCGATGTGTGTCCCGAGCTCCACCACCTGCGAAGGGGGAAGTCCGAAGTAATCGGTGGCGTTCCGGGCGTTTCTCGAAAGAAACGAGAAGATCGCCTGCTTCGAGCGCGACATCTGTCCGCTCTCGTATTCGACGAAGGTCTCATGCCCGAGCACATACTGCACATCCTTGGGCGAGGTCCCGAGCTTCAGCTTCTGGAGTGCCACTCCCATGCACACCGGAATATCGGGGCTTTCCATGAACCCGTAGCGCACGATCACGCGGTAAAAACCATGGGGGAGAGTGAACACCTCGACCCGGTCGGTTTCTTCTTTCGAGCGGCAGTAAAACGGCACGTTTTCGGAGGTCACGGTGAGCAGAATGACCGTTTCGTGGAGGGACTGAAAGCGATTCACCATGCGCATGAGCACGGGGGGAACGCCGCTAGAGGTCGAGGCCATGAAGACCCCGGTGCCCGAAATCCGGAACTTCACGTGCGTGTGAATCCGCGCAAGGAAGTCATCCATGGGCACAGAGGTCAGCACAAAGTGCCGGCCGAGCAGGCTCCGTCCCATCTTCCATACCCACATGATCAAGAAAAAGAAGGTCCCGACAAAGAGCGGAATCCAGCCGCCGTCCAGGATTTTAAGCGCATTTGCTCCCAAGAACGGCAAATCGAAGCACAAAAACAGGATCAGAATCCCGTACGAGGTGATCGCATTCCACTTCCAGCGGTGCCGGATCACCAAAAAGAAGATCACCGAGGTGATCGTCATCGTGCCCGTCACGGCAAGTCCGTAAGCCGAAGCAAGCTTGGTCGAGGCCGGAAACAAAAGCACGAGCGCCACGCAAAGAATCGCAAGCACCGAGTTGATGAGCGGCACGTAAATCTGGCCTTCCCCCTCGGCCGAGGTGTGCTTCACCGTGAGCCGCGGAAAATACCCGAGGCGGATCGCCTGACTCGAGAGCGAGAACGCGCCCGAGATCAAGGCTTGCGATGCGATCACCGTGGCCGCGGTGGCGAGGAAGATCATGGGGTACAGGAGCGGAGTCGGAACCATGCCAAAGAAGGCGCTCTCCTGATGCCCGGGGTGACTGAGCAGATACGCGCCCTGTCCGAGATAATTCAGGATCAAACACGGAAACACCAAAAACAGCCACGCCACTTGGATGGGCTTTCGTCCGAAGTGTCCCATGTCGGCATACAGGGCCTCGCCTCCGGTCACGGCAAGGACGACCGAGCCGAGCATGCGGAAGGCGTGGAACCCGTGGTCCGAGAAGAACTGAATCGCATACGAGGGCGAGAGGGCCAGGAGCACCCGGGGCGCATCCACGATGTGCATGACTCCGAGGATCCCGAGCGAGCCAAACCAGGCCAGCATCACGGGTCCGAAGTAGTTTCCGATCCGGTGGGTTCCCTTTTTTTGCACCGAGAACAGCGCAATCAGGATCCCGACCGTCAATGGCACCACGAAATGTTCGAGATCGGGCGACACGACCTTGAGTCCTTCGACGGCCGAAAGAACCGAAATCGCGGGCGTGATGATTCCATCGCCGAACAGGAGCGAGGCCCCGGCGATCACGAACAGGGCGGCAACGCCGATTTTTCCCGGGCTCGGGACCTTCAGGCTCTCGGGCAAAAGGGCCATGAGCGCCATGATCCCGCCTTCGCCGCGGTTATCGGCGCGCATCAAGAAGAAAATGTACTTCAGGGTGACGATCATCAGGAGCGACCAGAAGATGAGCGACACGAGACCGAAGACATTGCTTTCGACGGATCCATCCACTCCGCGGCCGGGATGCACGCATTCCTGGATGGTGTAAAGGGGGCTCGTTCCGATGTCGCCGAACACCACTCCGAGGGCGCCAAGGGTCAGGGGGAGGAGTCTTTTTTGGTTTGATTTGTCCATGACAGGGTCAGTTCTTCAGGTGGGTTTCCCGGAGTCTCGAGAGAATCTGCAGGGCATCGATCGGACGCAAAAGATCGACATCGATCGATTCCAGCTCTTCTCTTAAAAAATCGGGTTTGGGCTCCAAAACCGGAGCCGCTTCAAACAGCGACAGTTGCGGAGACGGGGTCTTTTCGGCGGCTTCCTTCGCCTTGCTCTCGAGACGCTTCAGGATCTGCCACGATTTCTTCACGACCGACTTCGGAAGTCCCGCCAGCTCGGCGACCTGGATTCCGAAGCTCTTCGAGGATTTGCCGGGAGCGATCTCATACAGAAAAGTCAGACTTCCGTCCTGATCGAGCACCTTCATGTGGGCGTTCCGGATTCCCGGAATCTCGTCTTCGAGCGAGGTCAGCTCATGGTAGTGGGTGGCGAACACGATCCGTGCGGCCGAATTCGCGTGCAGGTATTCGAGCGCCGCCTGGGCCACGCTCATGCCGTCGTAGGTGCTCGTGCCCCGGCCGATCTCATCGAGCACGACGAACGATCGCGCGTCCGCGTGATGCAAAATATGCGCAAGTTCGACCATCTCGACCATGAAGGTGCTCTGGCCCTTCGCGATCGCATCCTGCGCGCCGATCCGCGTGTAGAGGGAATGAAAAATCCCCCAGCGGGCCTCGCTGGCCGGAACAGGCGCGCCGATCTGGCCCAAAAGCAGAATGAGCGCCATCTGGCGCATGAGCGTGGATTTTCCGCCCATGTTCGGCCCCGTGATCAGAATCGTCCGGCCCTCTTCGGGAGAGAGATCCATGTCGTTCGGCACGAAATCGCCCTTCATCGCGGCTTCGACCACGGGGTGGCGGGAGCCGCGCAGGCGGAACTCGAACGAGTCGTCGATCTCGGGAAACGACCAGCCCGGACGGGCGGCAAGAAAGGCAAGGCTTCCGAACGCGTCGAGCTTTGCGATCGCCTGCGAGAGCTCCTTGCTCGCCTCGGATGCGGCCTGAATTGCCTCGAGAAGGTCCTGAAAGAGCTTCGCTTCGAGCGTTTTCTGGCGCGAAGAGGCGCTCAGGATTTCTTCTTCAAAGCGCTTCAGTTCTTCGGTGAAGAACCGCTCTCCTCCGACCATCGTTTGCTTGCGCTGGTAATGCGCGGGCACGCTCTTCAAGTTCGCGCTCGAAATCTCGATGAAATACCCGAACACGCGGTTGTAGCGCACTTTGAGCGATGAAATTCCGGTCGCTTCGCGCTCGCGCGTCTCGAGCTCGATCAAAAATCGCTCGCCCTGCGAGGTCAGATCGAGCAAGCGGTCCAGGCCCGGATCCGCGCCGCGCTCGAAGATGCCACCTTCGCGGGTGTGGGTCGGGGCATCGGGTTTTTGAGTCTTCAAAATGCGCTCAGCCAGGGGCAAAAGGACTTTCCCGGTCGATTTCAGGGCCGTCGCAATGGCCAAGAGCTCTTGCGACCGGAACCGCGAAATCGGCCCGCACAGCTCGAATGCGGCCGAGAGGCTCGATCCCAGCGCGTAGGTGTCGCGGGGGTGGGCAAGGCCCGCCGCCACCCGGCCCAGGATGCGATCAAGGTCATAAACCTTCGAGAGCACCGCATGGATTTGCTCCGAAATCCGTGGCACGCTCGAGAGCTCGCGCACGGACTCCTGTCGCTCCCGGAGCGCCGGAAGATCCCGAAGCGGGGCTTCGAGTTCCGAGCGCAGAAAGCGCGCGCCCATCGAGGTCGCCGTTTTTTGGATCGTCCGGAAGAGGGCATCGGTATCGAGGTGCGTATGCGTGTGCGGGCCCACTTCGAGGCGATCGCGCTCGTGCAGGGGCTTCGGCTCCCGAAGATGGGGAAGGGTCTCGCGGCCCTGGGTCCTAAGCACATAGCGAAGCAAGAACGCGAGCGCACGGGCCGGAGCGGGGTCGTCCAGGAGCGGAGGCAGGGCGAGCCGTCCGTACTGCTTTTGCAGAAGAGGCACGACGTCCGAGCTCGAAACGAAGTTTTCTGCGATTTCTTCGATCAGAAGCTCGTCCATCGACTCGAGCGCGCGCAAGACCTCGTGCGGGATCGAGTCCGAGAATTTCAAAAAATGCCGGATTTCGAGGAGGCGTTTTTCAGAAAGAACTTCTCGCGCTCCGAGAGGGCCCGAAATGCGGATCTCTCCGGTGGCGGGCTCAAGAAGCGCCAGCACGAACTGATTGCGCGGGGCGGGGACGAGGGTGGCAAGAAAGCGCGGGCGTGTGCTCTCGCCCAGCTCGAACTGCACGGCCGGCGTGAAGACGCGCACGATCTTGCGCTCGACGATTCCCTTGATCTGATCGGCCGTCATTCCCTCGGGGAGGATTTGCTCGGCGATTGCGACCTTGTGGCCCGCATCGAGGAGTTTTTGCAAATAAGCAGTGGCGCTGTGAAAGGGGATCCCCGCCATCGGAACGGGGTTTTCGCTTTTTTTGTCGCGCGAGGTGAGGGTGACGCCCAAAATCGGCGCCGCGACGACCGCATCCTGGCCGAAAAGCTCATAAAAGTCGCCCATCCGAAAAAACAGGATGGCGCCTTCGGCTTGTCCCTTCAACTGGATGAATTGCTTCATCAGCGGAGTGGAACACTCTGGTGCTGCAGGATCAAGGCGGAAGGTCATGGTTCAACCTCGTCTTAACAAAAGGGATCGGGGCTTCCAACGAAAAAAGAGCCTTTTTCTGGCGGGGCGGGCGACTTCGTGGTAGTCTCCGGGGACTTCAATCATGAACACCCAAACCCCTGAATCTCCTAAAAAAGTACCCGAATCCGCCGCCAAAAAAGTTTTGGTGAAAACCTTCGGCTGTCAGATGAACGTGGCCGATACGGAGCGCATGATCGCCCTGATGGGAGAGCGGGGCATGGAGCCCACGAATGAGCCTTCCGAGGCCGATGTGATTCTCATCAACGGCTGTTCGGTGCGCGAGAAGGCCGTCCACAAGGCGATCTCGTTTCTGGGCGAGCAACAAGTCCTGAAAAAAACCAAGGGCGAGAAGGGCCCCATTCTGGCGCTTGGCGGCTGCGTGGGTCAGCTCGATCGCGGCGAAGTCTTTAAGCGCGCGCCCTACCTTGATTTCGTATTCGGTCCCGATGCGATCGATCAGCTTCCCGAGCTCGTTCACCGCGCCGAAACCGGGTCGCGGCATTTTGTGGCGGCCGAATTCGACAAAACCCTGTCCTACTCGACCGAGACCAAGATCCAAGGGTCGAAAGCCCAGGCCTTCGTGAACATCATGAAGGGCTGTGACAAGTACTGCACCTACTGCATTGTTCCCTTCACCCGCGGCCGCGAAAAATCCCGCACCATCCGGGAGGTGCTCGATGACCTTGCGGGCTTGGCTGAAAAGGGCGTGCGCGAGGTGACGCTTCTTGGGCAAAACGTGAATTCCTTCGGCAAAGGGAACCCGAACCAGAACGGCTATGAGCCCCGCGAGCTCCATAACCCGATCGGCAAGGTGGGGCCTCGCGCTGGCGAAGAGAATTTCCCCCAGCTTCTTCATGCGATCGAAACCGACCCGAGGCTTCAGGGAATCCGCCGGATTCGCTTCACCTCGTCGCATCCGCTCGATTTCAGTGACGAGCTGATCGCTTGCTACGGCCCGAAAGAACAGGGCGGCGTCTCGAAGCTCGCAAAGCATTTGCATTTGCCCGTGCAAAGCGGCTCGAACCGCGTGCTCACCAAGATGGGGCGCCACCATCAAATCGAAAACTACATTGCGCAAATGAAGCGCCTGAAGGAGCTCTGCCCCGAGATCGGCCTTTCGACCGATCTGATCGTGGGGTTTCCGACCGAGACCGAAGAAGAGTACCTCGAGACGCGAAGGCTTCTCGACGAGATCGAGTTCGATCAGATTTACGCCTTCATGTATTCGCCGAGGCCCGGAACGCGTGCCGCGAAGCTCGCCGATGATGTGCCCGCCGAAGAAAAAAGCCGTCGCCTGAACGAGCTTCTGGCGCACCAGCAGCAGATCTCCCGGCGCCGGTACGCAACGCGGGTCGGGCAAACTATGGAAATCCTGATCGAAGGGGTCGCGAAGAATCAGAATCTCGTAGCCGAAGGCGACTCCGGCCGCGTCTGGACCGGCCGCACCACTTGCAACCGCGTGGTGAACTTCATCGACCGCTCCGGGCGGAATCATCTCGGGCGATTTATGCTTGTGAAAATCACGGGTTCCACCGCGCTCGCGCTCTCGGGCGAACTCATTCATGATCCCCACTTTGCAGAACGGAACGATTCGGGTATCCAGTATTCTGCATCCTATTCGACATCGGAGATTGTCCCATGATTCTTCCGCACAAAGGCATCAACCCGGTCATTCCGGAAAGCTGTTTCATCGCGCCCTCGGCCGACATCATCGGAGATGTCATCATGGGCGAAGAAAGCTCGGCCTGGTTTCAGGTCGTGATCCGGGGCGATGTGAACTCCATCCGGATCGGATCGCGCACGAACATCCAGGATGGCTCGGTCCTTCATGTCACCCGCGATAAAATGCCCATGAAAGGCGCACCGCTCAAAATCGGCGATGACGTGACGATCGGGCACCGCGTGACGCTCCACGGATGCACTCTGAAGAACCGCATTCTGGTCGGCATGGGCGCCACGATTCTGGACGGCGCGGTCATCAACGACGACTCGATCGTGGCCGCAGGCGCGCTCGTCACCAAAGACAAAACCTTTCCGCCGCGCTCCCTCATCCAGGGCTCCCCGGCCAAGGTCGTGCGCGAGCTGACCCCCGAGGAGGTCTCGATGCTGAAGTCCTCGGCCGACAACTATGTCGGCGATGCGAAGTTCTACAACGAAGAATTCGATCATCTGTTCGGCGATGAGCACGATGACGATTACCACGATCACGACCATGACGACTGTTGCGGCGATGATCACTCCGGGGATCGCGACTGATCCATGGAGGCTATGGAGGCTCAGGAGCCGGGTGGGGGGAAGCCGTTCGTTCATCTTCATGTTCACACGCACAACAGCTTTCTTGCCTCGACGATCAAGATCGGCGATCTCGTCAAGCGGGCGAAGGAAGAGGGGATGCCTGCGGTCGCCCTGACCGACACGAACAACGTTTTCGGTGCGATCGAGTTTTACTTCGCCTGCAAAGATGCCGGAATCAAGCCCATCATCGGTTGTGACCTGGTGTTCTGCCCGGACGGCCGCGATCAGGTCTTCGAGCAAAAAAAGCAACTTCATTCCCTCGTCGTTCTTTGCAAGAACATGCAGGGTTATCAGAATCTCGCCCAGCTCCTGACCCGGGCGTTTCTGGACGGCGCCACGAACAAGACCCCGCTCTCGGATCTGGTGCGCGGGGTGGTCGATCGCGAGCTTCTGAATCAATACGGAGATGGCCTCGTGGTGCTGAGCTCGTCGATTCGCGGCGAGGTGGGGTTTCATTTGCTCCAAGGCAACGAAGACGCGGCCCTTGCCTCGATCGAATGGTACCGAAAACGCTTCGGCGATGATTTTTATCTCGAGGTCGTCGATAACGGCATCCCCGAGCAGGAGTCGGTGAACCAGCGTCTTGCCGAGATCAGCCAGCGGCTCGGAGTCCCCCTCGTGGGCACGAGCGAGACGTTTTATCTGGATCCCTCATATGCCGAGGCGCAAGAGGTGCTTCAGTGCATTCCGCTCGGGCGGACTCTCGATTTCGGGCGGCCGAAATCGCTCGTGCCGCCGGAGTTCTGGTTCAAGCCCGCAAAGACCATGCGCGAGCGCCTCGAGGCGTATCCCGACGCCTACGAGAACGCCCTCAAAATCGCCGAGAAGTGCGACCTGAAGTTCAAGTTCAAGGACGAGGCCGGGAAAGCCATTTATCATCTGCCGAACTTCCGGCCCGATGGCGTGAAGAAGGGCGAGCCCTTCGACTCGGTCGCGTTCTTTCGGGAGCAGTCGCGGGAAGGCCTCGAACAGCGCTTCCGGGAGCCCGGCTTCTCGGGCCCGGACGGAAAAAAATCGCACCCCGATTGGCCCGCGCTCGAACAGCAGTACCGCGCGCGCCTCGAAGAAGAGCTCTCGATGATCGAGCGCACCGGCTTTGCCGGGTACTTTTTGATCGTCTCGGATTTCATCAAGTGGGCCAAGGCGCAGAACATCCCGGTCGGCCCCGGGCGGGGCTCGGGCGCAGGCTCGCTTGTCGCATACGTGCTGTTCATCACCGACATCGACCCGATCGAGTTCAAGCTCCTCTTCGAGCGGTTCATCAACCCCGAGCGGGTTTCGATGCCGGATTTCGATATCGATTTTTGCCAGGACCGCCGGGGGCGGGTGATCGAGTACGTCGAACAAAAGTACGGCAAAGAGAACGTATCCCAGATCATCACCTTCGGAAAACTCCAGGCCAAGGCGGTCGTGAAGGACGTGGGCCGCGTGCTCGGGGTGCAGTTCTCCGAGACCGACCAGATCACGAAGCTCTTTCCGGATGAGCTCAATATCAAATTAAAAGACGCGCTCGAGCAGAGCGCCGATCTTCGCGGCAAGATCGAGAGCGATCCGAAGCTCCAAAAGGTGTGGGAATACGCGCTCCGGCTCGAGGGCCTGTACCGGAACGCCGGAATGCACGCGGCCGGCGTGATCATCACCGAAGAGCCGATCGTCACCTATTGCCCGATGTATGTGTCGAAAGACGGCGACGTCGTCACGCAGTTCGACAAGGACTACGCCGAGAAAATCGGGCTCGTGAAGTTCGACTTCCTCGGGCTCAAGACCCTGACCGTCATCGACAACGCCGTGCGATTCATTCGCGCCCAAGAAGAGTTCCGTGAGTTCGACCTGAACGCGGTGTCGTACAAAGACAAAAAGGTGTTCGATCTGATCTCGAGCGGGAACACGAACGGCGTGTTCCAGGTCGAATCGGACGGAATGAAGGACCTCTGCAAGAGGATCATCCCGAACAGCCTCGAGGACATCACCGCGATCAATGCGCTCTATCGTCCGGGCCCGCTCGGTTCGGGCATGGTCGATGACTTCATCGACCGAAAGCACGGGCGGCTCGAAACCCGCTACGAGCTTCCCGAACTCGAGCCCATTTTGCGCGACACCTACGGGGTGATTTTGTACCAGGAGCAGGTGATGCAAATCGCCCGCGATGTGGCAGGCTACACCCTCGGGCAAGCCGACATGCTCCGTCGTGCGATGGGCAAGAAAAAAGCCGACGAGATGGCCAAGCACAAAGAGATCTTCGTGCAAGGGGCCACGGGTCGCGGCGTCGACGCCAAAAAAGCGGGCGATTTGTTCGACCTCATGGCGAAGTTCGCCGAGTACGGGTTCAACAAGTCCCACTCGGCCGCCTACGGGGTGATCACCTACCAGACGGCCTATCTCAAAACATATTTCCCGGTCGAGTTCATGGCCGCCCTGATGACGACCGAGATGAGCGACACCGACAAGCTCGCCAAATACACGGCCGATGCGCGCGCCATGGGCATCACGGTGCTTGCGCCCGATGTGAACCGCTCAATTCATGCGTTCACGGTCGAGTCTTTGCCGGCGCCGGTGAGCGGGTTCAGCAAGGCAATTCGCTTCGGACTTGAGGCGATCAAGGGAGTCGGCGGAACGGCCGTCGATGCGATCCTCGAGGCCCGCACGGCCGGGCCGTTCTCGTCACTGCTCGATTTTGCAAAGCGCACCGGAATGCGCAAGGTGAACAAAAAGGTGCTCGAGTCGCTCATTTTGTCGGGTGGCTTTGATGCCCTGACCGCGGCCCAGGGCCTGAACCGCGCCTCGATGGCGGCCTCGATCGAGAATCTGATTCAGTACGGGCAGGACGAGCAGGCCAAGGCCGAGCTCGGGCAAAGCTCGCTCTTTGATGAGTTCAAGGCCGAAGAAGTGAAGCTCTCGGTGCCGGTCGACTCGCTCATCAAAAAAGAGCCGGAATGGCCGCTCTCAAAGCGCCTGCTTTCTGAAAAGCAGGTGCTCGGGTTCTTCATCTCGGGGCATCCGATGCAGAACTGGCAGCCGGTGTGCGAGGACTGGCTCGGAGCGACGACCGCAAGCCTGCGCGATCTTGCCGCAAAGGCGCCCAAGGAATCCGCGCCCCAGCAATCTGCGCACCCACAATCTTGGGGCCCGAACGGCCAGCGGCCCCGCCGCAAAGAGGTGAAGTTCGCGGGAATCGTGACGGAGTTCAAGGAGATCACCACCAAAAAGGGCTCCAAAATGGCGTTTTTGCAGGTCGAAGACCTGCACGGAAGGGTCGAGGTGATCGCCTTCCCCGAGTTCTACGCCCAGAATCAGGCCTTGTTGCAGTCGGCAAAAGAATCGCCCGATCCTCTGCTGATCACGGGTGAGTTCGACGTCAAAGAAGGCGAGCCGAAGATCCTGGCCGGTTCGATCGCGCGTCTCGAGGACGCCCACAGCGGGCGCACGGTCACGGTCGTGATCGAGTTCGATCCCGATTCGGTCGGAGTCGAGCAGTTGCGATCCTTCAAACAGCACGTGTTAAAAAGCCGCGGTAAATCGCCGGTGAATCTGCTGTTCTCGGCCCGCGATTGGAGCGGACGGCTCGAACTACCGAAGGAGCTTCGGGTCGAGGGAACGCCCCAGTTCGCGGCCGAGGTGAACCGCATCTTCGGTCAGCGGGTTGCGCGCCTTCAGTGACGCTTCGATTCCCCGAGGGACTCGCTCTTTTTGCGATACCGATACCCCACGCGCGCAAAGATGCTGATGTCGCGGTTGGTTTCGATCTGTTCTTTCGGCAAGAGATCGAGCTTCCGGTACACGGCCTCGGCCGGATTCTCGCCGGGAGCGACTTTTGCTTCGGGGTTCAGTTGCTTTAAAAGTCCGCCCATGAGCTTGCTTAAGTCCGTGTCGTCTGATTTCGGGGCGGTGTCGTCGTTCTTGGTGATCGGCTTGTAGACACCGCCCGAGGAGTCTCCGAGATCCTTCGCGGCGATGTCTTTTGCCTTATCCATGAGCGTTCCGAACGCCGATGATGCTCCGGCAGGAAGGCCCATGGCCCGAGAGGCGTAGTCCGCGATGCTGCCGAGTGATCCATTGCCTTTGTACCCTTTGACGAGGTCGCCCAGGTTCTTGCCCGAGACCTTGGTCAGGAGCCTGTCAAAATCGCCATTCGAGATCAGGGCTGAGAGTTGCGGATCGGACGACACATCGGCGTGGCAGTTCAGATAAGCATTCCCCGAGAGGTTCTCGCAAGGGTTTGCGGATCGTGTTTGGGTGGTGGCGGCGGCATTCACGGCTCCGTCGATCGAGCCTGCCGGAGCAGCGTCGGTGCCAACATAGGTGGCGGCGACCGTGGCGTGATTCAGCTTGAGATTTCTCGCGGTCTCGGTGCGTTTGTGCAGGAACTGATCGGCGATTCCGAGTTCGATCCAGGCTTTCGCCGCGATCACGCCGCTGATTCCGGCAGAGAGGGCGCAGCCCATGCTTCGGTTTGCGGACTGCTGGGATGCGACAGTTTTTGAGTCTCCGGCTATTCCTGCCCCCGCAGAACCCCCGGATGCAGCTCCACCCCCTTTCAGGAGCTTCAGGAGTGTTGCACCCGAATACCCCATCTCGGCCATTCCCGAAATCGAGGTGATCATGGTTCCCACTGCGGACTCGGCATCGTTTTTGAAGACCTGATCAAGAGCAAGGTCCGAAAGCGCTGCCGCTGCCGAGAGCCCCTGGCAGACCGGGTCTGCTCCGGGCGCAAAAATCAGCCCGATAAGCGTTGCGGTCAGCGCAGTGTAGGTGATGGACTTGATCTGCTGGACGTTTCTTTTTTTGCGCGCAAGTTCAGCAAGCTTGCACTCCGAGCTGACATCAAGAGGCGGGGCATTCGGGCCTTGTGTGTTTTGGTTCTGCAGCACATCCGAGCAGACCGCTTTGAAGTCTTCAGCCGTACAGAACAAACCCGCCTGCGCTTGCACCGGCAGAAAAACCGGTTCTAGCACCAGTCCTGCCATCAGGACCATCGAGATTCCGATTCGAATTTTTGGTTTCATGATTCCCCCCCCTCATCTTCTGAGCCCTGACTCAGAACACCACAGCGCCTTGTTTGGCCTTGAGCTCATAGCGCTTGTGGACCTCGTGAAAAATATTCTTGTTCCGTCCGATCACCGCGGCCTGATCCGAAGCAGGGGAACGGTCGTTCTCGGCGAGATTTCCGTTCGGGT
>JBEIJY010000021.1:0-41920 GCA_040380025.1 Bdellovibrionales bacterium | reverse complement strand
GCCGATCGGGACCGGTCCCTCGAATGTCCAGATCGCATCGGCGTATCTGGTTTCGCTCGGGTTGTCCTTCGAGCTTGTTCAAAAGAAAACCGGGAAACAACTCTGGACCGACACTCTGTCGCGGTCCAAAACTTTTTCGGCTTCGACCTACCTTGCCTCTCTGGGCACCACTTCTGCGCTCATCAATGAGAGCGATTTCGAGAGGGCACTCTCGGAGCTCGCCGTCGCAATCGTGACCGACGCCGAAGAGTCGATGAACTCGATGTTCTGATCCTATCCCCGTTGCAGTTCGTCCGCGACCTCGCCCAGCATGTGACGGGCGATGATCACGCGCAAGATTTCGTTCGTTCCCGCGCCGATCTCGATCAGCTTTGCGTCCCGCATCTGTCGCTCGACCGGGAATTCGCGGGTGTAGCCGTATCCTCCGAGAATCTGGATCGCCTCGAGCCCGACTTTGGTGGCCATTTGCGCCGACTGGAGCTTCGCCTTCGCGGCCATCATGGAGGCGTCTTTTCCGGTCATGAGGCCGAGGTCCCAGGTTTTTGCGGCCTGATAGGTGAGCGCACGGCAGGCCTCGTACCACGCCGAGGCTTCGGTGAGGCGCTCCTGAATTTGCTGGAATGCCCCGATGTGGGTGTTGAACTGTTTTCGTTCTTTCGCGTACCGGGTTGCCACTTCGATGCAGTTCCGGGCGATTCCGAGCGAGATTCCGGCGATGGTGATCCGCTCGATGTCAAGGTTCCGCATCATGGACTTCACGCTCGAGCCCTCGGGGCCGATGCGGTTTTCTTCGGGGATTCTCACATCGCTGAACCAGAGCTCGCCCGTGGGCGAGGCCCGCATCCCCATTTTTTTGAATTTTTTGCCGGTGGTGAAGCCCGGCATGTCTTTTTCGACAACAAAGGTCGAGACGTCTTTTTTTTGCGGCCCCGTCTTGGCGTAGCAATAAAACACATGCCCGTTCGGGCCATTCGTGATCCATGTCTTGGAGCCATTCAAAACGTAGCTTCCGTCAGCCTGTTTTTCGGCTTTCGAGAGCATGCCGAGTGCATCCGATCCCGCACCGGGCTCGCTCATGCCCATCCCGCCGATGTGCTCGCCCGAGATCAATTTCGGGAGGAATTTTTCTTTCTGCGCTTTCGATCCGTTTGCTCCGATCTGGTTCACGCACAGAATGCTATGGGCGAGGTACGACAGGGTGGTCGAGGCGTCGACTGCCGCCATTTCCTCCATGACCAAGGTCGCGGCCACGGCCCCCATTCCGGCGCCTCCGTCGTCCTCGGGAATGGTGATGCCGAGCAATCCGAGCTCGCCGAGCTTCCGGAATGCCTCGAGGTTGAATCCCTCGATTTCGTCCAGATGCTCGATTTTCGGAAGAAGTTCTTCCTTGGCGAATGCTTTCACGGACTCTGCGAGAAGTTTCTCTTCGGACGTGAAGTACCAGATTGACATGCCGATAGTGTGCCAGAATCCGGCAGGGTTTCAATGGGGGAGGGAGATGAGGAAAATCTGGACTGATTTAATCGGAAGTGATAGGGTTCGCCCGTTCTTATGATAATTTTTCAATCTTTAACCAAGTCAGAATTGGCCGATGTTCTTCTTCCTCTCAGCACTGCAAAAGAGGAGCGCGATCTCCGCACGGAGACCGACGAGGAGGCTCGCGGGGCTTTGATGGCCAAAATCGAGAAGAAAAAGCGCAAACAAGCCGAGATGCGCGCAAAGCAATTATTTCATTGGGTCTACCAGCGGTACGTGACCGACTATGACCAGATGACCGATCTCGCAAAAGAGGTCCGCGCCTGGCTCAAAGAGAATGTCCGGATTTTCAGGCTCGAAGAAAGCTATTCCAAGCAATCCGATGACGGAACCTACAAGTTTCTCTGGAAGCTGAACGACACGAAAACCATCGAGTCCGTGATCATTCCCGCGGCCCTCAAGGAAAAAATCGGCGAGGAGCTGGTGGAGGCCCTGGGCGAGGGCCGCCGGTATGCCGGAGTGGAGGTGGAGCGGGCCGGAATCGAGCGCGAACTCGATTCAGATTCCTGGGCCCGGCTCACCGCCTGCATTTCTTCGCAGGTGGGGTGTGCGATGGCGTGCAAATTCTGTCTTACCGGGGTTCAGGGCCTCGATCGCTCGCTCGAGGTTCACGAGGTGGTGACCCAGGTTCACGAGCTCAGGATGCGCGCTCCGATCACAAATATCGTCTTCATGGGCATGGGCGAGCCCCTTCACAATGTGAAGAACATCGCAAAAGCCTGTCAGATTCTGCTCGATGAGGACGGAATGAATTTCTCAAAGCGCAAGGTGACGGTCTCCACATCAGGACTGGTTCCGGGAATTGAGGAGCTCTATCGCCACACGGACGTCTCTCTTGCGATTTCATTGAATGCCTCGACTGATGAGCAGCGCTCGCAAATCATGCCCGTGAATCGCCGGTATTCCATCGAGGAGCTTTTGGATGCCTGCCGCAAGGTGCCTCTCGGAGGGCATCGCCGGATCACGTTCGAGTATGTGATGCTTCGGGATTTCAACGATGCGATCGAAGACGCCCACCGCGTGGCGAAGCTCCTTCGCGGAATTCCCGCCAAAGTAAACCTGATTCCTTTCAATGAGCACCCGGGAGCGGATTTCAAGCGTCCCAGCGACGAGACGGTCTACCGGTTCCAGCGCACGCTTTTGAATCAGGGCTACACCACCACGGTCCGGATCTCCCGGGGCAGGGATATTCTGGCGGCCTGCGGGCAGTTGAGATCGCTTTTCGGAACGGCACGGGGTACGGAACGGCATCGTGATTTTCCTGCAAATCAAAACGAAAATAATTGAAGCACTGCATTATTATTCTGGTCAGGAATAGAGTTTTCATGTATCTTTCGCTGCTGGAAAAACCTGCATGCCGTACTTTTTTGATCAACTCCTCAGAGGCTTCGGTCGCCTGTTTCGTTCCCGCTCGGTAGCGGGACTGGCAGCTATTTGGCTTTCGGGAGCGACAGCAATTGCGGGAAGCGGAGAATTCCTGCTCGGATATGAGGCGCAAGGCTACCGTCCTGGAATTGTCCCCGAAGTCTTTCACATTCTTTCTGTGGGCGGAAATTATCAACACTCCACCCGCGACTCCGAATTCAAATTCGATGCTGATTTTTCATTCAGTGCGCAGGACTTGCGGGTCTGGGCGTTCCGGAGCGAGAACTCCTATTGGTCCCTGAAGCCCAAGAAGCCCTCCAAAAAAGGCGAAGCCCCCGGTTTCGGCCTCAGCATCGGGCGAAAGAACATGGTCTGGAACGAACTCGATACCGAGTGGAACCTCTCGCTGGTTCAGCCCATCGACCAGTGGGACCGGTTCCGCCCGGCCCAGCAGGGCTTGATGGGGTTGTTCCTCGATTACGATACCGGGCCTCTCGTGCTCCACGGGTTTTTCTCGTACTTTGTTTATCCCGAGAACATTCCGAATGTCGTGATCGAAAACGGCGCGTTTCTGCCCCTGCATCCCCAGGCCATCTCCTCGGTTCCGGAGACCGTGAATCTCTTGAACCAGACCATGCCTCTCTATTACGAGATCGAGTTTCCGTCGATCTCGGAATTCCTGTTCCGACCGAGTGCGATGCTTGGAGTCGAGACCAAACCCAAGGATGAGATTCTTTTCCGCGCGCTGTACGGCTACAAACCGCTCAATTACATGAATTTCGGTCTTCGCGGATATTACTCCATGTCCGAGAATCGGGTCAGGATCTTCATCAGGCCGAGGCTTCAGTCCAATCAAATCATTGCGGGGGATCTTGGCTATCGGTTTTTGAAGGAAGGGTTTTCGTTCGGAATCAGCGGATTGGCCCAGATCCACGAGCCCGATGAGATTTCTCCCGATTATACCTATGCGCCCGTCACCAACTCGTATCTGATCTCTCCCTGGGTGAAGTGGAAGGCGCGCGGGTTTGACGGCTCCGTCTCGGCTCTGGTTTGGACGGGCGGTCTTGAGCCCGATGTCGGCCCGTACGCGATCGAGGGAGCCTCGGTGCTCAGTTCGCATGTCTTTTACCGGAAGGCCTCTCAGGTGAAGACCGGTTTTGCGCCCCTCGTTCTTCCTGAAGGCTCGCGAGTGCAGCTCCGCTGGATCCATGAATTCGACCTGGCCGCCGACTGGATCGGGGGCGATTTGTTCATTCCGGTGAAGACCTCGCTGGGCAACATGAAATTCACGATCGGCGGGGACTTCATCCATGCCGGAGCGGATATGAGCCCCAATCTCGGGGGCGAGCTTTTGGTGGACCTCCGCCCGCTCGATCACGTGAGAATCGGGGTGCAGTTTGCGATTTAAGTTCCCCGCTTGGGTGCTTGCCTCCGCATTTTTGCTCTCTTCCGGTTGTTCCTGGATGAAGGACCAACGAAAGACGCCCCCTGCGTTCGAAAAAGGCGCGCTCAATCTTTCCTGCCTTCAGGAGTCGCAGGGTACTTTGCATCTTCTGTTCGAGGGAAAGATCACGGAGTCTGCCGAGGATGAGGCGAGGGTCCGGAGTGTCTGGAGCTGTGTGGACCGGGCGCTTGAGGCCTTTTCGAAATTCACGAAGGGTGCGAACGATGACCGGTATCTCGCAACCGAGCTGCAGGGGTTCGCGAACCGCACCCTGCGACCGGGAATCGACGATGCGTTCTTGAAATCGATCTTCCAGCTGAAGGTCGCCGTTTTGGGCGGTGATGAGAATTCGCTGACCCACGGCGAGATCCTGAAACTCCGGGCCAACCTGCGTGCCTTCGGCGAGGCGATCGTGCCGCTCGCTCCCCATGTGGGTGAGCTGATGACGGCGGGGCGAAAACTTTTTGCCAAGAATAGCAAGGCGATTCCTGCGTTTCGCGGGTTCCTTCTTTCTCTCTCCTCAATCTTCGCCACCTCGGTGAATCCCTTGCGCTGGGATGTCGTTGCAGAGTTCGCGAAAAATCTCGAGAAATTCCTGCAGGCCGACCAACCGACCGGCTTGGGCATGGTGTACGAGCAAAAGGATCTGATCCGGTACGGAAAAGTCCTCCTGATCGGCGGCTCCGATACCGAGATCGAGCAGGATCGCTGGGAGCGGATTGCGCAGGGACTGAACGCGATGTTCTCGGCCCGCGTGGTGTCGAAAGATTTGACCGGGTTCATCGATACGGTGGAAATCCGGATCCTCTCGACGCCCGAAGAGCAGGGCCGGGCCATGGACGGAATGGCCGCATCCCTTCGTGCGCTTCTTCGCGAAAAAAATCTGAGCGATCCCGAAAGCATCCGAAAAACCGCTGATTCCTTCATCATGGCGCGGATGGGGCTTGAGGTCCTTCTACCGGGATTCGGGAGCGAGGTCTCGCTCGATCTTCTTTTCCGCGATCCGGATCTTCGAAAGTCCCTGAACAGGCTTGCAAAGCGTTCCCTCGAGGGTGAGCCGTTTCCGGACCCGCGTCGGAACCCGAAGAAGGCGGCGGATGCTCTTGCGGAAGTCCGGGAACACCTGCGGATCACCGACCGGGTTCTCACCCGCGAACTCAAACGAAAACCGGATTTCTCGATCAAGAGGATCATCGCTCTTGCTTCGGAGCACCGCGAGTTTTTCGCCGATCCCGCCATCCCGCTCGGGGTCGAAAAAGGCGCCATGATGTTCGCACTGGTCCGCTCCGCCGTGACCGGTAAAGACTCCGATCGCATGGAGCTCACCGAGCTCGACACGATCCTGCTCAAGGTGGAGCAGGGGCTTCGCTTGATTCCGACCGGGACGGTGCCCCCCGCGATTCTCGCCCGCAAGGTGGTGGAGGTTCTGAAGACGCCTCCGGCCGTGACCCAGTTGAGCCGCGCCATGATTCTGAAAGTCATTCCCTACCTGCCGCCGGAGGTTCCGAAGGAAGCTTTCCGGAGTCTGATCGATGCCGGTTTCGAGTTGAAGGCCGGTCTTTGGAACACGGGACGGGAAGCGCTTTTGCTGACGGACATCGAGAATGCTCTTGCGGTGTTTGGGGCCAAAGACGCTCTCGAAAAGGATCCCGCCGGAACCATCGAGAAGTTCGACCGTCTTTGGAGCACTGGTTCGTTCCAATCCGGAATCGGTTTGTCCACGGTCGCGAATCTTGCCCGCGGGAATTTGCCAAAAGAAGAACCGTGGAGCCGTCTTGCCCTGCTTTCGAAAGGGGTCGATGGGATCCGTGCCGTCCGGAAGTTCTTGCTCGGCACCGATGGGGACTTCCTCTCGCTGAAAGAGATCGTTCTCCTGATTCGTGAGGGTCAGGCTCTTCAAGCGCTTTCCTCCCGTCCGAAAGAGCTGCTGGCTCGTCTGCTGAAAGGACCGGGGTCCTTGTCGATCGACAGCGCCGCCCTGATCAGCCTGATTTCGCTCGCGGGAGAGGGGACAGGCCGGAACACCAAGGGCTTAGTCGATCTGATCCCCGAAATCCTCTCCCTGAAGCATCAGCTCCTCGGGACTGGTCCCGAGGGGATTGTCCGGAAGGATTTTGAAATCCTCCATGCGCTTCTCTCGATCGAGGCGAAAGGGCCGGAAGATTTTCCTGCGGTCCTGAAGGCGCTCGACCAAGCCGGACTTCCGCCTTCGGCCTCGTTCGATCCGGCCGCGATCGTGGCGCTCCTCGAAAAAATGCGAAAGAGCGTGGATGGATTCACGATTGAGGAATCCGCACTCCGGAAGCTTCGTGCCCTGGCTGAAGTCAAAACCATTCTGTTCGGTGAAACTCCTCCCGGCATCAGTCTGGCCGAAATCAAGGCCGCGCTTCCGGGCGGGTTCTTCAAAAAGAAAGTCACGGACATCACCATGGGCCGGTTTGTTCTCAATCTCTTTCTTGCCCGGAATGCCGCAAAAGAATTCACTCTTGCGGATCTGCGTTCCAAAATGGAGCGCATGAAGGAGCCGGTCCGGCTTCTGAGCGGCAAGCCCTTTGATGTCGATCGCTTCGTCCGGATTCTCACGGATGTCATGAGGCTGAAGGCCATCCTCTTTGGTTCGCGGGCCGACGCCATTCTTCGCTCCGAGATTGTTCTCCTCGAGAACCTGATGGCGGTTCAGGATGGCGGAGCTTCGGATGAAGTCAAAATGCGGCGGGTCTCGGACCTGTTGAGGCAGTCCATCCGGAGCCCGATCCGGATTTCAGAGCTGGTGCCGGCTCTGAACCGCGTGATGGCCCATGTCGATCTGAAGGAGAAGCCGCCGATTCCGCTCACGGTGGATAATGTCCAAAAGATCAAGCTTATCATGATGGGGGGGGATCCCGATCTCGTGAAGCCCGAAGAGCTGGCCCGGCTTCTGGGGCGCGTGGCCTCGGGAGGGTCGCCTGAGACCCTGATCGAGAAGCCGGAGTTCACGCTCGATTCCAGAACCTTTCTTTGGCTCGAGAGCGCCCTCAGTCTGGTGGCGGAATCCGGCAAGGAATTCGGACTGAAAGAAGGCGCGGACGCAGTAAAGAAGTATTTCAAGGATTCCGGAGTGAAATTGAAATACTCCATGGAGCGGAGTCTGTATCTGATCTGGAGTCACCTTTTGGAGGGGAAAAAAGGAATCATCAATACCGAGGGTCTTGTTCTCAGCGACCGCGACCGGATCACCACAAAGCACTTGCGCATATTGGCCGGAATGTTCGGGGCAATGCGGGTGAGGCTTGAGGATCTCGAGCGGTCGTTCGACGGAAAAAAAGGCAAGAAGGGAAAATCCTCGATTCTTGCAGGCCTCAAGGTGCCCTCGAACCGTGAGGTTTTGAACTTGTTTCCTCCGATCCTGAAGGATGCCGGAGCCGCGCCCGAGATTTATTTTTCACCGGAGTATGCGGATCGGGGAGAATTCCAATTCCGGGAACTTGCGTACCGGATTGTGGCGCATGAGGCTTTGTCGTTCGTCATCCCCCGGTACAGCAAGTACTCGACCCATCAGTTGAGCACTTTTGATTTTGCGATTCTTCTGGATGATCTTCGCACGTTGATGCTGAACTTCAAGATGCTCTACCGGGCATCCCATCCCCTCGATGCCGCCAGCGACCAGATGCGCACGATCAACCTCTTCATGCGGAATGGGAACGGGGATCAGGCGCTTGATCTGAACGAGCTGACCGAGTTCATGACCATGACCTATGGCATGGGAGCGCCCTTTTTGCGGTTTGTCGATCATCTGGGTGATTCCCGTTGCACCAAGATCAAGGTCGAGGATCTGGACGGATTCGAAGGACGGTGCGTGGCGGATCATTTGATGGAGCCCGGATTCTACAAAGAATCCTTCAGCGGAAACCTTCCCGCGATGGTCGATGCCCTGTCGGCGCTGGGCCAGAAGGAACAGTTCGAGCTCGCAGTCGGAACCATGAAGCTCACCGGCATGTACATGTTCGAGGAGAAACCACTTGGCTGGTTCCGCAGTCGCACACCGGATGATTATCGGTTCCGGAATCTCGACATGGATCACCTGCAGAATATCTTCTTTGTGCATCCGTTGGTGGAGATGCTGTTTGAGACCATGGATACGAGCCGTGACGGACGGGTTCAACTTCAGGAGGCGCTCGGGTTTTTTCCGAAGATCTGTCAGACCCTGAAAATCGAAGCCAAGGGAAAGGTGAAGGGAACCTGCGGGAGTGACGATCAGGAACTGCAGGCGCTTTTCGGGTATATGATCGTGAACAAGAAGGCACCGGAAGGTTTTATTTCGGGCGCATCGTATTGGCTGAACTGGGGCCGCACCTGGAAGAAGTATCTCGATGGAACCTTGCAGTTTCCGCCGCTTTCGCGGGCGGAAGTGTTCGGTCTGCTTTCGGGGCTCGTGAATTAAGCGCGTTCGAACTTGGCGGTGAAGTGTCTCAGGAACGGAGGCGCCTCGCGGATCCGGAAGCCTCGCAGGGATGCCGAGCGGGCCGCGACCTCCTGAAATGCCTCCAGCACATAATCAAAGTGGCTCTGGGTGTACACCCTCCTCGGGAAGGCGAGCCGGACAAGTTCCATGGTTGCCGCCTCTTTGAACATGACCGATCCGATCTCACAGCTCCGGATTCCATCCTGCAAATAGAGTTCGGTCGCAAGCGCCTGCCCGGGAAAATGCTCCTTCGGGATGTGCGGCAGGAATCTCGCGGCATCAATGTACACGGCGTGTCCGCCGGCCGGCTTCACGGTCGGAATGCCCATGTCATTCAGACGCCGTCCCATGTAGGCCGAGGTGGCGATGCGGTACTTCAGATAATCCTCTTCCAGGACCTCGTCCAAGCCCACGGCAAGAGCCTCGAGGTCGCGCGCGGCAAGGCCACCATAGGTAGGAAAACCCTCGGTCAGAATGAGCTGGTTCCGGAGTCCCGGCACCCATTCCGGATTGCGGAGCGCGATGAAACCGCCGATGTTCACGAGCCCGTCTTTTTTCGCGCTCATCATGCAGCCGTCGGCCTCGGCGAAGATCTGCCGGACGATTTCGCGAACCGGAGTCGCAGAGAATTCCGTTTCACGCGTCTTGATGAACCACGCATTTTCGGCGAAGCGGCACGCATCCAGAATGAAGGGAATTCCGTATTTGCGGTAAATCGCAGCCGCGGCGCGGAGATTCGCAAGGCTCACCGGTTGTCCGCCGCCCGTGTTGTTCGTGATCGTGAGCATCCCGACCGGAATCCGGTCACGGAACTCCCGGCAGAAGGATTCGAGACGGTCGAGATCGATGTTCCCTTTGAACGGGTGATCGCTCTCGGGAATTTTCCCTTCTGCGATCACGAGATCGACCGCCTGCGCTCCCAGTTGCTCGATGTTGGCCCTTGTGGTGTCGAAGTGATTGTTGGACGGGATCTTCATTCCGGGCTTCAGCAGGGTCCCGAAGAGAAGCCGCTCGCTCGCCCGTCCCTGGTGGGTGGGGATGACATGTTCGAAGCCCATGATCTCCGTGACCTTGTCCTTGAACCGGTGGAAGCTCCGCGACCCCGCATAGCTTTCGTCCGCGATCATCATGGCTGCCCATTGGTTCGCGCTCATGGCGGTGGTCCCAGAATCGGTCAGGAAATCAAAGGTCACATCCTCGGACCTGACCAGAAAAAGATTGAAGCTCGCCGCTTCGAGAACCCGTACGCGTTCCTCGCGGGTCTTCCGGACCAGGGGTTCGGTGACCTTGATCTTGAAGGGCTCGATGATCGTGCGTTCCATGGTGTCTCCGTATCAGAACATGTACTTCTTGTTGGCGATATTGATCAGGATCGCGACGCCGCTCATGGCGGTCAGGAGGGCCGATCCCCCATAACTCATGAAGGGCAGGGGGACTCCCACGATTGGGAGCATTCCCATGACCATCCCCATGTTCACGAACACGTGCCAAAAGAAAATGGACGTGATCCCGAAGGCGAGGAGCGAGGCGAACTTGTCGTTGCTCTGGTATGCGACCGAAAGCCCGCTCATGATGAAGAGAGTGTAGAGCAGAAGAAGCACCGAGCACCCGACGAAGCCCCACTCCTCGCTGAAGACCGAGAAAATGAAGTCCGTGTGGTGTTCCGGCAGGAAGTTCAGGTGTGCCTGGGTTCCCTTCTTGAAGCCCTTGCCCCAGATCTGGCCTGATCCCACCGCGATCATCGATTGGATGGAGTTGTAGCCCGCGCCCTTCGGATCGCTCATCGGGTCGATGAAGGTGATGATCCGTTGCCGCTGATAGGGTTTGAGTCCGTAATTGTAAATCACAGGAAGGGCGACCGATCCGGCGATGATGCCGAGAATGATGAGCTTCGGATGGAGCCTAAGAAAGAGCAACATGCTCCCGTAGACGAGCAGGATGATCATGGCGGTGCCGAGATCGGGCTGGACCATGATGAGTCCCACCGGAATCAGAACAAACAAGGTCGGGATGATCAGTTCGCCGAACTTCAGACCCCCGGTGGAGTTCTTGTTCTCGAAGAATTTGGCAAGGAAGATCACCATCGAGAGCTTCATGAGCTCCGAGGGCTGGAGACTGAATCCGCCGAGGTTGATCCAGCGTCTTGCCCCGAGCGATGAACGCCCGAAGGCGAGGACTGCAAGCAACAGCCCGAGGTTTCCCATGTAAATCAGGTACGCCATGCGCGAAAGGAACGAATAGTGCGGAAAATAAAGCACGAGGGTGATGATGGCGCCGAGCGCCGCGGAAATCGTCTGGTTCTTCCAGAGCCCCATGGCCTTGTCCTCGACCGCCGTGGCGCTCAAGAGATTGAGCAATCCGACCGCAAGAAGGCAGATCTCGAGGATCAAGGGAACCCACTTGAGCCATTTGAATTCCTCTTCGTACGAGCTGATGCGATTCGGATCGAACTGCTGATCCGGTCTGGTCTCCATCGAGGTGTAGGTCATGGTCATTCCCCTCCGTTTTGCCGTGAGGCTTTCTTTTCACGGATTTCAACTTGCCGCCGCTCTTCGATGGCGCGGTCGCTGTAGAGATCCGGATAATATTTCTGAAGGTAGGTCTTGATGACCTCGCGTGCGATCGGAGCCGCGCCCTGCGAGCCCGAGCAGGCGTGTTCCGCCACGACAGCGACCACGATCGACGGATCCTTGATCGGGGCGTAGCCCACGAACACACCATGATGCCGCTGGTTGTAGCGCAGGCTCTCGCACTTCTGGTAGATCTTCTCGGCCTTCTGGCTCACGACCTGAACCGTTCCGGTCTTTCCGGCGAACTCCATGCCCGGGATGTGCTGGGAGTGGGCGGTTCCGCCCGGTGCGTTCACAACGCCCCAGAGGCCTTGGGTCACGAGGTCGATGGTCTCGGGTTTCAGTTTGGTCTTTTCGAGCACTTGGGGTACGAACTCGCGGATGGTCTTGCCTTCCTCGCTCTGGATGCTTTTTACCACATGGGGTTTATACAGGGTTCCGCCGTTCACCAGCGAAGCATAGGCGTTTGCCAGCTGGATCGTGGTGGTCAGCACGAAGCTTTGTCCGATCGCCACGTACAGGGTTTCGCCCGGAGACCAGGGAACATTGAATCGCCGCTGCTTCCACGCTTCCGTCGGGATCAGCCCCGGAACCTCGCGACCGAGCTCGATTCCGGTGCGTTTGCCGAGTCCCAGATGGAACGCCCATTTGGCGATATCATCCACGCTCTTCAGCTTCTGGGCCACGCGGTAAAAGAACACGTCGCAGGAGTGGGTGAGGGCCGAGACCACATTCACCGATCCGTGCCCCTCTTTCTTCCAGCAGTGGACCTTGCGATTCCCGAGGTTGATGGAGCCGCCGCAACTGAAGGTGGTGTCTTTGGTGATCACCCCCTCTTCGAGGGCCGCGATCGCCGTGATCGTCTTGAATGTGGAGCCAGGAGAATAATGGTCTTGGATGGTCTTGTCGCGGAGCGGGCGGTTCTCGTCCGAAATCAGCCGGCTCCAGAGTTCGGAATCGATCCCGCGTGAGAAATCGGCCGGATTGAACGAAGGCCGCGAAACCATGGCCAGCACCTCGCCGCTTCGCGGGTCGAGCGCGATCAGGCCGCCGTTCTTCAGGCCGAAGCCGCGGATCGCGGCCATCTGCAGATCCTGATCGATGCTGAGAACGAGATTCTTGCCCGGAACGAAGGGCTCGACTTGCGCCTGGGTCAGGACCCTTCCTTTGGAGCGGGCCGATTCGATGCTGCGTCCGAGGGCATCCACCTCGACCAGTTCGGATCCGTCGACTCCGCGGAGTTGCTCCTCGAATTCCTTTTCGAGGCCGCTTTTTCCGACGGAATCATCCAGCATGTATTTTCGGCTCGCGTTCTGGTTCAGCGAGGGAAGCTCGGATTGGCTCACTTTGCCGATGTACCCGTACAGGTGCGAACCCACATCGTTCGAGAGGTTCGCGCGCGAGATCGCCATCTCGACCTGCACCCCGGGCATGTCGATCTTCCAGGTTTCGAGTTCGGCAACCTCGTCGCGGGTCAGGTTGTCCTTGATGATCACCGGCATGAAGGCGGGCTGTCGAAGTTTCTGGACCCGTTTTTGGATCTCATTGACCGGCATTTTGATCAGAATCGAAAGCTTCTCGAGAACTTCTTGCGCCTTCCCCGATTCGTTCAGGTATTGGGGCGTGATCTGGACGTTGAATGCTGGGCGGTTGTCCACGAGGAGTTGTCCGTAGCGGTCGAAGAACATCCCGCGCGGCGCCGCGATCTTCACCCGTTTGATCCGGTTCTCCTCGGAGTACTGCCGCATCTGGTCTCCGTTGATGACCTGCAGGTACACCATCCGGGAAGCAAGAACCGCAAAGCCGATGAATACGAAACCGTACACCAGGCGGAATCGTTCTTGAAGAAACCGGATCTGTTCTTCGTTGCCGATGAAAGACATTTCAGATCATCTCCTCGTCGAGGTGGAAGTCCCGCTCGTAGCGGTGTTCGGCCTCGGGATTTTTGAAGGTCAGGAAGTCAAACCGGTGCAGGAACCGGAACACGAACGGAATCAGGATTCCGTGGATGATCGCGGTGGGGGCCAAGAGCTGCAGGGTGTGGAACCAGAGATTGTCGGACTTGTTCAAAAGGTACATGAGGAACAAAATATTCAGGCGCGAGATCACGGCGGCCCCCACTCCGATCAGGATCAGCGATCGCCGGTTCCAGACGCGGAAGTTCCGGTACAAAAACCGCGTTCCGACATAGATCATCATGTAGTGGGTCAGGAACAATCCCTGTGGCACGCCCGATTTGAGCTCGACCAGATACGCCAGGAGCAGGGTCAGCACGCCTCCTTCGGCGAAAGTGCGCTTCATGGCAAGCCAGAGAACCAAGAATAGAATGACGTCCGGCTGGAAGAAGGCCAGCGAAACATTGTTGAAGAGAGTCCCTTGCAGAGCGAGCGAGATCAGCGCGATCAGCATCAGGCCCGGGATGTTGAGGATCTTCAGGATCCCGATTTTCATGGTTTCGCAGGTCCTTTCGCCGGTGCGGGCGAGGCTTCCGGGGCCGGATCGAAGAGTTGCATATGGGCGGGGGCCGCATCGGCCCGCGTGACGACCATCACTTCTTCGACCTTCGAGAAGTCGACGCTGGGTCTGACCTCGACCTTCTGGGTGATTCCGTAGGATTTCCGCGTCACCTTGATGACCGTTCCCACAGGAACCCCTTTCGGGAAATTCCCGCCGAGACCGCTCGAGAGCAGCAAGTCCCCGGGAAGGATGTCATCCACCCGGAGCGCGAACTTGAGTTGGCAAAGGGTGTCGCTCAGGCCCTCCACGATTCCCCGGACGCGGGAGCGGAGGATGTACGCGTCGATCGCCGACAGCGGATCGAGAATCGTCACCACATCCGAGGTCTCCTCGTTCACCCGGAGCACCCGGCCCACCACCCCTTCCGCGTTCACCACGGCCATGTTCGGGGCGATGCCGCTTGATTTTCCGCGGTTGATCCGGATCGTGCGAAAATCGGTCGAGACATCCTTTGCGATCATCCGGGCCACAACCGTATCGACCTTGAATGTCTCCTTGAACTGCAGGAGATTCCGGAACCGGAGATTTTCCTGCTCCAGCTCCCGAAGGTTCAGAATGGTGTTCACAAGCTTGCGATTCTCGTCGATCAGCTCGCCGTTTTCCTTCCGGGTCTTCCAGAGCGAGATGTAGTTCTCATAAAATCCGACGACCGTGTCGAGAGTCCAATGGATCGCGATCTCGAAGGGAGTGGTGATCGCAAGGGCGATGCGGTCATAAAAACGATAGTCGCGGGGGGATCGGTTCGTGGTGTCGATGGAAAGCAGGGGGATCAGTAAAAACAGTAGTAATATCAAGTAAAAACGGTACTGCTTCATCAGCTTTAACATTTGCAATTATCCTATATTGTGTTTGAATGGTTGCAAAAGGATAAATTCATGATCGGAGTGATGAGAAGCAAGTGGGGTCCAGCGGTGATCGGCGGCGTGATCGGCGTCATCACCCTCGTGTTTGTGTTCTACGGGATTTTCGTTCCCGGAAGCGGATCGCGCGGACCCGGGGTCGCGGGCGAGGTGAACGGCGAAACCATTTCTTACACCGAGTTTTCGCGGGCGTTGAACCAGCGGATCGAGTTTTTCAAGGGCCTGATGGGCGGCAAGGTGTCTGAGGCTCAACTGGAACAATTTCGGGTCGGCGAGTCGGTGTTCAACGATCTCGCACAGCGCAAGGTTTTCGGGCAGATCGCCAAGCGCGAGGGATTTTATCCTTCGTCCCAGGAAATCCTCGATGAAATTCTGAAACAGGATGTGTTCCAGAAGGATGGCCGTTTTGACAAGACGCTTTATCGCAACTTGCTTCAGGCCAATGCGCTCACCCCGGTCCGGTACGAAGAGATGGTGGGTCGCGAACTGATGGACCGCAAGTTCCGTGAATTCCTCGTGTCTTTGGTGCAGATCACTCCGGTCGAGGTCGATCGGGAACTCCGCATTGCGCGCGAGAAGCGGAAGTTCAAATATGTGTATGTCGATCATGAGTCCGTCCGGAAGCTTCTTCCGAAGGACCTGAAGCCCGAGGAGCAATCGGCGAAACTCGACGAAAAGGTGGCCGAGATCGAAAAGCAGGTGATTCCTGCGCTTTCCTCAGGCGGGGCGATCAAGTATCCCGTCAAGACCTCCGATTGGCTCACCGCTCGTTCGAATGTGATTCCCGGAGTCGGCTCGGTCGCTTCGATCCAGAATGATCTCTTTGCCCTGAAAAAAGGAGCTGCTGCGCAAAGGTTCGCTCTTCCGGGGGGAACGTTCTTCGCGCTCGCCCTTTCAAGCGAGCAGTTCAATCCGTCCTCGGCCAGCGCCAAGGATCGACAGGATGCTCGCGCGAAGTTGCTCGGCGAAAAACAGAATGATTTCTTTCGCCGGTTCACTTCCGCCCTCATGAAGGAGGCAAAAATTTCGCGGAACGAGGAAGTCGTTTCCCGCGGAAAAGGCTCCTCCGTGCCCGTCAGCTTCGATCAATAATCAGTGTTCACTGACCGGTAAGGCGTACGGAGTTCCGCAACACGGAACGCAAGTGCGTCGTGAATCGCGCCCGTTGCTCGAATGGTAGTCCGTGTCCGCATCCCTCCCATTCGTGGAACTGAAGAAGCGGATGTCGGATCGTGGATTTTTGCTCCTCGAACTCCTCTTTTTTCCAGACCTTGGAGTCCGCTCCCCGAAGAAACTCCACCGGGATTCCGTGCCCGAGGCACTCCAGGAGCCAATCGCGGAGGGGCGCCCGGTGCGCTTGATGGATCGTCTTGACCAAGGCGGCGTGTTCGAACGGAAACACCCACGCTTCCGGCTCTTCGGGGGTTTTCTTCCCGATGTTTCTTGCGACAGCCGAGAGGTACTGGGCGATCGCGGGGTCTGGACAGCGTGCGAAGAGGTGCGATCTCATCGAGGTCCGGTCGGGAAAGGTTTCCGGCAGGGTCTGGATGAAGTCGGCGAGCGGGATCCCGATGCCTCCGCCCCAGTCCGAGGTCACGCCGATGTCTATGGCCGTGATTCCCGCTGTTTTTTCGGGTTCTCTTCGCGCCAGGGCAAGTGCGGTGCGAACCCCCATGGAGTGGCCGACGATCCAGTAGTGCGCGATTCCGAGGCTCTCCAGCAGTTCTGAGACATCCTTCGCATAATCCTCGGCGTGAAATCGTTCCCGCTCGGACTCGGGAACCGGCCGGCTCCCTCCGTGTCCGCGCTGATCGGGGGCGATGCAATCCCACTCTTCCTCGAGTGCGGCGGCGATGGGCCGCCAGATCTGGCCCGTGCCGCCCATGCCATGAAGAAAAACCACGGCACCGGCAGGAGCGATGCCCGGATCAGAATGCTTGTGCCAACGTGAAAAGTTCAAGTTCATATTGATTATCGTCAAGGATCTTACTAAATTAGGCATCGTTATCCTAGGGGTGATCGTTCGGGGGGAGGATCGTGTTTCCAAGCAATCCAGTTTCGGGTTCGAAGTACGCCGGCCGTGGCATCGGTCTGGAAGGTCCCGGTGCGCCGGTCGATCCTTCCCTGCTCCCGAAGGAGCTGCTCCGGCGGGGCGGTTTGAAGCTCGAAAAATGCGAATTGAAAGATGCGGCCGCGTACTTCTCGCTCGCCTACGAGCGGGCTCGCGAGCTTCGGGATCCTCGCGCCATCAGCGAGGCTCTCGCCCAACTCCTTCGGTACGCGAGCGAGATCGGGGACGAGGCCGGCGTCGAAAAATGGGTCAATGAGCTCGAGATTTTCGTCGCCCAGAGTGACGGCGCGCTCTCACCGCAGATTTGGTATTGCAAGGGGATCATCGCGTTCCGCAATACCCGCCACCGGAAGGCGCAGATCCTGTTCCACCGGTTCTGGCGGGAGGTCGAACGCGAAGAAAACTCCGCTGATCTCCGCGACCCCGAGACCCGACGTGAGCTTCTTCATTCCAAGTGCCGGGCCCTGCTCGCCTGTGCGGTTGTGGCTCAGAATCAGGGAAAACTGAAGCGCTCCCGCTATCTGGGCGAGGTGATTCTCGCATGCGCTGCGCGAGAGCGTCCCCGGGGAATTCTCTCCTCGACGTATCTCATGCTCTGCCGGACGGCCGAGAAGGCGGGAGATCTCGCTCTCGCGAAACAATGGATCCAGAAGGCCTTCGCCGAGTCGGTCTCTGAGCACAACTGGTATCACTATCTTTATGTGCTTTATGGGTTCGCGGTGCTTTCGCGTCTTGAGCAGGATTTCATCCAGGCGCGATTCTATCTCGACCTTCTCGAAAAAGCCGTGGTCCAAGAAGAGCTCAGGAATCTCCGTCTCGGGATCGCCGAGGAACGGGTGAAGCTCAACCTGAACCGGGTGGATCTCGAGATCGATCTGGAGCGTTCGGTGATCCGGACCAGAGAAGGGGAGGTCAATCTCCGTCGTCAGCGCGTGCTCATGGAGATCGTGCACCGGCTCGCCCTTGCCCATGGCGGGGGCAACGGAAGCGTGCGGCAGGGTCTGCAAAAATCCGAAATCATCGAGACGGTTTGGCTCGAGAAGTACAACCCGGAGGAACACGACGGGAAGCTGTATTACAACATCAATCGGATCCGGAAGTTGATGGAGCCCGACCAGAGGAATCCCCAGTACATCCAGAATTGGAGACAGGGATACCGTTTGGCTCCGGAGCTTCGGATCCGCATCATCCCTGGGGAGGGGCAATGAAGAACATTCTATTTTTTTTCTTGAAACCACGCTCGATTCTGTCGTTGGGACTCGCGCTTGCATTCGCATCCGGGTTCGGGGGGACTGCGGGGGCGCAGATCAATCTGTACAATCCCTCCTGCGTGATTTCCAAGATTGACGGCGAGAGGGTGCCGTTTCCGCTCCGGAGAGCCAATACGAAATTCGAGCTTGCCGAGAACGAAACGTATCTTCTGAACGGTACGATCGTGCAAATGGACGGAAAAACCTACTTCCGGGTCGACTTCCAGAGCCAGCCCTGGCTGGAGACCGAGAGGATGCTGCAGTTCCCGTATCTTCCTCTCGAAGAGGCCGTCCCGACCCCCGTGCAGTTCCAGGGCCAGTTGGTTCAGTTGGCGGTGGTCGTCCGGAAGAACGAGCGTCCGTCGATTGTGGAAGGGGGATCCGGAAGAGTGAAGCTCACCCCGATCCTTCCGCCCCAGATGCTCCGGAACTGAGTCGAATTGTCCCGCTTGCTTCCCGGGGAACGATTCTGGTTCCCCGGGATTTGGCATTCCTTTTGTATCCTTTTGTCTGGCGCGAATGGCGTGAGATCAGGAGGCCCTCAAGATGGAATCAGGAAAAACCGTGACCATGAATCGAGTCGTGTTGGTGACCGGAGCCGGAAGCGGAATCGGACGGGCCTGCGCGCTCGCGTTCGGCAAGGACGGATCAACGGTGGTGGTGGCGGACCTCGATGAGGCCCGCGGGATCGAAACCGCCCGTATGGTCGAAACAGTCGGAGGCAGAGCACTCTTCCGGAGATGCGATGTTTCGCGGGCGGATGAGGTCCGTGAGCTTTTGCGCGAAACCGTCGAACGCTGCGGGCGACTTGATGTCGCCGTGAATAACGCCGGAATCGAGGGCGTGAAAGCAACTACGATTGATTACACCCCGGAAGACTGGGATCGGGTGATGAACGTGAATCTGCGCGGGGTCTGGCTCTGCATGAAGTACGAGATTCCGCTCATGCTCCGGCAAGGGGCGGGAGCGATCGTGAATTGTTCCTCGATCGCCGGAAATGTCGGGTTTCCCGAGTCTCCTGCCTATACGGCGAGCAAGCACGGCGTGATCGGACTCACCCGGTCTGCCGCACTCGAGGTGGCGCGTGCGAACATCCGGATCAATGCGGTCTGTCCTGGCGTGATCCAGACTCCGATGATCGACCGGATCGTGCACGGAGAAGAGAAGATCCGAAAAGAATTTCAAAGTCGCGAGCCCATGGGGCGCCTCGGGAATCCTTCCGAGGTTGCCGATGCGGTCCACTGGCTTGCCTCCGAAAGGGCGAGTTTTGTCACTGGCATTTCACTGCCGGTGGACGGCGGTTGGCTCGCTCAGTGAGGTCCCGGATCGGCCTCTCTCAAGGCTTTTCCGGTTTTGGAGCGGGGATGCCGCATGAGGTCCTCGGGGGTGCCTTGCGCGACCAGTTCGCCACCGAGTGAGCCTCCACCGGGCCCGAGATCGATCACCCAATCCGCATTGCGGATCACCTCAAGATTGTGCTCGATCAGAATCACGCTTTTTCCAAGGTCCGCCAGATCATGCAGGAGCTTCAGGAGCTTCGTGACATCATCCTGATGAAGCCCCGTTGTGGGTTCATCCAGGATGAAGAGTTCTCCTCCCGTCCCGGCGCCGGAGTCGCAGAGGGCCCCCGCGATCTTGAGCCTTTGCGCCTCACCGCCCGAGAGCGTGGGGCCGCTTTGGCCGAGCGCGAGGTATCCGAGTCCGACCTCCTTTAGCACCGAGAGCCGTTTTTGGATTTCCCGATGCTCGAAAAACAGGTCATGGGCCTCATCGACGGTCATCTCGAGCAGATCGGAAACGGATTTCCCTTTGTATTGGATCTCGCGCACCGGGCGGGTGAATCGCTTTCCATCGCAGTCCTCGCACTTCAGCTTCACCTGAGCCATGAAGTGCATATCGATTGCGATCTCTCCCTCTCCCTTGCATACCGGACAGCGTCCGCCCTCGATGTTGAACGAGAAGAACCCGGGAGTGTAGCCGCGCGAGATCGCAAGCGACTGGACCGAGAGGAGCTTCCGGATCTCATCCCAGATTTTCAGGTAGGTCGCCGGATTGGAGCGGGAGTTCTTTCCGATCGGCTTCTGATCCAGAAGAATCACCTTCCGGATCCGTTCGTGACCGGACATTCCCCTGAAGTCCGCAAGGCCCGTGATTTCCGCGGCTTCTTCTTCGTCCGATTCGGGGAGCTCATCGCCCGAAAGCCTCGCAAGAAGCGCGGGAGCCAGAGTGTGATGGACAAGCGTGGTTTTTCCCGAACCGCTCACTCCGGTGACGACCACCAGTCGTTCGAGCGGAAACGAAACATCGATCGATTTGAGGTTATGTCCCGCACATCCTTGGATCGTGAGCAGGTGCGGACTTTTCGCCCGCAAGGGCCGAGTTCTGCGGATGTTCCCCCCGTCGGGACCGAGGAAACGTGCGGTGCGGGAGCCTTGGTGGGTCCGGACAGCGGCCGGAGTTCCTTGCACGACGAGATTTCCGCCTTTTTTTCCGGCCTCGGGGCCGAGCTCCACGATCCAGTCCGCATCTTTCAGAATGGACGTTTCGTGCTCCACCACTACGAGCGTGTTGCCCTGATCCCGGAGGTCCCGGAGGATCGAGAGCAAGCGGTCGGTGTCCTCGGGGTGGAGTCCGATGGTGGGTTCGTCCAGAACATAGAGCGTGCCCGAAAGCCCGTTTCCGAGCTGGGTTGCGAGGTTGATCCGCTGGAACTCGCCGCCCGAGAGCGTCCGGGTCAGACGGTTCAGGGTAAGATGCGGCACGCCCACACGGCACAAAAAATCCAGACGCTTCAGGATTCTCGGGTGCAGGTCTTTCAGAAGTTGCTTCGCGCCCTCATTCAAATCGAGTCTCCGGAACCAGTCGAGAAGCGCATCGACCGGAAGAGACAGCAATTCCGGAAGGTTTTTCCCGCCCACTTCGACCTTGAGCGCCTCGGGCCTCAGGCGGGATCCCTTGCAGGAGCCGCACTCCACGGGACTCTGGTAGCGACGGATGAGAATGCGCACATGGAATTTGTAGCGGTAGCCCTCGAGCATCGCAAAATGGGCGCGAATCTGTTCCCACACCCATTTTTTCTGCGAGTCCGTCAGGTCCTCGTAGGATTCGGTGGGGCGGATCCCGTGCTTCCGGGCGGACTTCAAGAACTCCTTGAATTCCGATTCGGCGGAGGGCTTGGCGAGCGGATCGATGCATCCTGAACCCAAGGTGGTCTTTGGATCGGGAATGATCTTTTTCTCGTCGAGATCGAGATTGAATCCGAAGCCGTTGCACCGAGTGCACGCGCCGATCGGACTGTTGAACGAAAATAGATTGGGAGAAGGGGAGGTGTGGCGCTTTCCGCATTCGAGGCAGGCGAAGCCGGTTTGGTAATGCCGGGTCTCCATCGAGTCGAGGTCGAGAACCAGAACCTTCTCGTGGCCGTATTTGAGCGCCTGTTCGAGGGAATCCCAGTATCGCGTCAGAGTGTCGGCATCGAGCTTCGCGGGATCCGGGATTTCGCTCAGATTGAAGCGGTCTAAAAGCAGGTGGAGCTCGCGATTGGTCAGGGCCGAAAGAGGAACCGCCGCCGGAATGGGCTCGTCGAGCGGAATCCACATCTTTTTTTTGATCCAGTACACGCGCCGGAATCCTTGCTCTGCAAGAAGACTCAGATAGCTCTGTAGGAAGGTCGTTGATCGAGGTTTGGAGTCCGATGAAAACTCGATCGGCGCAAGGAGCGCGAATTTTTTTTTGGCACCGCGCTCGAGGATGTGTTCTCCGAGATGACGAGGGGTGATTTCGACCACGGTGGCGCCACAGTGGTCGCAAAGAAGCGATCCGAGCTTCGAGTACAAAAGCCGCAAGTCATCCATCAGCTCGGTCTGGGTTCCCACGGTGCTCCGGGAATTCAAAACGGTGTTTCTCTGTTCGAGCGCGATCGCCGGAGGAATGTTCTCGATCGAGTCGAGCTCGGGCTTTGGCATTTTTTCGAGAAACTGACGGGTATAAGTCGAAAGACTCTCCACGTATCGCCGTTGGCCTTCGGCGTAGAGGGTCTCGAAGGCGAGGGTGGACTTCCCGCTTCCCGACACCCCGGTGATCACGGTGAGTTTTTTCTGGGGAATCTCGATATCGAGGTTCTTCAGATGGTGTTGGCGCACGCCTTTCAAGGTGATCGGGAGAATGGGCTTCATAGATGTCTCTGCTCGAACGCTACGATCTTAGCGAGGTTTTTAGAAAGAAGTCAGGCGAAAAGCCCCGGGAGTCATGAGATTTCTCATTGGTTGATTCTTTTTGTCGGCCGTGGTAGGGTACGCCCCGTGAGAAAGCCAAGAATTCTTCCTTCCTCGTTTTGGTTTTTTTCGGGACTGGGTCTCGGACTGGTCACGCTCGGACTCAGTCATGGAGCGGTTCCGGAATCGGTGTCTTCTGCCGGAGAGACCCGGGCGGCAAAAATGAAGGCCCCCGATCTGGAGGAGGATTTCTCGCGCCTTCAGCAAATCGAAAAGCAGTTTATCGAGAGTCCCGCCTTTCAAAAGCGCCTGAAGCGCGCAGCACGGGCGGGTGAAGCCCCCCGATCCGTTCGCTGAGGCTTGAAGAACGATTCAGGAAGTTCCTTCGGGAGTTTTGCCCAGAGTCTCGGGCGAATCGGCGAGCCTTCGCATGTCGCGGGCGATCCGCGAGGCGTGCAGTCCGTCGATGTACCGGTGATCGAAGGCGCCACAGAGCCGGATGTGCCGTTCAAGCCTGGTTCGCAGGACTATTCCCGCATCATCGGTTTCGTACACGGGTGCCTTGTAAATGGCCCCCACGGCCACAATCGCCGGGACCGAAGCAGGCGGAAACAGCGCGGGGAGGGCGAAGTCGAGGCCCAGCGATCCCACATTGGTGACCATGATCGAACCGAATGCGTTTTTCGGAATGCCGAGCACGGGACTCCAGAGGTTGAGCCCCGAGATGATCCACTTGATGATTCCGACCGCGAAGGTCTGCAGGAATCCCGGGATCATGCCGCTGATTTGCTTGATGCCCGAAAAAAGCGGATCCCGTTGGTTGCGGATTTTCCGCGCCGCCGCATTCAGCTCCGAAGCGATCTCTTCGATCGTTTTCTGATCGGCGCTCCGGACGATCGCACCCGAAAGATCATGCCGGTGCTTGAGCGCAAGATCGGCGGATTCGTCCTCGATGGCCACCTGGAACGAGATATCGATGGTTTTTCGGGGGTAGAACTTTCCGAAGCGGATCTCGCAGTTCAGTTCGGGATGGAGCTTCAGCACCTCGGCGATGAGTTTTCCCAAAAAATGGGTGATCGTGATTTTTTCGTTCGTGCCCGAACGAAGAACCTCGATATGCCGGAGTGCTTTCTCGACGTTCAGCTCGAGGACCCCGTAAATCGTGGGATCATTGGGCGGGCCCCAGCTTCCGAGCGCGAGACGCCGGAATCTGCTCGGGGCCTGCCCCTTGCCAAACGGTTTGTTGGTCGTGATCCACGCCATCAGTAGCGGTAGTATTCCGGCTTGTACGGACCTGCGACCGGAATGCCGAGGTATTCGGCCTGATCCGAAGCAAGAACATCGAGCTCGACCCCGATTTTGTCGAGGTGGAGACGCGCTACCTTCTCGTCCAGGTGCTTCGGCAACATGTACACCTTCTTTTCATACTTCGAGGTGTGGCTCCAGAGTTCGATCTGGGCCAGAACCTGGTTGGTGAACGAGGTGCTCATTACGAAGCTCGGGTGGCCGGTGGCGCATCCGAGGTTCACCAGGCGACCTTCGGCAAGCACGATGATCTGCTTGTTGTTCTCGAGAGTGTACAGGTCGACCTGCGGCTTGATCGTGTTCTTGGTGTGGCCGTAGTTCTTGTTCAGCCAGGCCATGTCGATCTCGATGTCGAAGTGCCCGATGTTGCAAACGATGGCCTTGTCTTTCATGGCCTTGAAGTGGCGGTCTTTCACGATGCCTTTGCAACCCGTGGTGGTGACGATGATGTCGGCCAGATGGACAACGGAGTCCATCTTCTTGACTTCATAGCCTTCCATCGCGGCTTGGAGCGCACAAATCGGATCGATCTCGGTCACGATCACGCGGGCACCCGCTCCGCGGAGGGATTCCGCCGAGCCTTTGCCCACATCCCCGAAGCCTGCGACCACGGCGACCTTGCCGGCGATCATCACATCGGTGGCGCGACGGATGGCATCCACGCACGATTCGCGGCATCCGTATTTGTTGTCGAACTTCGACTTGGTCACCGAGTCATTCACGTTGATGCAAGGAACCGGAAGCTTTCCTTTCTTCTCGAGATCATGAAGACGGTGCACGCCGGTGGTGGTCTCTTCGGAGATCCCGCGGATGCCTTTGTAGAGCTCAGGATACTTCGTGAGCACAAGACCGGTCAGGTCCCCGCCGTCGTCCAGAATCATGTTGAGGGGCTTGGATTGGTCCCCGAAAAAAACCGTCTGATCGATGCACCAGGTGAACTCTTCTTCGGTCTGGCCTTTCCAGGCGTAAACCGGGATTCCCGCCGCTGCGATCGCCGCGGCCGCGTGATCCTGGGTCGAGAAGATATTGCACGAAGACCAGGTCACTTCCGCTCCGAGCTCCACGAGGGTCTCGATCAGAACAGCGGTCTGGATGGTCATGTGCAGGCATCCGGCGATGCGGGAGCCCTTCAGTGGTTTCGATTTTCCGAATTCTGCACGGATTGCCATGAGGCCCGGCATCTCTGCCTCGGCAAGGTGGATCTCCTTGCGTCCCCAGTCGGCAAGGCCGATGTCACGGACCTTGTATTTCAGGTTCGGAGAGTTGGGATAGGTACCGGTCGAAAAGCCTGGAGTCATAAAGATCCTTCTTTCTAATTGAAGTCGTTGAGACGGAACTATGCTTTGAGGAAGGAATGTAGCAGTTTCGCAGGGGAATCACAACCGGCAAGCATCAAAACGGCTCAGTGAGCGTCCGGATTCGTGGTAGGCTGAGCCTCCTATGGCACTGGCTCATTCTTCCGCATCAGTTCTGGATTCTCCGGCCCCCCCGTTCTCTCTCAAGGGGATCGATGGCAACACTTATTCCCTCGACTCGTTCCTGGGTCAAAAAGGCCTTTTGGTGGTTTTCATGTGCAATCACTGTCCCTACGTGATCGCCGTGCACGAGCGGCTTTCGGCATTGGCCCGGGAATTCGCCCCGCGGGGAATCGCCGTGATCGGAATCAACTCGAATGATCCGGCCTATCGGGTGGAGGACAGCTTCGAAAACATGGTCAAAACCGCAAAAGAGTGGAATTTGCCCTTTCCGTATGTATTCGACGAAACTCAGGACGTGGCTCGTGCTTACGATGCCGTTTGCACTCCCGATCCGTATCTGTATGAGCGCACTCCGGCAGGGTTCCGGCTCCGGTATCGCGGGCGCATTGATGATTCCTGGAAGGATTCTGCGATGGTGAAAGAGCAAAGCCTGAGGCTTGCGCTCGAGTCCGTGGCGCGGGGAGATCGACCCGCCGTCGATCAGGTTCCGTCGATGGGGTGCAGTATCAAATGGAAAAAGTGACCCGTTCCCGCGCGGCATTTCGAAAGTTCGCAGTCTTCAATCTTGGGTATGCCCTTTTTGTGATTCTCTGGGGCGCCTATGTGCGCGCGACCGGATCCGGTGCCGGATGCGGCGATCATTGGCCCCTTTGCAATGGTGAGGTGATTCCCCGGCCCGAGCGGATCCAAACCGTCATCGAGTTTTTTCATCGGCTCACAAGCGGCCTTTCGTTGGTTCTGGTGGTGTCGGGATTCTTCTGGGCGCGCCGGGTTTCTCTGCCCGGTTCCGGAGTCCGGCGTATCGCAGGTCTCTCGGTGATCGCAATCGTCCTTGAGGCTCTTCTGGGTGCCGGTTTGGTCCTTTTGAAGCTCGTGGAGTTCGATCAATCGGTTGCGCGGGCGGTTTCGATCGCGCTTCACCTTGTGAACACCCTGTTTTTGGTTTCGAGCCTGACTTCGCTTGCCTGGTCCGCATCGCGCGAAGAGAATTTCAATTCCGCCGCCAAGCCCTTTCTGCCGGGATCCCGCTTGTTCCGGAGCACCCTCGGGTTGTTCTTGGTTCTCGGTGCGAGCGGCGCGATCACGGCCCTCGGAGACACCTTGTTTCCGGCCGAGTCCCTGTCAGCGGGCATCGCCCACGATTTTTCTCCCGGCGCGCATTTTCTCGTGCGCCTCCGGGTGTTCCACCCTGTCCTTGCCGCGCTCTGGGTGATGATGGTGTTCCTGTGGAGCAAGAATCTCGAGGAGCGGGAGCTGCTGAAGTCGCGCGCCGTGCTGCTTCTTGCGGTGGTGTCGCAGTTTTTGATCGGGATTTTGAACTGGATGCTCATGGCACCGAACTGGATGCAGATCCTGCATCTGCTTGCGGCGGATCTCGTGTTCATCGCGTTCTGGATTTCGGGGTTGAATCATGAAGCTCGAGAAAGTCGTATCCCGTCCTAGAAAAGGCCTTTGGGTTTTTCTGTTCGTGCTCGGTCTCGCGGTCGCGGGCACGATGGCGACCAGTTACAATGTCCAGCTGATTCGAGATTTCGGTTTCCGGGAATTGCCTTGGACGAGGATCATCGCCGGTTCGCTCGGATTCGTCGGAATCATGGGTGCGCTGGTTCTGTTCTTCGCAAGGCTTCTTCGCGAGATGCGGATCAGCCAGATCCAGGCCGATTTTCTGGACCGGATCTCGCACGAACTCCGGACTCCGATTTCGACGCTCATGCTGGTCTCCGATCTTCTCCGGCCTTCCCCGGATTCGCTCGCCCCCGAAGAGGCGCGCCTGTGGCGCTCGCATGCGCTTGAGCTCGAACGCCTGAAAACCGATGTCGAGCTTCTCTTGCAGGCGGCGAAGCTCAGGGAGTCGAGGCTCCGGGTGAATCCCGAGAAGGTCGATCTGGACAATTGGATTCGGAGCCGGCGGGAGGAGTTCCGGCGATTGCTCGGGGATCGGGCGGACCTCGCCATCACAGGCGGTCCGGTCGGGTCCGCCGTGCTTCTCGATGCCGGATTGCTCGAATTGATTTTCCGCAATCTTCTCGACAACGCCCGCAAGTTCGCCATCGGCGAGCCGAGGGTCGAGATCCGGCTCGAGGTCTTCCGTCCGCGGCTTTTCCCCGGCCGGTCTCGCTGGAGGATTTCGATCATCGATCAGGGGATGGGTTTCTCGCCCCGTCAGAAACGTGCTCTGTTTCGGAGGTTTTCGCGTCTTCAGGTCGAGGACGGAACCTTGCTCGACCGCTCGATTCCGGGGACGGGCCTCGGACTTTATCTTTCGGCCAGCGCCGCGAAAGGCATGGGGCTCACCCTGCGCGGAAACAGTCCGGGTGAGGGCAGGGGCGCGCGGTTTGTGCTGGAAGGAAGATTGCCTTGAGACGCATTCTTTTGGTCGAAGATGAGCCCGCTCTCGGCGATACGATCCGGCTTTCGATCGAAAAAATGGGTCACCGGTGTGACTGGGTGAAGACCATGAAGGAGGCGCGGGTCCGTCTGACCACGGGTCTGTACTCCCTTATGGTGCTCGACCGGAACCTGCCCGACGGCGATGGAACCCTTCTTCTTCGCCATCCGGGACGGGAAAAATTGATGGTGCTCATTCTCTCCTCGAAATCGAGCGTAGAAGAACGCGTGGAGGGGCTCCGGCGGGGTGCCGATGATTATCTCCCGAAGCCGTTCTCGTTCCATGAGCTCGAAGCAAGGATCGAGGCCCTGCTCAGACGGATGCGTGCAACGGAATCCGCCGGCGGGGAGAGTTCCGTCTGGACCCTGTCCGAAGAAACACTCACGATCCGGTCGCCCGCGGGGGAGGTCCTGCTGACTCCCCTCGAGTTCAAGTTCATGAAGTATCTGATGGAAAGAAAAGGGATCATCGTGAGCAAGGACCGGTTGTTGAAGGACGTCTGGGGCTTCGGATTCCTGCCAAAAACCCGCACTGTGGATTATATTCTGAATCAGCTCCGGAAGCGCCTGGAGGCCGACCCGGAATCGCCGAGGCATCTGCTCACGGTCCGCGGGGCGGGGGTGAAATTTGTTCCCTGAATTTGATTTTCATCAATTAAATAAGTGTAAAAAAGTCTTTACAGCCCGGGTTGCGGTCGATAAAAAACAAGGGATGAAACTAAAATCATTGATTGCACCAGGTCTGATCGTTCTTGAACTCACGGCATGCGCCAAGCTGCCTCCTCCCGTTCAAAAGGGATTGAACCGGACGGGAGGCACGAACGGCCCGATGGTCGCCGAGCTGAACTCCCTGGAGCTGATTGCGGGCACCGAGGGCACGAAAGTCGTGTTGAAAGGGCCGGATGCCGAAAAAGTGTACCGTCTCCTCGCGCTTGCTCCCGAGGAGGCCTCCTTGAATGAGTCCGCATCGCCGCAAGCACGGAAGAAGGTGGGGCGGGACTTCCAGTGTTTTGAACGCGAAACCCGTTTTTCATGCGAGGTGCTTCTGGACTCCGGCAAGGGCGTGGTGAAGAGCATCCGCGAGGAGGACAAGCTCCTTCGCTCGGCGCCCGAACGCCCCCAGTTGGCCGAAAGCGATGCGTACCTCACGATTTCTGGCCCGGATCGCCCCGGAAAAGTACGCCTCCGGATTCTGGCGGATTACGGAAAGACCTTGTTCGAATCGCTTCAGGTCGAATCGCCGATCGAGGTCCCCGCGACAGCGGAACACGGCGCGGGCCTGCGAAAGACGGGCGAGCACATCGAGTGCCGGGAAACCACGAGCCTGATCGCTCCGGGGACGAAGTCATACGATTGCTTCATTCCTCTCGATACGACCCTCGGTTCGGTCGACAAAATCGAGGCCGATCCGGTACAGTGATGTCCGGATGAACGCGTACCCGAGACCCCAGCAAACCGGCGGAACCTTGATTCGAAACGTGATCGGGCTTCTTCAATCCCGGGGGATCCCGCTTCCGGTTCCGGGGCCTGTTCTGATCGCGGTATCCGGCGGCGTCGATTCCATGGTGCTTGCGCATCTGCTCGGGCGTTATGGAAGAAAAGTCGCGCCGCCGGACCGGATCACTCTCTTGCACTTGGATCACGGGTGGCGGCCCGAATCGGCCACGGTGGAGCGGGAGGCGGTTCGCGATCTCGCCCGGTCCCTCGGGACCGGATTCCTCGCGCGCGATCTCGAAGGTCCCGCCGTGGGCAGAAAAAGCGCGAACCTCGAAGAGGACGGTCGGATCAAGCGCACCGGGGTATACGATGAGCTGGCCGGGCCGGGGCGACCATTTCTTCATGTGCTTACAGCGCATCATCGCGATGATCTGGCCGAGACAGTATTGTTCCGGTTTCTGCGCGGCGAGTTCGATGTGGGGCGGGAGGGGATCCTGTTCGAGGATCCGCCCGTTCTCCGTCCTTTTCTTGGGATCTCAAAAGAGCAGATCCGCGCTTATGCGCTCGAGGAGGCGATTCCGTTCCACGAGGATTCCTCGAATCAGGACCGGGATTTCTTCCGGGGCTGGGTTCGCGAGGCGGTGTTCCCGATGATCGAGACGCGTTACCCTTCCATCCGGGAGACGCTGGCGCGGTATGCGCTCGAACGGAGGGATCCGGTGTCGGATCCGGAAACGGTCGGGCTCGCAAATCTTCTTCAGGCGATCCGCGGTCCTCTGAATCGCGCGCAACGGGGGGAGTTGGAGCGACTGGTCGCCGGATTGCAGGAGGGAGCGGCTCTCAGCCTTCCGGGCGGAGTTCAACTAAAACGCCTGAAAGAGGGGTGGCTCATCGAGAATGCCGATCGCTCCGATCGGGCGTAACGATTTGTTTTTTCACGGGCGATGTGGTGAAATCAAGGGGAGTCTCCGATCCATAGAAAGGACCTTCCCCCATGAGAGGTTTTGGCCGAAATGTCGCGCTCACCCTGTCCATCATTCTATTGTTTGCCTTCATTTATAAGACGGTGGACCAGAGCCAGCACCCGAAGAGTGCGTTGAAGTTTTCCCAGTTCATGGAGCTGGTGAAGCAGGGGAAGGTCGCCGAGGTGACTTTCCGTTCTGATGACGTGATCACCGGAACTTTGAAGGAGCCGATCGAGAACCGGACCACCTTTGAAACGGTGGGTGATACCAAGAATCCGGTGTTCACCGAGATCCTGAAGTCCAATAATCTGATCCCGAATTACGAACCGGCCGATAAGCCATCCATGATCATGCAGATGCTCTATTCGGCCCTTCCAATGCTTCTGTTTCTGGTTTTTTTCATCTTCATCATGAAACAGATGAACGCCGGTGGCGGCAAGGCGATGAGCTTCGGCAAATCCAAGGCCCGCATGCTGAACGAGGCCAGCAAGAAGTTCACCTTCAAGGATGTGGCCGGAGCGGAGGAGGCGAAACAGGATCTCGAGGAGATCGTGTACTTCCTGAAGGATCCGAAAAAATTCACTCGTCTCGGAGGGCGCATCCCGAAGGGAGTGCTTCTTATGGGACCTCCGGGCACCGGAAAAACCCTGCTCGCGAAAGCGGTCGCGGGTGAGGCCGGAGTGCCGTTCTTTTCGATCTCGGGATCGGATTTCGTCGAGATGTTCGTGGGTGTCGGCGCCTCCCGGGTCCGTGACCTTTTTGAGCAGGGCAAGAAACATGCTCCCTGCATCATTTTCATCGACGAGATCGATGCAGTCGGCCGGCACCGCGGTGCGGGCCTGGGCGGCGGTCACGATGAACGCGAGCAGACCCTGAATCAGCTTCTGGTCGAGATGGACGGATTTGAGGGGAATGAGGGTGTGATCCTCGTTGCCGCGACGAACCGCCCGGATGTGCTCGATCCGGCGCTTTTGCGCCCCGGTCGCTTTGACCGGCGGGTAGTGGTTTCGAATCCCGATCTGCGCGGTCGCGAGGAGATCCTGAAGGTGCACACCCGCAAGGTGCCGCTCGATCCGAAGGTGAATCTTTCGATCATTGCTCGCGGAACCCCGGGATTCTCGGGTGCGGATCTCGAGAATCTCGTGAACGAGGCCGCGCTGATCGCGGCCCGCAGGGAAAAGAAATACGTCGAGCTTCATGACCTCGAGGAGGCCAAGGACAAGGTCCTGATGGGGTCCGAGCGGAAGAGCCTTGTTTTGAGCGATCAGGAAAAGCGCAATACCGCCTTCCATGAGGCAGGGCATACCCTGGTCGGGCGCGTTCTTCCGGGCACGGATCCGATTCACAAGGTCACGATCATTCCCCGTGGAATGGCGCTCGGGGTGACCCAGACCCTGCCCCGCGAGGATCGCGTCAGCATGGACAAAGTGAAGGCCGAGAACATGATCGCATTCCTGATGGGGGGAAGGATCGCCGAAGAGATCGTGTTCAATCAGAAGACCACCGGTGCCGGAAACGACATCGAGCGTGCCACCGAGGTCGCACGCCGCATGGTGTGCGAGTGGGGGATGAGCGACATCCTCGGGCCGCTCACCTTCGGCAAAAAAGAAGAGGCGATCTTCCTCGGGCGCGAGATTTCCCAACACCGGGATTACAGCGAGCAGACCGCGCAGACCATCGACCGTGAGGTGCGCGATATTGTCGAGCGCAATTACCAGCGCGCCAAACAGCTGATCAACGAGAACATCGCTGCTCTTCATCGCATTGCCGAGGCGCTTCTCGAGTACGAGACGATCGACGGCGAAGAAGTCGATAAGCTGATTCGCGGCGAGAAAATCGAGCGGGCCCCCAAGGCCGCATCCGGTACGGATCCGAAGCCTGAAGGAGGAGGGGCAGCTCCCGCTCCCGTGATGGCCTGATGCAGGAATTCCTGGCGAACCTGAAGGCGAGTTTCCGGCAGGCCGATCTTCTCGACGTTTCGATCGTCGCGTTCATCGTCTATCGCTTTCTGAATCTGATCCAGGGAACACGTGCCGTCCAGATGCTGATCGGGCTCGGGGTCCTGACGGCCGGGTATTACGCTTCGAATGCGTTCGAGCTCTACACCACGCATTGGATCTTCAGCAAGTTCGTCGATTACTTCGTGTTCATCATCATCGTGCTCTTCCAAGATGATCTGAGAAGGGCGCTGACGCGGCTCGGGAAGAATCCGTTCCTCGCGGTGGTGGAGAGCGAGAATCGACTCGAGATGGTCGATGAGGTTTCGCGTGCGGCGCTTCAGCTTGCCCGCGATAAGATCGGCGCGTTGATTGTGATTGAACGTGAGACGGGTCTCAAGAACTTCATGGATACGGGTTCGAAGGTCGATGCCCGCGTGCGCGCGGAGCTCTTGTATTCCATTTTTCTGGTCGAGTCCCCTCTGCATGACGGCGCGGTCATCATCAACGGGGATCGCCTGGCCGCCGCCGGTTGTTTTCTTCCGCTCAGCAAGGATCCCGATATCGATCGCGCCTTCGGAACCCGCCATCGCGCCGCCATCGGTCTCACCGAAGAAACCGACGCGATCGTGCTGCTCGTGAGCGAGGAGGCCGGACAGGCGCATCTCGTTCAAAGCGGCGAGATCGTGCGGAATCTGACCGAGGGGCAACTCCGCGACACGCTCGGCGAGCTTCTGAATCTCCATGCGCCGCGCGAGCCCCTGCCGAACCGGATTCGCCGGTTCTTGAGTGCGGTGCGCGGCAAGGAGGATTCGGATTCATGAGGTTCTCTCCGTTCCGATCTTTATTTCCGCTTTGGAACCTCATCCGGCATCAGTTCGGTCTGAAGGTGGTCTCATTTCTGATCGCCAGTTCCCTCTGGGTGGTGGTGTTCGGGTCCCGGACCATCGAGATCACCAAGGAAATTCCCTTTGAGGCCGTGGTGGGAGAAGACCAGATCCTCGTCGATCCCGTCCCCGAAAAAATCATCTTCCGTCTCACCGGACCCAAGGCCTTCCTTCGCAGTATCACGAACCGGATCGACGATCCCATCCGGGCGAATCTTCGTGATCTCCGTGCCGGGGTGTTCACGCATCGGATTTTCAGTGATGCGATCAAACTCCCGCTCGGCGTGAAGGTCCTTTCGATCAATCCGAATGTGGTCCAGATGCGGGTCGAGGAGTCGAAAAAAACTCAGGTGCCCGTGAAGGCCTCGGTGACCGGAGAACTGCCGGAGGGGTATCGTGTGTTGCGGACGGAGATCCTGCCCTCGATGATCCGGATCAAGGGGCCGAAGAATCGCGTGCAAATGATCAACGCCCTTTCGACGGTTCCCGTGGATGTCTCTTTGCTCCGGGAAACGACCGTCATTCCGCTCTCGTTCGATTTCAAGGCCATGGGAATCGATCCCGATTCGCCCCTTCCGGAAATGAGCGTCGAAGTGCAGGGGCGGGGCGCGGCCTTTAAACTGAAGCATGTTCCCTTGAAGGTGAAGTCCACCGGAAAAGCCGCGGCCGCGGATGAGGAAGTGACGGTGATTGTCCGCACGGAGCCCGGAGAATCGGTGCGGATCGACGGCGAGGAGATCGTGGCCCTCGTGGATGTTCGCGATATGCCGAGTGGAGAATACGAGAAGTTCATCCGCGTGCAGTTGCCCCAAAAAGTTCATTTGGTCAGGATCATTCCCGCTTCGACCCGGGTGGTGGTAAAAGGACAGTGATGAAGAAGTTATTCGGTACTGATGGAATCCGCGCGGAAGCGAACGTGTATCCCATGACGGGCGAGGTCGCCATGAAGGTGGGCCGCGCCCTGGTGTATACCCTGAGTCACCGATCCGAGGCTTGGACCTCCGCGTTCGGCAGCCCGCTTCGAAAAAAAGCATCGAGCAAGATCCGGATCGTGATCGGCAAGGACACGCGGCGTTCGGGTTACATGATCGAGACTGCGATCGCATCGGGCATCTGTTCGATGGGGGGCGAGGCGATCCTGCTGGGGCCGCTTCCCACGCCGGGAGTCGCGTTTGTGGCGAATAGCATGCGCGCTGATGCCGGAATCATGATCTCGGCCTCACACAATCCGTTTTCGGACAACGGCATCAAGATCTTCGGTCCGGACGGATTCAAGGCGCCGGATTCGATCGAGGCTGCCATCGAGTCGCTGATTCTCGACCCCTCTGCCATGGATGAGGCGCTTCCGCGGGGCGGGGCGATCGGACGCGCCTACCGGATCGAGGAGGCCCACGGGCGGTATCTGGTGTTCTTGAAGTCGAAGTTTCCGGTGGATTCGGATCTTTCCGGAATGAAGATCGCGTTGGATTGCGCAAACGGTGCCGCATACAAATCCGCGCCCATGGCGTTCGAGGAACTCGGTGCCGAGGTCTCGGCCATCGGGGTCTCGCCGAACGGGATCAACATCAACGACGAAATCGGTGCTCTTTACCCCGAGAAAATGGCGAAGCTCACGAAGCGCGCGGGAGCCCAGATCGGGATCGCGCTTGACGGGGACGCCGACCGCCTGATCCTTGCGGACGAGAACGGCGAGGTTCTGGACGGGGATGTTGTGATCGGGTTGTGCGCGCTCGCCATGAAGGAACGCGGGGAGCTTCGCGGAAACGGGGTCGTGACCACTCCGATGTCGAACATGGGCCTTGAGATGACCATGAAGGAGAACGGGATCGCCATGCACCGGGCTCAGGTCGGAGACCGCTTTGTGGTCGAAAAAATGCGTACGGAGGGATTTTGCCTGGGCGGCGAGCAGTCGGGGCATCTGATTTTTCTTGATTCCTCGACCACCGGTGACGGGGCGCTTGCGGCGCTCAAAGTGCTTGAGATCATGAAGCGTTCCGGAAGACCGCTTTCGGAGCTCAAAAAACAGATTCTCCTGCTTCCCCAGACTCTCCTGAACCTGAAAGTCCGGGAGCGGAAGCCTCTCGAGGCGCTTTCGTCGTATCAGCGCGCCCTCCGGGATTCCGAACAATCCTTGAACGGAAAGGGACGGGTTTTCGTGCGGTATTCCGGCACCGAGCCCAAGCTTCGGATTCTGGTCGAAAGCGAGAGCGAAGTGAAGAATGAAACCATTGCAAACCGCCTGAAAGAGGCGTTGATCGAGGATCTCGGAACATGAATCCATCTCCTTGGCTTGTGCCCCGATTGGGCGTGAACATCGACCATTTCGCCACGCTCCGGCAGTTGCGGGGGACGCCGTACCCGGACCTGATCGACGTCGCCCGTCGGGTCGAAAACGCAGGAGCCCATCAGATCACCGTGCATTTGCGCGAGGATCGCAGGCACATCCAGGACCGGGATGTGGTGGAACTCCGGAAGAAGATCGGAATCTCGCTCAATCTCGAAATGGCGGTCTCGCCCGAGATCATCCGGATCGCCATGAAGGTGCGTCCCGACTGGGTTTGCCTCGTGCCCGAAAAACGGCGCGAGGTCACCACCGAGGGCGGGCTTGATGCGCGAAAGATCAAATCGAGCCTCTCGAAAATCATTCCCGCGTTCCAGAAGCGCAAGATCCGCGTGTCGTTGTTCATCGAGCCCGATCTTGCAATGATCCGCACCTCACGCGAACTCGGCGCCGATGCGGTCGAGCTTCATACCGGCCGGTATTGCAATGCCACCCAAAAACGCTACGGTGCGAAGAGCCGCTCGATCGCCGCTTCTGAATTCAAGCGAATCCGGTCCGCGGCAGAACTCGCGGGCGAGCTCGGGCTCCACGTCCATGCCGGGCACGGATTCGACGCCGACAATGTCCGCAAGGTGGCGGCCCTCGATCGCATCGAGGAGTTCAACATCGGTCATTATCTTGTTTGTCGCGCCGCGATCGTGGGAATCGACCAGGCCGTCCGCGAAATGATTTCCGCCATTCAGGCGCCGTAAACGCACATCAGGGAGAACCGACCATGTACCAGCTCAGGATTTGCACCAACCAGGAAATGAGAAGTCTCGACAAGATCGCTGAAACCGAGATGGGGATCGGCCCCGTTCTTCTGATGGAGAACGCGGGGCGGGCCGCAAGCGAGATCATCGTGAAGGAGTATCCCTCGGCCGGAGTCGAGGGGGAGATCATCGTGTTCGCCGGAAAAGGCAACAATGCGGGCGATGCCTTCGTTGTGGCGAGGCAGCTTCTCGGGCTCGGGCGAAAAGTCCGGGTATTCCACCTGATCCCAGGCCAGGATTACAAAGGTGCCACCGCCGAAAACTTCAAGATCCTCCAGCGCATGAAAGCAAAGCTCACGCACATTGCCGAGGCGCAAGAACTCGAGGCGTTTCTCTCGCAGTCGCGCGCACCCGAGCTTGCGATCGATGGCATCATCGGCACGGGGCTCAAGGGCGACCTCGAAGGGCATTTTTACGATGTGGTGGAACTGATCAACCGGAACTTCGATCAGATCGTGAGTCTCGACATTCCGACCGGGGTCAGCGGTGACTCCGGACAAGTGCAGGGGATCGCGATCGAGGCCTCCCTCACCATTTCTTTCGGGTTTCCGCGGCTCGGGCATTTTCTTCCGCCGGGCGCGACCTATCGGGGAAAGCTCGTGAATGTCGACATCTCCCTGCCGCACCGGTTTTCGGTCGAGGGAGACAAGTTCCTGCTTCAGGCAAAAACGGTGGCGAAAAAAATCGTGCGACGCGACCGGTATGCCCATAAGAACACCTTCGGGCATGTGCTCCTCGTCGGTGGATCCCCCGGCCGGACGGGGGCGATCTCGATGGCGGCGAGAGCCGCGTTGCGAACCGGCGTCGGACTCGCGACGGTGGCCACCTGGAGTGATTCAATGGGGAACCTCGTTGCCCGTCTGCCCGAAGAGGCGATGACTCTCATGATCCCCGAGGGCGAGCGCAACTATGATCGCTATGCCGATCAGCTGAATCAATTCTCGTCGATCGTCATGGGGCCCGGCATGGGGAATCGCCCCGATTCGAAACGCCTCGTCGAGCTTCTTCTTGGTTATTATCAGGGGCCGATCGTTCTTGATGCCGATGCCTTGAATCTGATGGCCGAGCACCAGATGCACGCGCTTTGCCAGAACCGGAAGGCTCCGGTGGTTCTGACCCCCCATCCCGGCGAGATGGCGCGGCTTCTTCGGTGCTCCAAGCAGAACGTGATCGAGGATCCGATCGGATCGCTGAAAAAAGCGGTCGATCTCACTCATTCAGTGGTGCTGTTGAAGGGGGCTGCGACGCTTCTGTTTTCTCCCGAGGAGGTGATGTATCTGAATCACTTCCCGAACTCGGGAATGGCCACCGCCGGCTCGGGCGATGTTCTGGCCGGCATGATCGGTGCGCTTCTGGCGCAGGGACTCCAGGGGTTTGATGCCGCTCAAGTCGGTGTGTATCTGCATTCGCTTGCGGGGGCCTGTGCCGCCCGCAAGGAGAGTTCCCGCGGCATGATCGCAGGGGATATCATCCGCAACATTCCCGGGGCCTATTTGGAGCTTCAGAAAGTACATGGCGAAGAAGAAGAGCCTCGAATGGCAAAACTGCTCTGAGGAGGATCTGCGGGAGCGCATCCGCGGGATCGCGTCCGAAATCTCGGCGCCGGGCACATTGATTCTGCTCGAGGGCGAGATGGGGGCGGGCAAGTCCGCTTTCGCCCGTGCACTCCTTTGCGAGATTTCAAGATCAGCGGAATCGCGGGGTAGCCCGACCTTCCCTTTGGTCCAGCAGTATCGCGCAGATCGCGGGCATGCGGTTTATCACATCGATCTTGATCGTCTGCGTTCCGAAGAGGAACTTTTGCATTCCGGAATCGAGGAGCAAATCGAGGATCGTTCGGCGCTGGTCCTCGTGGAGTGGGCTTCGAAGTTCCCGGAATATTTTGAAATAATCACAGCGGATCGGATGAAGCGGAATGTGGTGCGCATCGGGATCACCGGGGCCGGGAGTCACGATCGCAATTATGCGATTTCGATTTTCATGTCATCGTCGCCCGCTTTGTAGTCGCGAGTGCCGCGCGATTCCGCGGCGGTCGCGCTTCGAGACGGAGGCGGCAGATTCAGGATCGCGGCCTTTTGTTCTTGCAGGGAACGCGAGGAAACCAGAACAAAAAGAATGCCCGGATCCTTCGCGGGGCGCACTAGCACCAAGAAATCCCCCGTACCGAGCGCGAAACAGTCGCGGTGAAAGGGCTGGTTTCTGGCGGCGAATTCGTGGAATTCCCCGCTCATGGCCAGAAGTTTCGGGTCCACCTTCATTCCTTGAAAATACTCATGATGCCACGGCTCGATGGATCCCGGGGCGGTCTCATGCAGGGTTTCGAATCGAAACCAGCCTTTTTCTTCGGCAAAAATGAGCTCGAACCGGACGCCCATGCGCCGAAGCGTCTCTTCGCGTTGCAAACCGGGATTCACCTTGTCTTGCGTTTGGATGGGCTTTTCTGGCTTGATTTCCGACATTTTCCGCTCCCTGATTCTCGTTTCGGTGCGAATCCGCTCTTTCTTGACGGCAAAAAAGATAGTCGCAGGGGGCGGGAGTTTTCTTGGGGAATGTTGGTTAAGTGTTTGAGATGATGTAATTTTTAATAATTGATGATTTTTGATCGAATGATAGTTGACTCTAAAGATTCAATAATGATAGAAGAGATGAACACTCAGTTATGATGACTGCGTGTGAGCGCCACCGTTTTGGCGCAGGAGGTACTCAGTGCGTTTAACATCTAAAGGTCGTTATGCAGTCCGTGCGATTCTGGATCTTACCTTCAATTCGAATGGGAAGCCGGTTCGCTTGCAAGAAATTTCCGAGCGTCAGAACATCTCTCTCCACTATCTGGAGCAGTTGTTCCGCCGGCTTCGCAAAGGTTCGGTCGTGAAATCCGTTCGTGGTCCGGGCGGCGGGTATGTGCTCGCGCGCACGATGGATGAAATTTCGGTGAAAGAAGTTTTGACGAGCGTCGGTGAGAACATCAACCCGGCGAAAGACCTCATCGGATCGGGCGATCTGAAGAGCGACACCGTCGAGTTCGTGCTCACCAAGACTTATTTCGAGAATCTCGGCACGATCATGCAGGAATATCTGACCACCACCAGTGTGGGAGATCTGATCCGCAAGGCGCGTGGACAACAGGAGCTTCCGAAATCCGCCACTCAGCTTGGCAAGGGTGCGGCTGCATCGGCAAGTGTGGGCCTCGATGTGGCAAAAGAACGTCCGCTATCTTGATTTCAACGCTTCGGCGGGAATCTCAGAGCGGGTCCGGAAGCGGCTGATCGAGTCGCTTTGCGAGGAGTCCGCGTGGCTTGCGAACCCTTCTAGCCGGCATCGTCCGGGGCAGAATCAGGCCCGTATCTTGAACCGCGCTGCGGAGACCATTGCCCGATCCCTCGGGTCTGCGGTTTCGGCAGAAGAGCTCTTATTTGTGTCTTCGGGCACCGAGGCGAATCAGTCGGTGCTTCGGTCGTTCGCGCGGTCCGGTCTCGGGATCGTGATCGGAGCGGGTGAGCATTCGGCAAGTTCCGAGCTGATTCCTGTGTTGAAGCGCGAGTTTCCTTCGCTTTCGGTTTTGGTGCTTCCTCTTCTTTCGGATGGGGCCTACGATTGGGATGCTCTTCCGAAGATTCTGGATCAGATTGCAAAGGCAGGCGCGCCCGGTGCGGGATTGAGCCTTTTTTGGGCGAATCATGAGACCGGAGTGATCGCGGATTTCTCGCGATTGTCCGGGATGGTCCGGCAGGCGCCGATCCCGGTGCGGGTGCATCTCGACGGCGCGCAAGCATGGGGGAAAATCCCGATGGATGTGCTCGCGAGTCCTGCCCATTTTGTGACGGTTTCTTCTCACAAGATCGGTGCTCCGGCCGGCACGGGAATCATCTGGATGCGGGAGCGCGGATCGTTGCATCCGCTCATTCCCGGCTCCCAAGGCGGGGGCCTCCGTGGCGGGACCGAGAATGCGCTCGGAATCCTCGCCACTTCGTTCGCGGCAGAAGAGATCGATCCGGTGCGGTTCGCATCGCGGACTTCAGTGCTCCGCGATCGATTGGAGCAAGGCCTGAGAGAACGATTCCCCGAAGTCGCGATTTTCGGCGCGGCCCGGCCCCGCGTGCCCAACACTTCGCGATTCGGATTCCGCGGGTTCCCCGCATACGGGAATTGGGTCGAGCTTTTGGATTTGCGCGGATTCGCCGTGAGTCACGGGAGCGCCTGTCGTTCGCAAGTGATCGAGCCCTCACCGGTTCTACTTGGAATGGGAGTCGAGAAATCCCTCGCGCTGAATTCGATCCGGGTGTCGTTCGGAGGAGAACAAGCACCGGAGGATGTGGATGATCTTCTGGAGGCGCTTGCTGCGATCCTCGCATCAAAGAAGGCGGCGAAATGATGAAGACTCTTGTTGCCCTGAGCGGCGGACCGAAAAGTCTCGTGACGGCGTGGCTCCTGAAGAAGCAGGGCATGCAGGTCCGCGGTGTGCATCTGGATCTGTTCTCGAATCCCGGTCTCAAAGAGAAAATGCACGATCTCGAGAAAAAGCTCGGCATTCCGATTCAGGTGATCGATGTCTCGCAGGAGTTCGGAGCCGTATGCACGGCGGAATTCGAGGAATTCCTGAAGCGGGCGATTCCGTTCCGGCCCGGGAATTCCTTCCACCAGAGGATCCTGTTTCCGCAGTTGATGCGCCTGAAGGCGGAATGGTCGATGGATCGCATCGCAACCGGTCATCCGGTTCCCTTGCAGGAGGATCCGGCTGCGGGCCTGGTCCGCGTGATGACGGGGCTCTCTTCGGGCTTCGAAGGAATGGTCCGTCTTGCAGGGCTGACCCAGGAAGAATTATCGGTCCTTCTTGCGCCCATCGGAGCCATTCCTCTTTCGATGTTGCAAAAGCTCGCGGACGAACTCGCTCCCGCCGAACTCACCGCCCCCTTCGAGACGGATTGGGAAGGGCTTGGAACGGGGTTCGCGCAGGCGAATGCTCCGGAGCTTTCGCGGAGTTTTCAGGTGTACACCTCGGAGGGGATGCTGTTGGACAGCATGGAGCGGTCGCGTCTCTTTGCGGGAATGGAGTTTCCGGATCCTTTGAACGCGGAACGGAACTATCGCGTGATCGAGGTGCATCCGAATCAGGCGCGGGCGATCGTAATGGAAGGTTCGAAGGTCTCGTTCCGGGAATTCGAATTCGATCGCGTGCGTTGGTTCAGCCGCGGCGATTTGGGGCTTCGCTCCCTCGAAACCGGAATGATCTGGGGAAGCCGCACGCGGCCGGTACCGATCCGTGTGATCCAGTATGAGGGCGGGAAGTTGAAGGGTGTGCTCTCCGAACCGCTGACGGGAGCGGAAGCGGATGTCTTCCGCGGTGATACGGTGTTTTGGTTGAATGGCATGGAAGTGCTGGGCGCAGGCCGCGTGCTTTCGGCGCGATAGGACGGGTCGATTGAAGAAGTTTCTGGTCAGGACACTCGGATGCAAGGCGAATTTCTCGGACGGTCAATCGATCGAATCGGGACTGCTTCGTCACGGACTCGAGCCGGCTTCCTCCCCCGAAGAAGCCGATGTGGTGATCGTAAATTCCTGCACGGTGACCGATGAGGCCGACCGGCAATCGCAAAAAATGGCGAGAGATCTGGCGCGGAAGAATCCGAACGCCCGTGTGATTTACACGGGCTGTGGCGCCGAGGTGAACCCCGAAGAGGCACTCGGCATCAAAGGTCTGAGTGCCGTGATCGGAAACCAGGACAAATCCGAGGCCGCGCGCCTGATCGTGAAGCATCTTGATGAGGCGCGATCGGAGCCTGTCGTTCTGGGATCCGTCACGGGCTATGGCGAGCTGACCTCGCGCCATCCGATGGATCGGGAATGGCCGCTTGCCGAAGAAGGGGCGATCGAGGTTCCGGTTCTCCCCGAAACCAGCTCTTCGTTCCGCACCCGCGCGTTCTTGAAGATTCAAGAAGGCTGTGACTCTTTCTGCACCTATTGCATCATTCCTTATGGACGAGGCCCCGCGCGGAGCCTCTCGATCGATTCCGTCCTTCAGCGCGTTCAGGATTTGCTCGAACAAGGGATTCGCGAGGTCGTGCTCACGGGAACCAACATCGGCGATTATGGCGTCGATTGGAGTGGCGGACTCCGGATTGACGACTTGATCGAGGCGATTCTGACCCGCACGAAGCTCGAGCG
>JBEIJY010000020.1:0-41972 GCA_040380025.1 Bdellovibrionales bacterium | reverse complement strand
TCGCCGGGTTTCTGATCCGCAGGGGCATCGGTACCCCGAGACAATCCTTGGGCATTCTGATTCGCCCGAATACTTTTTCCGCAAGCACCAAGGGCAAGCCCCACACACAACAATCCAATTGTACTTCATACTTCTGCTACTCCGAACTTCGGGGGTTTGGTTTCACGTACCCTGAATACCTACGCGCCGCATGAATTCCCGAAATCAAAACTTCGGTGGATAGCACCAAGCCTGACGCAACAAGTCAACAATATTTTCAGTTCTCCTGGCCCCCCTTGCCTGCGGGGCACAAACTGCCCCCTTTGCCTGTGCTTTTTTGTGCCGAGGGATGAAGATAAGGGATTGGAATAATTCGATTTTCTCCTCCGAACCGCGTCCTGCGGCCTCGCTGTCGGCAATCCTGCCTCGCGAGAGTCGGGGAAAACCGAATCATCCCAATCCCTTCTCCTCATCCCACTGCCCCATCAAGCACAATGAAAGGGGGCAGTTTGAGAAAACCGCGCCTTACTGTTGCGCTGATTGTAGTGCCGCCTCAAGATCCGTCCTCGTTTGCTCCGTCGCCCCTGGAGCAAATTCAATCGAAAGGGTGAGGTTCCCTTTACCACTCCCGCATGAAAGCGTCGTGTTCCCCGAGACGATCTTATCCGTGGGGATGCCCTTCTCTTTCAAAATCCCGGATACCTCGGGCTCGATCCCGATCATTGAATGAGCACAGTTGCAGTCGATGGTGATTTTACTGATTTCATTGATCTTGTCGAAAATTGCCTTTGCTGCATTTTCGACCTGGGTCTTATAACTTTGAATTAAGCTTCCCCTCTTCGTTTGCGCTGTCTTTACGGTCACAGAGAGAGGTGCCGGGGCGGCGGCAACCGGGTCGCCGCCACTAGGGGGGTCTATTGCAGGAGCGTTCGTCGACAACAGCTCAACAAAAAAACCGTTCGCATCATCGCCTTCAGGTTCTGCAATCTCCCCGCTCATCACGCCCGGTTGTAAACCGTGCGCGAATTCGAATGTTCCACTTTCGGGGTACAAGTGATCATTCAACACAAAGATCATTTTTCGGGAGCCGTCGGAATGATACTCGGTTGAGTGCTCCTGAAGCCAGGTTGCCACGCCTTTCGGGCTAGCATCGATGTCGAATACCTTCAGGAGGTCTACCTCGACTTGCTCCTGTTTTGAGACCTGGTGCGGGGCCGTCGGCGGCAAATTCAGCGGTGTGAATTTCGAGGTGTCGAGATCCTTGCACTCGAGCGACGTTCCTACGACGCAAATCTTTTGCAAACCCGAAACCTGAGTTTGACCAGTTTTTGTCACCAGAGTCACGTTGCTCAGTTTCAAAACCATCGAACCGATCGAAGCGAGTTCTTCTTCCTTCGGAACTTGCATCCGCACCCGAACCGCAACGGCGTTTCCGACGACATATTCGAGACTGCTCCCATCGTTTTGGATTTCCGAAACCGACGGAGAATACATCGTCCGAAAGGGCACATTGAATTCAGTCCTTGGGGGGGAGATCCCCATAATCTTGGAGGGAAGCTCTTTCGAATCGGTCACCGAAATCGGTTCGATTTCTTTCATTATGGTGGCGCTGATCGGGCCGCCTTCGGTCGGAGACCCATTGGAGCCATCCGTGTTTTCGTCTCCGGGTTTTGGAGTGGGCTTATCGATTTGGCCCGTCGGCGGGGTTGTGGTCCCCGGGGCGGTCTGACCCTGTTGGGTCTTTTTAACGCGGGTTTCTTTCGAGCAGGCGACGAGCGCGAGCATCACACAAAGCAAGGTCAATTGAATTTGTTTCATACAGAGTCTTTCGCTGGAATTCCAGGCAGGGCGAGAAAATAAGGATTTTGACACGTTTTGTCAACCTTCAGTTACCGCGAACAAAAACGGCGGCCCGGAGAACCTCCGAACCGCCGTGACGGGAATCGCTGGAATTTATAAACCTAAATGAGCATCACTGAAATCAAATCATCTCGAGCGCGCGGTACCGGACTCGCTTCGGCATCAAGGCCTCAGCCCCGAGGCGACGCTTCTTGTCTTCCTCGTAGTCATCAAAATTCCCCTCGAAGAACTCCACCTTCGAGTCTCCCTCGAAGGCCAGAATGTGCGTCGCGATCCGGTTCAAGAACCAGCGATCGTGCGAGATCACCATGGCGGTTCCGGCAAAATTCGAAAGCGCCTCTTCGAGCGCGCGCAGGGTGTTCACATCGAGGTCATTGGTCGGCTCATCGAGCAAGAGCACGTTCGCGCCCGACTTCAGCATCTTCGCCAGATGCACGCGGTTCCGCTCCCCGCCCGAGAGAATCCCCACCTTTTTTTGCTGATCCGATCCCGTGAAGTTAAAGCGCGAGCAGTACGAGCGCGAGGGAACCTCGCGGTTTCCAAGTAGGACCATCTCGTTCTTTCCGTCCGAGATCTCTTCCCACACAGTGTTCTCGGGGTTCAGGCTGTCGCGCGACTGATCGACATACCCGAGCTTCACCGTGTCGCCGAGACGGATCGCGCCCGAATCGGGCGTCTCTTTGCCGGTCAGCATTTTGAAGAGGGTCGATTTTCCGGCCCCGTTCCCGCCGATCACGCCCACGATGCTTCCGGGCGGGATCTTGAAGTTCAGGTTCTCGAACAAGACTTTTCCGCCAAACCGCTTCGAGAGGTTCTCGGCCTCGATCACCACCGAGCCAAGACGCGGTCCTGCGGGAATGAAGATCTCCATCTCTTCTTCTCGGCGGCCGCCCTGGCTCTCGTTCAACAGGGCCTCGTACGCGCTCACGCGGGCCTTGCTCTTGGCCTGACGCGCTTTCGGACTCATGCGAATCCACTCGAGCTCGCGCTCCAGGGTCTTTTGGCGCTTGGACTCGGTTTTTTCTTCTTGGATCAGGCGGGATTGCTTTTGCTCAAGCCAGCTCGAGTAATTGCCTTCCCAGGGGATTCCGTGACCGCGGTCGAGCTCGAGGATCCAGCCCGCGACGTTGTCCAGAAAGTACCGATCGTGGGTCACGGCGATCACGGTGCCTTCGTACTTTTGCAAAAACTGCTCGAGCCATGCGACCGACTCGGCATCGAGATGGTTGGTGGGCTCGTCGAGCAACAAGACATCCGGCCGCTGAATCAAAAGCCGGCACAGGGCGACCCGACGCCGCTCCCCGCCCGAGAGGTTCTTGACCGGCGTATCGCCGGAAGGACAGCGAAGCGCCTCCATCGAGACCTCGAGCTTGCGGTCGATGTCCCAGCCGTCTTTCGCCTCGATCCGTTCTTGAATCACCGCCTGCTCCTCGAGGAGCTTTGTCATCTCGTCGGCATCGAGATCGGGATCGGCAAACTTCATTCCGATCTCTTCAAAGCGCTTCAGATCGCGACCGAGTTCTCCGGTTCCCTCCATCACGATCTCTTTTACAGTCTTCGTGTTGTCGAGCTCGGGCTCCTGCTTCAGGTAGCCGAAGGTGATTCCGTCCGAGGGGAGAACCTCGCCGTTCACGTTCTTTTCTTCGCCGGCGATGACCTTCATGAGGGTGGACTTCCCGGCGCCGTTCAGCCCGAGGACGCCGATCTTCGCGCCGTAAAAGAACGAGAGCGAGATGTCCCGAAGCACGGTCTTGCTCGGGGGGTAAATTTTAGACACGCGGGTCATCGAAAACGCGAACTTTGGTTTGGCCATAGATGAGGGGACGGTACCAGAAGGGGGGGATGCCCGCAAACTGCCTGATTTGGTTGTGCATAATTATGCGAGCGGCGAAAATTAAGATACTGGAATGATTTGGTTTTTACCGACCTCCGTGCGCCACGATGATCTGAGCGAAACTGGGACGACCCGGCCCGTACAGAAAAACGAAATCATTCCAACGCCCTCTGCCAGTCCCGCTCCCTTACTATGCACAATCAAATGAGGCAGTTTGAAAATGGCTCAAGTTCCGCCGGAACCTTGACGATAGTGTCAGTAATGAGACCCTCCGTCATGATTCCCTCGTTTCGTACGCTCCTCGTCCTGTCGGCAATCGCAAGCGGCATCCTGGCCTCGGTTGCGGTGTTCGCAGAAGAGGTTTTTGACCGCCTCGACGGAAAAGGCCCGTCCGGCAAGCGTGTCGATGTGATTGAATGGGAGGGGAACCTCGAGATTCACGTTTACCCGAAGGGGTCGCTGAAGGGGCTCTCGGCCAAGCTCGATGACCGCGTCGAGGGCAAGAAGGTCATGGTGATCGGCTACCGGTTGGGCGAAAAAACCAGGCCGCTGATCCGACGCGCGATCCTCGGGGTGCCGTTCCAACCGGCGCTCCAGGCGTTTCAGGACCCGAAAGAAAAAGACTTCGACAAGATTGCCCTCTCGAACCAGCTCCTCGGCGGAAACTGGAAGCCCTTCACGCTCGACCCGGCTCCGACCCAGTGGTACCCGGACGGCGACGAGAGAAACGAGAGCGCGGCTCCGGTTTTGGGTGAATCCAAGCAGCCCAAGATGAAGGACAGAAGGCCCGCGTCGGAGGAGGAGCGGAAAGCTCCGGCGGTGGGCGAGGGGTCGCTGAACCGGTTCGACTTCTAAACTGCCTGAATCAATTGTGCAGAGTTAAAAATCGCACGCGAGAACCATGCAAAAGGACGGAAGATTTTGCCATCAAGTCCGACATTCGGACCCAGCCGATCTTTCGCCATGCTCCCGATCCAGAAGAATGATTCTACTTTCAGGGACTTGCCGAAGTGCTTCTTTTAATTCTGCACAATCAAGTAAGGCAGTTTGCGCTAGATCTGAACTACTTCAATCACTTCCGGCACTTGCGCCTTCAGCTTCGTCTCGATTCCCATCTTGAGGGTCATCGTCGCACTCGGGCACCCGGCGCATGATCCCTGCATATACAGGTACGCGATCCCGTCCTCGAACCGGTCCAGGGTCACGTCTCCGCCGTCCATCGCCACCGCCGGACGGATCTCGTCGTCCAGGACCTTCTGGATCCGCTTCTCGATCTCGCTCGCGTTCTGGTTCGTGAGCTGATTCAGAATCTCTTCGATCACGACTACCTCACCCGCCGTCAGGTGCTTCTCGATCGTGTCCGATGCCGTCTTGTGCACGTGGTCCCAGTCGCCGTCTTCGGTCTTGGTGATGGTCACGAAGTCTTTTCCGATCATGACCCCGGCAATGCCCTCGACGAGCAGGAGCTTGAATGCGAGGGGCGAGCGCTGCTCGGCGTCCTCTTTTTTGGTGAAATTTGCGGCGCCCTTGTCGAGGAGCTTCCGGTTCACGGAATACTTCAGGGTGTTGGGGTTCGGGGTGAACTCGAGCGAGACGTAAACGGCAGAATGTTCCATAGGTTGGATGAATCTATACGAAAGAGTATGGTTTTTCAAGCAAACTGGCCTCCTTGACTGCGCTTAATTACGGAGGCTTGAACAGCGAAGTACCCGTAATAAAAATGGTTTGGCCGACTCTCGCGAGCCAGGATGGCGGAAGCGAGGCCGGACGACCCGGCTTGGAGGCAAAACCATTTTTATTTCGGGCAGTTCGCCGTTCGAGCTTTGAAATTAGGCGCAGTCAAGGAGGCCAGTTTGGGGGGTTTGCAAATCAGCCCCGTTTTTGCGAAACTCCCCGCATCATGAACTTCACCCCCGTCATCCTCTCGGGCGGCAGCGGCACCCGCCTCTGGCCCGTCTCGCGCACCCGCTTCCCCAAACAATTCTGCGAGATCTTCGACGAATCTCTCTTTACCAAGACCCTGAACCGGCTGAAGCCGACCGGCTCCCCCTGGGTGGTCACGAACTCCGCCCTCAAGGTCCTGACCGAGTCCGCCATGCGGACCGCCGGAGTCCCCGTCACCCAAGCGCTCTACGAGCCGAAGGCGAACAACACCGCTCCCGCGATCGCGCTCCTTTGCAAGGTGCTCGAACAGAAGGGCCGGGCATCCGATGTGGTCGGGATTTTTCCGAGCGACCATCTTATTCAAAACGAGAGCGCGTTTCAGAGCGCGATCGCCCTCGGGGTGCAGTGTGCCCGACAGGGCCAGGTCGTCACGATCGGCATCAAACCCGCCTACCCCGCCACCGGATTCGGCTACATCGAGGTCTCGGGCGAGACCTTCGCCGAAGCCTCGGGGCTTCGCGCGCAAAAGACCCTCGGGTTCCGCGAGAAACCGAGCGAGCAAACGGCCGAGGAATTCATCGCCTCGGGCAACTTTTACTGGAACGGCGGCATGTTCCTGTTCGAGGTCGCAACGATGATCCGGCATCTGCAGGCATTTCTTCCCGAGATCTGGGGCGCCATCGACGCCCTTCGCCCTGATCTCTCGAATCTCGACGAAATCTACGCGCGCTGCCCCTCGCAGAGCATCGACTACGGTGTGATGGAAAAACTCCGCGATCAGGTGTGCATTCCCTGCGATCTCGGTTGGAGCGATGTCGGATCCTGGGGCGAGATCGCAAAGCTCCGCGAGAGCACCGGGCACATCAGCGTGGACTCGAAAGACAACTTCGCCTTCTCGACCCAAGGACGCATGGTGGCCTTTGTCGATGCCCATGATCTTGTGGTCGTCGACACGGCCGATGCCATTCTGGTTGCGCGCAAGGATTCGACCCAAAAAGTGAAGCAAGTCGTCGATCGCCTGAACGAAACCAAAGACGTGCGCGCGAACGAGCATCCGTTCGAGTTCCGTCCGTGGGGAAAATTCGAGGTGTTGCGCGACACCGATGCCTTCAAATCGAAGGTCATCCACGTGAATCCCGGGCAGCAACTCTCGTACCAAAGTCACGCCAAGCGCGCCGAGCACTGGGTGATCATCCGGGGTACGCCCGAGGTGGTGCTGAACGATGTGATCCACCGGCTGAAGCCCGGGGAATCGATTTACATCCCGGTCGGCGCGAAGCACCGGATCCGGAATCCGGGCACCGAGGTGGTGGAATTCGTCGAGGTGCAAGTCGGGACGTATTTCGGCGAAGACGACATTGTCCGGTATCAGGACGATTACCAGCGTAAATGAGATCAAACTGCCCCCTTTGATTGTGCTTTTGCGCCATGCGCGCACGCCCAAGGGGTGGGAATGATTTAGTTCTTGCCGACTCTCGCGAGCCAGGATGGCGAAAGCGAGGCCGGAGGACCCGGCTCGGAGGCAAAAACTAAATCATTCCCACCCCTTGGGCGTGCGCGCATGGCGCAAAAGCACAATCAAAGGGGGCAGCTTACTCGTGATCGCGGAAGAACCCGAGCGTGAGCGCTAGCCCCGCCTCGAGATCCACCCGGGGTTCCCACTGCAGGAGGCTTCGGGCGAGCGAGATCTCGGGCTTTCTCTGCTTCGGATCATCCGACGGAAGCGGCTCGAACCGAAGCTCGCTTTTCGTCCGAACGAGGCGCTTCACCACATCGGCAAAGGCGAGAATCGTGAACTCGCCCGGGTTTCCGAGGTTCACCGGTCCGGTGTGGTTCGAGGCCATGAGCCGCACGACTCCCTCGACCAGATCCGAAACATACTGAAAGCTCCGGGTCTGGAGCCCGTCGCCGTAAATCGTCATGGGCTCGCCGCGCAGGGCCTGGAACATCAAATTCGTGACCACGCGTCCGTCTTCGGGGTCCATCCGCGGGCCATAGGTGTTGAAGATGCGGATCACCCGCACATCGACCCCGTGCGTGCGTTGATACGAATACGTCATTGCCTCGCCGTAGCGCTTGGCCTCGTCGTAAATCGAACGCACGCCGATCGGGTTCACATTCCCCCAATACGACTCCGGCTGGGGATGGACCAGCGGATCGCCATACACCTCCGAGGTCGAGGCATAAAAAAAGCGTGCGCCCTGGCGGCGGCAAATCTCCAATAGCTTCCGGGTCGCCTCGCTGTTCACCCGCATGGTCTCGAGCGGCAGGGCGAAATACTTCGGCGGAGAAGCCGGAGACGCGAAGTGCATCACCCAGTCCCAGCGGGTGTTGCAGACCTCAGCGGGCAGATCCTCGATCACATCGGCCTCGAGGAACGAAAAATCCGGATGATCCCGGAAGGTCTCGAGATTCTTTTTGCGGCCGGTGCACAGATTATCGACCCCGGTCACCGCAAAGCCTTCGGCCAAAAGCCGCTCGGCCAGATGGCTTCCGACAAATCCCGCGGCCCCGGTCAGCAGAACCTTTTTTTTCATCGTGAGGACTTCCCGAGTGCGATGAAGCGCGCACCGGCGGATTGAATCCGGGCTCCATCGAAATGACCGCGACCGTCCAGAACGAGCTTCGTGCGCATCGCCGAAATGCAGGACTCGAATGGAAGCGCCTTGAACTCCGGCCACTCGGTGACGAGCACGACCGCGTCCGATTCGCTGAACACCGACTCGGCATCGGCCGCGAACACCATGCCCGAACCGGACCATTCGCGTTTCGCCCGCTCCATCGAGATCGGATCATATCCGACCACCTTGGCACCGCGCTCGATCAGGCGGTTTGCGATCTCGAGCGCGGGCGCATCGCGAAGATCATCGGTGAAGGGCTTGAACGAAAGCCCCAATATCCCGATCTTCCGGCCCTTCAAGATCTTGAGCTCGTTCATGAGAATCTCCACCACGCGCGCACGCTGGCGGAAGTTCACCTCGCGCGCGGCCTGCGTGATCGGCATCGAAAGGCCGTACTCGCGGCCGGTCGAAATCAAGGCCGCCGTATCCTTCCCGAAGCACGATCCGCCCCACCCGATCCCGGGTTGCAAGAAGCGGTTCCCGATCCGCGAATCGAGCCCGATTCCGCGAGCGACATGATGAATGTCGGCGCCGACTTTTTCAGAAAGCTCCGAGATCTCGTTGATGAACGAGACCTTGAGCGCGAGGAAGGCATTTGCGGCGTATTTGATCAGCTCGGCCGACTGCAGATCGCTCGAAAGAAAGTGAACCGCGCGGAAGCCCTCGGGCCTCGGCAAAAACGAAGGCGCCTCGAAGGTCTGCTCGAGGAGCGGCTGATACAACCTGCGAAGCACCTCGAGGGCGCGCGAATCATCTGCTCCTACAACGACGCGATCGGCGTACAGCATGTCCGAGAGGGCCGAGCCCTCGCGCAGGAATTCGGGGTTCGAGGCCACGACGAACGAGGATTTCGAGGCCGGATTCCGTTCGCGATACGCATCGCGCACCAGGCTCTCGACCCAGTTTCCGCTTCCGATCGGCACGGTCGACTTGTTCACGATCACCACGTAGGGGGCCGAAATTCCGTGCCCGATCGCTTCGGCCGCGGATTTCAAAAATCGGAGATCGGGATTTCCGTCCGGAAGCGAAGGCGTTCCGACCGCGATGAACACGACTTCGGCATCGCGAAGCGCCTCTTGGGCATCGAGCGTGAACTTCAGGTTCTTTGCGGCAAGCCCCATCAGCTCATCGAGGTGCGGTTCATAGATCGGGGATTTGCCCTTCCGGAGCCCCTCGATCTTGGCAGGATCGACATCAAGGCAGGTCACCTCGTGGCCAAGATAGGCCAAAGCCACTCCTGTCGTGAGTCCCACATACCCGGTTCCGATGATTGCTGTTTTCATGGTGGATTCCTTGATCTTTAAATTTTGGGCTGAAAATCATCCTGCTCGGCGCCCGCTTCTTCGGGCGATTGCTCGTTCTTTGCTCCTTGCGCCTTGCGTGTGAGCGGGAAGAGCACGCAGTCCTTGATGTTCTCGGAGTCGGTCACGAACTGCACCAGGCGATCGATTCCGATCCCCCAGCCCGAAATCGGCGGCATGCCGTATTCCATCGACTGCACGTAGTCTTCGTCCATCACCATCGCGTCTTCGTCACCGCCGGCATTGAGCTTTGCCTGCTCTTCGAGACGCTTCATCTGCTCGATCGGGTCCACGAGCTCCGAGTACGCATTCACGATCTCGACTCCGTTCACGACGAGCTGAAAGCGATCGGTCAGATCGGGCCTCTTGTCGTTCGCGCGGGCGAGCGGCGAAAGATCGATCGGGTGCTCGGTCAGGAAGGTCGGCCCGATCATCTTCGGACGGCTCACTTTTTTGTAAAGAATGTCGATCAGGTTCCCGCGGCCGAGCTTCTCGGGATGCTCCTCCTCAAGATCAATGCGTTTGTCCTTGATGGCCGAAAGGAGCTCGGGCGCCGTGCGGAACGACTCGATGTCGATGCCGGAGTCCTTCAAAATCAAATCACGGAAAGTCACGGTGCTCCATTCTCCGCCGAAATCGACCTCGACTCCGCCCACGGTCACCTTGAGGGTGCCCAGAGTCTTCTGAAACACCGCTTGGAACAGGCGCCTCATGAAATTCATGTTGTCTTTGTAATTCCAATAGGCCGAGTACCCCTCGACCATCGTGAATTCCTGCAGATGATTCGGGCTGATGCCCTCGTTCCGGTAGCAACGGGCGAACTCGAACACATGATGGAACCCGCCCACGATCAGGCGCTTCAGGTAGGTCTCGGGTGCGATCCGAAGGTAAAGATCGATATCGAGCGCGTTGTGATGGGTCTGGAAGGGCCGGGCGAGCGCGCCCGAGGCATTGGGCTGAAGGCTCGCCGTCTCGACCTCGATGAATCCCTCGGACTCGAAGAAATTCCGCATCTCGCGCACGATCGACGAACGAAGCAAAAAGCGCTTCCTGGTTTCTTCGGAGGTGATCAAATCGAGATAGCGCTGGCGGTACTTGATTTCCACGTCCTGGAGTCCGTGGAATTTTTCTGGAAGAGGCCGCAGGCATTTTCCGAGAAACGCGTACTCCTTCACCTGAAGCGTCTTCTCGCCCACGCGGGTGGTGAACATCTCGCCCTCGGCACCGAAAAAATCGCCGATGTCGACAAAATCAACATACTGCTGGTACTTCGCCTCGCCCACGTCGTCGATCTTCATGCAGAGCTGGAGCTTGCCCTTCAGGTCCTGGATCGTGATGAAGCTGAGCTTGCCCATCCGGCGAATCGCGGTGATCCGTCCGGCCACGCGCACGCCGATCGTGCCATCGGGCAGGGTTCGCGCGACTTCGAGCTCATGGGTCAGCGCAAAGCGCTCAGGATACGGATGGATCCCGGCGGTTTTCAGTTTTTCGAGTTTTTCGCGACGGACGAGCTCCTGCTCGGACAAACGGGAAGAATCTTGACTCATGCCCGAACGCTAGCACAGGCTTCGGGGTTTTCCTAGCGAACGGGCCGAAGTTTCAATGCTCGGGATTGAGGCGATTCAGAGCTGAAATCCGGCCGACTCGGAGTCTTTTTTGAAGGTCAGCACGGTGTCGAGGCTCAGCTCTTCGAGGGTCTTGAACCCCGAGTCGAGTTTCGCGAGCACGTCGAACGGAACCGTGATGATCTTGATCCCGCACTGCTCGGCCTGAAGGATGTTGTACACCTCGCGGGTCGAGGCCCAGAGGCTCTCGATCTCGCCGCCGTAGGCCGCGCACACCTCGGCCGCCGCGGTCAGGGTCGGGACCGGATCATGGCCGAGATCGGCCGCGCGACCGGCAAAAATCGAGACGATCGAGGGCGCACCGCCTTCGAGCGCCTGACAGGCCTCGATGGTTTGCTTGACGGTGTAAATCGCCGTCACGTTCAGCTTGATCCCGGCGCGGGTCAGCGTCCGGACGAGGGGAATCGCGGACTCGCCCTTGCTGTTCTGGATCGGGATCTTCACGTACACATTCCGGCCCCAGGTCGCGATCTCGCGAGCCTGGCGCTCCATGGTCGCGAAATCATCGGCAAACACTTCGAACGAAAGGGGCTTTTGGGTGATCTCCGAGAGCACTTCCTTGCAAAACGCGCGGTAATCCGAGACCCCGGCTTTTTTCATGAGCGAGGGGTTGGTCGTCATCCCGCTCACCAAGGGATTCCGGTTCATCTTGAGCAACTGGTCTTTTTCCGCTCCGTCCGAGAAAATCTTGATGCTGTAGTGTCGTTTCGTTTTCATTGGGCCTTTACCTCGCACTTCCCGCCCATTCCGGGCACCGGTTCATTGATCGTACAATTCTGGCTGACATTCGCGCCCGAAAATCGGTTCACCTTGTATTCGTAAGCGGTTCGCACGTTGATCTCGCGGAATTTTCCGGCTTCTTTGCGGCGCAGGGCCGAACGCCCCTCATACGCGGTGAGCTCTCCGGTTTTGGTTTTCACATGAAAATACATCGGGTCCACGAGCGCGCGCACAAGAAAACTCGTGGGCTTCATCTCGAGCACCATGATCGGAGACCCGTCCGAGGCGGTTTCCATCTTGAGTTTTCGCATGACAAACCCGTAGGAATCCAAACGCTCGAACACGGCAATTTTAAGAGGAACTTCCTTCCCCGCCTCGAGCTCCGCGAAGCGCGGTGAAACATACGACATCACGGTCGAGGGGACGACGAGGTTCTCTTCGGCCTCGTCCACCGCGGTCTTGACTGATCCGTCGACCAGATCGGTCATGCGGTAGCGGACTTTCCCGTCGCGGACCTCGAGTTCGAATCGCTTTTGGAGCGCGAGATTTTCGGCCACGGCCTTCTGGACGCGTCCGTTTTTTTCGGTCGAGGTTTCCGTCACCTGGACTCCGTCAGGCCCGGTGAAGGTGGTGACCGAGGTGTGCGCATCCCCTTCTTTGCGGGAAACCACATGAAAGGTGCCGAAGGGCGCCTCGGCACACGCATCCCCCTTCAGAATCCCGCGGCATCTCGCCGGAGCACCGTCGATCGGATAAATCCTGCCGACGATTTCAAGATCGACCGGCTCTGCTTCTTTCTTCTCGCTTTTTTCGGCCGCGAAAATTGCAGGACACCAAACAAGGATCAGGCTCAGCAGTAGAAGGAGTCTCATCGCCCCTGATCCTACAATCGAAGGGTCTTTTGCTCAAGGTCGGGCTCAAGGAAAACCTTCCCGAACATGCCGCCCTTCATTTTCTTCATGAACACTCGAAGCGGAAAACTCGTCACTTCTCCCATGAGCGAGGGCTGCCCGAGCGCTTCCGGGCCGAGTCGGGTCGAAATCGCGCCGAGTTCCATCGCGAGGGCCTTCCGGTCGGGAGATCCCGCCGGGGTCACCACGAACTGGAGCTCCAGATCGGTATCCTTCGAGTTCTTGAAGAAATACGAGGTCTCTTCGACTTTTGCTCCGGCCTTCGTCAGCTTTTCGCGGATCTGATCGCGAATGCCGTTCCGGAACGTCTCGGATCCGACCGGAATCCGGAAGCGAACAAGTTTGCCTGAAAGCGAGGTGTCGGGAGCAGGTTCCGCCGAGAGCGCCTTTTCGATGCCGGCCCGGGCCACCGGGTCGGCACAAATGCCCTCGCCACGAAAGGAGCGGCAAATCCAGAATACCGAGAGCTCAAGCGTGGTCGACTGCGAGGAGTGCTCACGGAGCACATCCTCCTCGCCCTCCTGCCCGAGCAAGAAGTCACATGCCGGATTCTTCACGGGAGCGCTTTGGTATTTGAGCGTGCGGAAGAACGGCGAGGGCAACCGCACCGGAAAATCATCGCGGCTCACGATCACGATTTCTTTCGGGTTCCATTTGCGGATCTTGTAGGGCCCGGAGGAGATCCAGGTTTTGCCGGAACTTGTGCCATTCCGGATCGCATCGAGGTTCGAGGGGTGAATCGCACCCGCCAGCGGATGGGTCAGAACTTCTGACAAAAACGCCTCGAGGTCGAATTCTGCACCCGCGGAGGCATCAAACCGGTATTGAAGCTCGGCATCAGAGGCCGTTTCGAGCGTGGAATTCAACCACGCCGTCCAAAGAGGGGACTTTCCGAATCCGAATCCTTTTTGCTTCAGGTATTCCCTAAGCCCGACAAAATCCCCGGCCCGCACCGAATCTCCATTCTGATACCGAAGATCAGGCTTCAGACGCACCCGGAGCAACCGCTCCTTTGCGTTCCACCCCCACTCCTCGGCCAGCAGAAGCGACAGCGGCTCACCCGAGCCCATGTGATTCGGGGCGAAGAGGGTTCCCACGACGCCCTGGTGCGGGCCCAGATCGAGCGCGGCATACGCGTCGAGCGGCGACGGGGTCAGCGGCAGTTCGTAGATCCAGACGCTTTTGACCTCATCGATCGTGAAGGACTTCTTCGAGAATAAAAATGCTAGGCCGTTCACCCCGAAAGCCAGAATGAAAACAAGCAGGGCGAGCTTGGTTTTTGACATGGAATCGGTGTACACTGGACCCGCCCTGCATGCAACTTGAAGACTTTCTTCGATCTGCGGAGTATTTCTCGCTCGGACATCTTCCTACGGAGGGATTTCATCCCGCAACGGAATCGCTTTCTGATTTGGCGAAAACCGACCCCGAAAGCGCGGTGGAGATCCTGCGCACCATCGATCTTCGCGTTTTTGACTGCGTGAAAGAGGCTTTGCCGCTGATTCGCATTCTCTCGGCCGAAATCCACGAAACCCTCGACTCGGGACACCGCGTGTTCCTCTCGGGGTGTGGCGCCACCGGGCGCCTGGCACTCGCCCTGGAATCGGTGTTCCGCGCCATCCATGCGGGAACGATCTATGAGCATCGCGTTCAGGCGCTGATGGCGGGCGGAGATTTCGCGCTCGTGAAGTCGGTCGAGAACTTCGAGGATTTTCCCGAATACGGCAAACGCCACCTGCAGGATCTCGGATTCGGGGAGCAGGATCTTCTGATCGCGATCACCGAGGGCGGCGAGACCCCGTATGTGCTCGGCACGCTCGAAGGCGCGCTCGCGCGCTCCCGCCGCAAGCCCTGGTTCGTGTATTGCAACCCGCGCGAGATTCTCTGCCAGACCATCGAGCGCAGCAGAAATGCCATCGAAAACCCGCGCGTGAACTCGCTCTGTCTTCCGGTCGGGCACATGGCGCTTTCGGGAAGCACCCGGCTTCAGGCCGCCACCGCGCAAATGCTCGCGGTCGGGATGGCGATCAGCAAAAACTTCTTTCTTGCCGACCAGTTTTTAGATGAATACCCGAAGCTCGATCTCGCCTCTTTTTTGGTGCCCATGATCGAGTGGGAATCGGACGCCTACCGGCACGATGCCACAGTGTTGTACCAGACCTCCACCTACCCGATCGCCGTCTTGACCGACACCACCGAGCGCTCACCCACCTTCAGCCTGACTCCGTTCGAAAAATCAAACGACCACGCGGGTCTTTGCTCGCTCTGTTACCTTTCGATCCCCGACGCCCATACCCCCCGGGACTCCTGGCGACGGATTCTGGGACGCGATCCGATCGGCCTCGAATGGCCGGGGCTTCCCGCACCGCTCGGGGTTTCGTCGATTCTGGAGTTTGATTTTGGACGCGAGGCGACCCAGCGACGCAAGGAGCGGGTGCATCCGCGTACCCAAAAGATTTTGCGCATGGACGGACACCATCGGCTGGGCGAACTCGAGGTCAAAACCGATGACTTCGATCTGCGACTGCAGTCCGATCTGATTCTCGATCCGATCGGAGAGCAAATTCTGGTGAAGATTCTTTTGAACACCCATTCCCTGCTCGTCATGGGCAGGCTGGATCGCTACGAGGGAAATGTCATGACCTGGGTGCGGGCGAGCAACGGGAAGCTCGTCGATCGCACGCTCCGGTATCTCGAAAAGCTGATCGACCGGCGCGGCCTGCCCGCGGTTCCGCGGACAGAGCTTGCGCGGATGATCTTCGAGATGCAACCGATCCTGAGGCCCGACGAACCGCTGATTCCCGCCATCCTGAACCGGCTCGCGGGGTCGGATTCAGCGTGATTCTTTTCTTTTTCGAATCCACCCGATTGAGTGAGCAACCCGGGGTCTGACTGGAAACCAGTGGATTCGAAAAAAAGACAGACTCTCCTTTAGTCACCGCACCGTATGTGTGCGCCCGATTCGGAAATCTCCCATCAGGAGCGGGCTCAACCAGAAAAGAAATTTGGCCGACTCTCGCGAGCGCGTGACGCGCGAAAGCGAGGCCGCACGACGCGGCTCGGAGGTCAAACTTCTTTTCTGGTTGAGCCCGATCCTGATGGGAGATTCAAGAAATGCGCACACAAACAGAGCGGTGTGAAAAAATCAGAATCGGATCTCGAGGCCGCCGCTCATGTAATAGCCCGAATAATCGATCTGGAATGCGGGAACCGATCCGAGCGCGGCCGAGGTCGCCGCATGCGTGCCCGTGCGATGGTACCGGTATGCGAGCTCGCCGAAAACCCCGAACGCCCTCGTGAACCCGTAGGTCGCCTGCACCGACGCGGTCCCGATCGGATCAACCGAGGCGTACTTCACGGTCAGATCCTCGGTGCCGATGGTCTGCACCGAAGAATAAGTCCCGAACGAGGCGCCCACATAGCCCGCAAGCCCCACCCGGAACCTCCGCCAGTGGAGCGGATGAAAAATCACTCCGATCTCGACCGGAATCGCCGCTTGCTTGATCCGTTGCCGGGTTCCGTCGGGCTTGTCGCGAATTCCCGTGTCGGCACTCGTGAGCGCTCCGCGAAGCCCCCAGTACAGAAGGTAGTAAATCTTTCGCTGGATCTCGAGACGATAATGGGTTCCGAAATTGAGCGAGCCTGTTCCCGCGTAATGGGTCGAGAGCCCGCCATAGGCCAGATTCTGGATTCCGTATCCGAGCTGGATGCGAAAGCGGTCGCCATGGAATTTCTCTTCGGCGGACGCCTCGGACGTTTCGGTTGCTTCGGGCACTCCCCCGGCACCTTCCTGCGGGGCTTCGACCAGAATGTCATTTCCCGAAACCCAGCCGAATTCTCCGGTTTTGATCTTCAGCTTGTAGAACCCCTCGATGGGCTGATTCCCGACCATGAGCTTTTCGTCTTTTTTCGCGCTTCCGATCTGACGCGAATTTTTTCGCGGGAATTCAAAAATCGACGCCTCATCCACCACGACGGTGCTCGTCCGTGCGGCGAGCGCATCGACACCGATCAGAATCGCAAAAAGCGCCAAAACCCCTTTCATTCGACCCTCACTCCCACCTCGCCGTCGCCAAACCGCAACAGGAGCGGATCATTCGGCGACACCTCTTTTGCACTCCGGACGACTCTTCCCGACTTCTGCCGGACGAGCGCGTAGCCGCGCGAGAGCACCTGGAGCGGCGAGAGCGCATCGAGCTTCGTCACCAAGCGATCGAGCCCCGTCCGTCTGCGCTCGATCAAAAGGCGGATCGACCTCTCGAGCGCGGCCTCGATCTCGTCGATGCGCTGGATCTGCTCGCGCAGACGATCCTTCGGGCTTTTCAGGCGGGCCGCGAAGGCCTCGAGAGTTCGCTTCCGGAGCTGAAGATCGCGCCGGAGCGACAACGTAAGGCGCTGATCGAGCTGTCGGGTCCGTTCGCGAAGCTCCACCCAGGCCCCGGTCAGGATTTCGGCACCGGCCGATGGAGTGGGCGCGCGCAGATCGGCGACAAAATCGGCGATCGTGAAGTCGATCTCGTGCCCTACCGCCGAAATCACCGGGATCGCACTTCCGGCAATGGCGCGCGCGAGCGCCTCGTGATTGAAGGCCCAGAGGTCTTCGATGCTTCCCCCGCCCCGGGTCAGAAGAATCACCTCGCCCAACCGATGATGATTCGCCACTCTGAGCGCCTGAACGAGCTTCGCGGCGGCCTCATCGCCCTGCACGAGCGAAGGGATCACGAGCACCTCGACAAAGGGTGCGCGACGTCTCAGGACCGTGAGCACATCGCGGACCGCGGCGCTCTGAGGCGCGGTGATAACGACGATTTTTTTCGGAAAGCGGGGAATGGGGCGTTTTCTGGCCGGGTCGAACAGCCCCTCTTTGGCGAGCTTTTCTTTGAGCTGCTCGAACGCGAGCTGGAGCGAACCCGCGCCCACGGGCTCGATCGCGTCGACGATGAGCTGGTAGGCGCCCCTTTGCGGATACACCGAGAGGTTCCCGCGGCAGAGGATCTCCATGCCGTCCCGGAGCTGGAAGGGGATTTTTTTTCTCCCCCAGCCGAAGGCCGCGACGGGAATCGTGGCGTACTCGTCCTTCAGCGAAAAATACAGATGCCCGCTCGGGGCGGGCTTGAAATTGCTGATTTCTCCGCGCACCCAGACCCCGGGAAACCCCGACTCGAGAGTCCCTTTGATTTTATGGGTGAGTTCGCTCACGCTCATCGCAGGATGGCGGGCGGAAGCGGCGCCGGGCTGAAACAGAGGCAGATCCGAATCACTCATTTTTGATCTTCCTGAACACCTCGTAGGACTTCAGGTACCGGAGGGCGGCTTGGGTCTGGTAATCGTCGCGGGGCTGGAATCGAACCGGCTGAAGCTCGCCGTCGCCCGAGTCCTCGGCATGGTCTCCGGTTCTTTCCTTGAACTCCCGGATGGTGAACTCGTCCCCGTTCTTCGTCGCGGCGGCGGCCGGATTCACAAGATGTCCGCGCAGGTCCTTCTCGCGGGTCGAATCCTTGTTGATCCGCGCGCGGGCCAGAAGCTTCGGATCATACTCGTCGAGCGCGATGTCGGGTACGACGCCCTTTTCTTGGATGCTGGTCCCGTTCGGCGAGAAATACCGCGCGATCGTGAGCTTGAGCCCCATTTCGGCACCGAGATCGATGATGGTTTGCACCGAGCCCTTTCCGAAAGTGGTGTCGCCGACGATCATCGCGCGGCGGTGGTCTTGCAGGGCCGCCGACACGATCTCGGCCGCCGAGGCGGTGCCGCTGTTCACGAGCACGATGAGCGGAATGTCCTTGCGGGCCATTCCTTTTTTTGCGGTCCGCACTTCTTTTTGTGCCGGATCGCGGCCCATCGTGGTCACAATCACACCCTCATCGAGGAACAGCGAGGCAACCTCGACCGCCTGGTCGAGGAGCCCGCCCGGATTCATGCGCAAATCGAACACCAGGCCGCGGAGTTTTTCTTTCTGCTCGAGCTTTGCGATCGCGGCCCGCACGTCCTTGGCCGCGCTCTCGTTGAACGACGAGAGGCGCACGTACCCGAACCCGGGCTCCATGAGCTCCGACTGCACTGAACGGATGCGGATCTCCCGGCGCTTCAGGACGAGATCCTTGAACCGGCTCCAGCCTTTGCGATAAATGGTGACGGTCACGGAAGAGCCGTTTTTTCCGCGCATCTTCGCGATCGCCTCGGCGAGCGAGTACCCCTTCGTGCTTTCGCCGTCGATTTTCACGATCTTGTCGCCCGGAAGGATTCCTGCGCTCCACGCCGGACTGTCCTCGATCGGGGCGAGCACGGTCAGGACCTCGTCCTTGATCGCGACCTCGATTCCGACCCCGTTGAACTTGCCGCTCGTGTCGATCTTCATGTCGCGGTACACTTCGGCGGTCAGAAAGTTCGAATGGGGATCGAGCGTCTCGAGCATGCCCTTGATGGCGCCGTGGACGAGCGCATCGTTCCGGACGGAATCGACGTAATTCTTCTCGACGAACTGGAGCACCTTCTGGAACAACTCGATGTTCTTGTAGCGATCGTTCTGGTTCAAGACCGGGCCGGGGGACTCCCCCGCTCGACACACGGACGAACCAAGAAGAACCAGGGCCAGAAATGGAATTCTCATGAACACTCCCTCACGGATCATTGTAACCATTTGACCGGGTCGATGGCGATGTTTCCGGAGCGGATCTCGAAATAGAGCGGTTGCTCCGACTCCAGAAACCCGAGGTTCTCGGCCGCCCTGACCTCGTCCCCCTTGCCCCGCACCAGCTCCCGGAGCCCCCCGTAAATGCTGTAGATCGAATCGGAATGCTCGAGGATCAACACCTTGCCCTTGCCGGGAATCTCGCCCGAATACTGCACCCGGCCCTCCATCACGCTCTGCACGCCGGCGTTGTCCTGCACCGTTGCGATCTCGATTCCCTTGCTGAAGATGTTCAAGCCGGTTTTCGGGTCGCGGCGTTGGCCATAGGTTCCCACCACCTTGCCGCGAAGGGGCCAGGGAAGGCTCTTCGGACGAAGCACCATGCGGGAGCCTTTCCGGAGCTGGTCTTTTTCGGCTTCGATCTTTTGCCGGCCCTCGAAATCCGAGATCCTCCGTTCGATCTCGACCTCGGAGGTCTTGAGGCTCCGGTAGCGGTCGAGTTCGCGAAGGAGCTCATCCTGCCGCTCGGCGCTCAAATCCTCGCGGATCTTGCGATGAAACAAGATGAGCGACTCCTGTTCGGACACATCCTGCAAGAGCGAGGCGATTTGTTGCTTTTCCTGCTCGATCCGGCTTGCGATCTCCGCCGCGTCCTCGAGATCGACCCGAAGACTCTCGAGCTCCTTCAGGTCCTGCGCCGCGACGCTCGAAACGATTTTTCCCCGGAGAACCAGCGCGCCCGAGCCCTCACCGCCGCGAATCAGCTCTTCACTCCGGGCGACCACGGGGGGAATCAGTTTCGCGAGCGCCTTCCGGACGGCGAGCTTTGATTCCTCGACGCGCTTTTCGACGGCTTTTTTTCGATCCTCGAGCTCGGCAAGATACCCCTCGAGCTTCTTCAGTCGCTTCTCGGTCAGTGCCTTTTCGCGGGTCTGGAGTTTTTGAAGCGCCTTTAGGCGACGGAGCTGGTCTTCGGTCGACTTCTTGGCCTGCTCGGCTTCGACCAGCGCTTTCTCGGCCGAAATCCGTTGGGCGCGGATTTCTCCGAGCTTCTGGCTGACCTCGGCCGGAACCGGATTGATGCCGGCACCCGCGGTCGAGGCGATCAAAATCGCAAAAAGAGCGCTCGCGGGAGGAGTCCTCATTCCTCCACCGCTCTCCCCGAGAACACGAGAATCACGCTGAGAACCGCGACAACGGCGAAGGTCACCCCCACCATGAGCCACGGGAACGAGAGCACGCGGTCGATGCTGAGCTCGCCCAAGAACGCATTGTTCCGCCAGATCCACTTGCGAAAAAACAACCACTCGCCGGTCGAGATTCCGGCCGAAGCCAGACTCAACACGAGCATCGAGACCAGGGCCGGGAACCGCGCCTTCCACGCGGGGACGCCCCAGGCCGAGAGGTTCGCGGTCACCTCGCGCGCATCGCGCGCCTGGATCCGCTCGAACACCACCATCTGCACGAGCACGAGCAAAAGCAAAAGCGCCACGGCGATCCGGATCTCCAGCCCGAGATGCTGGTAAAACCCGAGAAGTCGCGAGTGGTGCGAGGGCCCCGCATCGACCCGCGCCACCTCGGTCAGAAGCCTAATCTGATTCACCGCCTCTTCCGAAATCACTCCGCGTGCGACCAGAAGGCGCGGAATCAACTGCAAGCCCTCGTTCCCGATCGAGCGCACGGTCTGGACGAGCTCGGGTTCTTCGCCCTCCATCTTGGCGAGCACCTCTTCGGTCTTCCATTCTTCGACCGAGACCGTCCCGTTCCCGATCGCCGCACGCACGGCATCGACCGGGCTTTCGGCGTCTTTCATCTGGATCGTGACCAGTCGGGCATCGCGGGCGTACTCGCGGGTCTCGGAAATCTCGCCCAGAAGAGAGCCGCAAAACCAGAGTCCGAGCATCAGCTGGGCGAGCGAGATCACCATGAGCCCGATCACCACGCGCGAGCGGCGGAACGGAAGAAGGGAAAGCCTGAGCATCAATCCTGCGGCGCTCATGCGCGCTCCTCCACTTTGAACTGGCCGTCCTTCAGGATCGCACAGCGTTTGCGAAGCCGCCGCACCATCTCGAGGTCATGGGTGGCCAGGACCAGAGCCGTGCCCGAAAGATTCAGCTTCACGAACATGTCCATGAGTTTCCATGTCATCTCGAAATCCTGCGCCCCGGTGGGCTCATCGGCGATCAGCAAATCGGCTTTTCTCGAAAGCGCGCGCAGAATCGCAACCCGTTGGCGCTCGCCTCCCGAGAGGGTCGAAACGCGCTTCCGGAGCTTGTCTCCGAGTCCGGTCAGGAGAATCACGTTTTTCAGCACCGAGTCCTCGGCACGCTCGCGCATCTGGACACCCAGACAGCTCATCGCAAGGTGATCCTCGACCGTGAGGTCCTGGATCAGTCCGAGATTCTGCGGGATGAACGAGATTTTGCGCCGAAGCCGTTCGAGATCGGAGCTTCCGGCCGACTGCAGGTCGACGCCCTGGCACACCACCCTTCCCGCGGTCGGGCTCTCGAAACCCGCGATCGTGCGAAGAAGCGAGCTTTTTCCGGCGCCCGACCCTCCCAGGATGTAGAGAAAGTCTCCGCGGGCGAGCTCAAAGCTCACATTCCGCCAGACCAGCTCGCCCTCGACATAGGACTTCGACAAATTTTCAACTTTCAGGAGTGCGGATTTCATGATGTACTTTGCCAGTCTAATCCATGTGGAAGGCGAACCTCAATCGACATTTTGCGAAACTCCTCCCCGCCTTCCGGATCGCAGCATTCCTGATCCTTTGGAGTGGTTTGTTCCATGCGTTCACTCTGGCGATCCTTCTGCTCTGGTCGCTCACATCGAACCGCGTGCCCGATCCGCATCGCATGACGACCCTGAACCAGTTTCTGAGCGAGACTCAGATTCTCTTCGCGGCCCTGGGCGCCGGCTCCGCGCTTCCGTTCTTCAAGGATCCCCTGATCGCCCTCTGGCGGGATCGTCGGGCGGGATTCCCCTTGCTCGCCCGGTCGGCGCTTCGCGGGCTCGGCTTCGGCGCGGTGATGATCACCGCCCTCATCTTGAACGGGGATTACGAGTTCCTGGGTCTCTCTTCGCAGGTGAAGCTGAACTTCCTTGCCGATTATGCGTGGATCCTCCGTTCTGTCCTGATTTTCGTATTCGTGTTCTCGACCGAATTCCTCGTGCGCCTGATCGTCCACCGCGAACTCGAGCCCGGCGTCCCCCGGACCGTGCTCGAGAACCTCATGCTCCTCGTTTTGTACGAGGTGTGGTTTTCGCCGAAGCCCGCCGAGCTTCTGACCCTCTTCCTTTTGTTTTCGATCTTCGGTTCCTTCTGGTCGTCGACGGGGTTTCTCGCCGCGTTTTTCGTGATGATGCACGCCGTGCTCGGCCTTGATTTTTTCGAGAACCAGACCGCGGGCCTTCTTCAGCTCGAACCGGGACGGAGCGACGAGAACCTGCTCCAGAACGGACATCTTCAGACCATGCTCGCGATTTTGCTGGCGATGATCCAATATGCTAAGATGAGACTTCGAAAGGAATCGACGACGCCATGAACCCGAATTCCCTCTCTTCCGCACCGGCCATCCCCGGAACCTGGGAGCTGATCGCCCAGGCCGGACTGCTCGTGAAACTCGTCCTCCTCCTGCTCATCGCGTCCTCGGTGGTCACCTGGGCGATCATTTTCCTGAAGGCCCGGATGCTCCGGAACGCACGCATTCAGAATGCGGAATTCACTGAGCTCTTCTGGAACTCCCCCTCGCTCGATGAGGTCCATCAAAAACTCGATCAATTCCCGGAGTCTCCGGTCGCAACGGTGTTCAATGCCGGATACCTCGAACTCCGCAAGCTTCCGATCAAGGACGGTTCGCCGGACGGATCGATCGAGATCGCGAACGTGAGCCGGGCGCTGAACCGCGCCCACGGAATCGAAATCGACGAGCTCGAACGGTATGTGGACTGGCTCGCCTCGACCGCGAGTGCCGCCCCGTTTGTCGGACTCTTCGGCACCGTATGGGGGATCATGACGTCCTTTCAGAGCATCGGTGCGATGGGCTCGGCCTCGCTTGCCGTGGTCGCTCCCGGGATCTCAGAAGCGCTGGTTTCGACCGCAGTGGGCCTTGCCGCCGCCATTCCGGCCGCGATCGCCTACAATGCCCTGGTCGGACGCACCAAACGGATCAGCCTCGACATCGAGAACTTCTCGCAGGAATTCATCAACATGATTCAGCGAAGCCTGTTGAGTGCAAAAAAGGGAGGAACCCTCCATGGCAACGGGTCCCAACCCATCGTCTAGGGGCGGGCGCGTCTCGCTCTCCGAGATCAACGTCACACCGCTTGTCGACGTGATGCTCGTGCTTCTCATCGTGTTCATGGTGTCCGCACCCCTCCTTCAGCAAGGAGTGGAGGTCAATCTTCCCAAGGCCGATGCGGGCAATCTTGCGCGATCCGAGGAACCCGTGATGCTCACGATCCGGCGCGACTCGAGTCTGGACCTCGACCAGAAACCGATTTCGTTCGCATCCCTCCCCGATCGTCTGGCCTCGCTTTCGCGTGCTCGTCCTGATTTGCAGATTCTCGTGCAGGCCGACCAATCCATCCCGTACGGCGAAGTCGCGCGGGTCATGGCCGCACTCAAGAAGGCGAACATCCATCGCGTGGGCCTCGTGACCGCGCCCGAGTCCCCGGGTCAAAAATGAGCGAGCGGAGCGGGGATCGGCTGAAAACCGCGATCGCAATCTCGTTCGCACTCCACGGTGCGGCCTTTTTGTTTCTTTGGGCCAAAAGCATTCTGATTCCCGAAAAAACCCTCGTCATCCCTCCCTCGCTCCGGGTGGATCTGGTCGGACTCCCCGATCAGAAGCCCGCCGAGGAGGCCCCGCCGTCCGAACCAGAAGAGGCAGCAAAGTCCGAACCGACAGTGGAGCCAGCAGTGGAGCCCGCCCCCGACGAAATGGCCGGAATCAAGAAGCCCGCAAAAGAACCAACCAAAAAGAAAAAAAAGGAAGCTTCGAAAAAAGAAAAATCCGCGCAAAAAAAACTGAAGAAGGCCCTGGCCCGGATTCGGGCTCTCGAACGAATCAAGGCGCTCGCGGGGAATTCGAAAGCGAAAGGAAACCGCATCTCGAAAGGATCCTCACTCACGGGCGAGGCGAAGCGCTCTTTGGAGGCAACCTACTTCGAGGTGGTTCTGGAGCGGGTGCGCACGTACTGGGAGCTTCCGAAGTGGCTCCTCGAGCAGAATCGCTCGGCCCGGGTGATGATCCGTCTCGATGCCCAGGGCCGGATCCGGAACTTCGAGTTCGTCCAGCCCTCCGGGAGCGAGCCCTTCGATGCCGAGGTCCGTCGTGCTCTCCAGTCGGCCGCCCCGTTCCCCGTTCCGCCCGAGGGCATCTCCTCGGACCTCTTCCGCGAGGGAATTGTTCTTGGGTTTCCGCTATGATGATTTTATAGTTCCGGTATGCGAATCCTTCTTCTTTGCCTTGCATTTTTGACCGGCGGAACAGCACTGGCCCAAGGGGTGGTTCTTCCGGTGGGAGAGGCGAAACCAAAAAAACCTGCAATCGCCCTGCTCCCCCCTGCCGCCTCTTCTGCGAATGCGGCGGCCTCGCTCGGAATCGTGCAACAGACGATCCGTGCGGACCTTGGCTTCGCCGAGCAGTTCCGGGTTTTGCCGGAGACCGAGAAAACCGGGGCGGATTATTCGGCGTCAGGAGGTTTTTCGAGCGAATCCGGGCGCTTTGTGTACGAGCTCCGGCTCGTGGACGGAAGCGGCTCGAAGGAGCTGCTCGCAAAACGCTACATGGCCGATGCGCCGGATCTGAAACTCCTCGGCCATTCGATCGCAAGCGACATCGTGCAAGCCATCACCGGAAAAAAAGGGATCTTCAACACCCGGATCGCGTTCATCTGCGACCGCTCCGGAAAAAAAGAGATCTTCACCGCCTCGTTTGACGGGAGCGAAATGAAGCAAGTCACGCACATCCGCTCTCTCGCCCTCTCCCCCGCCTGGAGTCCCGACGGAACACGCCTTGCGTTCTCGGTCTACAACCGGCACTCCGACAACACGAAGAACATCGATCTGTTTGAAATCGATTTCTCTTCGGGAAAACTCCGGCTCCTGAGCAACAAAACCGGCATCAACTCCGGCGCCTCCTTTTCTCCGGACGGAAAAAAAATCGCCCTCACCCTGAGCTTCACCGGGAACCCGGAGATCCACCTGCTCGATCCCGCAAGCCGCACGGCGACCCAGCTCACCCGCTCGATCGGCTTTGATGTCGATCCGGCCTTCAGCCCGGACGGCCAGTCCCTCGCCTTTGTCTCGTCCCGTCCGGGCAAGCCCATGGTTTACCTCATGGAGCTCGCCCGTCCTGCCGAACCGAAACGCCTCACCTATGCAGGCGCCTACAACGCGACCCCCGCATGGCATCCGGACGGAAAGAAAATCGCCTTCGCCGGATGGATCGACGGAAGATTCGACCTGTTCACGATCACCACCGACGGCGCGAAAATCGAACGTCTGACCAAGAACGAGGGCAACAACGAAGACCCCACCTTCAGCCCGGACGGGAACTTCCTCGCGTTTTCTTCCTCGCGTTCGGGAGGCAAGAACATTTTCGTCATGGATGCAAATGGCGGGAACGTCCGCCGCCTGACCTTCGGGATGGGGAACTGCGTCAGCCCGAAGTGGAGCCCCTACCTGCGCTAGACGGGCAAACCGCACCATACCGGCCCCTCCGAGCGTCCATCCTTGAATCCGGGACCTGCTTGAGGTAGGGTTCAGCCCGATGTTTTCGACGCGTGAAATCCAGGATCGAGTCAAGGCCGGTTATATCGAGCGGGTCGGTTCGCGCCTGAAGAAAATGCGCAAACAACTGATCGACCGCGACTGGGACGCCCTGAAACAAGAGGCCTCCCACCTCGCCGAGGGAGCGCAGAACTTCGGCTTCGTCTCGATCTCCGAAGAGGTCCAGAAGGCGATTCAAACCCTCGAATCCAATCGCCTCTCGCGCACGCGGATCAACACCGAAGCGAAGGTCGCGATGGAATCGCTCTTCCGCACCCTCGACCGCTTTTTAGTGGAACAGCAAGGGCTTTAAGCTCTACACTGTTGGCACTATGACCCAAGAACGAATCGCAGTCGTCGGGGGTGCCCGCACTCCCTTTGCCCGAGCCCGATCCGCATACGCAAAAATGTCGCCCGCACAGCTCGGCGGCATCACCCTTCGCGAGACGGTGAGCAGAACCGGCATCGATCCGAAGCTCGTCGACGAGATTTATTTCGGAATCGTGAGCGCACCCGCCGAAGGGCCGAACATCGCCCGCGAAGCGCTCTTCGATTCGGGGCTTCCGACCTCGATTCCCGCCACCGGCATGAACCGCTACTGTGCTTCGAGCATGGAAGCCGCAGGCGGAATCGCAGCGAAGATCCTCGCAGGGCAGATCGAAATCGGCATCGCGGGCGGGGTCGAATCGATCAGCTCCGTGCGCGCGCTCTTCAGCCTCGAGGCCACGAATTTTTTTCAGGACATCGCCAAGGCGAAAACGATGGGGCAGAGGCTCGCACTCCTCGGGAAATTCAAAGGCGCGTTCCTCGCCCCGAACGCCCCGGGAATCAAGGAGCCCACGACGGGACTCACCATGGGCCAATCGGCCGATCTGATGGCAAGGCACTTCCGGGTGCCGCGGGACGAGCAAGATCGCTTCGCGCTCGAGAGCCATCAAAAAGCGCATGCCGCATGGGAGCGGAAATTCTTTGATTCGCACGTGTGCAAGGTCGCCACTCCGGACGGAAAAGTCATCGAGCGCGACACCGATGTGCGCGCGGATTCGACCCTCGAAAAACTCGGAAGTCTGCGTCCCGTGTTTTATCCGGACGGAACGATCACGGCCGGAAACGCAAGCCCGCTCACCGACGGTGCCTCGTCCGTGCTCCTCATGAAGGAATCCCGGGCGCTCGAGCTCGGCATGAAGCCGCTCGGATTCATCAAGAGCGTTGCCGCCGCGGCGATCGACATCCAGACCGAGCCGCTTCTGATCGGTCCGGTGTATGCGATTCCGAAAGCACTTAAAATGGGGGGAATCACCTGGGATCAGCTCGATCTGTACGAGATCCACGAGGCCTTCGCAGGGCAGGTGCTCGCCACCTTGCGCGCGATCGAGTCGGCCGAGTTCGCAAAAGAAAAACTCGGACGCGGCTCGGCCATCGGCCGTGTTGATCCCGCGAAGCTCAACCCGAACGGCGGGAGTGTGGCGATCGGACACCCCTTCGGCGCCACCGGCGGCCGGCTCATCCTTCAGAGCCTGCACCAGCTTCGGCAGAGCGGAAAGCAATACGGACTCATCTCGGTCTGCGCGGCAGGCGGCCTCGGAAACGTGATGGTCGTCGAATCGAACTGATGTCAGACCTGGACGACATTGTCGCCGTGGGGCTTGATCTCGAGCCCGGGACTTTGATTCAGGCGTATTCGCAGGGAATCTTTCCCTGGCCGATGGAGGGCGTGCCGCTCCTGTGGCATTTTCCGAAAAAACGCGCCGTGCTCGACTTTGCGGATCTTCATCTTCCGCGGCGACTCCGCTCGTTCTTGAAGTCTTGTCCCTGGACCTTCACGGTCGATCATGCTTTTCCCGAAGTGATCGAAGCCTGCTCGCACCGGGGAGCCTCGGGGACGTGGATCATCCCCGAGATGAAAACCGCGTACACAAGACTTCATGAACTCGGCCATGCCCACAGCATCGAGGTCTGGAACGGCTCCTCCCTGATCGGGGGAGTTTACGGCGTCGATCTTGCGGGCTATTTCGCGGGCGAGAGCATGTTCCACCGCACGGCGAACGCATCGAAGGCGGCGCTCTTGTATGCGATCGCCCTGCAAAAGCAGGCGGGACGGGAATGGATGGACATCCAGGTGATCTCGCCCCACATGGAGGCCTTCGGGGCGCGGGAGATTCCGCGTGAGGAATTCCAGAGGAGGCTTCAGGAACTCCGCCGTTCCGGCCTCGACACCCGAAGCCCGGGACCGTTTCTGAAGAAGCCTCCCGTCGGTTACGGAAGTTTTTCGATGATCATCGAGTAATTCGCCTGATCGGCGAGGATGCCGGGATCGGTCGGAGCAAGAGGGGCTCCGGCCCAGGCGATCGATGCCATCTGGGCGCGCGTCCGGCCGAACGTGACCTGCGCATCGTTCCCGACGCCGGGCTGGGCCGGATCGGTGACATCGAACGAAAGAACCACACGGAGCGAGCGAAGAATCGCACTCTCGCCCTCGGCGTCGCGGCCCGGGAGCGTGACATTCCCGAAGTTCAGCGTGAACACACGATACTGACGGGCGTTCCGGACTTCCGAGCGAACTTGCGGAGAAACCGCGCTTGCGTTCGCAGTGAACTCCTGACTTGCGGCGTTTGCGCCGATGATCCGGAGCCGGAGCTGCAGGCTGATGCTCGTTGCGCTCGGGGCTTGGATCGTGATTCCCGCCTCGGATTCGAGTCCTTCGGTCCAGGTCCACCGCGAGGTCGAAACCGTGGTCGATGTGGAATACCCCGTGGACTGGGCGTTCGGGCCGGTGCCACTTCCGTACACGGTTCCTGCGACCTGAATGTTCTGCGTTGCCATCACGGCCTTGATGCCGGTCTCAAGGAGCGAAAGATCCTGTGCCGTGAACTGCGATGCGGGATTCGCGGGCGCGGCCTGCGCGCCGGGAGAACCACCGAGCGTTTGCCCCGCCAAAAGGGCGAGATTCACCGGAGGAATCACGGGAACGTTGGAATCGGGCGTGGCGGACGGGCTCGGAGTGCTTCCTGAGCTCGAAGAGGCATCGCCTGCAGAAGCAGAGGATGGTGCAGAAATCATAGGAACAAGGGGATTGTACGCTTCGGCGATCTGCGACGGATCTTCAGAACCGGGGGCCATCTCGGTCTCGGGCGCGGCCTCGGCGGGAATCTCGCCCGGAGTCGCCGAGGGATCCGCGGCCAAAACCTCAGGCGGCGAAAGCACGGGATTGCCGGCATCGGGTGAGCCGGGTACGAAAGATGGGACCACCGACAGGTTTGAGGATGGGTTGGAGGACGGATTCGATGGCCTCGATGGGAGCGAGGAGAGAGAGGGAATCGGAAGAAAATATCCCGACCACTTGTTGGTCGCCGAATCGATCGGGGGATTGCTCAGGACGGGCGGGACGGAGACCAACGCCCAAACCAGGGACAGCACAGCCAGACCGAGACCAAGCTTCGGCAACAACAGTTTCCACGACGGGCGCGCATTCAGGGTTGCGATCGACATGCCATCCTCCTTTCTTTTTCAGGCTTACCCCTCTGAAAAGCACGAGCCGTGCCACTGGGATTTCCGCATGAAAACAGATGCTTTCCTTTTACCCGAGTCTTGTCCGTCGTCAAACCCGGTTCAGGTGTCGAATTTGTGAACACCCCCTGAAAAACCGATAAACTTTGTTAATTTACAAAACTTTCATTCCTTGCTACCTGTGATTTTACGAGGATCCGCATGAGGACACCATCGACCGCGCTTCTGCTTTTGAATCTGGTTTTTTGTCCTTTCGCCCTTTCCCAGGAAGTCGATTTCGAATCGCTCCCAGGGGTCCGCCCGATCGGAAACACCCTGATCCGGAATGACAGCATCGAGAACGTGGTGCGCGGAATGATCGCACGCGCCCTGAACGGCGACACCGAGGGAAGCGCCCTCTCGATCGAGACCTCGGCCTATCAGCAAACCATCGATCTCCCCGATCCGAAACCGGGATTGAAAGAGATTCTCGACATTCTCGGAATTCGCGACCGGCTTGACATCGCCATCCATCCCGTGCAGGCGCGGCTCCTTCTGCCGGCTTCCGCGCTCAAAATCAAGGTGGTCAAAAAAGCCGAGAACCGCTTCGAGGTGATCGCGGGCTGGAAGATCACCGAGCTGAGCGCGCGCACCGAGAACCTCTCGATCCGCGTGCCCGAGGGGATTTTTCCGCGTGCGTTCCTGATCAACTCCTCCCCGATCGTGATCGGCCTGAAAGCCGATTCGCAGCCGATCCGGCTCGAGCTGAAGATCCTCCTCGACCTGACGAACGAGGGAACACGGATCAAGATCACCGGCTACCGCACCAACCTGAAGGACCGGATCGCACCGGAGTTCTTCTTGAAGCTCGGCCGCCTCACCGTCGACCGCGAACCGCTCGAACTCGAGATCCGCTCGAACGGCGGATCGCTCATCGCGCGCGAAGAGGTCATCCGGCGCGAGTTCCAGGAGATGGAGCCCATGATCATGAAAACACTCCGCGAGCGCTTGGTGAAAGCGATTCACGAGAACATGATCCAGCTTGCCGGAACCATCGAGGCCCAGCCGCCCTTCCGGCTCACGCTTGTTTCGGACGATCTGCTCCGCACTTCCACGCTCGACCCGAAGATCAAATCCTACCTGACCGGCATCCAGACCGACCTCATGATCAACTCGCTTCAGTTCTTCGAGCAATCGCGCTTGTTTTCGGCGCGGATCGCGGCGCGCTTTTGCTTTGACGGCTCCTGCCTCACCTCGGCGAGTCCCACCAGTCCCGTGGGCGTCGAAGACCTGCTCTCGATGGATTCCGAGGATCATGCGGGGGTCGTGTTCTATGAGTCCGTGGTACAGGATCTCGTTCATTCCGAAGCGGTGCAGACGCGGATCCGCCGCTGGTACAATGAATCGGGCACCTCGCCCGGCGTGAGCCTCTCCCCCACGGGAGTCAAAGTCAGGCTCAATCCCGCACAGAATGCGATTTCTGCGATTCTGAACCTCGACATCGACATCATCAAAACAGTGCGCTCGAACTCCTCGTTCGGGGAGCGGATCTCACGCGAGCTTGGCGACCTGATCGAGCGGATTTTCGGATCGGGCAAATCGGTGAAGATTCCCGTCGAGGTGAAGTTCTTCATCGAGGCGATCACGCGCGATGCCAATGGCGGGTCGATTCTCACGCTCCGACCCGTGCTTCCCTTCACCGCATCGGGGGAGTACCTTCCGCCCGAGAACTGCCCTCCGGGCTGGTGCCCGAGCAACGTCCCGTCGATGACCGCGGTCGTGAAGAAGAGCTTCATGAAGTCCGTGCGGAAGGAATTCGAGACGCTCCTTCCGAAAAGGATCACGATTCCGACGAACCAGGACATTTCGCTTCGGGATCTGACCTTGCGGGTGCGGAATGTCCGGGTTTCGCAGAATCACGGGCTATTGATCTCGGGAACGCTTCGCGATGTCGGTGAGGAGTACCAATGAAACCGTTCGTGTTTGGTTTGATTTTTCTTTTTTTCAGCACGCAGACCTTTGCCGCAAAAGACGATCTGATCCTGCAAACCCGTTTTGACGCCAAAACAGTCTCGTGGCTCATCGAAAAACTACGCCTCGTACTCGCAAATTCGAATCTTGCCGACGGCCTGACGAACACCCTGCCGCTCGAGGACGATACTCCGATTCCGCTCGAGGACCTGGTGCGCGACCCCGCCTATGAGCGCCTGAAAGAAACGATCTCGCGCGTGTTTTCGATCAACGCCGAGGAATCCTACCTCAGACTCCGGATTCCGCGAGTGTATTACAGCATCCACTCGCTCCGGGTGAAGCCGAAGACCATCACCTCGGCCGATCCGCTTCTTCAGATTTCGACCGCCGCGAGCCTGCAGGGAGTCGACGTGGGGCTCGTCGACGGGATCAAGATCGACTTCATGGTCTCGAACCCGCGCACCAAGCAAAAAGAGCCGCTTCTGACGGCTTCCCTGGACCCGATCCGGATCGAGATCCCCGAAACACTTCCTCCGGCCGAGTTCGAGGTCGATCTTGCAGCCCGGCGCTCGGACAAGATCACCTTCGAGCTGAAGGGTTACAATCTCGACCCGATTCCCCGCTATGTGAACACCCACATCGGTGCCATCCGGACTCTCGATGCCGCAACCGGAAGACCGATCTCGACTGCGAATGTCTCGGTCGATCCGGTCGTGATCCGTCTGAACCGCCTGACGCGCACCCTTTCGTTCGATCTCTTCCGCCCCGTGATCGAAAAGAACCTCGAGCTCATCGTGAGCACGATTTTGAAGGAAGTCGGAAAATCGCTGAAAGACTCGATCGGACCGCAGATCCTGAATCGCGTGCTCCAGAGCACGACACCGAGTGCGATCTCGCTTAGCTCGGAGGCCCTGTTTGTGCGCTATGCGCTGGCCTCGTTCGACCAGCCCGATGCCTCCCAGCTTGCGCTCCTCGTTGCCGGAGGCTCCTGCACCGATGCGCGCTACCGCGAGCTCGGCGAGGCCTGTGTCGATCAGGCGCCCCCGGTGAAGCCTGCACGGATCATCCCCGATGCCGATCAGGGCTGGGCCCGCGAGGAGCTTCGCTCGACGATCGCCTCGGGGAAGGCTGATCTTGCCCTGAGCGTTTCAGAGGAGCACCTGAACCAGTTTCTCAGGACCTCGATCGATGCGAAACTCTGGGAATCCTTGCTGGCCGAGCAAAAGTTGTCCTTGGGCCCGAAGGGCGCGTTTGTCGTGCTCCGTGACCCGAAGAACGGACCCGAGCTGTATCTCGATGTCTTGTTCCGGCCGGTGACCTGCCTCCAGCGCGCCATCATCGGACGAAAGCGCGTCCTCCGGTTCCCCCTCCGGATCGGCACGAAGGTCTCGTTCGAAAACCGCAACGAACACCCGACCCTCGTCATTCAGGTCACGAAGGTGAACAGCACGGTCGAGGAGATCCTCCGCGGAATTCCCGAATACGATCTGCCGAGCCAGATGGCCCCCCTCTTCAAGAAGAAGATCGCAAAAATGATCCTGAAAACCGCGAGCACCCTGGAAGCCCGAAATGTGGTAGAAATGGAAATCCCCGTCCTGAAGGGCGTGGGGCTGGACCGTTCCTGGCATGAGACATCGAAGCACGGGCGGATCCATTTGTACCTGTCGACCGATGCGCGCTGAGCGCACTTGATCCTGTGGTCACAAACCGCAGAACCAGAAAGGGCTTGTTTTGAAACCCGATTCCGCATCCCTCCCCTCTGTTTTTTTCAGCCACGGCACTCCCATGCTCGCCTTCGGAGAAGACGCCTATCAAAAAGCGCTCGAGCGGTTCGCCCTTTCGATTCCGAAACCCCGCGCCATCGTGATCGTATCGGCGCATTCGATCTCGGGCGAAGCGGTCCATGTGCTCCGATGCGAGCAGAACCGCATCCAACATGATTTTTCGGGTTTCCCCCGCGAGCTGTACGAAATCGAATACACCTGCCCGGGATCTCCCGAAATTGCCGACCGGGTTTCGGAATCGCTGATTCAGGCCGGATTCACCGTAAAATCCGAGCCCGATGCCCCGCTCGACCACGGAATCTGGATGCCGCTCCTGCACCTCTACCCCGAGGGCGATGTGCCGGTGGTCCGGGTGAGTCTTCCCTTGGGACTCATGCCTGCGCAGATCCTGAAGCTGGGCCACACGCTCTCGGCCCTGAGAAAAGAAAACGTGCTCCTGATCGCAAGCGGCGGAGCCGTTCACAACCTTCGCGAGCTGAATTGGTCGCAAAAGAACTCCCCCGGCGCCCCGTGGGCGGTCGAGTTCGAATCGTGGCTCATCCAAGCCCTGAAGGCCAAAAACGTCGAGGCGATCGTCAACATCGAAGACCATCCGCTCTACCTGCGTGCGCATCCTTCGGACGAGCACTTCTTGCCGATGCTCTTCACGATCGGGGCGGCCCTTCCGGGCGACGAGGTCGAGGTGATCCATCGCGGAGTCGAGTACGAGACTCTCTCGATGCTCTCGTTCTCGCTCTCGGCTCCTGAGGCTTCGGCACCCCATCCGGGCGTGCTTCACTAAGGAAGCGAGTCATGGGAATCGGTTGAAAGCCGATTCTTTTTCAGCATTCCTGCGATGAAGAAGATCATCGCGAGTGCGATCAACACCGCTCCGAACACCGCCAAGGACAACGAGTAATCGATCCGTTTGAGGGCATCCGCAAGGATCACCCCGAAACCCGCGAGGAATGAGAACAGAGACATCTGGAACATACCCCACCTCCGGGCCGGAATGATACTTCATGCCGGCCGCGTCGGGGTTGGTATTTGTTCTGATGCTGATGCGACGGACAGGATCAGAGAATCCGCTCGAACTCGCCGAGGGCGTCCTCAAACACCTGAAACGCCGCCTCGATCGGTTTTGAGTTGCGCAAGTCGACGCCGGCCTCGATCAGCGTATCGAGCGGGTCTTTTGACGAGCCCGAGGCCAAAAACCGCAAATACCGGTCGCGCACGGCGGTATCGCCCTCGAAGATCTTCCGCGCAAAGTACTGCGCGGCCGCAAAGCTCGTCGAGTACTTGTACACATAAAAGTTATAGTAAAAATGCGGAATCCTCGTCCACTCGTAGCGGATCTTCTCGTGCTGGACCATGTCGGGACCGTAGTATTTCGCGTTCAGCGCGGCGTACACCTCCGAGAGCGTCTGGGCCGTCAGGGGCTCCCCGCGCTCGGCCATGGCATGGATGTCGCGCTCGAATTCCGCGAACTGCACCTGACGGTACAGCGTCCCGCGGAACTGCGTGAAGAGATGATCAAGAAGATACAGCTTCATCTCGCGATCGGTCGCCTTCTCGTACAAATGAAAATGCAGGAGCATCTCGTTCGTGGTCGAGGCCACTTCGGCCAAGAAAATCGGGTAATTCGCCGTCGCATAATGCTGGTGACGATTCGAGTAATGGGTATGCACGGAATGCCCGAGCTCATGCGCGAGGGTGAAAGTGCTGTTCAGGTTGTTCTTGTGATTCAGAAGAATGTAGGGCTTCGTGAGATACATTCCGCCCGAATACGCGCCTCCCCGCTTGCCCGCGGTGTAATACACGTCGATCCATCGCTCTTCGCGCGAAGAGGCAAGAATCTTCTGGTATTCCGCGCCCAAGGGCTTCACCGCATCGACCACGAGGTTGAATCCCTCGTCGTAGGGAATCTCGACCTTCGCGGGCTTCACCATTGGAAGAAACAAATCATACAGATTCATCTCGGGGAGTCCGAGCACGCGTTTTTTGAGCGCCACCCAGCGATGAAGAAGCGGCAAGAACCGGTGCACGGTATCGATGAGCCCGTGATAAACCTGCGCCGGAATCGCATCCGAGAACAGACTCGCCTCGATCGCACTCGGAAACCGCCGCGTCTTCGCGTAGAAAATCTGCTTCTTCACGTGCGAATCGAGGGTGGCGGCAAAGGTGTTCTGATACTGCGAATACGCGCCGAGATAGGTCTCAAACGCGTTCTTTCGAAGCACCCGGTCATCCGACTCGAGGCAGGCGCTGTAGGTGGCGTGATTGAGCTCATGTTCTTTTCCGGCCGCATCTTTTGCGTTCGGGACCTTCATGTCGGCGTTTTCGAGAAGGCTGAACGCCTTGTACGATCCGCCCAGAGGCTCGGCCGCAAGCGAGAGCACCTCTTCGACCTCGGCGCTCCGCTGATGGGGTTTCGAGCGGATCAGGAGCTCGAGCTTCCGCGAGTAGTTCTTGAGCAGGGGATTCCGGCTGAACTCCTGCAAACGCTCGATCGGGGTCTCAAGAAGTTCGGGATCCATCCACGCCAGACGGGCGCCCGCTTCGGCGGCCTTCGAGCGGATCCGGTCCACGCGCCCGAGGTTCTCAGAATCTCGAGTGTCCTGATCCGAAAGGTGATGCGCATACGAGTAGAGCTTCTCGATCAGAAGATCGAGCTTCACCTGATCCTCGAACGCCTGAAAAAGACTCTCGGCGCTTCGGGCGAGAAGCCCCTTGTGGCTCTCGACCGCGCGAAGTGCGGGCTCGATTTTCAAGAAATCCGCTTCCCAGTCTTTTTGGGATGGGTAGATCAGATTCAGGTTCCAGCAATACGACTCGGGGATGTCTTCGCGGTTTTTGTATTGGTCCATAGTGGGTGTTCCTTTTGTCAGGGTATCATACATCCTGCCAACTGCCCCCTTTGATTGTTCTTACAAAACGAGGGAGCACGGGAAAAGTCTACGGGATCATTCGGTTTTTGCCTCCGAGCCGCGTCGTGCGGCCTCGCTTTCGCGCGTCACGCGCTCGCGAGAGTCGGCAAAAACCGAATGATCCCGTAGACCTTTCCCGGCGCTCCCTCATTCACAAAGCACAATCAAAGGGGGCAGTTGGCAATTGTTCGATCGAGATCACAGAAAACTGCCGCGAGTTCCGGTCCCCGCGCCGATAGCTGAAGTACCGGAAGCCCTCCCCCTGTTTCGTACAATGAGTGCAATCGGGGTGGATCTCGCGCACATTCACCCCGAGGCCCGAAAGCACGGCATGATTCACGGCAACCAGATCGAGCTTGCGCCACGCGGGCTCGATTTGCCGACGATCCAGCCCAAAAAACCGGCCAGAAAACCGGCCAACAAACGAATCCATCAGATCCTCGCTCACCTCATAACAGCAGGCCTGAATGCAAGGACCGATTCGTGCGCTCCAGAGCGCGGGGTCGGCGAACTCCTTCGGAAGAGCCTGAAAAAACGCTTCGATGATGCCCGCATGGGTCCCCCGCCACCCGGCATGGATCGCCGCCACGGCAGACCGGTCATGCCGCTCAAGTAAAATGGGAACACAATCGGCGGTCACGACGGCAATCGGCAGTGACCGCTCGCTCGTCCAGAGCGCGTCGACCTCTCCGCATTCCTCTTCGGGAGCGGTCACGCGTGCGACCGCGATGCCGTGCACTTGCTTCCAGCGCGGGCGAAGGCGCTCCCACTCTTCGGGATGAAGATGTCCCTTGGGCTCAGATTGGGTGCCAAAGGCGTGTCGGATTCGCGCATCAAGGCTCAAGATCGGGGATCTCCTGCCCCTACTCTACCGGAATCCGCACATCGGCCACAAGCCCGAGATGATCCGAAAGCGAGCTCCACGCGCCACCCTCGATCCTGGCCGCCGACTCGACTTTCAGATCCCGCACATAAATCCGATCGAGCTTCAAAAGCGGCCACTGTGCCGGATACGTTCGCGCGTGGTCGCCTGTGACCTGCAAGAACGCCTCGTTGAGCCCCGAGCCTCCCAACAGGGCATCGGTTGCCTCTTCGGCCCAGTCATTGAAATCCCCCGCCACAATAAGGGGCTCGCCCGGCAGCACGCGCTTCCGGATCAGGTCGGTGAGCCGCGCAAGCTGGCGTTTTCGCCCGATCGAAAGCAAATCCAAATGCACCGTCATGACATGGAGTTTTTTTCGCGTCTCCGATCGCCCGGGCGACGACTCTCCCGGCAGAAGGATGGTCGCATGCAAGACCCCGCGGCGCTCGAGACGGTGGTTTGAGATATCAAAATTCTCGAAACTCTCGATCGGGAACTGGCTCAAGATGGCGTTTCCGTGATGCCCCTTCGTGTACACGGCGTTCCGGCCATAGGCGTAGTGGCTCCAAATCGAGTCCGCAAGGTGTTCGAATTGCGGGCGTTTCGCGTGCTCCTCATGCCCGCCCAGCACTTCCTGCAGGCAGACGAGATCGGCCTGAAGGCCGCGGATTCCCGACTTCAGCTCTTCCAAAACGGACCGGCGGTTGAAAAACGAAAACCCCTTGTGGATGTTCAAGGTCATCACTCGCACGGAGTTCATTCTACATGAAAAACCGGAAACGCAGAACGACCCACTGCAAAAACCGGGAAAACCACCCGAGTCGAAACGTCATCGGATCAAGCTCGACCGCGTCAAAAGAATCGGTTTCGAACTGCTCCTCCAGGGCGATTCTGGAATGCTCTGAACCGAGCACGACATCGACCTCGAGATCATGGACAAGGCTCCGGTAGTTCAGGTTTGTCGATCCGACCATGACCCAATCGTCGATGATCCAGGTCTTGGCATGAAGAAACGTCTTCTGGAATTCCAGAATCCTGACTCCGCTCAGTAAAAGCGTGCGGTAGAACGCGAGCGCGACCCACTTCATGAACAAATGATCGGAGCGCTCGGGAAGAATGAGCCGCACGTCGACACCCGATAAGCCTGCATGGCAAAGGGCACGAAGAAGAAAAAAAGGCGGAACAAAATAAGCATTCGTCACCCAAACCCGTTTTTTTGCCGAGAGAATCCGGCGCGAAAGGTCATGGTTGCAAATGCGGCGCAGGCGCTTGGTCTCGTTCAACCGCACCCGAAGAGGAACGCGTCGGGAACGCCTTGTGCGCCCTGCCCGACCGAATGTCTTGAAACGCGTGCTCCAGATCCTCTCGAACGCCTGAGCAAAACTTTCCTGATCGCCTCCGGCAAGGCGGACGCCGGTGTCGCGATTGGGTTTTGCGGTGATATTGAAGCTTCCGGTGAAGACGATCTTACGGTCGATTTGAATGACCTTGCGATGAAGGCGCTTGTTCACTTGCGAGAACGCGAGGCCCAAGAAAGAGAACGGATGGTAGATCTTGAGCTCGATGCGGGTGTTCTTCCAGGCTTCTGCGATCGCCTCGTGGGTGAGCCACGATCCTACTCCATCCAGGATCACGCGGACCTTGACTCCGCGCCCGGAGGCCCCCTTCAGCCGCTCGATCATTTCATATCCCACCGGATCAAGCTCGAAGATGTAGCTCTCAAGATCGATCGTGACGCGCGCTTGGTCGATCGCCCGGAAGAGATCCTGAAAATACGGCCCCGGATCGAAATACACGTGCTCGTCGGACCAAGCGGGCGGCTTCATCGGGGCCTGAGTGTACTGGGTTTTGCATCATCGTTCCATCCCATTCGCTTAGTAACCGGTCACGAATCGTGCGGTACCGGCCGTTTCGGGCGCGCCCCCCTTAAATGAAGACTCGACTGCATCATGAATCGTCAAACTCGAAATCGATACCAACTTTTTGCGCGACTCTCGCAATGCCGGAATGATCGATTGAATCGCTTCGAATGTGTTTTCTCCCGAAAAATGAAGCAGTGGGATACTGAGGCCGCTGTCATTGCAGTGATTGCTCAAGACAGAATTCTTGATCCGCTCGGCCGAAGGACCAGTGATTCCCGGGATTGGCTTCCCCCACAACCCTGCCTTGTTGATTGCGGACTCGATCTGGGCATCGGTGAATCCTCCCACTGGAGTCTCGATTGAAAGCTGCTTCTTCACGAACGAGGCAAGCCCCCACGGAGAGGTGACTCGCTTGTAGTACCGAACGGTTTTTGCATCTTTATGGTTTGGGTCATAGGGCGGAATCCAATCGGCGGTTTCGACACTCCAACCCAATACCTCATAACCGGAATTCCCCACGATCTTCAGTGCATCCGGCGTGATTTCCGCCTTTGGAAACCGGAATACCCGGGCGAAGTTTTTTTCAGGAATTCCTGCTTCCTTGAACGAAGTCTCAGCACCCGTGATTTCATCTCGTATTTCCGTCCCGGGCAAATTCGCGAACCCACGATGAGTTTGGGTGTGATTGCCGATCATGATCAATCGGGAATACGAGGACTTGGGATCCCGGATTTTTTCAAGAATTTCCTGATACGGTCCGGTTTTGAGATTCCTCCCCACCATGAACAAGAGAACGGGCACGTTTTGAGAAACGAGCCAATCCACCATTCGGCCTCCCTGATCGGTCGAGGTACCCAGATCAAGACTCAAAAGATACCTTTCGCACTCGTGATTGCCGAGAGCCCCGAGTTCACCGGCACCCTGAAATTCCTCGATTGATTCAAGAAATCCGGAATCGACAAGACTGGATTCGTCCTCCGAAACAGAAGCGGCCTTTCTTTCGAGAAAGGAATGAGGTTTTTCAACGTGTGAGGATTTCCACCATAGGGTTGCGGCGAGGATTGTCATCCCGGCCAAACTGATCCACTTCATTGTTCTTTTCTCCCTTGGGCGAATTCAAGATCGCTCTCGAACCCCTTTGTTTTCCTTCTCTGGCGGGATTGCTTGGCTTTGCTCCCGGAGCGCTCCAAATCAACCGATCCGACGAACCCAAAAAAATTGAATGATTCCGTATACATTCTTCAGCCTCCCCCTCCCCGCGGGAACAACGAAAAGGTGCAGTTAAGGCTAGGTATACTGCGGCGCATATTCCTTAATGGTAACAACGCCATTCTCCTGCAGCTCCCGCGCCTTTTCGATCACCTTGAATTGCGCGCCCTTTTGCTGGCCCACGGTGATCGCGGTCAGCATGCTGAGTTCCTCTTTGAATGCCGAGCCTTGTGCAGGAAGCATGCTCTTCACGAATTTGCCCAGGAGCTCCTCGTCCTTGCATTTGTAGAGGGCAATCGCGACCGAGCGCATGTCGTCCTTCATGGCGTACACGACATCGGCAAGGATCATCTCGTTCAGGTTCTTGAATTCGGCGAACTCAAAGAGGCATTTCTCGACCGCGGTCACGAAATCCGGATCTTCCACCCGCATCGCATTCAAGATCTTTGCACGACGATCCTGCGGGGTGATCTCGAGCGAGTTCACGAGTTTCCGGAAGGCTCCTGGCTTCTTGTGGCGCGCGGTGAGAGACATGGATACAGGATAAAAAGGGGGTTGCGGGGTTGTCCAGAGCAAACCAACTGTCCCCTTTGAGTGTGCTTTTGCGCCAAGCGGTTGCGCGCCAAGGGGAGGGAATGACTTAATTATTGCCTCCGAGCCGGGTCCTCCCGCCTCGCTTTCGCCATCCTGGCACGCGAGAGTCGGCAATAATTAGGTCATTCCCTCCCCTTGGCGCGCAACCGCTTGGCGCAAAAGCACACTCAAAGGGGGCAGTTTGAACATCCTATTTTCTTCGGGGCATAGTCCACCTGACGAGTATGCCAAGATTTTGTCTTTGCTCTTGAAGGCTGCTTGGGCCGCTCGGCCATCGCAGCCGCGATCCCCTTCGGGAAATGGGGGGCCACAGGATGGAAACGTCTGGATGGATTGCGTGTAAAGAAACAATTGACCAAGTGTCCCTTTTATGGGACACTTGAAAAATGAAGGGTTTCAGGCATCTTGTTTTCATCTACGATCCGGCCCGGAAAGAAATGCGGGATTGGCCTTTGGAAGCAAAAAAAGATTTGGGATCCGTTCTCACCCGGCTTCAATCGGGTGAACTGATTGGCATGCCTGATGTACGGCCCATGCCTTCACTGGCAAAAGGAGCGGCTGAAATCCGGCTCAAGGATCAAAATGGAATTTACAGGGCTTTTTTCATGATTGAGACTGAACTCGGAATTCTGGTATTTCATGGATTCAAAAAGAAAACCCGAGCAACACCCCAAAGTGAAATCGAAACCGGGAAAAAGAGATTGAAAATATTTTTGGAGGAATTGAAGAATGAAAAAGAATAAAAACCATATTGTCGCAAAAAATGCAGATGAAATCGGAGACATTCTCGGTCTTTCAAAAAGCGATACAGCTCTCATGAAATACAAGGCTCATTTAAGCGCACTTGCCGTGAAGGCGATGGAGAAATCCAAATTGACTGTGAATGAAATCGTAAAACGCTCCGGAGTCGCCAGAAGCAAAGTCTCAGCAGTGAAGAATGGCGCAACTGTCAGCGTTTCTTGCGATCTTCTGGTGAAAATCATCGCGGCAACAGGATTGGAAATGGCTCCTCCGAAAGCAGCATGAGTGGTTCAAACCAACTGCCCCCTTTCGCTGTTCCTAAACAAGGGGGGTGAGGGGCTCAGATCGAGCTTACCTCACCCGAGAAGCACCGTGTTGTGATACCGGACGTATAGAGCCAGGTGATTCATGAGCCG
>JBEIJY010000019.1:0-42734 GCA_040380025.1 Bdellovibrionales bacterium | reverse complement strand
GTTAAACGATCCCATAAGCATTTACAAAGCTTGGGGGTGTCTATAGCGGCGGGGTCCCACCTGATTCCATTCCGAACTCAGAAGTTAAGCCCGCCCGCGGCGACGATAGTGCCGGGGTAGCCCGGTGTCAAAATAGCTCGATGCCCCCATTTATTTACTCTAACCCCTTGGTTGATCCGATCAACCAGGGGGTTTTTGTTTTCAATTCCCGGGCCTCTGGACTCCCTCCCTTGCAATACGGGTCATTCCGCATCTACAGTCAACCCCATGAGCGAATACAGGTTTTCTGGCTTTCGGGATTTCTGGCCCTTTTATCTCTCCCAGCACCTGCACCCGGTTTGCCGTGGGCTTCACTATCTTGGGACCCTGATCGGGCTTGCCCTGCTCGGGTCCTTTCTGGTTTCACAGCGCTTCGAATTGGTGCCTCTGGCCTTTGTTCCCGGCTACGCCTTCGCGTGGGTCGGGCATTTCGGATTCGAAAGGAACAGGCCCGCAACTTTTCGGTACCCGCTTTGGTCGTTTTTCGGGGACTTTTTCATGCTGTGGCGATGGTTCAGGGGCAAGATCAAAGCGGATCTCGGTCTTCCGGAGGTGTTGAAGTATCAAAAACAAGACCGTGACTGATTGCGTCAAATTATTGTTGATTATTTTTGTTTATCTTTTTTTTGAGTTTGGTCGATAATAAGAAGCTCGGGGTTTTTCCCGAGTCACCTGAACTCAAGGCGAGGATGAAGATGAATCAAGAAAAAGGAAGCAGTTCAATTTGGAAAATCAGGGGAGCAACCCTGATCGTATTGTTTGGTTTATCGGGAGGATCCCATGTTCGGGCCCAAACCGGGCCACAAACCCCTCCGGTAACCCCCGGGTCAACCCAAGCGGGTGATCAAGAGGCATTGAAAGCCGCATGGGAAAAGAAGAAAAAAGCGGCAGAAGAAGCGGCGAGGGTTTTTCGGGAAGCCGAAGCCGATGCAAAACGGAAACTATCCGAACACCTGACCAAGGGGGTTTATCGGGACGAGGGGGACGATGCGATTGCGACAGCCGCTCAGGAGAGCGAAGCGGCCATGAAAAAGATGAAAGAACTGCATGATTCGATGAAAATCGCGGAGAAGGAGAGCGAAAATGCCCGGATCGCTTATGAGGCAGCAGAAAAAGCTTCGAATGAAGCTCCAATTGTGAAAGCCGACGATACCCCGTCGCCCACGCAATTCCCTCCGGCGAATGACCCCGAACCTTCGGGCCCCGGCAATACTCCCGAAAAAACAGCTGCGGCCACATGCAAGGACGACGCGTTGAAGGCAATTGTCGCGACCTTGCAGAACGATTCCGACATCTTGAACAAACTCTTCAATCTGACTTCGCTCAAGGTCGCTCTGAAGGTGGTGCGGGATGGAAAAGCCTCCGACATCACGATCGAGGATGCCTTGAGGGGGGAGGCCGGAAAACTCGCCAAGGAAGTGGAAAGCAATGAGGGAAATGCCGAGATCCAGGCGAATTTGAAGGCTCTGTATGAAAAACATCAGAAACCCTATGATGCCGCGATTCTGAGGGATGAGATCGGCAAGTTCAAAACCGGAAAGTACACCCAAGGAGGGGCGCCTTTGGCGGGACGCCTGTTCAACGGGCACACATCAGCCTTTCTCTTGCTCGCGGCAAATCGTGCGGATGAGAAGATGAGAGCGAAGACTGATAAACTGGCCATCACCGAGGTGGATGTTGCGACGGTTTGGGCGGTCGAAAAAATCCGTGCGGAGGCTGAAAAAGTCGATGCCGGCAAATACAAAATCGGTTCACAGCTGGGGAATATCCTGAACGCAAGCACCAGAGTGTACCATATGCTCACTTTTGGAGACGGGGGAGTTGCAAGTCAGGAAAGAGCATCTCGAAAATCAATCGAGGAAGCGATCCGGAAGAGCTCGAAAGAGGTCGATACTTCCGTCGAAACCGCATTTCATTTGGCCGAATCGGGATTGACCGATTGTCTCAAGAAAGCGCACGGAACTTGTGCTCAATGCGCAATCGATGATTTCGAGGCATTTCACGACAAGGTATTGAATGATGCTTTGGCTTCGTTGCTCCAAAGCGTGAGTCGCGCCAAAACAGTGCAGGTGAACAAGGATTTGAGCTTCATGGTCAATGATAAGGCGGTGAAATTCAGCTTCCGGGATGTGAGAAAGCCGAAAGAGCCGGGAACGGGAAAGTGATCTTCATTTTTCCCGCGCGTGGATCGTGAGAGAATCGCCTCATGATCCACGCACAGAGAGAGCTCAGGAAGTTCGCAACTCCCGGGAACAAAAAAATCAACGAGTGGTTTTTCAAGACCAAAAAGGGTGAGTACGGCCACGGGGACCGCTTCATCGGGGTGAAAATTCCCGAAAACCGCAGGGTGGCGCGGATGTTCCCGGATCTACCGTTCCGGGAGCTCCGGATTCTTCTTCAGTCCCCTTTCCATGAGGACCGGATCCTTGCCCTTCTGATTATGCGGCCACGGTTCGAGAGGGCGCGAAAAGAGGGCGATCACAAGCTCGAGGAATCGGTGTTCCGGTTTTACATGAGGAACCGCCACAGGGTAAACAACTGGGACTTGGTCGATCTCTCAGCGCCTTACATCCCCGGGCCCTATGTTTTTGACCGGAAATCCGAGCGAAAGACGATTCTGGGTCTCTCGGACTCGAAATCCCTGTGGGATCGCCGGATCGCGATTCTGAGCACTTTTTACTTCATCCGTCAGGGGCGGTTCCAGGAGACCCTGGCGCTGGCCAAAAAGTACCTGAATGATCCCGAGGACCTCATGCATAAATCGACGGGGTGGATGCTTCGGGAGATCGGAAAGCGCGATCTCGATGTCCTGAGGGCGTTCCTCGATCAGCACACCCCCGAAATGCCAAGAACCATGCTCCGGTACGCAATCGAGAAGATGGGCAAAAAAGAGCGCAAGGCCCGGATGGCGGGGTTCAAATAAAACGAACTGGCAAACTTGATTGCACCTGCTTGGGCAACCGAAATCGAGCGCAATCAAGGAAGCCGGTTTGCAAATAAAAACCCCCTGCGAGGGAAACCTCTCAGGGGGGCTTTTTGTCAATGAATTGACTGGATCAGGCTTTTTTCGCGGTGATTTTTCTTTTCGCGGCGGCTTTCTTTTTGGCCTGATTTTTACGGTTTTTCATCTTTTGTGTTTTGCTTTTTCTGCCTTTGCCCATAAAAATTCCTTTCGTTTTTGACACTTTAGAACGGTTCTCCGTTCCGGTCAATGTTCTTGACGCTCTTGGCCGGAGCGGGAGGGGTGCTGGCGGAAAAATCCTTAAAAGTAATGGAATTTCCCGTTTGTTCCGAAACGAAGTCGGGAAGGGGCAAAAATGCTGTTCGAGGTGAAAAAATTCGAACTCCAGTCGGCAGAAGATCTGCTTTCATGCCGGATCAAGACAGTGAAGCCCTATGCGCTCATGCCCGGACCCGTGTACGTGTTCATGAAGCGGAATGAGAAGTACGTCTCGGTGAAGGCGCCCCTTGATTTCTTCACGCCCGATGAGCTGTTTTCATTCGAGCGCTACGAGATGTTTTATCTTCCGAAAGCCGTATCGGAGGTATCGGGGTTCCAGACCTCGGCGAGGCTCGTCCGTTCCCTGATTGGCGGGAGTTGGAAGGCATTTCCTCCGGCACCTTTTGAGGTTTCGGACGAGGTCCTGAAGGTTCTTTCCCCGATCTGGGGCCGCTCGGTCGAGATGTCGCCGTTCTGTGCCGCGATCTTCACCGATGAACTTTGCGGCTCTCTTTCTCCGGATGAGTTGATTCACGGGCGAGACACGACGGTCGCCCGGCATGATCTCGGACTTCTGCTCTCGGGACTTTTGGTTTTTGTTCTGGTGCATTTGGGCTGGCTTGATGCCGCTCTGCTGGCGCGGATCCGCGCCGAAACCTATTCGCGCACGATCCGCGGAGAGGACTGGTCTGCTCCCCGAAGCGAGTGGGAGGCGATCAATCGCGATCTGATCGGCGTTTTGGATGCCCGAAGCGCGCTTCATCGAGCGGTTCTTGAGTCCATTCCCTCCGAATGGGCGATGCAGCTTCTCGGGCGGCTCGAGCGCATTTCACGAATGACCGCATTCTTCGACAGCACCTCACTCCAAGTCGCCGCCGGGGGATTCACATGGTAGAGGGCCCTGCGCAAATCGGGCTTTCCCACGTGGTGCCGGAACGGACCACGATCGTGCACTCGACCGTGATCGGACGGAATTCAGGCGGGCGGGTGGCGGATTTGTATTGCGCATGGCTCGAAAACGAGTGCTCCGTGAGCCCTGATCTTGCGGGGCGCTTCCGTGCGTTGATTCCTGCGCTTCTGGATGCGGTTCCGAGGCCGGCCTCTGCGGCTTCCCGCCTGGAGCTTGCGGCGTTCAGCGGCCATGTTTTGATCGCCATCCGCTCGGAGTGCCGGATTCCTGTGGAACCCGGGAACCATGAGCGCACCTTCACCCAGTTCTGGCTCGACAGCGAGGAGACCAAGCTCCTTCGAAAAGTCCTCGAACCGACCGACCGGATCGAGGTCCGTTACCAGGAAAAATCAAATCTGGTGGAGTGGCGGGTCTGCCGTAATCTCGACGGCGTGGTCGATCCCCACGATGCGGGCGGATTTTTTGTGTACTCCGATTCACGCGATTCGCTCACTCAAAATCGCGCACAATACCGCGATCTTGGCGATACTCCGTACCGGGAGTGGCTCGAAGAGGTGTACCGGAGCAACGGCGGAGAATCGGCCTCCGGTGAGATTCTCGTTCGGGGCGGAGAGACTCAGTCCGGGGATGAACGGGTGAGGATCAAAGTAAGTTCCGAAGTACTCTCGATTGAAGAGCGATTCGGGAATGAGGGAGAAAGCTGGCCGAAGCGGCGTGAGGGAATGATCGAGCTTCTGCACAGAAAAGAGCGCGAGATCGCACAGCAGGAGCAGGAAATCCGAAGGTTCCGGACCGAACGCGAGGGAGCGGAACAAGCGCAGGCGAAGAACCCGTTCCGTGAGAAGGCGATCGAGATGTATCAAAAGCTGCGCGAGCTTCAGCGGCGGAACGAGGAACTGCAAGCGCAGATCCGGGGCGCCGCCGGCCTTGATTCAGGCACGGGCGATGATTCAGGGGGAAGGGCCGGGGCGGAGGATCTTGAAAAACGCCTCGACCGGGTTCAGCGAATGCTCGAAGCCGAGAAGTCCAAAATCAAGGGGCTTCTCGATCGCACCCTGAGCGCAGAGAAAGAGGCGCAAGCCTCGGCTCCGATCATCAGCGATCTTGAATCCCGGATGGAACACACACTGAAAACCTCGATCCAGTACAAAAAAGAAATCGATGCCCTGAAGCTCAAGATCGTTCAATCCGATGCAGAGAAAAACAAAATCAAAAACGAGCTTTTGAAAGCCCAGGCCCAGATTCAAACGCTCCTGAAGCGTCAGGCCGCTTGATCCCAAGGTGTACCGGGGTACAGAAAAAACTCAGGCATTCCGCCAGCGGGCATGTCCCGACGAGGCAAGCGCAAGCGCCGAGAGCTTGTAAATCAGCCTCATGCCCACATTCGCATCCCACTCGTCCGAGGCCTGAATGGGCTCAAGGGGCGTTCCGTCGGCAAGGAGTGGAGGCGCAACCTCGACCACGTCAAATCCGATGATTTTTCTGCCCGATTTCGCAAGAAGCCTCAAAATCAAGATGGCCTCCTGGTAGTCCAGTCCGCCCGGAACCGGAGTGCCGGTATGAGGGCAAAATCGCGGGTCCAGCCCGTCGATGTCGAAGCTCACCCAGACTTTTTCGGGGAGGTTCTTCAGGATTTCCTTCGCGATTTCGACGAAGGGGACTCCCGAGAGGCGTTTTTCGGCGATCACCTGATCGTAGTGCACCTCAAAGCGCGCCCCTTGGCTTCGGGTGAAATGCACTTCTTCTTCGCAGAAATCGCGAATTCCGACCTGCACGAATTTTCGGATCGCGAGAACGCGTTCGGCCGCATTCCGCATGATCGAGGCATGCGAATCGGTGAAGCCCATGTAGGCGTTTCGGGTGTCAGAATGGGCATCGAAATGAAGGATTCCGAATTCGCCTTCGAACTCGGCCGCCGCCCGGAATGCGCCGAGGGGAACGGAGTGATCGCCACCGATCAGACCCGGGATTTTCTTCGCCTTCAGGATCCGCGCGGTTTCGCGGTACACGTGCTCGTTCAGTTTCTTCGAGTTCCCATTCACGCTCGCGAGGTTCTTTTGCAGGGCCGGATCTTCGGGCACGCGGGCCGGATCGGCCTTGATCGACGCGGCCAGATCGGTCGTGAGCGCATTCAGCTCGGCGATTTCGGTCGGGATAGGCAGACAAAAAAGCCCGCATTCATACGGGTTCTCGACATCGATGTCGTACAGATCGAGCTGGGAGCTCGCATTCAGGATCGCCCCGGGACCATGAACCGTGCCTCCGCCATACGAAGTCGTCGCCTCCCAGGGAATGGGCAGGTAAATCACCTGTGCTTCATCGAAGGTTCCGGGAAGACCGAAAACCCCGGCAGACAAATCCGCCGGGGCATTCGGGTCAAGAAGGGGTTTTGTTTTTTTTGTCTCAGTTTCCATCGCTCAGATTCTGGATCTCTCCTGTGCCGTACAGGAACAGATCGACGGATCCCATCTGGTAACGGGGAGTGGTCGGACTGGACCAGCTGATCTGAAGGGCCGCTCCGGCAACGGGATCCTCTTCGGTTCCGAAGTTCAGAGGATCAAGCAGTTCCGCCTTCAGTTTCAGCGATCGATCGGTTCCGAGCTGGATGGTAGCAGGAACAAACGAGATCTGCCCGATGTATTTGCCTTTTCCGCGGTAATGTCCGCCATAAATGAATGTGATCCGGTAGTCGAAGCTTCCGCCCGATCTGCCGAGAATGTTCGTGAACTCCACGCGGTAGACCTTCGAGACGGGTTTTGACCAGCCTTGAAGCTGGGTCCAGTTCGTGATTCCAGCCGGAACCACCGAGGCTTTGAAGTTCTCGTAGGTGGCATTCGGTTTGTTGTTCACGATGAAGTCCCAGATTCTCGTTCCAAGTGCGACGACATTCGAGAGGGTCACCTCGCTCGGCGGGGGCGGGCCGACCACCGGGCCCGGACCGGGGCCGGGAGCCGGAAGCGGATTCGGAAGAGGGGGAAGGGGGTCGATCAGGGGCGGAGGGGTTGGAGCGGCGGTGATGCCCGATTTTTCGTCGGAATCGTATTCGGAGGTCACCTCGCGCACAGTTACGTGAAATTCCGGATTTTGCTCGAAGGTGCGGACCTGGGCGCGCGCCCCGGATCCGGCGCAGAACAGTGCCAACACGAAAAACGATTTGAAGGTCATGATTCCTCTCCCCAGGGATTCCCACCAGAATCCTGTCTATATGGCATTCCTAGCCGGAAAGATCCGATAAATCAATCGAATTGATTGAAAAAGTTCATGCCAGTCGACCGAGCGACCGGATCAGTCCGCGAAGCGAGACCTCGCCTGAGTAGTTCGAAAAAACCATGTGCCCGGGCGTGGCGCAAAAGCCCGATTCCAGAACGCTTCGTGCACGAGCAATGGCCCTCGAATACACGGGAATTGCCCGCTGCCAGCGTGTGATCTCGATCGAATCCGTCTCTCCCCGCAGCCCAAAAAGCCGAACGAGGTCCCGACGGATCAAATCAGTCAATTCGGGATCTGGAAGCTTCAACGCTTCCGGGTCACTCGTACCGCCGATCATCACGGTATAGGAGTGAACTCCCTCTTGTTTGCTTCTCCCCGAAAACGAGCTCGAGTTGAAGAGCACCCCCAGAATCCGAAGGCCCTCATTCCGCGGAATGAGAACACCCACGCCTCTCGGCGGCTTTTTCGAAAACGAAGACCCGGGAATGAACACCGTGCAGGTGATGAGCGGAGAATAGGTGATTTCCCGGAGCGCCTGTGACGAGGCGGGATCGCGAGCCGAGATGAGTTCTGCGAGCTCTTCTGCGGGTGTCGTCACGATCACGTTTTTCGCATCGGGCAGATTCGCCACCGGCGAGTTCAGCTCGATCTCCTCCGAAAGATTCTCGCTCAGCCGTTCGATCATCCGGCGCATTCCGCCCTCGGGGGCCATCATGCGCGGACGGGGCTTTTTTTCGTCTCCGGTTTTTCGCTTTGCGAGCAGGTTCGAGAACAAGGAGCGCTCGGGAAACTCCGGCACCAACGACGGAAACGCCGATGCGAGATGGAGCTCTTTCGGAGAGGCCGCGAACACGCCCGTTACAAACGGGGCAAGCAGATACCGGAGCGCCGGAACACCAAGATAAGCCTCGCACCAGTCGGCAAGGGTCGCGGTTTCGGGATCGATCGGCTTGCGGGGACGCGAGAAGAAGCGGAAGATCGTGCGCAGGGCCTCACCCGCGGTGAGCGGGAATCTTCGCATCTTCCCGTTTCGCCAGATGAAGCGCGCCCGGGAATCCGGATTCACGGGAATCAAGCGCACGCCCAGGCGGTCAAACCACTCCTGCACCTCGGGTGTGACCATGAGGCTGTGTGCGGCTGTTTCGGCCGGGCCGGACGGGGTATCCCGGGTGTCGATCAGGCCCCCGGTCCGTTCCGAGGCCTCGAGCACGCGGACCGCAAACCCGCGGGTTTTCAGCGCGTAGGCGATCAGAAGACCGCTCGCGCCGGCTCCGACAATGGTCGCGGATTTGTGTTCGGGATCGAGTCTTCCGATCATGCTCACACCGTCTGCGAGAAAATCCGGGTTTCGGGGGCCTTCCGGGCAAGACGCGCATCGAAGGCCATGCAGATGTTCCGAAGAAAGGCGCGGCCTTTCTCGGTCACCGTACAGCTTTGCGCTTCGAGCCTGAGGAGACCGTCCTCTTCGAGCTCACGGAGCTTTTCCGGAACCGCCGAGAGGTACGGCGTGCCCGCGGATTCCTCGTCCCACCGCGTGTGCATCCGGGTCATCAGGTTCAGGATGTGCTTCCGCAGGATCAAATCCTCCGAATCGAGCACGTGTCCGCGATAAATGGGAATCTCTCCTTTTTTCACGCGATCCACGTAGGTTTCGAGCAGCTTCTCGTTCTGCGCGAACACGCTCCACGCATCTCCGATGGCCGAGACGCCCAAGGCAAGAATCGGGTTCACATTCCGGGCGGTGTAGCCCATGAAGTTCCGGTGCAGCGATCGCGAGCCCACGGCCTGGAAGAGCGAATCAGAAGGGAGCGCGAAGTGATCCATGCCGATCTCGACATAGCCGGCTTTTTCGAGAAGTTCCCGTCCCCGTTCGTAGAGCGCGCGCTTGTCGTCTCCGTTCGGAAGATCCGCCTCGGTGAAACGACGCTGTCCGGGTTTGATCCAGGGCACGTGCGCGTAGGCATAAAAGGCGATGCGGTCGGGACGAAGGCGCGCCACGTGTTCGATGGTGCCTTCGATGCTCGAGAGGGTCTGAAGCGGAAGCCCGTAGATCAAATCGTAGTTCACGCTCGTGAACCCGAGCGCGCGGGCATCGGTCGTGATCCGCTCCACTTGCTCGACGGATTGAATCCGATGAACGATGTCCTGCACTCTCGGGTCGAAGTCCTGGATACCGAGACTGATCCGTCGGAACTGCCGTTCGCGGAGGACTTCGAGATGGGTCCGTGTGGTCACGCGCGGATCGACCTCGATCGAAAACTCAAAATCGCCCGTGACTTCGCAGGCATCGAGAATTCCGTCGAGGAGCCGCGAAAGCTCGGAAGGGGTCAGGAAAGTCGGGGTTCCGCCGCCCAAGTGCAGTTCGGAGAGCAAAAGTTTCTTCCCCGAAAGCCCGAGCTTCTCGCGGTACAGCGCGAACTCCCGCAGGAGCGTGTCGATGTACGGGTCCGAAACCGCGTGATTGCGCGTGATCCGCGTGTTGCACCCGCAATAGGTGCAAAGAGATTCGCAAAACGGAATGTGCGCGTAAATCGCGGCGCCCGTTCCGGAGCGGACGGCGGCATCGATCGACTCGCGGAGCGCGCCGAGCCAGCGGGATTCATCAGGATTCGCATCCCAGTACGGCACGGTGGGGTAGCTCGTGTAGCGCGGACCCGGGACGTTGTATTTTTTCAAAAGAGCGGAATCGATCATGATAGCACCTCTTTTTGATAGCGGAGGAAGTTTCGGACATTCGCCTCGGGAGTCCATTGCAGGACGCCGTGACCAAGACCGCAGATCCAGCCGCGGAGGGCTTCCCGTGGGAGTTTCAAAATCGGCTCGAAGAACTTCTCGATTTCTTTCTGGCAGGCTTGCTCGGGAAGAAGCAGGAGATGTGGATCGAAATTCCCCTGAATCGACCAGCGGTTTCCGAATTCGCCGAGCACCCGCGCAAGGTCATTCCGCCAATCGATTCCGAGGCATTCAAAAGGCAAACCTTCGAGGTGTTGCCAGTGCCAAGGGCCGGTACCCTTCGAGTAATAGACCACGGGGGTATCGGGATGCCGCCTTCGGAACTGCACGAGCACCTCGCGAAGGGTCGGAATCACGATCTCGCGGTAGAGCGCGGGCTCGACCTCGCCGGCACAGGTGTCCATGACGGCAACCGCATCGGCGCCCGATCGGGCCTGCAGGCACATGTTCTCGATCAAGAGCGGCGCGAGCACCCGGAAGAATCCCTCATAGCGTCCGTCCGTGAGTCCTGTTTTCGCATCGTTCAGCGAGCCCTGGTGGGAACCTTCGACGGCATAGTAGAACAGCGTCAGGGGGCCGCCCACGAACCCGAGCAAGGATTTCTGTGGCGAGAGTCCCGACCGAATCAAGCGAAGCGCCTCGCCCTGATACGAGAGTCCTGCGGTGAGCTCTTCGGGCGAGAGTCCCTTCGGGTTCAGCTTCGCAAGATCCGCGCGCTCCTTCAGGTGCCAGCCGAGTTTCGGTCCGGGTGAGTATTCGAGTCCCATGCCGAGCACTTCGAGCGGGAACAGCAAATCCGAGAACAAAATCGCGGCATCGAAGTCGAAGTCGCGAATCGGGCCGAAGGTGGTTTCGGCAGCGAGGGCCGGAACCTTGCAAAGTTCCATGAAGGTGTGCTGACGCTTCAAGGCCTGATAATGCGAATGATACCGGCCCGCCTGGCGCATGAACCAGACGGGAGGGCGCTGGAGGTTTTTCTTCAAAACAGCATCCGAGTAGAGGGTTCGATTCATGGGGTTTCCTTTTCGAGAAGATAACCGACTCCGCGCACGCTCCGGATCAGCGTCGGGGTTTCGGCAGAGGGTTCGAGCAGTTTCCGGAGCCGGACGATGAAGTTGTCGACCGTCCTCGGGGTGGGGTATTCATCTTCGCTCCACACCAGGTCCAGAATCTCATCGCGGCTGACGACCGTACCCCGTTTTTCGTACAGAAGTTTCAGGAGCGTGCATTCCTTGTGCGAGAGGGCGTGTTTCACTCCCTCCGCTTCGAGCAGATATTCCTGAAAACTCACACTGGCCCGGCCGATCCGGACCTTCGGTCCCGGTGCGAGTCCTTCTTCGACGAAGCGCGCGCGTTTCAAAACATTCTGAATCCGCAGCACGAGCTCCTTGAAGTGAAAAGGCTTCACCACATAATCCTCGGCCCCGAGCTCGAGTCCGTGGATCCGGTCCTCGGGCGTTCCGGCGGCGGTCAAGAACACCACGGCTGTTTTCGGATGGCGGTCCCGAAGAAAGCGCGCCACATCGAAGCCGTTTCCGTCGGGAACGTTCACATCCAAAAGAGCAAGACGGAACGATTCTTTTTCGAGCGCGGAGCGCGCCTCTTCGGCGGTCTTCACCCATTTGACGACGAAGCCCTCGAGGCCGAGGCGGTCGTTCAAGGTGGAGCCCACGTTCCATTCATCTTCCAAAAGAAGCACATCAGGCGTCATGACGGGACTCCTCTTTTTCGAGAGCAAAGGCGAGCGCGACCTCAAACCGACCCTGATGGGGCAGAAATAAGGCCGATCCCTTCATGATCTTCATGAGGGTTCCGACGAGGTACAGTCCGACGCCCGCTCCTTGCGATTCCGTGCCGCGCTCGAAGAGCTTTCCCAGTCTCTTCGGGTTCCCGGCGAATTTCGAGTTCCGGTGAATCACGCGCAGTTCGTAAGAACTTTCCGAGGATTTGCCCTCGAACAGCAATTCGGTCGGCGCACTCGTCGAATACTTGATCGCATTGTCGATCAGGTTCCGGAAGATCATCGTGAGCGCGGACGGGTCCGCCAGAACGAACGACTCCTCGAGTGCGGTTTCGATTTTGATCCGGGATTCGCCTAAGGAATACGCGGGGACGATGCGGTTCTGAAGAAAGTTGCGGATTCGAAGGGGTCTCGGGTTCAGCCCTCCGCCGCCCTCGATGCGGGCGAGTTCGAGGGTCTGCTGGACCTGGCCCTCGAGGCGCGAGACATCCTCGAGCAGACGGTTCAGGTAGGGCGTGTGTTTCGGGTTGTCCTCGATGTCCCGAAGCGCCTCGGCCTGGAGCCGGATGCTCGTGAGTGGCGTGCGAAGCTCATGCGTGATCGAGGCAAAGAACGCCTCGAGGCTCCGCGAGCGTCGGGTGTCGCGGGCAAAAAAGAACAGAAGAATCCCGTTTGCGATCAGAATGAGCGCAATGAACGCACCCGACTCGCCCTCGATCATGAGGAGGGTTTTGTCGAGTCTTCCTTGCACATCGCCCTCGGGGAATCCGAGCTGGGTCTGCAGGGATGCGATCTCATCGCCCTGCTGGCGAAGAAGCGTCCCCCACCAAAGCGCAAGGACGAGCAGGGTCGTCATCCAGAGCCCTTGGATCAGCACCAGCAGCTTGAACCGCCGGTCGGGTTTGCGCACGAATTCGCCCGATGCCATGGTCTTACCGTCTCAGGCTTTGAAACACGATTTTGGCCGCATCCAACACCCGTTCCAGATCGGCATCGGTGTGCGCCGTCGAGAGGAATCCCACCTCGTAGCCGCTCGGCGCGAAGTACACTCCTTGTTCGAGGAATCCGTGAAAAATCTGCGCATAGAGCGCTTTTTGTTCGGCCGGAATCTTCTCGATCCGGCGCACGGTCTCTTTGCCGTTGCACACCATCCACGAGATCGACCCGAAGCTCTGGTAGTGCACGGGGAACGGCAGGTGCCGGTCGGCCAGCTCCTGAAGGTTCCGCACAAAAGACGCTCCCGTTGCCTCGAGCTTCGGGAACGGATTCTCGCGGATCATTTTCTTCAGCATCGCGTGCCCGGCCTGCATGGCGACCGGATTCGCCGAGAGGGTTCCTGCCTGGTAAACCGGTCCCATCGGGGCCACGAAATCCATGATTTCTTTTTTTCCGCCGTAGGCACCCACCGGCATTCCGCCACCGATGATTTTTCCGTAGGTGACGAGATCGGGCCTGATGGAAGTGATGCCGGCCATCCCTTGGATTCCCACCCGGAACCCCGAGATCACTTCGTCAAAAATGAGCACGGATCCGTGCTTCCGGCAGAGCGACTCGAGGGTTTTCAGGAACTCCGTCCGTTGCAAGAGGAGCCCGTTGTTCGCCGGAAGCGGCTCGATGATCGCGGCCGCGATCGAGGAGCCATGGGCGGCAAAGATCGCCTCCAGCGCCGCTTCGTCATCGAGCGGGCACACGAGCGTTTCGGAGGCAGTGCGGGCCGAGATTCCGGCGCTGTCGGGCGAGGCCATCTCGGCAAGCCCCGAGCCGGCACGGACCAGGAGCGAGTCGACATGGCCGTGATAGCAACCATCGAACTTCAGAATCAGATCGCGCTTGGTGTAGCCGCGGGCAAGCCGGACCGCCGACATCACCGCTTCGGTGCCGGAGCTCACAAACCGGATGTTCTCGACAAACGGAATGGCCGAGATCAGATCTTCGGCGAATTCGAGCGAATAGCGTTCGGCCGCTCCATAGGACCAGCCACGGGTGAGGGCGGTGCGGATCGCTTCGCCGATCTCGGGATCCTGATGGCCGAAGAGGAGCGGTCCCCAGGACATGCAGAAGTCGATGTATTCGTTCCCGTCGACATCGTAGAGACGTGCGCCCTTCGCCCACTCGATGAAAACCGGGGTTCCGCCGACGCCGCGGAATCCGCGAACGGGGGAGTGGACTCCGCCCGGGGCCACTCGTTTTGCGCGCTCGAAAAATGCTTCTGATTTTTGGTGGTTCATGGTCATTGTCCAATCCATTCTTTTGCCGATCGGGCTCCGTAGGTGATCACCATCTGCGCTCCTGCCCGAAAGAACGCAGTCCAGGATTCCAGATGCGCCCGTCGCGCATCGATGAGGCCCTTCTCGGCCATGAGTTCGATCGCGGCGAATTCCCCGCTGACCTCATATACGGCCCAGGGCAATGGAATCCGGGCGGTGAGGTCCCGGATCACGTCGAGATAGGGAAGTCCCGGCTTCACCATCAAGATGTCGGCGCCCTCTTCGCGATCGCGTTCGCTCGAACGGAACGCATCCGAGGGATTCGCCGGGTCGATCTGATAGGTGGCCCGGTCTTTCAGCTTCAGTTCCCCTTTCGGGGCCGAATCCGCGGCCACGCGGAAGGGGCCGTAGAATCCCGAATGGAATTTCGCCGAATAGCTCATGAGGAGCGTGCGTTGGAATCCGTTCTGATCGAGAGTCTCGCGGATGGCGCGAATGCGATGATCCATCATGTCGCTCGGGGCGACGCAATCGGCTCCGGCACGCGCATACTCGAGGGCGGCTCCGGCGAGCGCCGCCACTGATTCGGAATTCAGCACATGGTCGTGCGAATCGTTCAAAATCCCGCAATGCCCGTGGGTTGTCGACGAGCAGAGGCACACGTCGACGGCAAGAAAGATGCGGTCACCGAATTCCTTTTTGAGCGCCCGGATCTGGCCCGCGGTGAACGACGAATCAAAATCCCGTTCGGCCTTTGCGGCAGGAACGCCGAACAAAAGAAAGCTCTTCACGCCTTTTTCGAGGTCTTGCCCGACCTGACGGAGCAGGGTCTCGGGGGTGTCGCGATAAACGCCGGTCAGTCCCGGAACGGGTTCGCGCTCCCGGATGCCTTCGACCACGAACAGGGGCTGGATCAGCTTGCTGACATCAAGGCCTACGGTCTTCACGAGGTTCCGGACAATGGAACCGGATCGGATTCTACGGTTGGTTTCTGGATACATCTTCCGCACTACTCCACAGAGAGGATGGTCAAAGAAGCGCCGATTTCACGGAGCTTCTCTTGCACCTGGCGGGCGGTTCTTCCCGGCCCGCAGGCATGGGTTTTTGTTCGAAATGGCTCGGGCCCGATCTTACTCCAAAGCGCAAGAAACGGTAAGCCCGAACTCCAGTAAATCGAGTCGTTTTCGTGGAATTTTCGGGGTACTTCACGGAATCGGTGCGAGTAGGTGCCGAGAACCCGCGCCCCCTCGACCTTGGGGCTTTCGGTGTGCGAAACAAACACGATTCCATTGCCAGAAACGCGCAGGAGCTGTTTTGCGGCATACCCGCGGATCGCCTCAAAGCCCCGACCGTCGACTGATCCTTCGACAAACACGCCTTCGCGCGCAAGCTTGAACCAGCTTTGGGTTCCGGAGACCCAGACCCTTTTGCCGGACGGGGCCCGGATCGCATCCTTCGCGTCGAGGTGCTCGAACGCGCGACGATGGGCCACGAAAACAAGCCCCGCGTTGCTGAGAATCGCAAGGTCTTCTTGGCTCAAGGCTCTCGCTTCGAAATCAAACACATCGGGCGCATCGAGCTTTGTGAAGCCCGAGAGTCCCGGCGTCTGCGCCCCGCGCGTCTCGTCGATCCATTCTCCGGTGGGTTTCCGGCCTTTCACAAAGAGCGCGCCGGATGGAACGCGGCTCGCGCCCAGTTCCTGATGGCAACCCCCGCCCCATTCCAAAAGCACCTGCCGCTCCTCGCGCACCGCCAGCAGAGTGGGTTCGTGATGAAGCGGCTTCAGAATCCGCCGGACTTCGTCGAAGTCTTTTCGGGTCTCGACCGCAAGCGCCCCTTGGGCCGGAGCCGAAGGGCAGGGCTTCAGGGGCAGGACCATCATGCGGGTGCCGACCCGGAGCCGCGAGAGCTCCTCTGCTCCGGGGCCATCCAGCATGAGACGCTCCAGACCCGCAAATGCCAGAACCACGCCGTCGAGTTTTCGCGCGGAATCCTCGGGTTCATGAACCCGGCCCAGGCGCGTGTTCACGTTCCCGCGGATCTCGACGAACTGAAGAGCGGGCTCTTTTTCGGGCGAAAAACGGGGCAATGCTTCTTTCAAAAAAGCGGGAAGAAGGGCAAGTCTTCGCGGTGAGGAAGTGCCGATGCGCACGGGCTTTCCGGCACGGATCCGCTCGATCACGGTTTCGTGGAACACAATCACGTCGTTCGGAACCTCGCGCGGAGGAACCGCGCCCAGCACGAGCGCATCCGGACGCTCGAGGCTCAGGTCTTTCATCGAGTGGACGGTCAGGTCGACCTCGCCGCGAAGAAGCGCATGATCGAGCTCCGCCGTGAAGAACTCCTTTCCTTCGATCTGGCTCAAAGGCTTGTCGAGGATCACATCGCCCTTCGTTTCGATTCCCACCAGTTCAATGCGGATTCCGGGATTCAGGCGCTCGAGTTCGCGCGCGACCCAGCCGCTCTGGGCGAGCGCAAGAAGGGATTTTCGGGTTCCAAGTTTATAAAGTTTCGGTTCCATGCAATGCCGCCATCAATAAAACAGGGCCAGGTCTTCCCAGCCGTGAGGGATGTGAATCGAGCGCGAGAGCGAGCGAAGGAGCGCGCGTCTCCGGCACGCATCGAACGCCTGCCGGATTTGTTTTTCGCGGTAACCGTCCTGCACTTTCTCGAGCGCGAAAAGGTCGCTGAGCGAGAGGATCGCGATTCCGGCCTCGCGGAACGAGTCGAGTTCGCGGGCTTGTCCGCCCAGGTGCAGAATCTTCGGGCGTTCGGTCCGGTCAAGGGTGCGAACCGCGGCGATCACCGCGGCATCGAGCGGTGAGTTCACGGGAGTCGCGATCAGAATGAGGTCCGAGGAGAGCAAAAGATCGGGGAGCCGGGAGGAATCCGAGTGAACGGAGATTCCGGGGTACCCCTTCGCCTGAAGATCGCGCTGAAGTTCTGCAAGGCGGGTCTCCGTGCGATTGAAGAGCGAAAGGCGCGAATCCGCAAAATACGGCGCAACACTTTTTGAGATCTGCCCTGCGCCCAGCATCAGCACGCGGGATCCGGGCGCCGGATTCAGCACCCGTCGCGCAAGCGCTCCGTAGGTGTTGCCGCCGATTCCCTGCAGGTACTCGGCGCGGATTTCTTTCGTGTCTTCGAAAAGCTTCTGGAACAGCGAGGCTTGTTCTGTGGCCAGTCCCGGGTGGGACTCGAGGAAGGTTTTCACGGAGGTCTTCAGTTGTCCGAACACATCGGTCTCGCCCTTGATCTCGCTCTCGAGACCGCAGGCGAACCGCAACAAGAACTCGTACGCATCCGCCCCCCGGAACGAGCGTCGGGCCCCCTCGAACGGAAGCGGAGTCCAGCTCATGAAAAATGTGCGCTGACAGGTCTTTACTTCCAGCGCGGGGAGAGCGAAACTCCGGGCGAACGAAAACGGGCAATTCGCCTCAAACTCGTATAAAAACAGGTCCATAGATCATTTTTAGGCTAAATCAATGCCTTCCGGGGTTTGTCACGGGATTGTCAGGGCCTGAAAAAGAATTGGGGAGGAAATCAGGAAATTGGAAAAAGCCAGATACGTTCTCGTTTCGGACGGCGCATGCTCCAAAAATCCGGGCCCAGGAGGGTGGGGGCTCATCGTACTCATGCCAGGCGACCGGGTGCGCGAATTCGGGGGCTTCGAGGATGCCACCACCAACAACCGGATGGAGATTTTCGGCACCTATCGGGGGCTCCAAGAGGTGTATCGCGATGCCATGAGGGTTCCGGATTCCGTACCGAAGGGTGGAGTGATCGAGATCATCTCGGATTCGAAGTACGTGCTCGATGGAGCCAGTCGTTTCGTGAAAAACTGGATCAAAAACGGCTGGAAGACCTCGACCGGAGAGCCGGTCAAGAATCAGGACCTTTGGGAAAAGCTCGAGAAGGGGCAAGAAATGCTCCGAAACCAGGGCTTCCGGCTCGAGTACCGATTGGTGAAGGGCCACGCCGGAACCGAGGCGAACGAGCGGGTCGATCAGATCGCCGTGCGGTTTTCGAGGGGCGAATCGATCGATCTCTACGAGGGCCCTCTTTCGGGGTATGCCGTATCCCTCGAGCCCGGCGCGCGGTTCGAGCCCGTGTATTTGAGTTATGTGAACGGAAAGCTCTCTCGTCACTCGACTTGGGAGGAATGCCGCCGCGTCACCGAGGGTAAGAGGGGCGCCCGGTATAAAAAGATCAAGAACAAGCTCGAGGAAGAAGAAACGCTCGCGTCCTGGGGCGTTCGCTGACGGAAGAGCCTTTTGTTTCGGTTCGAGTCGGTGTTTAATCGGCTCATGGAAACGATCCTTTGCAAGAACCCGAAGACCGGCGCTGTGATCTGTGAAATTCCGAAGACTCCGACCGAAGCTCTGAACGGGGTGTTTCGCCGCTCCCGCGAGGCGCAGGTCCTTTGGGCCAAGACGCCAGTCAAGAAGCGGGTCGCGAAGATGCTCCACCTTCGGGATGCCTTGTGCCGCAAGGTCGACGAGATCGCCTCGGTCATCCATGAAGAGAACGGCAAGCCGGTCACCGAGGCCTTGGTCTGCGAGCTTCTTCCGGCGGTGGAGCTCCTCTCTTATCTTGCAAAAATCACCCCCGAAAAACTGAAAGACAAAACCATTCCGCTCCGAAACCCGCTGCTCCGTCACCGGAAGAGCATTCTCACCTACTGGCCGCTCGGGGCCGTGGCTGTGATTTCGCCTTGGAATTACCCGTTTTTTTTGGCTTTTGGCGACATCGCGTTTGCAATCGTGACGGGAAATTCCGTCGTGTTCAAACCAAGCGAGCACACCTCCCGGGTGGGGCAGAAGATCCAGGAGCTGTTCGACGAGGCGGGATTTCCCCGCGATCTGCTGCAAACGGTTTATGGCGAGGGTTCGCTCGGGTCGGCGATCATCGAGGAGCGTCCGGCGAAGGTGTTCTTCACGGGAAGCGTCCGCACCGGCAAGGCGATCATGAAGCAGGCCTCCCAGCATCTGATTCCCGTGACCCTCGAACTCGGCGGGAAGGACGCCATGATCATTCTGCCCGATGCCGATCTCGATTTCGCCACCTCGGCCGCCCTCTGGGGAGGGTACACGAATTCAGGCCAAGTCTGCGCCTCGGTCGAGCGGCTCATTGTCCATGAGTCGATCGCCAAACCGTTCGCGGCGAAGCTCAAAGAAAAAATCGCACTCTTGAGCCCCGACACCGATCTCGGGGTCACGACCATGGACCGGCAAAAGGCGGTGTACGAGGAGCATCTGTTGGAGGCGCGCGAAAAGGGCGCCGAGTTCCTGTGCGGCGGGATCCTGAGTGCCGATCGCACGCGGATGCTTCCGACGCTCGTGACCGGTTCGGGAATCGAGGGAATGAAAATCTACAACGAGGAGACCTTCGGTCCCGTGATCGCGATGACGACCTTCAAGTCCATCCCGGAGGCGATCGAAAAAACGAACCAGAACGCCTACGGACTCCTCGCTTCGGTCATCACGAACAATCCGTCCTTGGGCGAGGAGGTCGCGCGCGAGCTCCATGTGGGAAGTGTGATGGTGAATGAGGTCTTGTTCTCGGCGGGCTTGCCTGAGACCCCCTGGGGCGGACTCAAGGATTCCGGATTCGGCCGCAAGCACTCGGAGCTCGGGATTCATGAGTTCGTGCATGTCCGGCACATCAACAAACCCCGCTTCGGGTTCCTTCGCTTCAAGTCGTTCTGGTGGTTTCCGTACACCGGGGCGCAACGGGAGTTCTTCCGCTCATGGATCCGCTTCCAGCAGGGCGGGTGGATCGAGCGATGCTTGCATTTGCCGCATCTTCTGTGGAGTTTCGTCCATTTTCTGAAAAGCGATCGCAGGCTCTGAAAAAAAGAGGACGAATGCCATGAACATCGTGTTCCTGCAGGGCGAAAAAGAGCTGGATTCGGGCGCGTGTTTCAGGAACCTGAACGTGCTCGCCCACGCGCAGTTGATCGAGCTCGAGACGGGGAGCCGGTGCGGTGGTCACGGAAAGTGCGGGAACGACCGGGTGATCATCGAGGCTGGGGATCGAAACAAGGTGAACCCTCCGACCGCGATCGAAAAGGCGCACTTGAGCCCGGACGAGCTGGAATCGGGAATCCGTCTTGCCTGCCAGTGCTTTCCGGGCGAGGACGGACGCGGTTTCAGGGTGCGGATCGGGTAAGGGATTCGATCAGGACTTTCCACTCGGTTTCGGTCACTGAGCCGGTGATGCTGTCGCTCATCACGTCGGTGTCGAGGGTCAGCTGGGTGTAGACGCATTCCTTCTCGTCCCAGACAGTATAATAGTGATCGGGGAATCCGAGCACGTGGCCGATCTCGTGGGCGATCGAGCGAAGGTTCGATCCCGGATAGAGATTGATGCTGCGATTGGCCCGATTCACGTTCGGTCGGGCGCCGGGGAGCTCGATGTGGAACAACACCGAGAACAGATCGGTCGCAAGCGAATTCCACTCCAGGTTCAGCATCACATCGGTTTTTTTCCAGACCTCCTCAGCGGTCGACTCGAGTAGCTTCAATTCGGGTTCGTTCAAGACACCGGGGTGCAGGTCCAGCGTGATCATCAGGCGGTCCCGGTCGGTTTCGGTCTTGAGCTTCGGCGCCCCATGAAACAGGTAACGATCGACGTCCGCCGAGGTTCGGCGTGCGAATTCCGCGATCGCTTCGCGCTTGGCGATCGTGGTTCCGGCGGTTTCGACGGCGGTCCGCAGGCGGCGGTACATCGGGATTTGGTCGGCGGTTTCGCGGGTCTCGGCCGGCAGAGCAATCGTGGTACAGCCCGGATCATTGTGGCAGGCGATCACGGCCGCATGGACGGGTTTCAGGCTCACGATGGTCTCGGGGGTGATGCCGAAGTTCACTCCGTGCATGGACCTCAAAAGATCATTCATCAGCAAAGACACGACCATCGAGCGAGCGGGCTCGGGGGCTTCGGAATCGGCCCAGCCGCCCTCGAGAGCGACCTTCAGGGTCTGCCAACTGGATTCGCTCGCGAACCATTTCCCCGTTCGAACGGGAGATTTCGGAGGACGACTCAGAAAGGATCCCTGAAACGGCACGGTCGATTCATCGAGCGGGGCCACGCGCACGTTCTCGGCGAGTGAGGATTCTCCGGAATCCGGGATTTTCTTCGAGTGGCCGAGTTTCGAGACGAGTTCCCGACGAATCGGGGCGACTGCGATGTCACAGGGTTCCTTCTCCGGAATTCGCTCGAGTTGGGCCAGCATCTCGTCGGGATTGCTGATCTCGAGATGGTACGGCGGATATTGGGTGATCACGCGGGAAGGCTCGCTGCAAGCGCTCAGAATCAGCGCAAGAATCATAATAAAGAAAGCTTTTTTGGGGAGAGTCCTCGCAGTTCGCATGGCGCTACTGGATCTTTGTCTGTTGGAGCGCGTTCATCAGCTCATTCCATTCCGCGTCGTTCACAGTGCCCGTCCAGTGATAGCTCATCAGGTCCTCGGTATTGCTTTGCACGGAATAGGAACAGTTCTTGTCGTCCCAAACGGTGTAGTAATGGTCGGGGAACCCGAGCAAGTGGCCGACCTCGTGCGCGATTCCTTTTAAGTGGGTGCCCGGGTACAGGTTCAATGCCCTGTTTCCGTAAGACACGTTCGCGCGGGCTCCGGGAAGGTCGATGTGGAACAGCACGGTGAAGAGGTCGGTTGCCTGAGGGACCCAATCGATTTCGAGTTTTGCTTTCTCGTTTTGCCAGGAAGCAATGGCTGCATCCGCAAAAATTTTCTGCTCTTCCTGGGTGAGCGCCCCCGGACTCAGCCCCAGCGTGAACTGGGTTTGATTCGTGCCTGTTGTGGCCAGAATCGGGGTGACGGAACGATAGGTGAACTGGAACTCGTCCCAGTACGCTCTTTCGGCGAACTTTTTGACGGCGGCACGTTTGGATTCTTGGTCGGACGCGGCCTCGATGGACTGAAAGAGATCTCGATAAAGCGGGATCGCCATCGCCTGTGTCTTGATTGCGTCATCCAGATTGATTTCAACGCAGTCCTTGTTTTCGTAGCAAGATTTTACGGCTGAAATGAGGGATTTCAGGAATTCGATCTGCTCATGACCGATGCTGTAGTTTTTTTTGTAGATGAGTCTTTGTTCGTCGTCGGTCAGAAGCGAGAGCCATCTCGAGCTGACCAAACTCAGATTCTGCTCGGTGGGTTTCATCGCTTCCATTTCCTTTTTCAGCATCTCCCAACTGTCGGTGGTCGTATTCCAGCCCTGTGCGACCTCCGCAGGCAGGACTTTCACGGGGTCTTTCGAGAGGAAGGAGCCCTGGAACTTCACCCATTTGGTTTCATCGATTGCCGTGGCGGGTTTGTCTTTGTCCGGATTTTTTTCGCGTTCGGCGAGAATCGTGTCATTCCAGGCCTTGAGTTTTTCCTGAATCTCTTTCCGGATCGGCGCCACTTTTCGCTCGCAGGCGTCCTGGAATTCGACCTTTTCGAGGGTTTGGATGGTTTGGTCGGGGTCGGTGATTTGAATATGATCGGGGGGCGGGGTTTGGGCGGCGGGCGGAACGGACTTGCTGCACGCGCCGAGGGTGAGTACCAGGAGCGGGAGACAGCGAAACAAATTGAGTTTGATGTCCGTTTTCATAAAGATTTCGAAGAGGCATTGAGCAAGGGGCGTGCCGTAAAGTCAAGAATTCCGGGCACGCTGGATTCGATTTGGCCGTGGTTTCGGGCTTTCGGGTGTAAATCGAATAGACAGATACAGTGTTTTTTTGCTACCCTCCCGCTTCCACATCAGACGGGCAATCGCCGGTTCGCGCAAGCGGGCGGGAGGAAAGTCCGGGCTCCCCAAAGCACGGCACCGGCTAACGGCCGGGGGGGCGGGTCTAAGGCCCGTTCCACGGAAAGTGCCACAGAGAAGATACCGCTTTTTTCTGCAAAGAAGAGAGCAAGGGTGAAAAGGCGAGGTAAGAGCTCACCGCCCGCACAGCAATGTGCGGGGCACGGAAAACCCTGCCGGGAGCAAGACCAAATAGGAAGGAAGAGTAGCTTTGCTCGTCAGACCTTCGGGTACAGGTTGCTGATGAATGTTCCGGGCAACCGGACGTCTAGACGAATGATTGCCTCCGCGCCTCCGGGCGCGAAGACAGAACCCGGCTTACAGTCTGATGTGGTTTTTTTAAAGAATCCGGAATCCGTTTTCTTTCTTTCTCCGCCAAATCCTGCTAAAAGGGTCAACATATGAGACCTTGGGGTGTATCCGATTCCTTAAAGCTGTTCCAGACCGAGAACTGGGGCGGGCAGTACTTCAATATCAATCCGGCCGGAAACCTGACCGTTCATCCGAGGCAGGGGCATGGACCGGGCATCGATCTCACCAAAGTGATCGAAGAAGTGACCTCACAGGGGCTTGAGCTTCCTTTGCTGGTGCGCTTTCAGGACATCATCCGTCATCGCGTGATCCAGCTGAATGAGGCGTTCGCGAAGGCGATCGAGGAGTCGAATTATCCGGGCGTGTATCGCGGGGTTTACCCGATCAAGGTGAACCAGATGCGCGAAGTCGTCGAAGAGGTCGTCGATGCGGGTCGTCCTTACGCCTACGGACTCGAAGCCGGCTCGAAGGCCGAACTCGTGGCTGTGCTCTCGCAGGATCTGCATCCCGATGCGCTCACCATCGTGAACGGCTACAAGGATTTCTCGGTCATGCGTCTTGCGCTCATGGGCATCAAGCTCGGCAAGAAAGTCATCATCGTTCTCGAGAAGCTCTCCGAGGTCCACTCGGTGGTGAAGATCGCAAAAGAAATGGGCGTGACCCCCCAGCTCGGTCTTCGGTGCAAACTGAACTCGAAGGGATCGGGCAAGTGGGAAGGTTCCGGCGGCGAGCTCGCCAAGTTCGGACTGACCACGCCAGAAATCCTGTACTGCGTGAATTACCTGAAGAACGAAGGATTCGAAGAGAGCATCAAGCTTCTTCACTTCCACATCGGCTCGCAGGTCACGAACATCCGGACGATCAAAGAGGCGGTCAAGGAAGCCACCCGCTTTTATGCCGAGCTCGTCAAGATGGGCTACAAGCTCGAATACCTCGACGTGGGCGGCGGTCTGGGCGTCGATTACGACGGCTCCCGCACCGACTTCGAAAGTTCCACCAACTACTCGCTTCAGGAGTATTGCTCCGACGTGGTTTACTCGATCCAGGAAATCTGCACGAGCGAGGAAGTTCCCGTCCCGACCATTGTCTCAGAGAGCGGTCGCGCCATCGCGGCCCATCACTCGGTACTGATCGTGAACATCTTCGGCTCGATCGAGGTCGGCACGACTCCGATCGATCTCCCCGAGACCGACGACGAGCACAATGTCGTAAAAGAGATGCGCTACGCGTATCAGAACATCAGCTACAAGAACCTGATGGAGAGCCTGAACGAGGCGATCCAGCGAAAAGAAGAAGCGCTCTCGATGTTCAAGCTCGGGGTGCTGACGATCCAGGATCGCGCCAAGATCGAGCACCTCTTCTGGCAGCTTTGTCGCAAGGTCCAGCAGTGGGCGCCCGACATGCGCTACGTGCCCGAAGAGGTCGAGAAGATCACAAAGGCCCTGGCTGATCAGTATCTTTGCAACTTTTCGATTTTCCAATCCATGCCGGATCACTGGGCCATCCAACAGCTCTTTCCCGTCATGCCGGTCCACCGTCTGGACGAAGAGCCGACCCGCACGGCGACGCTCGTCGATATTACCTGCGATTCCGACGGGAAAGTTTGCAAATTCGTCGACCTGCGCGACGTGAAAGACACCATCCGGCTCCATGCGCTGAAGGGCAACGAGGCCTACTACATCGGGTTCTTTTTGACCGGTGCGTATCAGGACATCATGGGCGATCTTCACAATCTTTTCGGAAAAGTGAACGAGGTCCACGTGTTCCTGGATGATACCGAGCCCGGCGGATACTACGTCGAAGAGGTCATCAAGGGGAACAACATCGCATCGGTCCTTTCGTGGATCCAGTATTCTCCGGCCCACATCGAGCAAGAAGTGAAGAGCCTGATCGACCGGAAGGTGCGCGAGGGCCTCATCAAGCCGCGTGAGGGCGTGGAGCTTCAGAACTTCTACGAGAATGTGCTTCAGGGGTATACTTACATCGACAACTTCAAGCCGGATCTCCAGCCCTCGGTGTCGAGTGTGGCCGATCCCGGAAGCGCCTACGGAGATCTTCTGCAATGAAACTTCTGAATCAGGGCTTTGACCATGTGGAGTTTTCGGTAAACGAGATTTCCTCGCACGAAGCGAAGTGGGCCGCGCTCGGATTCGAAAAAATCGCCGACACGAAGGTTCCGGCAAAAGGCGCCCGTCATGTGGTGATGGCGCAGGGGGCGATCCGGATTCTTCTGACCGAATACGACGACAGCGCCCAGGCGAAGACGCAAGCCGGGTGGTCGTTCTTGAAGGCGCACGGAGATGGCATTTGCGTTCTCGCCGCCGAGGTCGAAGATTCGGCCGCGGCATTTCGTGAGGTCGTGGCGCGCGGAGCGCGACCCGCGATGGAGCCTGCGACGTTTGAATCGCCCGAAGGCACCGTGGTGCTCTCGGAGGTGTACACTCCGGCCGACTTTCGCTACCGCTTTGTTCAGCGCAAGTCCTCCCCGGACAAGCAAAAGCCCGCACTCTTCATCGATTCTTTGGCGGTGGAGCGTCTTGAGAGTCCGTCGCCGACCGGTTTGTTCCGGATCGATCACCTGACGAACAACATCGACATGGGCCAGTTCGACATCTGGCTCGATTTCTACACTCGCGTATTCGGGTTCAAGGCAGTGCGCCGGTTCAACATCAAAACCGGCCGGACAGGGCTTCTCTCGGATGTCGTCCAGTCGCCCTGCGGAAAAATCAAAGTGCCGATCAACGAGGCCACCGAGCCCGAAAGCCAGGTGCAGGAGTTCGTGAACCGCTTCAAGGGTGCCGGAGTCCAGCACCTTGCGCTCCAGACCACCGACATCATCGGCGGTCTTCGCACCTTCCGGAATCGCGGGTTCAAGTTTCTTTCGGTGCCCCATTCGTACTACGAGGTCGTGCCGACCCGGGTTCCCGGAGTGACCGAAGATCTCGCGGTTTTGGAAGAGCTCGGAATCCTGCTCGACGGCGAGGGCGGCGGGTACCTCATGCAGATCTTCACCGAAGAGCTGGTCGGGCCGTTTTTTCTCGAGATCATCGAGCGCAAGGGCAATGATGGCTTCGGTGAGGGGAACTTCAAGGCGCTTTTCGAGGCGATCGAGCGCGATCAGATCCGTCGCGGTGTCCTGAAGGCCTGATTGCGCGGTTTCATGAAACTCGGTCCTTTTACTGTCGATCATCCTTTTTTGCTGGCCCCGATGGCCGGAATCACGAATTCCCCGTTTCGCCGCCTGATGCGCGAGTACGGAAGCTCGGTCGTGATCAGCGAGCTCGTCTCGGCGAACGGAATCGAACATGCGTCCCATCGCACGCTCGAGCTCCTGAAGTTCGTCGAACAGGAGCGCACGGTGGGGCTTCAGATTTTCGGCGAGGACGAAGAGAATCTCGTCAAAGCCTGTCAGGTCGTCGAGCGCATGGGCGCTGATTTTGTCGATCTCAATCTCGGATGCCCGGTTCCCAAGGTGGTCAAAAAAGGGGCGGGCTCGGCCATGTGCCGGAATCCCGCGGCATTAGGCGTGATTCTGCAATCGATGGTGCGCTCGGTGAAGATTCCCGTGACCATCAAGATCCGCACCGGCTGGGATGCCTCGCTCCGGAATGCGGCCGAGGTGGTGCGGGTCGCCGCCGATGCGGGCGTGGCGTGGGTTGCGATCCACGGTCGCACCCGGGCCCAAGGGTACAGTGGCGAGGCCGATTGGGATTTCATCGGTGAGATCAAGGCAAAAAGCCCGCTTCCGATCATCGGAAACGGTGACGTCGGAACGGCCGAGCAGGCGGTGTCGCGCTACCGCACCTATGGCGTCGATGCGGTGATGATCGGTCGCGGAGCGCTCCGGAATCCGTTTTTGTTCGAGCAGTCTGCCGATCTGCTCGCGGGCCGGAACCCGAAGCCCGTGACGGCCGCTCGCATTCTGGAGCTGTTGTCGAAGCAACGGGGCTATCTTTCGGATGTGTTCGAAGGCCGCTCGGTGCTTCTTCATGCACGGAAGTTCCTGGCGTGGTATTCGAGCGGATACCCCGGCGCAAGCGAGTTCCGGAAGAACGTGTTTCACATCCAGGACGAGCAGGAGCTTTGGGAGAACGCGGAGCAGTTCTTTCGCGTCTCGATCGCCAAGCGCGACTTCGGGTTTTTGAATGAGCCCTTTTTGATGGGTGGTCACGGATGAAGGCGGATGGAATGAGAGACGAAAATTTGCATCTTGTGGAGTGGCTGCAACGGATTCAAACCGGGTGGGAACTCGATTCGGCGGAGCTTGCGCGGATTACCCACGTTCCGGTCGAGGTCCTCTCCCGGTTTCTGGAACTCGAACCCGCCGCAGTCGAGGATCTGCCCTCTGTTCCGGCGGAGCTCCTCCCGGCTGTGCCCTTGGTGGGGTTGTATCGAAAGCTCCTGTGCGTGTATCCTACGGCCGCCCTGCAAAACGAATGGCTGAAACGTCCGAACTCCGTATTCGAGGGCATTCGTCCGATCGACGCGCTCATGATGTCATCGGAGCATGTCTCGTATGTGGCCTATGCGGTCGAAAGCGGTCTCACGCTCACTCCTCGCGAAAGTGAACCGTCTTCCCTTCGATCGTAAGTCGAAAGCCATCCTTTTCGGGCTCCAGGTGGCTTAATATCTGGTAATACGCCTGGCTTAGGAATTTCGCCTCTTCGTTCGTGCCCTCATTCGGGTGTGGCACCTTGCAGGTGAGCCGTCCCGGCCGATAGCACAGGGTTTCGGGTGCCAGCTCCGCTTTTCTTCCGTCATTCAAAGAGAGCGTGTAGCCGATCGCGGGATCGCCCTCCAGGGATTTCACAAAATAAAGAGTGTCCTCGACGTGAACCGCCTTTCGCTCGGGTCCGATGCGGATCTCGAACCCGTCCTTGCACCGGTACAGGTTCCGCGAAAATGCGAGCAGGGTTTTTTCGTGCGAGATCTCTTCGCCGTTCGAGAGCCAGATGCCGTTCTTGGTCAGGATCAGATCTTCGAAAATCCCGAAAAAAGAAGAATCGATATGGGCGCTCATGATCCCGATTTCGCGGTCTCGGCCTTCAGCTCCTGGGCAAGCTGGATCCGGGATTGCCTTCGGATGCGTGCGGCCTGATTGCGGCGTTTTTCGGCATCGGTCTTGAGAAGCAGGGGCGGAACCGGAACCGCTTTGCCATCGGGCCCGAGCGCCACAAAGGTCAGGTACGCGCTCACATTATGAAAGCGCTCTCCGGTTTTCGGGTTTTCGGTGTCAACGCGGACTCCGACCTCCATCGAGGTGGTGCCGGTGTAGTTCACCGAGGCCTTCAGTTCGACATGGTACCCGAGCCGAATGGGCTTGATGAAGTGAAGCGCATCGATCGAGGCGGTCACGACGTCGGAGCGTGCATGCTTTCCGGCACAGATCGCGCCTGCGATGTCGATCCACGACATCACGGTTCCGCCGAAGATCGAGCCCAGAGCGTTCGTGTGCTGGGGGAGAACGATTTCGGTCATGGTCACGGCCGATTCCTGCGGAGATTTGGACGGGAGAGTCATGGGCCCATTTAAGCAAAGTTTTGCAAAGATTTCAGTTGCAAAGTTTTTTGATGCGGTAAGATACTGGGAGCGGGAAACGGGGGAACCCCACGGAGTAAGGGGTGCCCATTGGAGGAAAACCAATGAGAGAAGAGCAGGACAGCTCGATCGAAATGACGCCAGAGACCGCGTCGGAAGCCATGCCAGAAGGCAGAGAAGTGCTTCAGGAGGTCGTCCGCATGACAGGGATCCCCGAGGAGTCTCTGGACTCGGCGCTTTCTGAGCTATTGGGCAAGCCCGGAGCATCTGTCAACGAGTTGACGATGAATGAGCTCAGGTCTCTTCTTCTCGAGTGCCTCGAATCGATCAACGAGCAAATGTCGCTCGAAAGTGATGCCCATCCCGAGCCGGATTCCAAGCAATCCATCAATTAACCCGGTCTACCGGTCGTTTTGGTGTGGTGTGGCCCGGAGCACCGTCAGGAAAGACGGGATTTTATTTCCTTGAGCGATGTTCTAAGATGACCGATAAGAGTCCGAGGGTCTTAATGGTTGCTCACCAAGGAGTAGAAATCCCATGTTGATTCGTTCCGTTTCCGGCATTCAAATTCCTTCCAGCCTGGTTCAACCCGAGATCGTCGGATTTCACCCCGAGCTTGCGCCGCGGGGCTACATTCCGAATCCGATCGTGGTGGAGCAGACGGCAAGGGGGGAGCGTCAGTACGACATTTACTCCCGTCTTCTGATCGACCGGATCATCTTTTTGGGGACCGAGGTGAACGATGTGGTGGCGAACCTCCTGATCGCCCAGATGTTCTTCTTGGAGTCGAGCGATCCCGACAAGGACATCCACTTTTACATCAATAGCCCGGGCGGTTCCGTGTACGCGGGGCTCGGAATTTACGACATCATGAACTTCATCCAGTGCGATGTCGCGACCTATTGTATCGGCATGGCGGCCTCGATGGGGGCATTTTTGCTCTCTGCCGGCGCGAAGGGAAAGCGCTTTTCACTGCCGAGTTCGCGGATCATGATCCACCAGCCCCTCGGCGGAGCCCGCGGTCAGGCTTCCGACATCGAGATCCAGGCGAAAGAGATCCTCTACCTGAAGAAGCGGCTGAACGAGGCGCTTGCCCGTCATACCGGCCGTCCGCTCGAGCAGATCGAAAAAGACACCGATCGCGACAATTACCTGAGCGCACACGAGGCCGCGGAATACGGCCTGATCGACAAGGTGGTCGAGAAGAGGGGAGCGTAGTCGATGGATACTCCGAAGTACGGTAACAGCATGGGCAACCTGACCTGTTCGTTTTGCGGCAAGGGCCAGCGTGAGGTCAAGAAGCTGATCGCAGGACCGAGCGTGTACATCTGCGATGAGTGCATCGATCTTTGCAACGACATCATCCGCGAAGAAGGCCAGAAGACGCCGGGGTCGTCGACCGGAACCGCAGGATCGATGGCATTGCCGAAACCCGCCGAGATCAAGTCGTTTTTGGATGAATACGTGATCGGCCAGGAGCGGGCGAAGCGCATTCTCTCGGTCGCGGTCTACAACCATTACAAGCGAATCAACCACCAGACCGGTCTCCGAAAAGGCGACAAGTCGGGAGTCGAGATCGCAAAGAGCAACATTCTTCTGATCGGGCCGACCGGATCGGGCAAGACCCTTCTTGCCGAGTCCCTCGCCAGGGTCTTGAACGTGCCATTCGCGATCGCCGATGCCACAACGCTGACCGAGGCGGGATATGTCGGGGAGGATGTCGAGAACATCATCCTGAACCTGCTCCAGAACGCCGAGAACAATGTCGAAAAAGCCCAGCGCGGGATCATTTACGTCGACGAGATCGACAAGATCTCCCGAAAAAGCGAGAACCCGTCCATCACCCGCGATGTGAGCGGGGAGGGCGTCCAGCAGGCGCTCCTGAAGCTGATGGAGGGAACCATTGCGAACATCCCCCCGAAGGGCGGGCGCAAGCATCCCCAGCAGGAATTCATCCAGGTCGACACGAGGAACATCCTGTTCATCGTGGGCGGGGCCTTCGTGGGTCTCGACAAGATCGTGGCCCAGCGGAGCGGCAAGCGCTCCATGGGGTTCAATGCGAACATCACCACGAAGGATGATCTGTCCCTCTCGAAGTTGTTCGCGAAAGCGGAGCCCGAGGATCTGGTCAAATTCGGGATGATTCCCGAGTTCATCGGACGCGTGCCCGTCATTGCCACGCTCGAGGAGCTCGACGAGGCGGCGCTCGTGAATATCCTGACCCAACCCCGGAACGCGCTCACGAAGCAGTATCAGAAGCTTCTCGAATACGATGGAGTCTCGCTCGAATTCGAGCCCGATGCCCTCGATGCGATCGCCAAAGAGGCGATCAAGCGGAACACCGGTGCGCGGGGTCTTCGCGCGATCGTCGAACAGGCCATGCTCGATGTGATGTTCGATCTTCCCGGCGACTCGGGAATCCGCAAATGCGTGATCACGAAGGCGTCCATCACGGGCGGCGAGAAGCCCACTCTGGTGATGGGCGAGAAATCCGAAAAACGCGAGACTGCGTAAGCGGTCTTATTCCGGAAGGATCTTCTTCAGGGCCTCGATGTCGATCGTAAGGTGATCGATCTGTCCGCCCGGTTGCGCGTCCGGATACATGATGTCGCCCTTGTTCCGGTTGTGATCCATTCCGATGAAATGTCCGAGTTCGTGGGCCAAGGTCTTCCGGGAGCTGATCTGGAAGTAGTCTTTCTCGCAGTCCCCGTTGCAGAACGAGGTCGTGCCGTTGATCATCACCATCGCGGCCTCGGTTCCCTCCGAGGAGTTCTGGACTGTGGTCATTCCGACGAAATTCGCGGCGTACGGCCAGGGATTTGCAAAAAAGATCACGTTGCCGAGAATCTCGGAAGGCTTCGTCGGATCGCCCGCATAGGGTTGTCCGCCCTTCCACTCACCCCGGAACTCGAACACCTGCCGGCCGGCTTTCGCATCCCAGAACGCGAAGGCGTCCTTCAGATCGCTCATCATTCCGGACGAGCCGGTGAGCTTGGCATCGGCATAAATCGGAACCGGAAGATCCTTCCAGCCCGCGTGGGGCGCGCCGCATGCCGATACGAAAACAACCAGAAGCAAAGATCCGAAACGCCTTCCTTGGCACATCGTGAATTCTCCCAGAAATATTGTTTCATAGAAAAAGTGTAATAAAAGGGAAAATGATTCCGCTTCCTTCGGGGCGCCGGAGACAAAATATTTTCAGCAAAAAAAGAGCATTTTTTGCCTAGTTTTTGAGCGATTTTTTATTGGCGTTTTTTTCGTGTTGAACCGGGATGCCGATTCTGATGCTGGTGTCAAAAGCGCACCAGCGGGATCATTTCGCTCTCAATCGAGGCCGCCGAACACCCAGTGCAGATAGATCGAGGGAGTGATTCCGGTGCGACTGTAGCTCACATTCGAAGTGGTGTTCGCGGAGTCGGTCGAACTCGAATACGAGCCCATGTGGTAGAGGAGCGAGACCCCGGGAGAAAGGTTCTTGAACACCTCGGGGGCGAAGGTGAGCTCGAACTCGAATCCCGATCCGGTGAGCTTCGATTCCACGCCCGCACTCGAGGTGTATTTGCCGGTATGGACCGGCAAATATGTGGTGGTGAAGCTCCACCAGCGGGATTTGCCGATGAAGATGCCCGCGCGGGGCCCCATTTCGATGCCCGAGATCTTCGATTCTCCCGCCGAGTCCTTGGTCGAATCGGCAAAGAGGGTCGACTTCCAGCCGATGAACCAGATTTTCGGGATGCTCGCGCCGATGAAGAGCGAGGTCGTATAGCGCGCGCCGGTTTCGTTGTCGGTCGTCTTCAGGGCCGAAGACGAATAAAACAGGTGGTTGTCGATGATCAGGCCCGCACGCGCGGTGCCGGCGAAAAGACACGACAGCACGAGCAGGAAGGGACCCCACGGACGTTCAGGTCGAAGCAAGGGTTTGCTCCTTCCTCGTGCCGATTCCGAACATCACCCAGAGGGCGCTCGAAACCGACAGGGCCGCCAGAATCGCCGTCCAATGGAACGGAAACCGGTGCAGATTGAAGATCACGTTCAGGCTCACGAAGGTCACGGCGATCCGGAGCAGTTCGACCGTCTTCGCCCATGGCTTGGACTCGAGGATCGCGGCCCAGAGGGTCACCCCCGCCCAAAGAAGCAGGGTCACGCCGATTTTTTGCGGGCCCGGAAGCGGGGATTTGTCGCTGATCACCAGCTCCATCACGCCAAGCGAAAGCACCAGATGGGTCAGGAGGTATCCTCTCGATCCCGAAAGGGCGTTCGAGCGATACTTCACCTGCTCGCGCTCGTTGGTGTGGGGGTTCTTCACGTAAGGAGGAAGATTCCGGGGGCGCCAGCCGGGCGGCATGAACCAGAGTTTGATTTTGTCCGAAAAATGCGTGGCCTGTCGCATGTCGTTCCAGAGCACCAAAAACCAGTGCAGGTTCAGGTAAGTGGGGTCCCACGACCGGGGGTGAACGGTGATGCCGTAATACACCTCTTCGGTCTGGTCCTGATAGGTTCCGAAGAGGCGGTCCCAGAAGATGAACGTCCCGCCGTAGTTCTTGTCCCAATAAATGCGATTCGCCCCGTGGTGCACCTGATGGTGGTAGGGGGTGTTCAGCCAGAAGCCGATCCAGTCGGGGAGTTTCCCGACCACCCGGGTGTGGGGGATCAGCTGGAACACGAGATTCGCGGCCACGACGGGGATGATCACCTCGGCCGGAAAACCGATCACCGCAAGCGGCCAGTAAAACAGGAACGAAGCCGCACGCTGAAAAAAACCGGTTCTCAGGGCCACCGCATAGTTCAACTCTTCGGCCGAATGATGGGTCGAGTGCAGGGCCCAGAGCAGGTTCACCCGGTGGCCCGCGCGATGGAACCAATAGAACAAAAAGTCGATTCCCAGAAAGCAAAGGAGGACGTTCGGCACGGTAGGTTCGATCTGCCAGATCCCAAACTCCTTTTGGATGATCCCGTAGCAGTACAGGACCGCCACCGAAACCCCCACATTCACGCACTGGGCGATGATCATGGTGCCCATTCCGATCAGGCTGTCCTGAAAGGTGTAGTAGCCGTTCTTCTTGACCATGCAGTAGATGAACTCGGCCAAAGTGAGGACCAGGACCGCAGGGGCGACCACAGCGTAAACATTGATCATCGGATGAGGCTCCTTACCGTACGGAAAGCGTTTTGCAACTCAATTCCAATGTCAAGCGTTTCTGTCAGAGAAAAGCATAATGGGCCGCAGTAGCCCCGCGTTCGGGACATTTTTTTCACTTTTCGGGGGAACACCTCTACCGATTGCCTGCCGGTTGTGATGAACTAGGAATCAGGAAGGAGCCGCAGGACGGATTCTGATTCAGAGTTCCTGGACAACCCCCTGCAAAGCCCAGTATGAGCAAACCAAGCAAGACCGAGAAGCTCACCGTACCCGTACTTCCCCTCCGGGAGGTCATCGTGTTCCCCCACATGGTGGTGCCCCTCTTCGTGGGCCGGGAAAAGTCGATCCATGCACTCGAAGAGTGCGTCGAAAAGAAGAAGGAGCTCTTCCTCGTGGCCCAGAAGGCCGCGACCACTGTGAACCCGGGCGAGAAGGATATCTTCCAGATCGGAACCCTGGGCACGATTCTCCAGATTTTGAGGCTTCCCGACAACACCGTGAAGGTGCTGATCGAAGGAAAGCGCCGCGCGAAGATGCTCCGGTTCAACGACGGCGAGCAGATGATCGAGGCCGATGTCGAGGTGGTGGTCGAAGCCTCCGAGAAAGGCGTCGAGAGCGAGGCCCTCGTCCGGTCTCTGAAAGCCACCTTCGAGAACTACGTGAAGCTGAACAAGCGGATTCCGCCCGAGATGCTCATGAGCGTGAACGGAATCGAGGACTCCTCCCGTCTGGGCGATGTGATCGTCGCCCACCTGAATCTGCGCTTCGAGGACAAGCAGGCGGTTCTCGAGATCACCGATCCCGCCCGCAGGCTCGAGAAACTGCTTGAGCTCATGCAGGGCGAGATCGAGATCCTCCAGGTCGAGCGCCGCATCCGCACCCGCGTGAAGAAGCAGATGGAGAAGTCGCAGAAGGAATATTACCTGAACGAGCAGATGCAGGCGATCCAGAAGGAACTCGGCGAAAAGGACGAGTTCAAAGCCGAGCTCCAGGCCATCGAAAAGCAGATCAAGATGAAGCCGATGAGCAAGGAAGCCAAAGAGAAGGCGACCAAGGAGCTGAAGAAGCTGAAGATGATGTCGCCGATGTCGGCCGAGGCGACCGTGGTCCGGAACTACATCGATTGGATCATCAGTCTTCCCTGGGGCGAACACACCGAGGACAGCCATGACCTGAAGGCGGCCGAGGACATCCTGAACGAGGACCACTACGGTCTCGAGGACGTGAAGGAGCGCTTGCTCGAGTACCTCGCCGTTCGCACCCTGACCGAGCACTCGAAGGGGCAGATTCTTTGCTTCCTCGGGCCTCCGGGGGTCGGAAAGACCTCGCTCGCCCGTTCGATCGCAAAGGCGCTCAATAAAAAGATCGTCCGCGCCTCGATGGGCGGCGTACGCGATGAGGCCGAGATCCGCGGTCACCGCCGTACTTATGTTGGTGCGCTTCCCGGAAAGATCATCCAGAGCCTGAAGAAGGCCGGATCCTCGAACCCCGTGTTCCTTCTCGACGAGGTCGACAAGATGAGCATGGACTTCCGCGGCGATCCTTCGTCGGCGCTCCTTGAGGTGCTCGATCCCGAGCAGAACATGAACTTCGGCGATCATTATCTCGAAGTCGATTACGATCTCTCGAAGGTGATGTTCGTCCTGACGGCGAACTCCATCAGCGGGATCCCCCGTCCGCTCCTGGACCGGATGGAAGTGATCACGATCTCGGGCTACACCGAAATCGAGAAGTTCAACATCGCGAAGAAGTATCTTCTGCCGAAGCAGATGGAACAGCACGGCCTCCGGGTCGAGGACATCTCGGTCGACGAGGACGCGCTTCGCAATGTGATCCGTCTTTACACCCGCGAGGCGGGCGTGCGGAACCTCGAGCGCCTGATGGCCACCGTGTGCCGGAAGGTCGCGAAGAAGCTCGTGGATCTCAGGCTCGAGGCGGTGAAGGCGCGGAAGACCGAGAAAATCGGCGTGATCCGTGTCCGGGCCGACGATCTCGAAGAGATGCTCGGGCCACCACGTTATCTTGCGAACAAGCTCGAAGAGAACAACGAGGTCGGACTCACGAACGGCCTTGCTTACACCGAGATGGGCGGCGAGATGCTCCAGATCGAAGTCTCGGTCGTGCCCGGCAAGGGCGCGGTCAAGATCACCGGCAAGCTCGGCGATGTGATGCAGGAGTCGGCGACCACCGCGATGTCGTATGTGCGCTCGCGTGCCGAGTCGCTCGGCCTGAGCCCGGACTTCTATCAGAACATCGACATCCACCTCCATGTTCCCGAAGGAGCGGTTCCGAAGGATGGTCCTTCGGCCGGGATCACGATGACGACCGCGATCACGAGCGCGCTCACCAAGATTCCCGTCAAGCGTGATGTTGCGATGACCGGAGAGGTGACCCTCCGTGGACGCGTGCTTCCGATCGGCGGGCTGAAAGAAAAGCTCCTTGCGGCGAAAATCGCGGGGATCAAAACCGTGCTCATCCCGAAGGACAACGTGGCGGATCTGAAGAAGATCCCGCTCGAGGTGAAAGAGGGAATCAAGATCATCCCGGTCGATCATGTCGATCAGGTGCTCCGGTGCGCCCTTTCGCTCGAAAAGCCCGAGGAGTTCCTCGCGAAAGCCGGATCCTTGGGCGACATTCCCGCGCCCCTTCTCGAGAAGGCCGTGGTGAAGGCCAAGCCCTCGGCCGCCGTGAAGCATTGAGATCAAAATCCAGCCTGAACACGCGCCCCGGTGGAGATTCCATCGGGGCGTTTTCATGAAAGGTCCCCGTTGCCATGTCAGTATTGTTGAGCATCCATGAGCTCCGCTTCGCGTTCTCCCACCGGACGCTGTTCGAGGGCCTGACCTTCAGCGTGTCCCGGGGCGAGAAAATCGCGCTCGTCGGGCGGAACGGCGCGGGCAAGTCGACCCTGCTCGGGATCCTCTCGGGAAGGATCGATCCTGATTCGGGAACCGTCGCACGCACGCGCGGCCTTCGGGTGGGGTATCTTCCGCAGACCCCCGAGGTCGACGATCATCTCGGCACGCGTGAGGTCGTGTATCAGGGCGTCGAGAACCCCGAGGATTGGAGTGGAATCAGTGCCGCCGAAGAGGCGATTTCGCGTCTCGCGATTCCCGACGTGAAAACCGGGACGCTCTCGGGCGGCTGGAAGAAGAAGGTGGCGCTCGCCCGTGAGCTCGCAAGAAACCCCGATGTTTTGTTCCTCGATGAGCCCACCAACCATCTCGACGTCGAGAGCATTCTTTGGCTCGAGGATTTTTTGCGCGAGATTCCGACCTGCATCGTGATGGTGAGCCATGACCGTGCGTTCTTGAACCGGATCGCCCATCGCACGATCGAGATCGATCGCCGGAATCCGGGCGGGATTCTGAGTGTCGACGGAAATTACGACCAGTTCGAGAAGGTGAAGGAAGAGTATCTGGAGGCGCAGGCCGCGCGCGAGGAGTCGCTCCGGAACACGCTCCGCCGCGAAGTGGAGTGGCTCCGGCGCGGAGCCAAGGCGCGCACCACGAAGCAAAAAGCGCGGATCGATCGCGCAGGGCAACTGATGGACGAGGTGCGGGATCTCGCCGGGAAGAATCGCGATTCGTCGATCCGGCTGGAGTGGGACGCCCTCGGGCCCGGACCGAAAAAACTGGTCGAGCTGAAGAGCGCATCGAAGGGGTATGACGGTCGCGCGATTTTGAAGGACGTCTCGATTCTGATCCGCCAGAAAACCCGGCTCGGCCTGGTGGGGCGGAACGGCGCCGGAAAATCCACGCTGATTCGCCTGATTGCGGGAACCGAACAGCCCGACTCGGGCGAGGTCCGGAGGGCCGACGCCCTCGAGGTCGTGTACTTCGAGCAGAATCGCGAAAGTCTCGATCCCGATCTCACGGTGTTGAAGACGGTGTGCCCGTACGGCGAGACGATCGAGTTTCAGGGGAAGAAGCTCCATGTGCGGTCGTATCTGGATCGGTTTTTGTTCAGCGGGCCCGAGGCCGATGTTCTGGTCGGGAAGCTCTCGGGCGGCGAGCAGGCGCGGCTCCTTCTTGCTCGCTTGATGCTCCGGCCTGCGAATTTGCTGATTCTCGATGAGCCGACAAACGATCTGGATTTCCAGACACTAGCCGTTCTTCGGGAGTGTCTCGAGGATTTTCCGGGTGCGGTCGTTCTGGTGACCCACGACCGGAGGTTCATGGACGAGGTGTGCGATCAGATCATCGCGATTCCCGAGATGGTTTCGTTCTCCGAGATGGAGCAGTGGGAACGCTGGTTCCGGGCCGCGCTTGCGCAAGAAAAACCGAAGGCCGCCGGCCCGGCGAAAGAGCCGCCCCGCGAGGAGCGGGCCGTGCGCAAGAAGCTCACCTATAAAGATCAGCTGGAGTTCGACCGGATGGAGTCGGTGATTCTTGAAAAGGAATCACGCTTGGCCGAGGTGACGGCGCATTCGGAGCGGCCCGAGATCGCGGGCAACTCGATCGAGCTTTTGAAGGCGAGCGAGGAGATGGGGGCCCTTCAGGCCGAAATCGAGCGCTTGTACGCACGCTGGGCCGAGCTCGAAGAAAAATCCGGCGGCCGCGCCTGAATCAGACCGGCACCCGGCGCGTGCGAATCGAGGTCTTGAGCCCCTGGATCGCCACGATCAGGTCATCTGTAACGGGCTTGTCGAGATCGACAATCAGATACCCGAGCTCATGATCGGTGTGAAGCGACTGCGCCTGGATGTTCGCGCCATATTCCGAGAGGATCCGGTTGATCTCCTTCAGCACCCCTTTGACATTATGATGCACGTTCGTGAGGCGGGTATTGCCCGGTTCGATCGAAAGATCGACCAGCGGGAAGTTCACCGAGCGTAGCGTGGAGCCGGTTTGCGCAAAGCGAATCAGGGTCGAGGCGACCTCGCGGCCGATGTTCACCTGCGCCTCTTCGGTCGCGCCCCCGATGTGCGGGGTCAGGATCACGTTCTCGAGTCCCATCATGGGCGAGGGGTAGCCCTTTTGATTGTTCTCGGGCTCTTCAGGAAACACATCGAGCGCGCACCCGGCAAGATGTCCCGAACCGATCGCCTCGCTCAAGGCCGCGAGGTCGACCACATCGCCCCGCGAGGCGTTGATCAGGCAGGCGCCTTTTTTCATCGCCGAAAGCTCGGCCTGACGGATCATGTTCCGCGTGTCTTCGGTCGCGGGAACATGCAGGGTCACGAAGTCCGATTGCGCGAGCACCTCTTCGAGGGTCGACATGGGCTTGGCATTCCCGAACGGGAGCTTCGAGACGATGTCGTAGAACACCACGCGCATTCCGAAGGCCTCGGCCAGAAACGAAACTTGGGTTCCGATGTTGCCGTAGCCCACGATTCCCAGAGTTTTCCCGCGCACCTCGAAGCATCCGGCCGAGCTCTTGTTCCAGATTCCCTGGTGCATCTCGGTGTTCCTCGTTCCGAGTTTGCGCGAGAGCATCACGATTTCGGCGAGCACCATTTCGGCGACGCTCCGGGTGTTGCTGAAGGGGGCATTGAACACCACCACGCCGTGATCGCGCGCGGCCTTCAGATCGACCTGGTTCGTGCCGACGCAAAAACAACCCACGGTGCCGACACTCTTTGCCGCTTCGAACACCTTGCGGGTCAGGTAGGTCTTGCTCCGGATGCCGAGAATGTCATAGCCCGGGAGCTTCGCGATCAGCTCGTCTTCGGTCAGGGCGCCCTTCAGCGCATCGACGACGAAACCGTCTTTTAAAAACAGATCGCGGGCCAAGGGGTGGATGTTTTCGAGAAGAAGGACTTTCTGCATGAGAGAGTGTTTATCACGGAAGTACACCCGAATGGCATGGTTTGGATCAGTTCAGGAGGTAATCGATCGGGAGGATCAGATCAATCCGGCTCAGCTTGAGCGAATCGGGAAAAGGCGAGAGCTTTCTGACCTGCCGAACGAGGGTCAGCGCGGCCTCGTCCAGAATGTCCGATCCCGAGGACTTGCGAAGTTCGATCGACGAAAGAGTGCCATCGGGAAGAATCGAGAACCGGATCTCGGAGCGCCCCTCGTGACCGAGGGTCTTGGCCTGCCGCGGATACGACTTTTTTTGCTCGATCAGGGTTCGGAGCTCGGAGAGGTAGCCGGCGGGGCCGGAATGCACGGAGGAGCCCGAGGCGGCGCTCTCGGCGGTCTGCGCAGCGGGGGCGGGAGGGGCGAGCGAGGCCTCGGCCGGGCCCGCAGACGAGAGCTTTTTTACGATCTTTGGCGCAAGAGGCGCCTTTGTGTGTTTTTGGCCAGAACGGGCTACTGGGCTGATCTCGAGGGTCAGGGGAACATCGGAGGCGCCCGAGGGCGGGAGCGTGGGGCTTACATACACCAGGGCGATCAGAAGGGCCGCAAGGCTCCCGTGCAAAAGAAAGCTTTTGCCGATGGTCGGAGGAACAAAGACGGGAAGACGCTGGATTGAGGTCATCAGGGCTAGAAGATACCCTTATTGAGAATGGTTCTCAACAAAAAAGAATCACTGGCCATCGGGGGGGCGGGTTACGGATCGTTCCTTGCCCAACCGATATTGTCCTCGAGAAGAGTCTTTTGATCATATTTTAAGATATTTCTGCTACTATTGAGGGTCTTGGTGATGTGGGTGGAAAATAGATATACATCTGTAATCTTTTGGTTTTTACGGATGTCAATCGATTCAATTTTCGGAACGTCTTCTAGATTCAAGATTTCGAGTTCCGGGTTCGAAGAGAAGTCCAAACTTGTAAGCTCAGGAAGATTATAGATTGTGATTTCCTCGAGTTCGGTTTGTTGCGCGAGGTTTAACGTTTTCTGAGATTCAAAACCAGAGAGTTTCAATTTCTTGAGTTTCTTGTTGCCCGAAAGGTCTACCTGCTGAAACTCGTCCGTCACGGAATGCGACACAGACAGGGATTCAAGATCAGGATATTGTGTAAAATTCACACTTTCCTTACTCAGTTTTTTGTTCAGAGAATGCAGTTCCAAATGCTTCAACTGAGTAAGATGGGAGATGTCCACCTCATTTTGGAGTGATTTCAGAGAGAGCAAAGTCAAATCCTGGATCTTTGGGTGATGAGCGAGACCCGATAATGATTCCAAATCGAACAGGCCTTCTAAGTGCACAGATCGAAGTTCGCTCAAGAGAGAAATGTCGAGATTTTGAATCCTGATATATCTGAGAAAAAGCGCTTCCAGCTTTGGATTGTGCGAGAGATCTAGATGAACGATGGGGCTATCCGTGGTGCTATCGATGGACAGAAATTTGAGGGATGAGGCGTCAGAGAGATTCAGCGTGGTTGGTTTGCCTGACTTAATTTTCAGATGAGTGATCTTGGAATTTTTCGGCAGTATCAATTTCTCAACTGAGCTACTAACGGAGACATTCTTGATTCCCGGGAGAGACGAAAGATCCAAGGTCGTAAAAATGTCTGCCACGAATTCAATGGTTTCCAGATTCGTCATTCCTTGAAAATCGCGCTCGGGTGAAAGGTTCTCGCCACAATTTGAGAGCCACAAACCGGTCAGTTTCTGTAAATCAAGGTAGGTGGGTTGGGAATCGGCAGGCAGTTGCTTAAAGATCTCCTCCTGTACGCATTGTGCCCGCTGTTCGACCCGAACGAATTCTTCACGCAGTTTTTCGTCTTTATCTTTTGCTTGCTTCGTCACCACCGGAACAGTGCCGGTTTTTTCTGCGTTTTCGGTCGATGTAGGCGAAGCCTCTGCCGGAGCGGGTGCCGCCGTTTTTGTGCATGCCGAGGTCGAGAGCGCGAGGAACAGGATGATCAGCGGGAGTTTTAGTGCGAATTTCGGATTCATGGTGCGGTCCCCCATGTGATGTTATCGGATGAAAGCGTGTTTGGGTTGTATTTCAGAATCATGCTCTGTTCTGTTATTCCGGTATCGGAGAGATTTAGGTCAGTGATTTTGGGACAGGTTTGAATGTCCAAAGAACGAAGAGAAGGCGTATTATAAAGATAAAGAACACTTAATTTTTGATTCTTGCTAAAATCCAGAGAATCCAATGTTTCAAGATTCATGATCTCAATTTTCATGAGCGATGAGAAGGCGCTAAAGTCGATGGTTTCGACCGCAGAGAGAGATCCTAAACTGAGTATTTCGATTTTAGAGGTGATGGCGGTTTGCGGAATCAATTCGGTTAAAGAGGTGATTTTGACATTGTCCAGGGCTAGCGTTTTCAGCACTGTTTGATCAGAAAACTTGATTTTCGTCAGCTTGGGTGCAAATCCGATACGGAGTGTTGTGATTTGCGGGATCGGGGAAAGATCGAGTATGCCAAATTTGCCATCTACTATCTCGAGGTCTCGCAGGTTCGGCAATCCCTGAAGGTCCTGGGCAGTCAGAGTCGTTTGTTCGCAATTTTCTATCGTTAGCCAGAAAAATGTTTGAAGATCTTCATACGTAGGCTCAGATGTCACTCCCTGGGACTCTTTTTTCGCGGAACGAAGAGCCTTTTGCACGCACCTCGCGCGCTGATCGATGGGAATGAAGTTATTTTTTCTTTCCTCGTCTGTGGTTTGTGCCTGATTCCGCTTCTCTTCGAGGGTTTTGATCTCCTGCTCGAGATTTTCGATTTGTGTGTCGAGCTCTGTTTTTTTCGGGTTGTTTGGGTTGTTTTTCAAAACCGCCAGCTCTTTTTTTGCTATTTCAAGTTGCTCTTTTGCCGCGTTCAAATCAGCTTCGGCTTGTTTGGCCGATTTCACCCGTGCTGACCCCGGGGTTTTCACGAGCTGACCCCAGGTTTGAGTTTGCATGACGCAGTTGCTCTGGGGCATGGGTCTACTGGAAAGACCTCTCCGAGCCGAGCTCTTTTTTGTATTTCACCCGGCTTCGGTAGGAGTCCCTCACCTCGAACCGAAGCTGGAGCGCCGGTTTCGTCAGC
>JBEIJY010000018.1:0-42875 GCA_040380025.1 Bdellovibrionales bacterium | reverse complement strand
GTATTTTTGCGGTTTCCCCCGCCGCGCGGGGGGGGGCCGCCTGGCTTCCGCGCGCCCCGGGCGCGCGCGCGTCCTAAAAAACCTAAACATCCCACCCCCCCCGGCCGATCTCGCTCCCTGCGAAAGCACACTCAAAGGGGGCAGTTTGGGGATGTTCGGGTCGCCTTAATCCCGATTGATTCGATCTGTTTTTCGTTGAAATCCACCCCTGATTGACCTATAACGGGTGTCAAATCCAGCGAGGCCGAAGCATGAAATTTCCGGGACGCCGAAAATCCAAGCACTACTTCCCCGTGACCGAGAAGGATCGCGTGAGCGCGGATCACAATTACTCGACCGACGAGAGCTACCACATTGTCGGAATCGACCAACTCTTGGTCGACATCGAGTGCCATGTCGAAGATTCGTTCCTCGAAGCGCATGGACTCAAGAAAGGCCAGTCCCAGATCATCGAGCACGAGCACTGCGATCGCATCTACTCGCTCGCAAAAAAAGAGGGCCGGATCACGGGCGAGTACGCCGGGGGATCGGTGGGCAACACTCTTCACAATTTCTCGGTCCTCTCAGAAGAACGCGCCGTTCTTCTGGGCGCGATCTCGCGCCAGATCACCGTGGGCGATTATGCGTTCAAGTACATCGCCTCCACCTCTTCCAAGGTCGACTTGAATCACCTGCAACCCTGCGAACGGCCCATGGGGCGCGCCATCTGCCTGATCACCCCGGATGGCGAGCGCACGTTCGGGATCTCGAAAGGGTGCATGGATGACCTTCAACCGGCATTCCTGCCCGCCCGCCTGATCGAGCGTTCTTGCGCGCTTCTCGTCTCGGCCTACACCCTCCGCGACGAACGCTCCCCGATTTTCGAATCCACGGTCCGCGCCTGCGAGATCGCAAAAAAATCCGGGGTTCCCATCATTCTTACCCTGGGGACAAGCGCACTCATCGCCTCGAAAGTGCCGTTCTTCCGTGATTTCATCGGGAGTCACGTGAACGTCCTCGCGATGAACCAGGAAGAGGCGAAGGCCCTGACCGGAGTCGAGGATCCGCTGCTTGCGATCAACGAGGCGCTCTCGATCACGGATCTGGCGCTTCTCACGGTCGGTTCGAACGGACTGTATGTGGGCGGCCATGTGGATCGCGCGTTCGCGCGGCACACGGAACACGAGCTCCACACGAAATCGATCGTGAACTACAACCAGTTCGAGTATTCCCGGGGGATGCGACGGTCGGACTGCGAAACCCCGATCCGGATTTTTTCGCACATCAACCCGTTCATGGGCGGACCGGTCGAGATCAAGAACACGAATGGCGCGGGAGACGGCGCTCTTGCGGCGCTCCTGCATGACATGGCGGCGAACCGGTACCACCGGAGCAAGATTCCGAACTCGCCGAAACATCATGCACGCTATCTGACCTATTCTTCGATCGCACAGATCTGCAAATACTCGAATCGAGTGAGTTTCGAGATCCTCTCCCGCAACTCACCGAGACTCTTCCGCGGACTCCCCGAAAAAGAAGAAAGCCTCGACGAGGCCTACTGGGCTTTGTGAGACAAAATCACTGCTCGCAATAACGGGCGGCGTTCTCGAAAATCGCGTAGCCCTGCCCGGGCGCCGCCGCACGGGTCGGATTCAGGAACCAGTCCTCGGCATTCGTCCAGCTCAAGAAGAACTCGGGATTCGGCATCATCCCGAGGATTCTTCCGGTCAGATCGCAAAGACCGAGGATCCCGTCGTTCTCGGCCGAACGAAGACACGCAAGGCCCAGCCGCTCGAGCCTTCCTGTCGCCTCGACCACCGACCCGGGCTCGATCACGAATTCGGTGTCGAGAAGATTCATGGGGAGTTCGATGGTTCCGAGCCCCTTCAACCAGATGCAACGACTTCCGGTCGGAACCGCCTTGATCCATTTCACCGTGGTCTCAAAGGAACCGTTCGAACGGAGGGTGTAGTCGTCCCCGAACACGTTCATGTGCAGGAGCGCCTCGAATCCGGTCCCGACCCCGAGCACGAGACCGCCCCGCTCGGCGAATCGTTGCAAATTCCAGCGAAACAAGTGCCGCATCTTGAGTGCGAGGACTTTTCCTCCGCCCAGGACCGAAGAATAGGAATTCCCGCCGGGGATGATCAGCAGTTTGTACTTCAGGCAAAGCTGATCGAGATCGATTCCGTAATCGACCACCTCAGGCACCGAGAGGATCTCGGCGTCGAATCCGACACTCCGGAGCGCATGCTCGAAATGCCGTTCTCCCCGATTTCCCGGGGCGGAGAGGATGAGTGCGCGGTATTTGCTCATAGGATGTCCTCGATCGAGATGGTTTCGAGCTGATCCGCCTCGTTCCGGATGACCAGATAGGGCGAAGCCGTGACCCGCCCCACGAACTCATGCCGGACCCCGAGTGTCCGCCACTCCTCTTCGACGGCAAAACGCTCGTTCTCGCCGACGCTGACAAAAAACCCGCCGCCGAAGCGATGCTGGATCCGGACCTCGGCACCGAGCTTCCTTTTTTTGAGAGCAAAACAGAGAGCATCCGTGACCTTTTGCAGATCCTCGCCATCCGATTCGATCGCGACCGCACTGTGCAGGGAGGTCTGGTACCGCCCCTCGAACCCGGCAAGCCACCGAGTGCCGGGCTGGGCGAAATCGCCGGGCAACCAATAAATCCGGTCGTTCGCGAACTTGAACTCCTCGGTGCGCACCATCCGGACATCCGCGACGCGTGCGATGATCTGGAGAGCAAGCCAATGCGCCCGGATCTCGGGCTGATGGATGAATTCCACTTCGGTCACTGCGATCCCGAAATCGCGTTCGAGCTGGAGAAGCGTATTGGACCAGGATTTGAGTCCGTTCAGATACGACGCTTGCACGCAGTGGATCTGTCCACCCATGGCCGTGCACCTGCGCATGAGATAATCCAGCACCTGGGAGTTGAAGGACTGATCGATCAGATCGCCGAGCACCATGAGCCCGGACCAGTGCTCAAGCGAAGGCCGGAGCACCACGGGGGATGCGACGTTCGTATGAAAGTCCTCTGGCTTCAGTGCCAGATCCTCGGTGCAAAACCGGTTCCGAAAATGCGCCGGCTGATTGCGCGTTTCTTTCGGATACAACGGCTCTTCATACAGCCTCGACGCCGGGGATTCATCGGATGGCCGGAAAAACTCGCGGATGGTCACAGAAGACCGGACCGCCCCGCCCTCGAGGATCCGCACGTCTCCGGTGAGCGAGGTCGTTCCGAAATGGATGTAAGGGATGCCCCGGCTCTCGAGAACCCGGCAGAGCCACTGGCGCTTTTCGGGATTCACTCCCCAGATGAATCCGAGTGAAATGGCGGATTCGAAGTTCTTCTTGAACCAATCCTCGATTCCGTCGATCACGAGGTCGAACCCGTACTGGAACTCCTCATGCGCCCCCTTGAAACACTGAAGGAGGCTCCGGCCGGAACCATGGATCGAGAAATCAATCGCCTCCCCCTTCAGTCCGTGGCGATAGGTGGATTGCAAGGTGCCCAGAAAACTCAGGTTCCGGATCACACCTTGATCGCCGTATCCGACAAAAAAGAGATCGGAGAGGGCACCGCGGTCGCGGGCCTTCAGGGTCTTCAAATCCTTGTCGTGGATGCTGATATTCCCGGTGAAAAAATAAGCGGGAACGGCCTCGTGCGTCTCCTCGAGGATTTTCATCACCGCGATCGGAGTGTTGGTGGAAGAGGCCACCCGCTCGATGGAGTTCTCGAAATCATCGCGGACCTTGAGCGGGGACTCACCCTCGATCTCGCTCCTCCAGAGGCGGTTCTTCTCGGGCAGGACTCCGAGGACCGATTGGAATCGCATGTTTCCTTGCAGGGCGAAGTGATCGAGCTGGTGGCGACAAAGCTGGAACTCGGTCTCACTCAAGGATTCGATCTGCAGCCGGCTCGACGAAAAACGGATGTCGGCGAGGAAGCCCCAGTCATCACCGACGCTCAAGGGCGCTGGAATGGAGGGCGAGATGATTTTGGAACGGAGAAGCTCGGACACCCTGGACCATTGGATCGGAAGATCGCGCGCCCTGCCGGGGGCCCGGAACTGGAGAAGTCCCGAACGGACCGACTGTCCGGGCAAAGCAAGGTATTTTGCAACCTGTTCGGACTGGAAGCGGGAATTCCGTTTCAGTTCCTCTTCGGAGAGCAGGGACCACGACTCGAATTGCTCGTGCGCGAACCAGTTCCGCGCGATCCACTCGAGATCCGACTGCACGAGCTTCGCACCCTCGAGCAAAAGCAACTCCCCGCTCACCACGCGATCGCCCTGGGATTTCCGCCCGAGCACGGTCTGCATCGCGTCCCGGAGCACGAGCGAATCCTCGTCATGAACCATGAGGCGCTTTCGTTTTTCGATGCCGTGAAAAACCCCCGGACGGAACGGAGATTCCTGCATCAGATCGTACAGCGTGCCGTTGCTCCCGGCGGCGGAAGGAAGCAGGTCGCCCGTGAAGACCCAATCCGTGACCGGATTCTTGAAAACCTCCTGGATGCCCTGTACCACCTTGTCGCGGGAAGCATCGAACTCCATCCACGCGATCCGAAGCTTCCGGATCCACCGGATCCGCTCCGCAAGACTGGGATGGATCTCGGCGATCTTCCGGTGAATGCGTGCCGCCTCGGGATCAGAAAACCCTGCCTTGTATCCGGACTCGATCCTACAAAACATGATTCTCGCTTCCCAACAGGCTTCGGGCGATTCCTTGCAGGTCTTCTTCGACCCGGGCTTTCACCGCGAAATCGAGCGCCGGAGCCGGCACCGTGCACAAACGCCTCCAGTCCGGAGCACCTTGGCGCAATGACTGTTCTTTCGCACGCGAAACAGCCTCATGCCAGGCGGAGCCTTGCAGGAACTCGATCGCGGGCGCGAACGGGATCGACACTCCTTGCCGCTGGAATCCGAGATCCTCGAGAGCGAATGCGTCCACGAGGACCGGAGCCCCTCCCGGAAGGAGCGCGAACCGAAGGCGAACCCAGCCAAGATCCAAAGCAGCCGAACGGACAGTATGCCTCGTCCAGGCCGCGATCCAAGCGGCAGAGAGCAGAAGATCCTGGAATTCCGATGCCGGCATTCCTGTGATCCAAAGCGCTTGTGCGGCACTGATCTCGGTTTTGAGCGGGTCCTGCGAAAGCATGACCGCCACCTCGGGAAAATCCCCGTCGAACCGGCACAAGAACTCGAACGGAAGAAGCTTCGGGAAGGCCTGATTCCGCCAAACAGAATGATCTCGGACCGTCCGCCCCAGCACGAGACCGGCAGGGGCTTTTTCTTCGGCGAAGAATTCGCATACCGGGAAAACCGGCGGAAGAGCGATCCGAACCGCTTGAAGGGTCTCTTCGGAAAGAAGCAGGGAAGAAGAAACCGGAACGGACGCTTCCAGATCGCGAAAACTGCGCTCGTCGAGCACTCCGATGAAGTTCGAGCGAATCGGAAGGCGCTCCGAGACTTCATTCAATGCCGAGCTCACGCTCCCGGCAGAAGCGGCCGCCGCGCCCGCCTTGCGGAACGCGAGGGCATCCGGCGAACGGAAAAACGCTTTCCAGGTTTCGGGTGATCGATACCGGAGATTCAGGAAGGTGAAGATCCCCGCATCGATCCGCCCCCGATCCGCGATCAGATCCGGCATCTTCGTCCAACCAAAAAGAGAGTACGAATCCTGGAACCGATGAACGACGGCGGGAAAAGGAGAAGCATCCGGAAATGAAACAGGACCGTAGGAGTCCCGGGTCACGTGGCGCAAGAAGGAGTCCAACATGATCCGGAATTTATCGGTCAGTGATCCAACTGCGCAAGCGGATTCAGGTAGAGCCGGAAAGTTTTGTCGCGATGGCGACGGATCGAAACGGAGCCGTCGTTCTTTTCGCTCGCAAGGGCCGCGTAGAGGACCGGATCCAGATACGCGAGCTCCTTTACCGTGCGTCCCTCATATTTCCCGAAATCAATGATCACATTCGACTCATCGATCACTCCTGTGATCGGACTGTTCTCTGTCATGGTCACCCCTCCCCTCCTCCCATTTTTTGAGAGAAGGAGAAGTCTTGCAAGAGTCAGGTACTTGACGGGAATCAAACCGGCGAAAATTCAAATCTCGCGGACAAAGCGATCCTTCGCGAAGCGGACTTGTGGCCCCCAGATCCCGCGTTCGGAATCGGGCTCCCCCACGGAGATCACCATCACAACGCGATCGGAACAGGAAAGTCCGAGAATCCGCCGGACGCGCGATTCATCGAAGCCCTCCATCGGACAGGATCCGAAGCCCTGCGCGGAGACGGCGAGCATGAAGTTCTCGGCGGCGAGCGCCGCGGACTTGATCGACACCACTTCGACATCGCCCGGCTTCCAAGGATGGCGCATCATCGGACGGAACAAGCCGACGCAGTTGAAAATGAGCCACTTCAGCGGAGCAAGAAAAGAAAACCCGTAAAAAACCGGAATGAGTTTTTGATAATAATCGATCGCAAAGGAAGGCGCCTTTGCCTCCCGGAAAACCCGGATCATCTCGCGCCGATTTTCCTTCCAGCGCTTGGTCTCGGCCGTGATCACGACCAACTCGGCCGCAGTGCGAGCGGCGCCCTGGGAGAGGCAGGCCTTGACCAGTTTTTGCTTTTTTTCGGGGGAGCGGACCCAGTAGAACCCCCAGGTTTGCATGTTCGAGGAGTTCGGGGCAAGCAAGGCCGCATCCAGGGCCTGCCGGATCACCGATTCGGGAACCGGCGTGGACGTGTACTTTCGGACGCTTCGCCGAGCCCGGACGACATCGAAAAAATCCACCGGTTACGCACTCCCGCCGATGCGGTCGAGCCCGCCCATGTACGGCTGGAGGGCCTTCGGGATCCGGACCGCGCCGTTCGGAAGCTGGTGATTCTCGATGAGCGGAATCAAGATCCGCGGTGTCGCGACGGCCGTGTTGTTCAGAGTATGAATGAAACGGACCTGATCATCCCGCCCCCGATAGCGGAGGTTCGCCCGCCGCGCCTGCCAGTCGTGAAGACTCGAGCAGGAATGCGTCTCCCGGTAGCGCTTTTCGGAGGGGACCCAGCATTCCAGATCGTGCATCCGGTATTTTCCGGCACCCATGTCGCCGGTGCATACCTCGATCACCCGATACGGAAGTTCAAGTGCCTGCACGATCTCTTCGGAGGTGGCAAGAAGCTCCCGGTGCCAGTGCTCGGACTCCTCGGGGTCGTTCCGGCAAAACACGAACTGCTCGACCTTGTTGAACTGATGCACGCGCATGAGGCCGCGGACATCCTTGCCGGCACTCCCCGCCTCGCGACGGAAACACGGGGAGAATGCCCCGATACGCTTCGGGATTTCGCTCTCGGCGAGGATTTCGCCGCTGAAGATCGAAGTCACGGGGACCTCGGCCGTGCCCGAGAGATACAAATCATCTTCTTTCAGAAAATACACCTGCTCGCGACCGGTCGGAAAATGCCCGGTTCCGAAAAGAGCCGCCTCGCGCACCATCGCGGGGACGGTGATGATCTGGGACCCTTTTTTGGCGAGGAGATCGAGCGCGAACCGGATCACCGCGAACTCATAGAGCGCGAGCTCGTTCTTCAGGGCGATCATCCGCGATCCCGAAACACGAGCCATCCGCTCGAACTCGGCCCATTGGTTTTGAAGCGCGAGCTCGACATGATCCTTGGCGGAGAACCCGAAATCCGGGATCGTCCCCCCGGTCTTTCGCTCGACGTTGCCGGAATCATCGGGGCCGACGGGAACATCGGCCGCCGGAATCATGGGGGTGAGCCAAAGCAGGTTCTTCAGCCCCTCTTCTTTCTGCCCGAGAACCGGCTCGAGCAAATTGATTTCCTGTCCGATCGCGCGCCCGCGTTCGATCAGTCCCGGTCGTTCTTCGGGAGATGCCTTCGGCATTTTCTTTGCGTTCGAATTCTTCTCTTCCTGAAGTGCCTGGAGTTTTTTCTTCAGCTCCAGAACCTCGCGATCGAGGGACAAAAGCTCGTCAAGATCGAGCGCCACGCGCTTGTTGCGGATCGCAGTCCGGACGGATTCGGAATTTTCGCGGATGGTACGGAGATCAAGCATATTCCGGAGCTTAGCGTCCGGCAAGCCTCCGAATCAACCCAAAACTATTCCTGACGGATCGCCTGTCGCTGCTCGCGTTTTTCCCGTTCTTCGCGAGCACGTTCGCGGGCGCGCTCACGGGCACGATTGCGGGCATTCACCCCTTTGACATACCCCTTGATCCGGGCGGGGAAGATGGTCATCTCGTATGCCGCCATGATGTCCTCGCAGTATTTCTGGAGCGCGGGATGCTTCTCTTGCGCTCTCGGGAACCCGCACGGAACCGTCGCCGCGAACACCCCGATGAAATACCCATGGAACACCATCCAAGGAAGCCCCGCAAGCCCCGCGAATCCCAGCACATTCGATACGACCGCCGTGACCGCAACCGAGCTCACATGGAACCCCGCGACCCCCGCGATCGGTTCCCATTCGCGCATGCCGAGACGGGGAATCGCCGCGATGATGAGATTGACCTCCGGAGCGGTCAGATGCTCCCCCTCTTGCAGTCGCTCGAGCAAGGCCGCAACCGCGTTGTTCTCCATCAAGCGGAACTGATATGCGAGCCGGGCAAGATAATTCGTGGGGCGATCGGAGTCTTCTCCGTCATACTCGTTGTTTTTTTCGTACCGGCCGGTCAGATACCCGGTGGCCCGGTAAAAAGGCGCCACCATTTTTGCGGTCAACCGGTGGATGCCGATCCCGAGTTTGGCAAAAAACTCGCCCGCTTTCGGCTTCCTTTTGGTTTTTCCCGGAGGAACCATCCCGCTCCGGAACTCCCGGACCACTTCCCGCATCGATTGCAAGACGATCTTTTCTTCTGAGGTCGCCGTTTCTTCGATCGCATCGATCGCTCCGGCGATCCGCGAGAGCGACGCCTCGTCGCCGAGTGCCTCTTCCAGGCGCAGGACTGCCTCTTCTTGTTGCTGTTCTGAAATCAGGTTGTCCGCACGAGCGGACGAAAGCGAAAAAAACGAAACCATCAGCGCGATCCGCGCCACCCCGACGAATATGTTCATTGCAGTTCCTCCCCGAACTCAATTGCCCCCATCGAATAGCACAGTGCGCGGGCGGATTCATCTCGAATCAAACCGGAATCCGGTTATTCTCGGATCCGTCCGTTCAGGGAATGAATCCACTCTTCGATTGCGGGAAGATCGGCCGGGCTCACCTGGAGCGCCCACTCGGCCTCGGGATAGGCGACGCAGGCGATCCCCGATTCGCATTTGCCGAGACACCCGGAGCGGTTCACACGGATTTTAGATGGAAACCCCTGCGCCTTTGTCCAGGCCTTCAGGGTATCGACGAGCGCTTCGGCACCCTTCGGTCCGCATCCGCCGCCGTTTTTCTTTTCGTTCGTGCAGACGAACAGATGAAGATCATAACTGTTTTTTTCGTGAATCATGAGATCACACCTTTCACCAAATCCAGAACCTGCGCCACTTCTTGATCCGTGCAAAACGCATGAAGCGAGAAGCGCACGGACTCCCCCCGCTTCACCAGCGCGATCTTTTCGTTGCGACAAACCTCCAGAAACCGCGCTTCCACCGCGGGAGAAAACCGCACACTCGTGATCCCTCCCCGCTGGGTTTCGGGGGTCACGAGCTCCACTCCGAGCTCTTGGAGCCCCGACCGGAGAGTGCGGGACAAGCGTGAGATCTCGGCCTCGATTCGCTCCGTTCCGGTTTCCCGGATCAACTCCACCGCCGAATCGAGCGCGAATAGAGGCGCGAATGCAACCCCGCCCGGCTCGAACCGCCCCGGCACCGGCTCCATCGGCTGATCCGGAAGCGCGAACGTCCCCCAACGGCCGAAGGTTCCGGCCCCGACTGCCACGGGAGACAACAGCCCGAGAAACTCCTTCGTACCTGCGAAGAATCCCTGACCGAGAAGCGAGCACAGCCACTTGTGGGCCGCGCCGGCGACGAAATCCACGGGAAGAGAGCGGAACGAGAACGGTATTTGCCCCAACCCCTGGATGCCATCGACCACAAGAAACGCTCCGATCGAGCGACAGTGATTTCCCAGACGCTCCAGATCGAGAATCGCGCCGGTCTGGAACTGCACCCACGACACGGCCACGATCCGGACGGGCGATCGGATGAACCCGATCAGGCGCTCGAGATCGATCGAGCAATCCGGACCTGAGCGGAATACCCGCAAACGGGCTCCGCTCCGATCACACGCGACCTTCCACGGGTAAAACGAGCTTGCATATTCTTGATCGATCACGACCACCTCGTCGCTCTCGCGGAGCGGAAATCCGAGGGCCGCAGTCGAGATCGCACTGGCCACGTTCGGCGCGAAGACCGTGAGTTCCTTCGGCGCATCCAGAAATTTCGCAAGATTGGAACGGGTTCGGTCCGCACCACGAAGCAGTTCGGAATCGGCGAGCGAGCCCTGACGCTCCTGAAGCGCCACCACCTCGCGAGCCCGGAGTGAAGCGGGGATCGAGATCGGAGATTGTCCGGCGCTGTTGAAGTGAATTCCCTCGCGGTTCCGGAACTGCTCTTTAAATTCCCGGATTTCGGCCATGGGATTCCACTCTTTCTCTTTGACGTTCAAGATCGACGGTGAGTTCATCCCAGTACCGGGGCGACTCGAAATGCGGAAACGCCCGTTGGAAGGCTGGATCTTCATAGCGCTTTGCGATCCAGGTCGCGTAATGGATCATCCGGAGCGCTCGAAGAACCTCCACGAGCCCGAGACTCCCCGCAGGCAGATCGTTCATGTGGTGATAGCCCTCCACCAGATGAACGAGCGATTCAGGATCGGGAGCAAGAAGCCAGAGATCCTGCACGGGAGGTCCCACGACCATGTCGTCGAAATCGATGAATGCGGGACCGGTTTTTTCGTTCCAGAGAATGTTCCCGGCGTGACAATCGCCGTGGATCCGTTGCAAGGACTGTCCTGCGAATTTTCCGTCCGCCGCACCAAGAATCGACTCGACCACCGATTCGAATCGCGACTCGACGGCGGAATTCACAAATCCCCCCTTCATCAAGAACGCGAGCGATGCGCGCCCGTAGGTTTCGGGAGTGAGCCGGATCCGGGCCTTCGCCTCGCGGCGTTTTCCCACCCCGTGCATGCGGGCAATGAGTCGACCGAGTTGTTCGAGACGCTCGGGGGGAAGATCCTCGGGCTGACGGCCTCCGGTCTTGGGATAAACACAGTAAAACAGCCCCGAATCGGTTTTGCGAAGCGTGTCCCCTTCGCGCTCGAACCAGTCCGGCACGACGACGGGAATCTCGGCTTCGCGGATTTCGAGCATGAACTCGTGTTCTTCGCGGATCTGCCCCTCGCTCCAGCGACCCGGACGATAAAACTTCACGACCTTGCGGATGCGATCCTCGAACTCGACCTCGTAAACGCGGTTCTCGAAGCTTGCCAGCGGCTGACAGTACCCGGTGCACCGGCCGAGCTCGCCCAGAATGGGATTCTGCTCGAGTGCGTCCATCACACGGTCGGGAGTCAGTTCGAAAAAATACTGCGTGGGACCACTGCCCCAACTCAAATCGGCCATTCCCGGAAGGGTAACATTGAGTTTGAGAGGTTTCCTCATGTTTGTTAAGACGGGGGGCATGAACGCATCCGCACCGCAACCCGCCGGCAAGTCGCCGCTCTTGGTGATCTTCACAACTGTTTTCCTTGATCTGGTCGGGTTCGGAATGATCATTCCCCTGGTGGGCATTTACGGCCGCCACTTCGGCGCATCGGGCCTCGAGCTCGCGGTCCTGGGCTCGGTGTATTCTTTGATGCAGTTCTTTTTTTCGCCCGTCTGGGGTTCTCTTTCAGACCGCGTCGGACGACGTCCGATTCTTCTTCTCTCGCTTCTGGGTTCCACCGCCTCGTATTTTTTGTTCGCCGCGGCCGACACGCTCCCGCTCATCATTCTCTCGCGCGCGCTCGCCGGAATTTTCGCGGCGAACATCTCGACCGCCCAGGCCTACATCGCCGATGTGACCACCGCGAACGATCGGGCGAAAGGGATGGGACTGATCGGTGCGGCCTTCGGGATCGGATTCACGCTCGGGCCTCCGATCGGGGGGATTTCGACCGCGAAGCTCGGGATGGCGGCGCCGGGGCTCATTGCGGGCACGCTTTGCGGCGCGAACCTGATTCTGGCGTTTTTTCGTTTGAAGGAAAGCCTTCCGGCCGGAATCCGCGAGCAAAACCAAGCGCAAGCGGGAACCCGCTCGCGTCTCGCCCAACTCCACACCCTTCGCCGCGTGATCCGCGATCGTCCGCTGTTTCTGCCGGTGATCTCGACATTTTTCGCCACCTTCGCCTTCTCGAATCTGGAGCAGGTGTTCTCGCTCCTGATCCAGACCCGCTTTGATCTTGCCACCACCGATGCCGCCTACCGCACCGGGATGGTGCTGATGTGGTCCGGTGTGCTCGGCGCGGTGATTCAGGGAGGATTCATTCGCAAGTGGGTGCCGAAATACGGCGAAGTCCGGCTCGCGATCACGGGGTTCTTCATTCAAGGCGTGTCGATGGTCTTGTTCGCCCATACCCCCTCATACGAACTGTTCTTTGCAAGCGCGATTCCCCTTGCGCTCGGAAGCGGACTCATCAATCCGACCCTGGCCGCTTTGGTTTCAAAGCGGGCGAATGCCGGGGAGCAGGGAGCGGTGATCGGCCTGAAAGAGGGCATGGGCAGTCTTGCCCGGATCCTCGGTCCCTTTTGCGGAATCATGGCGTTCCACCATGGAATGGAATTCCCGTTTTATATCGGTGCCTGCACAGTGCTCCTTCTTGGAGCTTTGTGGATCCGCCGGGAAGGGGTTCCCGGCCCGTCAGTGAGCACTTAAGTAGGCCTGAATCACCTCTTGAGGCGAGACAGTCGCGGTTCCCCGCTTGCTGACCTCGACACCGGCCGCAAGATTCGAGACGTACGCCGCCTCTTCGATCCGGGCACCCGATGCGAGCGAGAGCGCCAGCACCGAAATGACCGTGTCTCCCGCGCCCGACACGTCGTACACCTCGCGCGCAAACGTCGGAATCAGAATCGGATTCGAATCCTCCTCTTTGAAGATCGCCATGCCGTCCTTTCCGAGCGTGATGATGAGGCACTCCGAGGCGGTTTTTCGAAGAATGATTTTCCCGGCGCTTCGAAGGGATCTGGCATCGGTGATCCGCGTTCCGGCGAGAGCCTCGGCTTCTTTCTTGTTCGGAGTAAGAAGGGTCGACCCGCGGTACCATTCGACCGGAGTCTTCAGATGGGGATCGACCAGGATCGGGATCTTCTTTTTTCTCGCGGCCATGATCGCGGACCGGATCATGGAGCGGGTCAGGAGACCTTTCGCATAATCCTCGATGATGAGCGCATCGGCTTTTGCGATTCCTTTTTGGATGGAGGCATCGACGCGCTTTTGGATTCCGGGCGAGAGCGGATGCACGCTCTCATAGTCCACACGGAGCACCTGCTGGGTTTCGGCCACAATGCGCTCCTTCATGATCGTGCGTCTTGAGCCATCCACCACGAGACCCGTGGTGGGAATTCCGTGCTCGTCGAACAAGCGGCGCAGATCCTCCGCGCAAGAATCGCGTCCGATGACTCCGGTGACGGCGGCTTTTCCTCCGAGAGCCGCGATGTTATCCGCGACATTCGAAGCAAGCCCGAGCTTCAGGGTTTCGCTCTGGACGAACACGATCGGAACCGGCGCTTCGGGCGAAATGCGTTCGACGGATCCTTGGGTATAGCGATCGACCCCCACATCACCGAGCACTGCGATTCTCCGGCGCTGAAAAGACCCCAAAAGCTGTAAAAGCTCCTCTTCGGGCATGGTGACGGGATTCGATTCGGATCTCATGAGCAAAGCTCCTCCACACGACGGACCGCGGTTTCGATCTCAAAGCGGTCCATGCAATCAAAGTGAACACATTTCGGCCCGCGACACCGGTATTTCTCGGGGCACTCGACGTCAGGAACCCAGACCGAACGGTTTTCGGTCAGGGGCCCCCAGCGCTTTTCTGAAAGAACAAACAAGGGCGGAAACACTGCAAAAACAGGAGTTCCGACCGCCGCTGCGAGATGAAGCGGCCCCGTTCCATGTGCCACCACCGCTCGCGCCTTCCGATAAACCCCGGCAAGGCCGTCGAGCTCCAGGCCCTCCGCCGACCCGAGAAGGATCGCATCGGGAACGGCTTTCTTGAATTCCTGCAGAAGCCCCGTCTCGAGCGGACCGCCCGAGACCACCACCGCAAACCCCCGCTTGAGGAGCCCGGCGGCGAGTCCGTGGAGCTTCTCGGGCCTCACATAGCGGGCCGAGCCGCTGGATCCCGGATGAATGACGAGAAATGGTTTTTCGGCGAGTCCGGCGCGGACCAAAAATGCCTGCGCGCGCTCCTCCGCGTGGATTGAAGTGGCAACCCAAGCCCTCGGCAATTCCGCGGGGGCGTCGGCCGGAGTCACCCGCGACACAAGATCGAGGTTGTACTCGGCCTCATGCATGAGGCACTGCGATCGTCTTTGAAACCGTCCCTCGTTGAACAGCAAAAAGGAACGGAACGTCGAATACGGGCCGGATCGCACGGGGATCCCCGCTTTTTTCACCGCCCACGAAACCGTTTTTTCGTCCTTCAGAACATAAGCGATATCGAAGGATCCCGCCTTCAACCGGGCCGAGAGACTCGAAACGGACTCCTCGGGATCATACGGAATCAAATCGATTCCCTCGCCGAAAGCAAGAACGGGCATCCAGGACTTCCGGACCAGAAATGAGATCCGCGCATCGGGGTCGGACTCACGAAGGCGGCGCAACACCGGAGTGGCCAGAATCACATCGCCCAGACGATCGGTTCGCGTGACGAGGATCCGCATCGTTCATCCTTTTTTGCCAGAACGTCCGGCCTGCAGTTCACGGATTTTTCCGGCCATGAACAATACCACCTCATCAAGCGTAAGACGAGTGGTGTCGATCTCGATCGCGTCATTCGCCCTTCGAAGGGGGGCGATGGAACGATTGGAGTCACCTTCATCCCGAATGCGGATTTGCTCCTTCAGCTCTTCAAAGGGAATGGTGTCACTGTCCTGCGCCTCGAGTTCGGCAAGCCTGCGTTTTGCGCGCTCCTCGATGCTTGCGGTCATGAAGAACTTGATCGAGGCATCGGGGAAGATCACCGTCCCGATGTCACGCCCCTCCAGAATCGAGGGGGCTTTGAGGCCCAAATTTCGCTGAAGATCTTTCAGAGCCGCACGAACTCCGGGAATGGCCGAGATCTTGGAGGCCATCATGCTCATCTCGGGCGTGCGGATCATCGAAGTGACATCCTTGCCGTTCACGAACAGGCGGTTTTTAGGGTTGCGGTCCGGCACCCGTTTGAACTCGAACTTCGCTTTTTCGGAAATCCGCGAAATGGCGGCATGGTCGGACTCATCGAAATCCTGCGTGAATCCCGCCTCGAAGCAGAGCCAAGCCACTCCCCGATAGAGAGCGCCGGTGTCGACATGAACCAGATTCAGAAGATCTGCGATTCGCTTGGTCGCGGAGCTCTTCCCGGTTCCGGCGGGACCGTCCACGGCTACAACAAAATGGGTAGACATGACGGAAACCTTAACACAAGCTAGGTTTTTTTTAACTTTTTTAGCTCGGTGAACGTCCGCACCACGGCACGGTTCTGCGCCTCGGTTCCGATTGTGACCCGCACCCAGTCCGGCATTCCGTAATTCGCCACGGGACGAAGAATCAACCCGGTCCGAAGACAGGTCTCGAAGAGCTCGGGGCCGGACATCCCGAACCCCTGCCTCACATTCACCAGATAAAAATTTCCTTGGGACGGCAGGAAGGGAATCCGAAGCGTCTCATAGGCTTTTTTCATGCTCTTCAGTCCCGCAAGATTCACGCGCACGGACTTCCGGACAAACTCCTTGTCCTTCAAGGCGGCCTCGGCCCCGATGAGTCCCACGCTCGACACATTGAATGGCATTCTCACCTTTTGGACCATCGCCGCAAGTTCGGGACGGATCACCCCGTAGCCGACACGCAGTCCCCCGAGGCCGTAGATCTTCGAGAATGTCTTCAGGACCGAGACATTCGAGAACTTGCGATACAGCTCCACAGGATCGGGAAGATCGGACGCCGTCACATATTCCCAATACGCATAATCGAGGATCACATGGACCGATCCGTCCCGGATTCTCTCGACCTCCGAGAGAAAGGCCGACAGCTCGGCTTCGTTCACATAGGTGCCGGTCGGATTGTTCGGATTCGGAAGGGCCACAATCTTCACTTTCGGCTCTTTTTTGATTTGCTCGAGCATCGCGCCAAGATCGAAGCGGTAGTCCTGGGTCATGCGGGTGAAGAGTGTGTCGACTCCCTGGATCCGTGCCGAGATGGGATAGGCCGCGAACACGCCATCGCTCGCCACCATGAAATCGCCGGGCAGGCAAAAAGAGCGGATAAGAAGCTCGATCACCTCGTTCGATCCGTTTCCGAGGACGATCTCGTCAAACGGGACTTTCTCGAACCGGGAGAGCGCAACCCGCAAATCGTATCCGCTCGCATCGGGATACAGTTGCAGATCCTTCATCGCTTTTTTCATCGCAAGCAAGGCCTTCGGGGAGGGACCGAGGGGGTTCTCGTTCGACGCGAGCTTGATCACTTTCTTGACCCCGTATTCCCGGCGGGTCTCCTCGATGGGCTTCCCCGCGATGTAGGGCTTCAGCTGTTGGATATGGGTTGGAAACCGGATCGACATGATGATTCCTCTCTCAGATCACGGGACGGACCTTGACTGCCGCCCGGTCCACACTTTCGAATTCGCGTTTGAACCTCTCGAGCACTTCGAGCGCGAACGCCGGAACTTCGGATTCGGACAGGATCGTGCCGAGTCCGATCGCATCGACGGGCGCGCCTGCGGGATCGATATTGATCCCGAGATGCAAAAGCACCGACACCGGCGAAACGGTGACGATCGAAACACTGAGCTTCTTTTTTTCGACAAAAAGATCATCTCCGTCCCGGACCACGACCAAGCCCTTCCGGAGCAGGATCGATTCGATCTCACTCACGATCAGGCGCTGGATCCAGATGCCTTCTTTCAGGGTGATCCCGAAGAACTCGCCCAGAAAATGGAGCATCTCGCGGGCGCGGATGCAATCGAGGGCAAGACGGTCCTCCCAATCGACGAGATGATCGGTCGCAACTTCGCAGGGACCACGGAAGGCGACAAGAAGCGAACCTTCGATGCCGAATTTCGAAAGAAGAAAATGGGGCCGGAGCTCGGGCCCGGTGTAGGGAATCGATTCTTTCGCAAGCAGGATCTTCATGTTCCGGAGCCTCCAAAACGGGCTCGCTCGAGTCGCCGGCAGGATTCGCACTTCCCGCAAGGTGCGACCCCGCCCTCATAGCAAGACCATACCAGATCAAAAGGAAAGGGCTCCGGCAGATTCCGGAGCGCGGAAACGATTTCAGTCTTGTCCATCATTTCGGTGTAAGAAATCACCTTCACGGAATTTCGAGTGGAATACCGGAGCGCTAGATTCGCGACCCCCAGGAACTGTGCGGAATTATCGGGAAAGGTCGCCGCCTCCTCGCGATTGAACCCCACCACCACCTGTTTTGCCTCGATTCCCTCGGCAAACGCAGCCGCGACATTCAAAAAAAGACCGTTGCGATTCGGCACCCAGACCCGGGAGGCCGATTCTTTGGTGACGCCCGCGTCCTCGAGATCGCTTCCATTCAGCTCCGGCACGGCAAGGGCTGCAGAAGTCAGGGCACTCCGCCCCAGCCCTCCGAGCCAGGAGAGATCGAGTACCCGATGCGGCACCTGATAATGCCGTGCAAAGGCCTCGGAGGCGCGAAGCTCCCCGCTCCAGGCTTTCTGACCGTAGTTCACGGTGAGGGCGAGCACCGGCTCGTCAAAATGACGCGCGAACGCGAGATTGGCACTGCTGTCGAGTCCCCCCGAAAGGAGAATCACGGATTTCAGGCGCACAGATTCCATCTTCTAGAACTTAGAAGCTGTTTCGAAAGGGCGCAATGGTTTAAAACCGCCCCCTTTGATTGCGCTTTTGCGCCCTGCGAGTGCGCCCAAGGGGTGGGAATGATTTAGTTTTAGCCTCCGAGCCCCTTTCCCGAAACACCGTACTGATCAGGAACACTCAAAGGGGGCAGTTCGAAGCCGCTTAGAGCAACTTTTTCGCTTTAAACAACCGGATCGCCGACTCGTTCGCGTACACATTCGGGACGAAATTGATGTAATGGCTCAGACGCTTCACGATCGAGTTCTCGATCTCGATCAGAAGCTTCACTCCCGACCGCTTGGTCACGATCTTGACCGGCTCCTGTTCGAGATACAAGGGCCCCTTCCGCTCCTTCTTGGTCAGCCGCTCGCGCGATGCGGTGAAGGCGATGTCCTTGCTCGGAATGTCGGCGAGGATCCACTCCTTGCCCGTGCCGCTCTCCTCGATCACCCTCTCGAAATCCGAAACAATCGCCCCGATGCGGCGGATGCGCCGCTCCCGCTCCTTCTCGGAGCCCGTGGACTCGAGGATGCGATGTTCGAATTCGGGATGATGCACGGTTTTCGGGGCCTTCCGGAACAAGAGCATCTGGATCAGCTCCTGCGTGTTCTCGTCATCGACGAGCCCGAGATGCCGGACTTCCTGGCACCGGTTGATGAAATAGATGTCATTCCACCAGAAGAACCGCTCATCGCGCTCCTCGACCATCGAAAGCAGATCATGGAACTGGTAAATCAGGTCCTCATCGAGGAACTTCTCGGCAATCCGGGTCGAAATCACGTCGAACTTCGAGGACTGCGGGTTGCGGATCACCTGCGAGTACCAGTTGAAGCGCGCGATCAGGAAATCCTCGACCGCCCGCATGGCGTTGTCGCGGACACCGAACCCGAGCTGGCCCCGTCCGAGATCGAAGGTCGTGAGATTCGCCAGAATGTAATCGCGGTCGAACTGCCCGTACTGAATGCCGGTGTAATACGAATCGCGTAGAAGATAATCCATGCGATCGGCATCGAGATCGGAGTGCATCAGCTGGTTTGCGATCGTGTACGGAGACTCACCCTTGATGATTTTCGAGATCATCACCACGTCGAATCCGAACTCCTCGAGGATCCGGGTGATTCCATCCTCATAGCGGGTATTTTTGATGATGAAAGCGCCCAGATGCTCGTGATTGTTCGAGAGCTTCTTCGCCCGCTCGGGAAGCCTGCGCTTGTCGTTTCCGTGCTTCATGTACGCGTATTCGACCGTGTGGGAGAACGGAAATGTGCCGATGTCGTGCATGAGCGCGCAAATGCGCAGACTTTTGTGGAGCATGGCCCTTTGCGAGGTCGCCTTGGGGTCGAAGAGCTCGTGATCGGGCACGGCGAGACCGAGCGCCCGCAACATCTGGTCCATCGAATGCATCACTCCGATCGTGTGCCCGAAGCGGTTGTGCTCGGCACCCGGAAAGATGTAGTTCGCGAAGCTCAGCTGCTTGATCCAACGAAGCCGCTGGAAGAACGGGGAATTGATGATCTTCTCTTCCCACTCGGTGATGGGAACGAACCCGTAGAGCACATCATAGATCACGCCGCGTTTCATGCCTCGGCCCTCCTGGATCCAGACTAGCCCAAATCGCAGAAGCCCGCATCTGGCATTGTGCACCGGACATTCACAATCGAAGACCCATTGCAATCGAAGACCGGACGGGATTCACTTGCGGAATGAACCACCAGCCCAGCATCAGCCTGAGACCCGGGACCACCGAGGACCTTCCCGGGGTTTCCCAGATCGAAAAGCAAAGCCATCCTGAACCCTGGAGCGAGGCGCACTTTCGGCAGGAGCTTTCGATTCCCTACTCACGATTCCTCGTCCTCACCGATGACGAAACGGACTCGATCGTTCTCGGATACATGGTGTACTGGCTCCAGGCCGAGGCGGTGTCGCTCCTGAATGTGACCGTTGCCCCCGGATGCCGCGGATTCGGATTCTCGCGCATTCTGATCTCAGCCATGGTGAACGAAGCCGTCCGCGAAGAGATTCCGAAGGTGATTCTCGAGGTCCGCGAGAGCAATGAAACGGCGATTCGCGTGTATGAGCGCATCGGATTCAAAAAGACCCACGAGCGCAAGGGATTCTACTCGAACGGCGAGACGGCTCTGGTGATGGAACTGAAAACGAGCGATGTCCATCCTCTGCTGATTTAGCCGGAAACAGGCGGCTGGGCCTTCGGGTCAGGCCCGTATTCGATCCGCCCCACCCGGAATTCGTTTGCGGGGAGCGCCTCATCCCGGATCCATTCGATCGATTCCACCTTCGATGCGGCCATCACATCTTTCTGGGCGGGAATCACCGCTTCGATCGTGTGCGAATTCGCGACGAGAGCGATCGAAGCCACAGGGCGAGCGATCGAGACCTTGGAGACCGTTTTTTGCTGATTGATCGCACTCTGCGCGGCCATCGCGGCATCGAACACGGCGGGAATCCCGGCTGGAATTCCCTCAAAGTCGGATGCGCGCGGAAACGAGGCCAGATGGATGCTTTCGGACTCACCGCGGAACGCGTACCCCCACACCTCTTCGGTGGTGTAGGGCAGAAACGGCGCAAAGAGCTTGAGGAGGGTCTTCAGCGCAAATCGAAGCGAATGGACCGCCGAGGCCTTGGCCGCGATTTCTGCAGGCGAGGTTTTTTCGCCCCAAGTCCGTCCCTTTACAAGCTCCAAATAGGAATCCGTGAAATGGGACCAGAAGAACTTCTCGGTTTCCATGAGGGCCTGCGCGGGCTCGAAGGAATCGAATGACTTCCGTGCCGCATCGACCTGATCCTTCAGCTTGGCGAGGAAGGCGAGATCGAGAGCCTCGGTGATCGCCCCCTCAGCCGCCCCTTGAGTCAGGACGAATTTGCCGGCATTGAAGAGCTTCATGGCAAGGCGACGACCGATCTTGATCACGCCCGGATCAAAGGCCGTATCGACCCCGTAGCGGGCAAGACCGGCCCAATACCGGACCGAGTCTGCACCGGATTCGTCGATGAACTGAGCGGGAGTCACCACATTGCCCTTCGATTTTGACATCTTTTTGCGATCGGGGTCGAGAACCCAACCGGAGATCACAATGTGCTTCCAAGGAATCTTGGACTCGTGGAGCATGGCTTTGGCGATGGTGTAAAAAGCCCAAGTTCGGATGATCTCGTGCGACTGAGGGCGGACATCCATCGGAAAAATCGCGTTGTGGCGCGCAGGATTCAACTCCCAGTGGGAGCCGAGCTGGGGGGTCAGGGACGACGTGAACCAGGTGTCGAACACATCAGACTCTCCCACGAAGCCACTGGGCTTTCCGCGTTGATTTTCGGCGAACCCGGGAGGCGTGTCGGACATCGGATCGACCGGCAACTGCTCGCGGGCCGCGATGATCGGACTGGAGTGGTCGACGGCTCCGTTCGCATCAAGGCGGTACCAGACTGGAATGCTGACTCCGAAGAACCGCTGACGGCTCACGCACCAGTCGATTCCGAGATTCTCCGTCCAGTTCTTGAACCGAGAGAACATGAACTCGGGATGCCACTGGATTCTCGAGCCGAACTCGATCAGGCGCTCTTTCTTGTCGACGAGCTTCACGAACCACTGCCGGGTGGTCAGGATCTCGACCGGACGATCGCCCTTTTCGTAAAACTTCACGGCGTGCCGGATCGGCTTGGGCTCGCCCTTCAGGACCCCCGCCGATTGCAACATCTCGACCACGGCTTTCTGTGCCTGCTTCACGGTCTTCCCTTGAAGATTCTGATACGAGGCATTCGCATGCTCGGGATCGAGGGAGGGAAAGGTGGCGGACCCGAATCGAACGGGCTGAAGCCTTCCGTCGCGACCGATGATCTGCCGGAGGGCAAGATTCTGCTCGCGCCACCACTGCACGTCGGTCTGATCGCCGAAGGTGCAGACCATGAGAATCCCCGTGCCCTTTTCGGGGTTCACGAGCGGACTCGCAAACACAGGAACCTTGGCGCCAAACAAAGGGCTCAGGGCATACTTTCCGATGAACTGCCGATAGCGGGCATCTTCGGGATGCGCGGCGATTCCGACACAGGCCGGAAGGAGCTCAGGCCTCGTGGTGGAGATCACGAACGAACCGCCCCCCTCGATCTGGAATTCGATGTCATGGAATGCGCCCGGGATCTCGCGATCCTCGAGTTCGGCCTGGGCGACTGCGGTTTGGAAATCGGTATCCCACAGGGTGGGCGCCTCGACCTGGTACATCTCGTTTTTTTGATGGAGATCGAGAAAGCTCAACTGGGCGATCGTCCGGGAGCGATCATCGATCGTCGCGTACTCGAGATTCCAGTCGACCGAGAGGCCGATCCGGCTCCAAAGATTCCGAAAAAACTTCTCGTCCTCATGGGTGAGCTTGTGGCAGTGCTCGATGAAGTTCTTCCGCGAAAGGTTCTTTTGCGGGGTTTTGGATGCCTCGAGCTCCTTTTCGGTCATGGTCGAGAGAACAGGCGGAAGATCAAGCCCCGGCACATAGGGCTCGTTCGCCTCGCACCGGATATGGAAAAAATTCTGGACCCGTCGCTCGGTGGGAAGCCCATTGTCGTCCCATCCCATCGGGTAAAAGACGTTTTTTCCGTTCATGCGCTGAAAACGCGCCAGAATATCGGTCTGGGTGTAACTGAAAATGTGCCCGACATGGAGCGATCCGGAAACCGTGGGGGGCGGCGTATCGACCGCGAACACGGGACGGGAGTCGGATTCACGATAGCGATAGATGCCCTCCTGTTCCCAGCGCGATTGCAGTGCGGATTCGACGGCCGCGAAATCGAGGGTTTTCGGAAGCGAATCCGGATTCAATGCATCAGTTTTTGGAAAGACTTTTCCCGCATTTGACATTCGGGAAATGTAGCAGAGGGCCTCAGTAAAGGCAATTTGCCCGTCGTTGATCGTTTGTTCCGAGTTCGCGCCGGATCCGCCCCCGGCTGCCGTCGAAGCCGAGGCTCGGGAACATGAGCGCCTCGATGTAATCGACCCCCGCTCCCTGGCACGAAGCAAAGCCGGTCTTCGCCTTGGATGCACAGGAGTGATCCAAACCGAGCAAGTGCCCGAGCTCGTGGGCGATCACGCTCTCGAGATCCGGAACCGGCTTTCCGGTCGCAAAAAAATGAACGAAGTTGATCTCCATCACCGCAGAGGTGAACACCCGTTGCGAAGCCCCCTTCACCGCCACGGGACAGGTTCCCGTGAGTGCGATGACTGATTTGCCATAACTCCAGGACCGGGATTTCTGGATGACAATGGGCCGGGTGAATCCGTTTGCGGCCACCATGGTGTGGGAGCAAACCGCACTCGTCGAGATCCGCGGGGTTTCGGCCCGGACTGTTCCCAGGGACGAACCCTCTGAAAGATAAATCTGAAACCCTTTCGAAGCGGTGAAAAACGAATTCCAGGTTCCGATGGCGGCACGAATCGCCTGAAGCTCGTTTGAGGAGAAATCATTCGCGATCACCGCAACCGGAACCGGATTTGCAGACCATTTCCCGATCAGGGTAGCGGACTGATCCTCCGCAAGGACGCACTCCTTGATGACCTCGCTGCCTTTTTTTCCGCATGCGGTTAGGGCGAAGAGAAAAAAAACGGCAGGACCACAGTCGAGGATCCGTCGGCAGAACTCCCAGACGGCCTGAACTCCCCCCACCCTGTTCCGCATTGACTTCCCCTCCCGACTCACCAAAAGCAGATCCCCTGCTTATTAGTGTACTATCCTGATCGGAAAAAGATGCCGAAAAATTGAGTCGATCCGCGCTCGCGGGCAGGACTTGCGAAAAAATCAATTATTTCGTTTATTTACATCGACCCGATGGGCCTCTTCGAGGGAGATCCGCTCGATCTCGACCTTTTTCATGAACTGAAGCCCGGAAGGGCGGGCTCGACTGGTCTCCATCACCACCAAAAAGGCGATCGTCAAAAAAGACGCCCCCATCAGCAACCAAAAGCCGCGCTCATAGCCATTCGCCCGGATTGCATTCGGAATTTTTCTGGTGTTCGGTTTTTTCAACATTCGCCCCCGCTCCTGAATTTCTATTGTAACCGAAGGGAAAGATGAAATTGAATCCTAAAATTCCGTCGCAGATGTTTTTTTCTCGAATGAATCAAGAATCAGTGTCGGAATTTTTTCGAACTCTCCTGCGAAGTCGAATCCCTGTGGACGATTGCGAAACAAAAAGTCGGGGGCCGCGTCCGCGATCCCGCACGGATTCAGACCGAGGAAGGCCGAAGGGTGCGGCACACAGTTCAAGGCGAACCCGCTGCTCGTGTATCCGTCCCGGATTTTGATCCCCACCGAACAGAGCTTTCCTGCATCCGACCAGATCCCGAGACGTGCGCCCTCTTCGATTTTGGCATCGGGGACATGGAGCTCGGCCACGGGCAAAACGGCCTCGAGGATGAGCCGGACCGCGCGACGGACGCCCCGGGAATCGCCGGTGAATTCAAGAAGCGGCGCAAGCACAAACCCCACCCACTGGCCGGGACCATGCCAGGTTTCGTTTCCGCCCCGCTCACCTCCGACCACCTCGGCGGTTCCGATCCGGGAGGATTCGAGTGGCGGAGCCCCAGCGAGCATCTGCCGGTTTCCGAGCGTGATCACCGGGGCAAGCTCGGCGAACAGGAGCGCCTTTCCGCGCTCCGTACGCACCTTCGCCAGAACCTCTTCCTGAAGGGAGATCAGATCCGCAAAACGGAATGGAGCGGTTGGAGAATGCCGGTTAATAGAGACGGACCACATCGCCTTCTTGAAAATTCCCTCCGGTGTGAACCACCGTCATTGCACTGTCGGTCCCGATGAAATCACTGACCTCGAGCGTGCCCTTCAGAAATCCCTCGGAACGCCCGAGAAACGCCTTTGTGACCGGGTCGACGATCTCTTCGCCGGGAGAAAGTACCTTCAAGATGTCTCCCGAGAGGAGCCCCGAGGCCCGACCCGCATTGATGTATACCTTGTTTCCGGCAATTTTGGCGATTCTTCCCTGCCATTCCATTTTTTCCATCGCGAGCTCGGCATCCGGAATCAGCTTTTGGACCGCATCATAGATCGCCTCTTTGGCGAGATCGGCGCGGGCCTCGCGATTCGAGAGGGAATCCTCTTCGATCACGACCCGGGCGGTATTGGCCGCCGCTCCCGTACGCTGGTAGGTAGCCACCTCACGGCCCGAGCTCACATCGAAAACCTTCATCTCGAGATCCACCGTCGCGACACTCTCTGCCTGCCGGAAAATCCCGACCTTCTCGCGGCTCTGCCGGAAGCTGATTTTTCCGATCCGGCCGAGGATCACGCAAGACACCCCGAACCGGCGCCCCTCCCGAACGAGTTGCGCGATCTGCACGCGGTCTCCGTCCACGAAATCCTTCGTAACCGAGGTGACCATTTTCTCGTCCGGAAGAAGGACCTTTCCGCCAAGCGAGATCTCGCGCCGGAGCTCGGAGGCGACAAAATCACCGAGCGCCTCGTCGCCGGTCGGCGTATCGTTCCAGAACGAAAGCACGAGCACCTTTTTTTTCGGTCCCTTCAGTCGCTCGATCACTTCGGATTTTCCGCGGGATTCTCCCTCCTGATAGTACCCGTCCGATGACTCCTCGTGGAAATCGCGATCCTTGCGGATCCCCTGGCTCCGCATGCAGGAGGAGATCAGAAACGGCAGAACGGCAGTCAGACAGATCAGCACACGCGCAGAAAATGGCCTCATCGCACCTAGTTTACCACATCCCGGGAAACTTCATCTTGCGACAAAGTTTTGGCTTTGTTAGACGGAATCGCATGGGAAAATTCTGGCTTTTGAAATCCGAACCCGAGGTCTACTCGATCGACCGCCTGGAGAAGGATGGTCGCACGAACTGGGATCATGTCCGGAATTTCCAGGCGCGGAATGTGCTCCGCTCGTGCAAAAAAGACGAATTCGCGCTGATTTACCACAGCAACGACGATCGTGCGGTCGTAGGGATCGCCCGCGTGTGCAAGGAGGCGTATCCCGATCCGGACCCGGACCATCCCGGCGACTGGTCGCAGATCGATGTGCGGTTCGTGATGAAGCTGAAAAAACCGGTGTCGCTTGCGAAAATCAAAAGCACCCCGGCACTCCGCGAGATGCCCCTGATCCGGCAATCAAGGCTGTCGTGCATGGAAGTGGGCGGCAAGGAATTTGAAATCATCCTGAGAATGGCGGAATCGTGGGACGATTTTCGGAAGCACCGATAGACTGGGCGCCCTTCCGCATTTGTGCGGACGGAGAAAAGGCGCCGGAGCCCCGCTCGCTCTCGACCCGCGAGGGGCTCGGAGACCGCCTGCGCTTCGTCGCGTTCGCCGAAAAACAAGCGCATCATGCCTTCGCCCTTGCCGCGGAATCGTTCGAAGCGCTTCCGGACGAGGCCCGCTCGCTCTGGCGGACCCTGGCCCGCGAGGAAAAAAAACACATGGACTGGCTTTTGGCGCGGATGGAGGAGCTTTCGGTAGATGTTGCGGAACGTCCCCTCTCGCTTGCCCTCTGGCGTTCCTTCGACCGGTGTGCGACCCCGGATGAATTCGCCCGCTTCATGGCGAACGCCGAAGAACGCGGACGGGTCGCAGGCGAGAAATTCCACGAAACCCTTTTGCGCTTCGACCCCGTCACAGCCGCACTGTTTCAGAGAATTGCGGAAGAGGAAAAAGACCACATCCTCCTTGCGGAGAGTGTTCTGCCGGTCCTTCAGAAGTAAAGATTCATCTGTGCCGAGAATTTGAGCACATTCGCCCGGAACAGGGCCGAGTCCGAGAGAATGCTCTGGAACCGGAGGTCCGGACCGATGGACAAGCCCTCGGAAACGAGAAATTCATAACCGGCAACCGCCCCCGCCTGGAACAGGCTCGTCGCCCGGTTCTGATTCATGGTGCTGATTCCCAGCTGGTTTTGCTGGGGAAAAATGGCAAACCCCAGAGTCGGACCGAAATAAAATCCGCTTTTTCCGAGTCGGGTGAAAAGCGCCTGGACATTCAGATCGTGGTAGGACCGGGAAACATAAAAAAAACTGTTGTTGTTGCTGTTCGGATCAAACACGTAGTCGTAACTGAGAGCGAAGGCGAGCTTCGCGAAATCAAGATCGGACGCGATCAATCCGAACTTCACCCCGAAATCGAACAGCATCGGGGAACCGGAGTTGACCCCCAAAGTAGCGGCATTGTTCATCGTGGTCAGATTCAGATACCCGCCCAGAAGCACCGAAAACCAAGCGCTGTTCTCACTGCCACCCGCCGCCGGAGCGGCGTCGGAGGGGACGTCGCGGTCGATTGATGCGATATCGGAGTGGCGATAGCGTTTGGTCTGCCCGTTGATGAGCTTGATATCAATATGGCGCCCGGGCACATCCTTGACGATCGTGCCCTCCACCATTTGCCCGTTGATCAACGTCAACTGATCCATGGCAAAAACGCTCTCTGCAAGAACCAAGAACAAAACCAAGGACAAAGCAAACCGGATCATGATCCCCCTCCATGAAAAATCGATTCGAAGAACGCCCTTACTTCCCCGTGCTTCCGAAACCGCCCGTACCCCGCTCGGAATTCGAGAGAAGCTCGACTTCCCCCACCTCGGGTGTGGCCACCGGCTGAATCAAAAGCTGGGCGATCTTGTCGCCCGCCAGAATCTCTTGGGACTGGCTGGAGAGATTCCAGAGAATCACTCCCACTTCGCCCCTGTACCCCGAATCAATCACGCCCCCCATGGTCTTGATGCCGCGTTTTCCCATGGAAGAACGATCCCAGACCAACCCGACGAAGCCCGGATCGATCTCGATCGCGATTCCCGTCCGAAACACCTTTCCCTCACCCGGAGAGAGACTATGACGCTCCAAGGCAAACAGATCGAGGCCGGCATCGTGCGCGTGAGCACGCACCGGGATTCGCGCCGCGGGATCGAGCCTTTGAATTTTCAGCATCTTCATTGGTTTTGATTTTAGCAAAGACCTCCGGAGAATTCAAAACGGGACTTGCCAAACCCTGAAAAAAAGCAGACATCTTTTGACCGAACCGGGAGTTTTCCTCATGATTGCTGCATTTTTGTTTCTCCTCCCCGCCGGAGCCTTCGCTTCGACCCTTTTTGACTTCATCGAGCATCATCCGCGATCTGCCACGCTCATCCGGAATTCATATCGGGACGCTCTCCGGGATTTTGAAGCCGATCCCGTCTTCTGTCAGGAGAGCCAGGAATCGGCGGATCTGTGCGCGAAACTGATCCGAGAACAACAGACTCTTTTGAAGTCTCGCCGTTTTGGCGGCCAATGGATCCGGGAACAAGAGCCCAGACCCTCCCCCTTCGGACCGGTCCATGTGTTTCGAAATCCGGCGATCTCAGGATGGGATGGCCCGCGTATCTGTGAGGGAGTACTTTCGATCCCCGCGAGTTCGAAGCATCACAAACAATTGTCGTTTGACCTCTTTTGCGAGGAGAAACCGCGATGAGCGATTCGAAACGCGAAGCGCTCGAGCGGGAACTCCAAGCCTCGATCGGTCAGGTCGCTTGGTCTGACCTGCGTCGACATCTGGTTCGGGACGGGATCATTCTCGTGGCGCCCGAACTTGCTCTCTTGGAAGCCGCCGTGAAAATCGCCGAGAACGATCAGGCGCGGGTCGCGGAGTGGATCGGGGACGGGCTCCTGACCAAGCCGAATGCGAATCAGCTCGAACATTGGGAAAAAAACCTGAACCTCCCGTTTCTTTCGGTCGTGGTCCATCCGTTTGTCTTGATCCAGATCTTGAATTGAGCGGAGCGGCCGATCGAATTGCCCCCTTTGAGTGCGCTTCGAATCACGATCCGAGAATCGAGAGAATCCGCGATACGGTGTCTTCTTTTTTGACCTGAAGCTGTTCTCCGGTCGCGAGCACCTTCAGGATCACCTCGCCTTTTGCGAGTTCGCTTTCGCCGAAAAGAACCACGACCTTGGCCTCGTGCCGGTTTGCGAGCTTCAGCTGGGCACCGAAGCCGCCCGTTTGAAGCGGGGTCGCCACCCGGAACCCGGCATTCCGGAGACTCCGCGCGATCGATTCGGCGATCCCCCGCGTTTCGAGCGACGGAAGAGTCACCATCACGTCGATCTCGCTTTCGAACTTCGGAACAAGCCCGTGAGTCTCGAGGAAGTTCTGAAGCGAAACATCGCCCATGCCGAACCCGACTCCCGAAAGGGATTCCTTGCCGAACATCCCAACAAGATTGTCGTAGCGGCCGCCACCAAACATGGCCCTTCGATTCTCGGGGCTCACGTCAAAAATCTCGAACACCGTGCCGGTGTAATAATCAAGCCCCCGCATGATCGTGGGATCGAACACCACCTGCCCCGAAGCCCCGGACTCTTCGAGCATGCGAAAGAGCGTTTGAAGATGAGTTGCGCCCTCGCAGGGCAGATCGCGTGCGATTTCGTCCAGCGACGACACGAAGAACTTCCGGAGACCGGCGATCTGATCTTCGCGCACGCCAGCATCGGCGAGAAGCGTCTGGAATTTTTCTTCGCCGATCTTGTCTTTGGCGTCGATGGCTTTCACGACTCGAAGGGTTTGTTCGGGCGAGAGGCCGAGATGCGCGGAAAAGAACGCATCCATCAGTTTTCGATGATTCACGCGGACCTGGATCCGGTCTTCTCCACCGAAGGCCGCCATGATGTCGATCGCGAGCGTGAGGATCTCGGTTTCGGCCAGAACGGCATCCCCTCCCAGAACATCCACATTGAGTTGCCAATGCTCGCGCAAGCGGCCTTTTTGCGGACGCTCGTAGCGCCAGAGGTTCGGAATGCTGAACAACCGGATCGGCCGGGGAAGCTCGTTGATCCGCGCTGCCACCAATCGCGCCATGGTCGGCGTCATCTCGGGCCGGACGGCCACCTTGCGATCGCCGCGGTCGACGAAGCTGTACAGCTGTTGATTCACGATTTCTTCGCCCGATTTCGCGGCATAAAGATCAAAACTCTCGATCATGGGTCCCCCGTACTCGAGGTATCCGAACGAACGCGCGGTGGTCGCGAGTTTCCCGAACATCCAGTTCCGGAGCTGCATGTCCTTCGGATAAAAATCGCGCGTGCCCTTGTACGGTTCTGTCGAAATCGCCATGATTTCAAGAGCTACCAATGCAAAACACGCTTGCCAAGACCTGATTTGACTGGGAAACTCGGGTAGATCATGCGCTCTTCCCACCAGCTGATCTGGATCAGTCCGGTTCTTGACCGTGAGGCGCTCGACGCCCTTTCTTCGCACCTGGAACGCGCGCTCCGCAATGCGGGCTTTTCCTTTCCTGCCAATTCGGCAACGTCCGCGCTGCTGCACGAGCCAAGGGATTCCCTGCATCTTCGATTCGATCTTCCGGAACCCGCACCGGGGCTCTCACCAGAACTCATCAAAGACACGGTCTGGCGGGAGGTTCTCTCGGGCGCCCTTCCGGTGCCTCGCCCCTTTGCCGTGGCCTGCCTTTCTCGAAAGACCTTGGAAACCCCGAAAAAACTCGTCTGCTTTGACATGGACAGCACGCTGATCGACCAGGAGGTGATCGACGAAATCGCGCGCAAAGCCGGATTTTACGAGGAAGTCTCGGCGATCACGGAGCAGTCCATGCAAGGAAAACTCGACTTCGAGCAAAGCCTGAGGGCGCGGGTCGCGCTGTTCCGGGGACTCGAACAGGAACGGGTCACAGAGGTGATTTCCTCGCTCACGGTCAGTCCGGGAGGCAAAGAATTGCTTTCCAGTCTCCGATCGCAGGGAATCAGAACGGCCGTGATCAGCGGGGGATTCGAGGTCATTCTCGAGCATTTCAAAAAAACGCTGGGATTGGATCATGTCTTCGGCAATGCCCTCGCCGCCGACGCGAACGGGCTCCTGACGGGAGAACTCGAGGGACGGATCGTGGATGCGGCAAGGAAGCGCGAGATTGTTTCGGAGCTGAAGAACCGTCTCGGGCTTTCCCGGGACGAGGTGATCGTCGCCGGAGATGGCGCGAATGACATCCTGATGATGGAAGAAGCGGGAACTTCGGTTTCGTTTTGCGGAAAACCGCGACTTGCATCCAAGGCGAACACTCTGATCTTCGACCGCAATCTTCTTTGGATGAAGATGTTTCTCTGAAAAAAAAAGGGCCTCCCTCCCGGCTAAAGGAGGAAGGCCCAGGCAAACCGCCGCTTGCGCGGCGTTTTACCATTGGAGGAAACCTTATTTCTTGAGGTTCTTGTACTTGTTCATGAACTTCTCGACGCGTCCGGTGGTATCTACGCGGCGATCTTGACCGGTGTAGAACGGATGGGACTTCGAGGAGATCTCGACCTTGGCCAAAGGATACTCTTTGCCATCGGACCACTTGATGGTCTCTTTGGTCTGAACGGTGGAACGAGTCAGGAACTCGAACCCGCTCTGGAGATCCTTGAACACAACGTCACGATAAACAGGATGGATATTTTCTTTCATGATTCTTAATCTCCCCGCTTACTTCTTGGAGTGGCTCGGCATTTTGGTTTCGGTGAACAGCACGTGCTTGCGCACGACCGGATCATACTTCTTGAGCTGGATCTTGTCGGTCTGCTTCTGTTTGTTCTTGGTGGTATAGTAGCTGTAGCCTGTTTTTGCTGATGAGATCAGCCTTACTTTTTCACGCATTTGAGTTCGTACTCCAATAATCACCCGGGAGAGGACCATTCCTCTTCAAAACGGCTGCTGACACACAGCCTCGTCGGGGCGCCGTTGATACGGAATCGCGAGAATAGGCGAAAACGGGAGAAATTACAAGAACGAGAGCAAAAGTTTGATGTCTTCGTCCTCAAAGCGCATCCCGCCGCCGAAGAAGGCCGAAAAGGCTCCATTCACCTGACGGAACCCCTCTACTCCTCCGATCGCATAAAAAACAGAAACAGGCTGATAAATCAGGTAGATACGGCTATCCGCTTGTGCGGTCCACACCCCGTTCAGGGTCTTCGGACGAAAATACAAGTCCGTTTTTATCTGGAACTGGGTCAAATCCTCTTCTGGCCCGAGATTCACTCCGAAGGTGGCCGCACCATCCCCCCGAAGAAGCCCCACGCTCACGTCAAACCGCTCTTTCAGGATCTTTCCGAACATGGCGGTGAAATTGAATCCGCCGATTTGCTGGACCGTGGAACGCACCGTGGTCGAAGAACCGCCGATCTCGGCAGTCGTGATGTTCTGGGAGTAAACCCCCCGGGGATCCATATCGAGCCCGATCAGGTAATACCGATCTGGCTTGGGTTGGATTGTGAGCTGAACCGACGCCCTTGCGGCATGAAATGCGGTCAGCTGATGAATGCCGAGATTCATCATGAGCTTCATCTCGCTTGCCCGCCCGAGCAGCTTGTTCATGGCCTTCAGGGCTTTCTTGAGCTCCTCGGCATACACCGGGTCGTTCAACACCATCCCGACCGAGCCTTGTCCCTGATTGACCCGGGTCATCTGATCGCGCATTTGTTCGATGGCGTCCTCGAGCTTGATCAAGGACCGCTGGGCCGTCTGAGTGAGTCCCCCCTGGGGCGAGAATGTTTTTGACGCCTCTTCGAGAGTGCGGTTCAACTGCCGGATTGTCGAGCGGATCTCGTCCGGGTTGATGGACTCCTTGAGCGAAGTCGTGAGCGCCTTCATTTCGCTCATGAGCTCCTGCATGTCGGCGGACTGTTCGCCGACCGGAACATTTTTCGCTTTTTGCGCTCGTGCCTCGACCGAGAACCATGCGGCCGCCATCAGGAGGCGGAGGCCCCCGGAAGAAATCCGGGCGACCCGGGAGGGTTTTTCTTTTTTCGCCTGACTTGACTCGGGCTTCGGGGATTCGCGGGGAACACGCTCCTCGGAACCCGACTCTTCGTCCACAAAGTGATCGCCGGTATACCGGACGGGCTTCAACTCCAAGAAGCGGTCACCCAGAAACCCCTCACTCCGAACGTAGGCCTTCGTCTCCGGCAGGATCGCCACCGGAGCCGTGACACAAACGCGCAGATTCACACCGGACTTCACGAGGCCGATGTCCGAGATGTATCCGATCTCAAGGCCAAGGGATTTCACCGGGGATTTTGTCTTGAGCCCCGTCGCATCCTCGACCGTCACCTGGATCGGCTCGCACTGGCGCCACCAGAAGGGACGGTTGTTCACATAGACCGTGAGTGCCCCGAGAAAAAGAAGGCCCACGACCGTAAATATGCCGGTCTTCAGCTTGGTTGCGCGGCTTGCCTCATTTGCATTCGCCATTTTGGTATCTCCGTACTGTTCCTGTTCAATTCACGATCAGCCGCCCGGCCCTGAGGGGAAGGATCATGGTCCAAAAATAATCAAGAAGAAGAATGGTGAGGCACGCGGCCACCACCGTCGATCTCGTGGAGAGACCGACCGAGCGCGCTCCCCCGCTTGCGCGGAAGCCGAAAAAACATCCCATCCAGGCGAGGGCCGCACCGAAGGAAATGCTTTTCAAACCGCAGTGAAGAAGGTCAATCCAGTCAGTCCAAGTTCGGACTCCATTCCAGAACACGGGGTAGCTGAGATCGAGGACCGAACACGCGATCACCGCGGCGGCCACACATGCCACGCCCCCGAACAGATAGGCCAGAAGCGGCATCATCACCGCGCCCGCCAAAACCCGGGGAAGCACCAGGTACTCGTACGGGTTCACACCCATTACCTCGAGCGCGTCGATCTGTTCGCTGACCCGCATGCTCGCGATCTCGGCTCCGATTCCCGCGCCCGCCCGTCCCGTGACCATGATGGCCCCGATCACGGGCGCCATCTCACGGAAGATCCCCACTCCGAGGGTCCCGCCCACCAATGCCTGGGCTCCGAACAACTCAAACGATTTGAAGAGCTGATAGCCGAGAACCGCGCCGATGAAGATCGCGGCAACGCAAAGAATCCCGAGACTGCTCACCCCGATGAATTCACATTGGTTGAGGAAAATCCCGGTCCGGCGGCCGAAATGACCGGCGCTTTGCAGTGTGCGACCGACAAAAAGGGCCAGTTCTCCGACCCATTCGATGGCGGTTCTCAAAGTTTGGACGATCTTCACAGTGTCCCCGATCTTGCCTGTTCGGGGGGGGAGATGAAAAGGATTTTTTGATCAATCCCGATAAACGCCGTGATAAAAACCATGCAAATGATGGAGCCCGAGCACGAGGGCGCCCAATGCGTACAGAAAACCGGCCGAAAACGCGATCAGGACGGGGTGCACATACGGGAAAATCCCGTTCGGGAAGGCTTCGAGCCCGAGAAAGCAAAGGCTCATCACCGCGAAAATATTATCATCGCTCACGAACGCCGTATACCGGACGGCATTCCGGAATTCCCTCCTCCGGGTCCGCCGCGCAAGCTCATTCATGGTGGAGGCGTCCTGCAGCGCCCTTGCCTCCCAGTCCCCGGCGGTGCGCCGGCGGGCGATTTTTTCGTACCATTCCTCGGAAACAAACCGGATCGTCAGCGTATCCATCCAGAATCCGAATCGCGCGATCCAAGCGCCCGGATCATTCCGGATTTTCTCGCCTTGTTCACGCCACTCGCGCTCCACGGAATCGACCTGCTCCATGATGATCGAGCCGAGCTTGCGTTTCATGAGCTGGTAGACACTTCCGCAGTGGGCGGCGGTGAGCGCGAACAAAAAGACCGCAATCAGAATAAGCGAGGGACGATAGCTCGGAAAATCCCCGATCATCCGAAGAGCCCCCGCCAGCATCAATGAATTGAATGTGATTCCGTCACCAATGGTATCGAGCGTCCGCCCGAAAGGGCTCGCCTGGTTTTTCAGGCGAGCAAGGATTCCGTCGACGGCATCGAGCACGGTTCTCACCTCGAAGAACAAAATCGCAAGAAGATACTGGCTTTTGTAAATCAGGAACGCGGCAAGCACCCCGACCAAAGTGTGGGCGATCGTGACATGGTTGGCGGTGATCGGCGTTTTGCGAAGAAAATGCGCGATCCGCTTGGCCAGACGGTGCCGGTACAGGCGGTTGATCGGATCCAGAAGCTGACTCAGACTTTTTGATGGAATTCGCTCCATGGCACTCTTCAGCGTAGGAGAACTTTTGATTTTTTGAAATCGAATTTGTGCTACGTTTTCGACATGCCGAACCTCACCAAAGTGGCGCCAGCCCCGGGTTTCAACCTTCTGCTCGGTTTTGACACCGGGGAGGAATTCACCCTCCCCTGCATTGATCTTCGTTTTTACTGCCCGTGCGCCACCTGCGTTGATGAGATGACCGGCGTACGCACCCTGAAGAAAGAAAGCATCAAACCGGATGTCAAACCCCTGAAAGTCGAACCGGTCGGACGGTACGGAATCCATGTCGAATGGAGCGACGGACACCGCACCGGCATGTATCATTTCGACCGGCTGTATGAGATCGCTAAATCGCCCCCTCAGCCGCGAAGCGAGCGATAAAACCCGGTGACCGCGGGATCGATGCGGAAGCTGTTCCGGGAAAGCCCCTCGAGGGTGAGGTCGGAAACCGAGCGGACGCGAGACAGCGCCACGTAGGTCTGCCCGTGCTCCCAGACACCCCTGAGATCGGCATGCACGCGATCGAGAGTCGCACCTTGCGCCTTGTGGATGGTGCAGGCCCACGCAAGATTCAAAGGAAAGTTCGTGGCCGATGCGAGGGTCTCGCCATCGGCATCGAGAAGACTGAAGGTCGCGGGCTTCAGCTCGATGGTTTTTCCGGTCAGGAGCTCGACATGGACCTCGTCGTCCTTGAGCTTCACGACCGTGCCGAGGGTTCCGTTCACGAAGCGATAGTCGGGATCATTCTGCCGGAACATCACCAAGGCGCCGATTTTGAGGTGGAGAACCTCGGGGACCGGCGCGTTCCGTCGAAGCTCATCGAGCCGCTGGGCTTTGCCCGCGTAAACCGTGGGATATTCCCGCGCGCCCCCGGGAAGAGTCTTCAATCGTTCCTGATTCAAGGAGTCGACTTGGGCTCTTCGCGCAAAAAGCCGGGTCCCTTGGAACTTCAGGGGAACAGGACTGACCCGCTCATTCAGTACCCGAAACGACTCTTCTCCGATCTCGCCCCACCGGAGTTCGCCGAGAACGCGGTTCCAATCGGAGTCGCGGGATCGTACGATTTCTCTTAGCACCACGGCATCGAACAGGGTATCGCGCCAGGCCTCGGCGGTGAAACACCAGGGCCGCTCGCTCGACACCTGCCCGGGCACGGAGCGCACTACGGGAGGGAGTTGTGCGAAGTCACCGATGACGACGACTCGCAGACCGCCCCAAGGAGCGGACACGGCTCGCGCCTTCCGGGCGATCTTCTCGGCGCAAAGAAGCTCGTTCGCACCGATCATGGAAATCTCGTCGATCAGCACGGTCTTCGTGCGCCGAAGGCGTTGGACGATGCCGCGATGCTTGACGGCGCGTTCGATCACCGCTTCGTTCCCGCCCTCCATGATGCCGAGACCGAAGAAGGAATGAAAGGTCCTGCCCCGAAGAAGGATCGCTGCGGTTCCGGTCGAGGCCAGCACGGCCACGGATTCCTGATTGCCAATGAACTCAGAAATAACCGTGGATTTGCCCGTTCCGGCTCCTCCGGTGAGAAACACGTTGTTCTCGCCGGCGAGGATTTTCAGTGCGCGCGTCTGATCGGATGTCCAATCCATGGTCTACTCCGCCGACGACTGTTCGGCCGTCAGGGTGACCGGGATCTTGGTTTCAGCGCGTTCTTTTTTGGGCGCCGAAGGGTGCGCGTTCCAAAGACGGAGGGCAAGCAAAAAGCCGATGAGGGCCACCGGGCCCATGGCCACGGGCCAGGCATGCCAGTTCGAGAAATCCCGCGCGGCATCGCCATTCGGGAGCGCCCAACCGTAGTAGAGCGACTGGGCGCCGGTTCCGAGGTACACCATACCATCGATGAGCCCCACTGCCGTTCCGACGTTCTTTTTGCCGCCGAAATCCATGCTGGCCGTGCCCGAGAGCATTCCGTGAACCCCGATGATCGCCATCGACATAAAAATCATGAGGAAGCCCAGGTAATCCGAGCCAAGCAGAAAATTCGCGACGATTCCGCCCACCAGCATCATAAAATACAAAACGGCCGAGACCGGCCCCCTGCGGGAGCCGAAAAAGCGGTCCGAGAGGGTTCCGGCGAACACGCTTCCCATGATCCCGGCGCAACAGAGCAAAAGCCCCCAGTTCTTGGGAACAAATGTGCCCGCAATTCCGGTTTGATCGGAAAACACCTTGTACCATTGCATGATCGCGTTCCGGAGGAATCCGGAACAGAACTCAATCAGGGCGATCGTAACGATCGCAGGATTCCGCATCATGATCGCCGCAACCTGGAATGCGGTCATTCGCGCGCCTTCGCCGATCTTGGCGTCTCCCGGATCAAAATCCTGGAACCCCGCCTCGGAGGGATGGTCGCGGACTAACCCGAATGAGACGATGAAAAACCCGATCAGCATGACGGTCGGCACGAAAAACACCCACGGGAGCGAGAAGGTGCGCGCGATGATCGAGCCCCAGTCGTAAGCAAAATACAGACCGAGCGCGATCAGGATTCCGAACACTCCGCCGAACGTGCCGCGCTCCCGAACATGGAACCACGAGGAGTTCACCTTCACGATCGCCACGGCACCGAAGCTCTGGAAGTACATGTTGATCGAGTACAGGATCGAGAACGTGACCACGAGGTGATCGGTCATTCCCAGATACGTCACGAGACCCATAAGGAAGTTCGCGACGGCCGAACCGAGCGCCGCCACCAGAATCGCGCGTCTTCCCCCGATCCGGTCGGTGAGCGGTCCGTTGATCACGAAGGCGCATCCGTACGTGATGGTCCCGAAGAAGAAAATCGTCCCGAAATCGGAGTTTTGCATCAGGTCCCCGAAGGACTTTTTGCTCACCGTCAGGTTGTAGCGACCCATGTAAAGAAACGCGTAGGTAAGCCCCAAAGGAAGCCAGTTCAGAAGCCTGCGCCGCTTGAAGTCCTCGGAATGCCCGAGCTGAACCTGGGGAAGACGGGACAACACTAGCCACACCACCCCGAGCAGAATCAGAATCGGATACGCCTGGGCAAGACTGTCGAGAAACATGGGGATCCCTCCTTGAGGATTCAATGGGATTTTCGTTGAGTTTTCAGGTACGGGAACCCTACCAACCGGATTGAAATCCATCAAGATTTCTTCCTGTCAGTTATTCGATGCAATTTAGTCGGAAATGAGATAGGATGCGAAGCTTATGAAGCTGCCCCTGTTTGTCACCGGAGCCAACAAATACGTCCTCGGCGCGATCATGTATGCGGTGTCGTATGCGATTTATTACCTTACGAACCACAACCCGATCCTGCCTCCGCGGGAGCTTGCGCTCACCTGGATCGACACGAGTGTTCCTTTTTTGCCCTCATCGGTTTTGATTTACATCAGCGAGTATTTTTACTTCGCGTTCGTGTACATCCTGCTCAGCAACCAGGACAACATCAACAAGTACCTGTATTCGTTCTTCTCTTTGCAAGCCGTCAGTTGCGCGATTTTTGTCGTGTTCCCGACGATTTATCCGCGCGATCTTTATCCGGTTCCGGCCGAAACCCCGGAATGGCTTCAGTCGATCTGGATCTGGCTTCGGGCGCAGGATGCCGCCACCAACTGTCTTCCGAGCCTTCATGTCAGCTCGGTGTACCTCTCGGCTTTCGCGTTTTTGTCCGAAGGGAAAAAACGCCATTTTTGGGTGTTCTTCGTTTGGTCGACCCTGATCACGCTCTCGACGATGACCACGAAACAGCACTATGTGGTCGATCTGATCGCCGGCGTCCTGCTCGCGGTGTTTTTTTACAGCTGGTTCCACCGGCGTCAGGCCTATGTGCGGGTGTACGGGGAACAGAGTCCGATTCTGGCGATGAACTCGGTGAACGAGTGAAGTCCAAAACTGCCCCCTTTGATTGTGCTTGGTGATGGAGAGGGATCGGCAGAAGAGGTTGGAATGATTCCGTTTTTGCCTCCGAGCCGGATCGTCCGGCCTCGCTTTCGCCATCCTGGCTCGCGAGAGTCGGCAAAAACCGAATCATCCCCCCCCCCTCTGCCGATCCCGCTCACAACAAAAGCACAATCAAAGGGGGCAGTTTTGTGAATTCCTGCTTTTTCGGTTGAACGGAATCGTTCCGCCTCAAACAACGACGCGGACTGCAACTCCGTCACAGGGCAAGATCGCCCGCGATCGCGAGCAACTCGCGCGAGAGTTTTCTTGGTCCGCCTTCAAGCTTCCGGAAACTCGTGATCCGCACTTCCTGCCGCTCCACTCCCACCATTCCCTCTTTTTCGCCGGCAAGGAGAGCATGAACTGCGACCGCGCCGAGCGTCGAGGCAAGAAGACGGTCATGCGCGGTCGGACTGCCCCCGCGCTGGGTATGGCCGAGAATGGCAAGCTTTGTGGAATACCCGCGCTTTTCGAGCTCCTTCGAGAGCGGCTCGGCCCCGCCGAACTGGCACCCTTCGGCGACCACGATGATGCTGCTGGTTTTCCCGCGGCGAATGCCCCGCTCGATGCTCTGGCAGATGCTCTCGACCTTGGTTTTGACCTCCGGAACGATGATGCTCTCGGCGCCCCCGCCAATGCCGGTATGGAGGGCGATCATTCCGGAGTGACGCCCCATCACCTCGACCAAAAACGTGCGGTCGTGCGACGAAGCGGTATCGCGGATTTTATCGATGAGCTGGATCCCGGTGTTCACGGCGGTATCAAACCCGATCGTGTCGTCCGTGCAGGCGATGTCGTTGTCGATCGTGCCGGGGACCCCTAGCACGGGAATTCCGCACTCTTCGTGCAAATGCCTCGCCCCGCGAAAGCTCCCATCGCCGCCGATCACCACCAGCGCATCGACGCCGTGACGGTTCAACATGGCGGCCGCCTTTTTTCTTCCTGCGGGCTTCATGAACTCGGGACATCGCGAAGTGCGAAGAATCGTCCCTCCCCGCTGGATGATGTTCGCAACCGATGAGGGAACCATCGGATGGATGAGTCCTTCGAGAAGTCCGGCATATCCCCTTTGAATTCCCATCGCCTCGGACCCCATGGCAATCGTCGTGCGGACCACGGCACGAATGGCGGCATTCATTCCGGGGGCGTCACCGCCGCTCGTGAGGACGGCGATTCGCTTCGGGGGCCGGGTTCCGCGTTTGAATTTGGGAAGGATCAACATGGCAGGGTCTCCGTCAGGGTGCCTTCAGCTCGTCGGGCAGGCGGAAGTCGGATCGGGGCGAAAGCGAAACCGAATGCACCTTGGGTCCGGGAGGAAGCGTGGTTCGTTTGAACTGCTGGGAAAAAAACCGGTTGAAAAAAATGGAATGCGCGCGCTCAACCCCGGCAAGAAGACCGGGATCGCCGCGAAAGGCGACCCGTGCAAGCGCGAGGATCTTGTCTTTCGGATAGCCGGAATTCAGGTACGCATGCAGAAAAAAATCATGAAGATCATAGCTTCCGATCAGCGCCTCGGTCTCTTGCGAGATCGCACCCTCGGCATCGGGGGGCAGAAGCTCGGGAGAAATCGGCGAATCGAGGATTTCTTCGAGAATCGCGTGCAGGGCGCGCGATTCGGCGGTCTCGGCCCAGAACCCGACCAGTTCGCGAACCACTGTCTTCGGAATGCCGGCATTCACCGAGTAATGCGCCATTTGATCGGCATTGAAGGTGCACCACCCGAGTGCGAGCTCGGAGAGGTCGCCCGTGCCGACCACGATTCCCTGATGCTCGTTCGCGAGATCGAAAAGGATCTGTGTCCGTTCGCGCGCCTGGGCGTTCTCGTACACGATTCCGCGCTCGGAGTCGGACTTGCCAAGATCGCGAAGATGCTGGCTCACTGCTTCGGAGATCGGAACCTCGATCACGAGATCGGGATGCACCTCGGCGAGAAGCGTGCGCGCGAAGCCCAGGGTTTTTTCGGAAGTTCCCGGACCGGGCAAGGTGACCCCGATAAGACGCAGTTTTTGCCCGGAGGCATCGCGGGCGCGTGCGGCCACCTTCAGCGCCAAGGTGGAATCGAGCCCGCCGGAGACCCCGACGATGAGGCTCTTCGCGCCGGAGCCTTCGGCCCGACGAAGAAGTCCGTGCACCTGGATGGCGAGCACATCTTCGTAATCGGGTATCTCGGAAAGAAAGGGATGGGGATCGACGGTGCGGCGGAGATCGGAAAACGACACCGGATTCGCCTCGAACTCCCGCACCTCGATCGCGCGGAGGGTGCGATTTTCGACCGCCTCCAAAAAACAGATATCGCGGGTCCGGGAGTTCAGCACCCGCTCGAGGTCGACATCGACGCTGAAGCAATCCGAAGAACCATCGAACGGCGCCGATTCGCCCAAGAGTCTGCCGAGCTCGAACGCGAAACTGTGTCCCGAGAATACCGTGTCCTTGCTCGATTCTCCCGCCCCGCAGCTCGCATACACATAGGCAAGATGGGATCGGCGGGACTGGGTCTCGACCAGATGCTTGCGGTAAGCGGGTTTTCCGACGAGCTCATTGCTCGCCGAGAGATTCACAATCAGGTTCGCACCCGAGAGGGCGAGCGCGGTCGAGGGAGGCTCGGGAGCCCAAAGGTCATGGCAGATCTCGATTCCGAGACGCAAGGGTCCCGAAGAGAAAATCTGCCGGGCGGACGCAGGGAAAGTTCCGAGGATCGGGTGGTGGACGGTTTCGTGGAGGGAGCGCCCGGGAACGAACCACCGGCGCTCATAGAACTCGCCCATGTTGGGTAAAAAGATTTTCGGGACGAATCCCAGAAGGGTGCCCGAACGGATCGCAAACGCGCCATTGAACATGCGACCATCGGGAAGCCGGAGAGGAGCCCCCACCACCCACAAGCCTCCGTGACCGCGCGATCCCTCGATCAGCCGACTGAGTCCTTTTTCGGATTCCTGCAGAAGGGTCTCGGAATGGAACAGATCCTCGCAGGTGTACCCGGTCAACGCGAGTTCGGGAGTGAAGATCACCTGCGCTCCGGAGAGCGCCTCCCGCACGAAAAGGGGCAGGAGGGATTCGGCATTCGCCAGCGGCTTGCCGAGTTCGATGCGCGGAAGAAGGGCCGAAACACGGACAAATCCGAATCGGGACCAGCCTTCGGTCATCATTCCGTCTTTGCGTCGGCTTCCAGCTTGGGGGTTGCGATCTGAACAGTGATTGCGCGCTCGTTCAGCGTCGCGCCTTCGAATTTCTTCACGGCCTCTTCGGCCATCTCGATGGTTTCCATCTCGACGAAACCATAGCCCTTGGAGCGCCCGGTTTTTTTGTTCAGGACCACACGGGCTTCGATGACTTTTCCGGCGACTGCGAGCACGGTGGCCAGATCGGCGTCATTCACCTCGAACGGAAGGTTTCCCACAAAAAGTTTCTTTGACATACCTGCGCTACCTTAGCGAAAGTAAAGGGAACATGCCAACCCTTTTTACGAAGATCATCGAGCGGGAAATCCCTGCAAAAATCGTGTTTGAAAACGACCTCGTGCTCGCCTTCGAGGACATCCACCCGCAGGCTCCCCATCATGTGCTGATCGTGCCGAAGAAAGAAATCCCCACGATCAATGATCTGGATCGAAGCGATGCGGCCCTGATCGGGGAGCTGTTTCTGGCTGCGAAAGAAATCGCAAAGCGGATGGGCGTGGACCAGTCGGGATACCGCGTGGTCATGAACTGCAACCGCGACGCCGGACAGACGGTGTTCCATCTGCATTTGCATTTTCTTGCGGGGCGCTCCCTGCACTGGCCTCCGGGGTGAGCGCGAACCGCACTCTTTGTTTGTGCTTTTGAAAAGAGCGGGATGGAGAGGGGGGGGGTGGGGGAAGAAGTGTTTTAAGACAAAGGAGGCGGCGGGGGCCGCCGAGAGGGCGGGGCACCCGAGCGCCGGGAGGGCAAAAAACACAGAAT
>JBEIJY010000017.1:0-46044 GCA_040380025.1 Bdellovibrionales bacterium | reverse complement strand
GCCTCATGGAATCGGCGAATCAGCCCCGGGATCACATGCGAATGATCGGGATGATAATTGTCGCCCGGACCATACAGGTTCGATGGCATGACGGAGATATAGGGAAGACCCTTTTCGCGATTGTAATATTCGGTGAGCTTGAGGCCTGCGATTTTTGCAATCGCATACGCCTCATTGGTGGGCTCAAGGCTGCCCGAGAGAAGATACTCTTCTTTCAGCGGCTGGGGCGCGAGCTTGGGATAAATGCAGGAGCTTCCGAGAAAGAGCAGTTTCGAAACTCCGGTTTGAGCCGCCGCCCGGATGACATTCGCCTCGATCATGATGTTCTGGTACAGAAAATCAACTGTTTTTGTGGAATTTGCAAGAATCCCCCCCACCTTGGCGGCCGCAAGGACCACCACCCCGGGCTTTTCACTGCGATAGAATTCCTCGACCTCTGCTTGGCGGGTCAGGTCCAACTCGCGGCTGGTGCGAAGAACAAGATTCCGGTACCCCCGCGCCTCCAGCTCCCGGGCGATTGCCGAGCCCACCATTCCTCGGTGGCCTGCAATGTGGATTTTTGAGAATGGGTTCATGTCCGGATCAAATTACTTTCAACTCGTGAATTTTGAAATCCAATACTTTGTGCAACCACATTCGTTCACAAGACTCTTCCCTGACACCCCCGAGCATTTCCCCTTCCCCGCCTTTTCGTGCTGATCTAAATTCGTCCCATCATGATGAATCTCAGAACCCTCGGCGCGATCCTGTGGCTCCCCTTGGCCTACCTCGCCCTGACCTGGCCGTATTTCGACTCCTATCTGGAGATCCCGAACCGGCACCTTTTGTCCTGGGATCCCGCCCTTCATGCAAAGGACGGGATCGTTCTGTACCTCCAGCTGACTCGCTTTGATCTGGTTTCCTTTCTTTACAGCCTGATCAACTCGAGTTTCTGGATGCCGCTTCATCCGCTGCTGGTGGCGATCACGAGTTTCTTCTTTCCGTTTCAGTACGATGCCTATGTTTATTTGAACTTTCTCGCACTGGCGGCCTGCCTCGGGTGGGCATCGCTGCTTTGCAATGCCGCGGAGAGTCTGAACGCCTGGAAAAAAGTGCTGATCTCGCTCGGTATTCTTTTCTTCCTCATGCGAATCGGAAACTCGGTCTGGTTCATGGGCACTCATATTCAGATCATGCTCGAGTCTCTGGCGATCGGATTGACGATCGTCTTTGCGCTGGCCTCGTTGTTGGAAGACATGGAGACCACCAAGAAACCCAGGTTCGTGAAGAACGCCACAATCGCGCTCAGTCTCCTTTTTTTCACAAAGGTGCAATATGGACTCTTTTTCGGTGCGGCATATTTTTTAAAGCACATTTATCTCGAGAGACTCGCGCTTTTCGGAGCCCGCGGACTTTCGGTAAAGATCTTCAAGGAATTGGCGAAAAAGAAGGGTTTCATCGCAGTGCTGATCGTCTTTCTGATCTTCGGTGTTTTCGCCCTCACCGCCGCCACACGGCTCGGAGTGGAGGGGATCGGGGTCCCCGATGGAATCTGGGCGTTGTGCTTCGTGCCTTTGCTGATCCTCACTTGGCTTGCGGCATCGAAAAATCATGCGATTTCCGGGATCAGGAAAGAAACACCACATTCGATCGCGACTCTCACCCGTTGGATCATCCTTCCTTTCGGCTGGTTTTACCTGTTGCCATTCCGGCATAAAATCCGCTGGCTTTTACACAATACGGGCAACGCGGCAGCCGGAACCCCGGCGGATACCCTGAGCAGGATGTTTGTGGATCTTTCCCGATTCCTCGATGTTTCTCTCGGGGAGGCCATGATCCTCCCGTTCTTGCTTCTGGCCATGGGGATCGCGATTCACCGTCGGAATCCGGGGCTTCGGGTTCATGTTGCATATTCCTTCGGGCTTTTTTTGTTGTTTTATCTGCCGATGACCTTTTTTGCCGGTGCCACCATGACCAGACTTTCAGCGACCTGGGTTACCCTGTTCCCCGTGGTGACGTTGGTGTGGTTTGCCATTCTCGTGCAAAAGCGATCGGCAACGATCGTCGTCACCATTCTCGCGGGAATCCTCACGCTTCATGAATACGCGGGATTCAATCCGCACGAAACGGTGCTCGACCCAGAGAAAAACGGGTTTTTGAAGCCCGATCACCAATCGATCGGCACCGCTCTTCGCGAGTTCGACTTTCGCAAGGGAGGGGTGATCTACGGTCTTGGCACCACCATGGATGCTGCCACCATCCTGTTTGATCTCGAGGCACTGAGGCACCATGAAGAATACAGCTCCGTGTTGCTGAAACGGGAGGACCGGGCGCTGGTCTGCAATGACTTCGGCAGAAGCGGAAACTCCAACCCCTTGGAAACCATTCTGCGACGCGCGGACCGCGAGGACACAACCCAGATTCTATTGTTCAAGTCAGGGTTCAAGCCCGATGAGATTTCGGCACTTGCGACGACCCTTGTGGCCGACAAGGGATTTCAAACTGCCGTGGAGGATCGGAATCTGATCCTGCTTCGAAAAGTGAAATCTAGCTTAAAAAAAGAAAAATGGGATACCGGCATGCTAATATGGGGAGAATCCCGTTATGTTTGCTTTCCACTCTTTGAAAGGCCAACCAAGACATGATGATTCCTGAAACGATAAAAAAAATTCTGCCCTTTCTGGTCATTTTCGCGGGTATTGTTCCCCTCGCCCTCAGACAAGCCTGGAACAACATCCTGGAGGGACAAATCGGGAAACAAAACTTTGTTGCCCATATGATTGAGTCCTATCTGACCGGTGCAATCGAATCCGGCTTCCCCCTCCGGTTTTTTTTTGAACCTTGGCACCCGGGCGTGATTCCGTGGGCTGAGGAGTTTCCGCTCTATCACCTCTTTGCCGTGGGAATCGATCGGATCACCGGACTGGGAGCGGTGCAATCGGGCAGAATTTTGAATTTGATCTCCGTCCTGGCCATGATTCACTTCACCCGGAGAATTTGTGTGCGAGCTCTCGCAATCCCGAGAAAAACCGCACTTTTTGTCTCCGGTCTGTTCATTTTGCTCCCGGGCATTCAGATCTACGGAAGCTCCGTGATTCCTGACACACCGATGCTCGCCGCATTGATCGCTGCGCTTTGCTATCGTATCGAGGGTCGAAAAAACACCGCCTATCTATGGCTCGGGCTGGCATGCGCATTCAAGTATTTTGCCGTATTTTCTGTACTTGCGTTCTGGATTTTCGACAATATTGAGACCTTTCGCTCCAAGGGTTCCAAGACCGACTATTTGCGCAGCTTCATTGCAGCGGCGATCTCGGTCAGCCCGACAGTCCTGTACCTTGGTTATTTTATTCACGCCCGGATTCCAAACCCGGTCACTGAATACATGGCGAACGGGTACGGGCACCTGGCCGGGCCTTTCCTCTTCAGGTTGAAGTTCTACATTCGTTTCTTCACTTGGGTTTTCATCAAGAATCCGGGGCTTCCTTTTGGAGTTCTGTCCGTTTTCGGATGCATTCTCGCGTTTCGAGACAAAGCGACCTCGAACGAATTCGAACGTTTGAAATCATTCATGGGCATCTGGTTTCTATGCCTCGTTCTTTTCGCAATGGTTTTCGCATCCTCCTTTTTTGTGCATGACTATTACGCATTGCCCTTTCTGATCCCCGTTGCGTTCTTCGGATTTTACGGAATCTCAAGAATCCCGTCTCCGCCCGTCCGGGTGATGGTGGTTCTCGTGATGGTAATCCTGGGGATTGTGCAATCCAGCCGGGCCCTGAGACGCCAAATGCACTATCTTCCCGCTGCCAAAATCGTTCGTCGGGAATTTTCCTCCATTCCTGACCGGGACAAGGATCGACTCCTGATTTTCATCACGAATTTTTCCCAGCCTCCCATTCCTGTCTTAAGCCGCAAATCCGGATGGTCTTTCGTCATTGATCATTATGCGGACCAATCCCGATATCTCAAGGAGCGATTATCGGACCCGCGGGTGGAAGGCATTGTTTTGCATTATGGTCCGACCAGCGGAAATCCCCATGAGCAATGGCAAAAAGACATCATGGAATTCGGGTTTCAACCAACTCGCTCCGAAAAAATCATGGATAATACAGTGATCATATTCAGGTCCCATGGATTCAACGAAATGGACCGCCGCGATGGAGCAAAGCCACCACAAAATGAGTGAGACGGGTGACTTTTTCAGACAATGAAATCCTGGCCTGTTCGCTCCCCAATTCCTGGAGAAAACTCCGATCAAATGGATCTGCAAGGAAATGAACATGGACATCCGAAATCCGCCCGAATCCCGGCCCCGCATCCTCTGTGTCGCCCATGGAACGATCGAACGGAACTCGGGGGGAGTCGAGGTGTATCAGAGACTGATTGCCGAACAACTCCGCGACCAATTCGAGTTCTGGTTTTTCGCCCCGGATTTGAACGGGAATGAGCCCGGGACATATGTTTTGTACTCCCTCGAGTCCGATGCGAAAGAGCGATTCCGGCCCGAACCTCCCGTTCGCCCGGAACACCTGAGCCATCCGTCGCTCGAGGGGATTTTTCGCGAAATCCTCTCGAAGCATTGAATCCGGGTCGTCCACTTTCACCATCTTCTCAGACAGGTTCCAAGCCTTCCTGCGATCGCCCGCGGAAGCGGAGTCTTCACGATCTTCTCGGTCCATGATTTTTTCGCCCTGTGTGATGAGTACAATCTTCTCACGGCGGAAGGACGCTACTGCGGCGTACTCGAGCACGGACTCCGGAACTGTGACACCTGCCTTTATCTGCTCCGCGGTCATAAAAAAGGCAGCCAAGCTCTCCGTTTCGCCGGGTTTTCAGAGGCCATTCGGAATTGCGATCTCGTGATTTTCAATACTTCGGGAATCCGAAAGGACTTCATGGGCCGATTCGAAAATCTCGAGTTCGAGCGGACCGCTGTGATCGGAGCGCCTTCCGCGACCCGGTTTTCTCGACCGGTGCGCCGCAATGTCGATGACCCGCTAAAAATCTTGATCCCGAACGGACTCTCCAGACTGAAAGGAGGCGACACCCTCTGCGAACTCGTGAGATCCACCCGCGGGCTTGCGATCGAGTATCACTTTTTCGGAAAGAGCGATCGAGGCTATTCCGATGATGAGATCCGGTCATGGAACCCACGGGTTCATTTTCATGGACCATACAGCCGGTCGGACCTTGAAGCGTTCGCGCCGGGCGCCCATGTTTCGATCCATGCCTCGATCTGGCCCGAAACCTTTTGCATCTCGCTTTCTGAAATGTGGGATCTGGGTCTGGTCCCGATCGGGAGTCGAATCGGCGCTCTCGGCGAACGCATCCGAAACGGCGAAAACGGCTTTACCGTTCCGCCGGGTGACTCACTCGCCCTGAAAAACACCTTGATCGGGATCCTGGAAAATCGGAATGAATTGGAACGAATCAGATCCACCTTGGGTCCGGACCTCAGCACCAGTGCCGGGGATTGTTCAAAAAAGATGCAATCCCTTTATCAGAACCTGCTCGGATGCACCCGAACGCCCCGGCAACCGGTCCGCCTCCCTGCTTCTCATGCGTCCAGTTGGAGCACCGGAAAAGGGCCGAAATCGAGGCGAATCCGGAAATGGTTGCAGGTCCTGGGATCTACTTGGGCTGATCTGATTTGAACAGATCTGATTTGAACAGGCCCGATCGATTCACACCTATCGTTGAATCGCGCGAAAGCGGCGCCCCTGTCGCAAACGACACATTCCCGAACCGGGGCCGGGAATGCTACTCTGTCACAGAGGTCAAGGATGGTTCTGGTTTTGTTCATGATGGCTTGGACCCAGTCGATCGGGTCCGCAAGCGCGGCGCAGAGATCGCCCGCGCAAGAAGGGTTCACCGCCTACAACGGAAGCACCTACCAGGTCCCCTCCTCGGCCTTTCCCTGCAATTGGGCCGTATTCAACGATCATGGCGTCTCGGTGCGCCTTTGCGTCGACAACTACGGAATGCCCCTTCCTCCGCTCTCTCTCCCGCCCTCCGACTCGACCGTGGCCCGTTGATTCTGCTACGGTGGTCCTCATGGCCGTATCGAAGCACCTTTTGTACGAATTGAGCGTTCAAAGCCCGAAATGGCAGGTCGATTACCTCCCGCAGTTCCACAAGTGGCTCACGGGCCGGACCGCGATGACGTTTCGCGAGGACTTTTGCGGAACCGCGAAAATCGCCTGCGAATGGGTCAAGAGCTCTCCGCGCCGGAAGGCCCTGGGGCTCGACCTCGACCGTGAAGTGCTCGAATACGCCGGAGGCGTGAACCGCCCCGCGCTCGCGCCGAAAGTGCAAAAACGGCTCTCGCTCCGGCGCGCGGACGTCCGGACCCCGACCCGCGAAAAATTCGACTGGATCGGCGCTTTCAATTACTCGGTCTTCGAGTTCCATGAGCGGCGCGAGCTCATTCGCTACTTCAGGGCGGCGCATGCCTCGCTGAACACGAAGGGGACCCTCTTTTTGGAGATCGCGGGCGGCGATGCGTTTTTGGCCCCGTCGATCGAAGAGCGAAGAATCAAGGTTCCGGGGGCGGGTATGGTGACCCAAGCCTGGGAGCAACAACAGTATGATCCGATCACGGGCCGGAACGATTACTCGATTCACTTCAAGCTCCCGCGCGGCAAAACGATGTCCGACGCGTTTGTCTATCACTGGCGGGTGTGGTCGATTCCCGAAATTCGCGATGCTCTTGCCGCGGCGGGCTTCAAAAAAAGCGTGGTGCTCTGGGAGCAGGAAGACGGGAAAGGAAAACCCACTGGGGAGTATCTTCCTGCTGAAAACGCGGGGCATCCGGATTTTTACGTGGCCTATGTGGTCGGGGTGAAGGCACCAAACTGAATAAATTACCGCGATAACAGTAAAAAAGATTAAATTCCCGATTCGGCCCTTGTTGCCCTCTCCCAAAAGCGCTATTATTACCGTTATGGCGGTAAAAAAATGAATTCCCCCCGCAGTCCAAAAAAAGCGCTCCTTCCTTCCGAACCGCCGGAGGTCTCGCCTCTCGGTCTGGCGCATGCGATTCGGTATCATCGCAAAAAAAGCGGCTTGAGCCAGTCCGGGCTCGCGGCCCTCGCCGGCGTCGGGAAAACCGTCGTGTTCGACCTCGAAAAAAACAAACCAAGCGTACGACTCGACACCCTTCTGAAGGTGCTCCGGGTTTTGAATATCGGCGTTTTTTTTCGAAGCCCGCTGATGGGTACCTTTCTCTCTGAGCGTGGCAAATGAGAACTGCACGCGTCTCGGTTCAGGGGACTTTTGCCGGTTTGCTGATCGAACACGGGGATGGACGTTATTCGTTTCGCTACCTCGAGGAGTATCATGGTCCGCCTGTTTCTCTGACCCTGCCCGTTTCTTCCGAGGCGTATTTTTTTGATGCATTCCCGCCGTTCTTCGAAGGACTTCTTCCGGAAGGCGGCCAGCTCGAGGGGCTCCTTCGCCGAAACAAAATCGACCGGCGGAACTATTTTTTGCAGCTTCTTGCGGTGGGCGGAGACCTCGTTGGCGATGTCACAGTCACGGAACACCTCGGGGAATAAGAGTGAAGATCTGCTCGATCACCTACCAGGAAATCGCCCCCCACGAGACCCATTCAAAGAAAGGCCTGCGCGCGCTCGCGCCTGCATTGACCCGCCTGAATGACTTTCCTCACACTGCCGAAGAACAACGGAGCGAGGCGATGATCCGGTCGACGAAGCTCTCGATTCAGGGCGTTCAGCCCAAACTGAGCGTGAATCTGAGCGTCAAAGAGCAGGAGTTCCGAATTGTGGAATTCGGAGGCCGCTACATCCTGAAGCCCCAAGTCGAAGAATTCCGCAATCTTCCGGAGAACGAAAATCTCACCATGAAACTGGCCGCGCATTTCGGAATCGAAGTCCCGCTGAACGGCCTGGTCCGCTCGATCGACGGGAGCTTGAGCTACTTTATTCGTCGCTTTGACCGGAAGGGTCAGAAAGAAAAAGTCCATATCGAGGACTTTGCCCAACTCACCGGTCAAACTCGCGACACGAAATACGATTCGAGCATGGAAAAGGTCGCAGAAACCATCCGACACCACTGCACCTTCCCGCTGATCGAGGCGCAAAGGCTCCTCGACCGCATGCTTTTTTCGTTCGTGGTCGGCAACGAGGACATGCATCTGAAGAACTTCTCGATCATCGTCCGGAACGAAAAAGTGGAACTTTCTCCGGCTTATGATCTCGTGAACTCGACACTCGCCATGGAGGGCGCAACCGAGGAATCGGCACTTTCGATCCGCGGCAAAAAACGGAACCTGAAACGGGGGGACTTCATCGATTACTTCGCCATCGAAAGACTGGGCCTGGTCCGCCCGGTCGCAGAAGCCTCACTCGCGCGGCTCGGTTCCTGCCTTTGGGAGTGGGAATCTCTCATCGAAAAAAGCTTTCTGCCGACCCGGGCGAAATCGGAGTATCTCGCTCTTGTGAAAAACCGCCTGACACGCCTCGCCCTCCGGTAAGCCCCTCTCACAAACCTGCCGTGGCCTGTATTTTGCTTTTCTTTCTTCGGGAGGCATTTGCCATGAGTGACATGAAACTTGATCCGAAGATCGAATCCATCAAGACGAACGCGGCGGAGTTCGTGCAAGAAGAACGAAGAACCCTGACTGAGTTCGGCGAGCGCATTTTGAAGGATGTCGAATCCTTGCTCGAAGAGTCGGTAAACTCTGCGAGCTCGCGCCTGAGCTCGATGTTCAATCGCGTCGAATCGGTGATCCGCACCGAGCCGCTGGTTGCGATCACCGCCCTTGCGATCACGGGCCTCGCCGTGGCGAACCTGATCGCAAAGCGCGCCACCGGCCGGAGCGAAAGCGCAAAGTCGTCGGGGGCGGAAGAACCGCAGCTTCATTAAAGCTCGTAGTACCCGGTGATGAGAACCCTGAAGTCCGAGTACCGGTCGATCGGACTTTTTGGGTCGAGGCGCGTCCCGCGCACCCCGAGCAGGTGCAGGGCGATCGCAAGCGGGGTGTGGAGCTGGGCTCTGACCCCCGCTTGCGCCTCGAAAAACCGGTTGTAATCGAACCCGGCGGAGTCGCCCGAAACAACGAACTGGAGCGACGGCCCGAACTCGAACCCTTCGTACCGCGAGTGGCCCGCCGGCAGAACCGGCCAGAAGTTCCGCGCATGAAGGCTACCGAAGATGTTGCGATAGCGGCGGATGTAGAGCGCCTCCGAGTAGATCTCAGTGCGGAGCCCCTGTCGGATCCACTCTTTTTCGTGATAGCTCATCCAGCCCGTCCGCACATCGAAGCCGCCGAGATTGATCTTCGGGTTCAGATCGATCGAATTCCCGACCTGAAGCGAGAATCGCACGCCGGGAATCCACGACACCTGATCGACCCCTGCTCCAAGAAACAGAAAGTTATCGTTGTAGATTTGGTCGGACTGTTCGAGGAAGGTCCGGCTATCGACCCCAACCCGCGAGGTGAAATAAATCTGCACTCCTGATTTCGGGTCGGAAACACCGAACTTCGGGACAAGAAGTCCCGCTCCGGTGCGGGCGCGATCGAGATACGCACTCTCGTAATAAACGCTGAAGAAATTGTCCCATCCGGGAAGGACCGGCCGCGGATGCGCCTCGAAAAAACTAAAAAAAACACCGAAAAAAAGGCCAAAAATGACGCAGATCTTGGACGCATACCCGTTCATCGCGGAAGCTTCTATCACAGAGGAGCTCGAAATCAGCATGAAAAACAAAACCCACTGGATCATTGTCGGAACCCGCCCGGAAGTCATCAAACAGGTTCCGGTGTATCGATCTCTGGTGGCCCGCCACGGACCCGATGCGGTCGCGCTCATCGGCACCGGCCAGCATCGCGAGCTCCTCGATCAGGCCCTCCAGCATTTCGGGGTGAAGCTCGATTTGAATCTCGAAACGATGCGCCCCTCGCAATCCTTGACCGAATCCTCTTCGGCGATCCTCGAAGGCATGGGCGCGCTTCTGCGCGAACATCGCCCCCGTTGGCTCGTCGTTCAGGGCGATACCACGAGTGCTGCGATGGCTGCATGGGCCGCGTTCCAGGCTGGAGTCAAAGTGGCGCACAACGAGGCCGGACTCCGCTCGTATGACCTTCAGCATCCCTTCCCCGAAGAGGCGAATCGAAGACTGATCAGCATCGTCTCGCAGGTGCACTTCGCGCCGACCGAACGCTCCAAAGCGGCCCTTCTTCGCGAAGGAATCGCCGAAGATCTCATTCATGTCACCGGAAACACCGGAATCGATGCGCTTCGCTGGACGCTCGATCTTCCGCGCCCGGATTCGATCCAGTTCGTGCTGAAGTCGCTCAAATCAAAAAACCTGCGCCCCGTGCTTTTGACCGCCCACCGTCGCGAGAACAAGGAATCGATGGATCTCTGGTTTCGCGCGCTCGCGCAATTCTTGATCGTGAACCCCGATCTTGGGCTCATTTATCCGATCCATCCGAATCATCTGGCCAAGGCGGCGGCCGACAGATACCTGAGTGCGACGCCGCAGGCGCATCTGGTGCCGGCCCTGAACTACGGCGAGACCTGCCACTTGCTTTCGGAGTGCGATCTTGTGGTGACGGATTCGGGCGGAATCCAGGAAGAAGCGGCGACGCTTGGAATTCCCACCATTGTTTGCCGCCAGACCACCGAGCGGATGGAGGCGGTCGACGCCGGAATTGCGAAACTTGCGGGCACGAATGCCGATTCGATCCTCTCGTCGATGCTCTGGGCCCTCCGGCAGCCGAAACCCCCGCGCAAGGGCTTGCAACACGACTTGTTCGGAGACGGGTACGCCGCCGATCGCATCGCCGATTTGCTTTTTTAACGGCAGGATTTTCGGGGGAAGTACCGGCAATCCTCGATGCTCGCAAACTGGTAGCCCAGGGCCTTCAGCCCCTCGACCAGGGCCGAGAGGATCCGGATTCCCCCGAGGGAGTCGTAGCTCCCCGGGATTTCGCCGTAATATGCGCCCTTCGGGTCCAGCAACAACGGATGCCAGAAGAACGAGGCCATCGCTCCGCGGACGACTCGCAACTTCTTTGCCCTTCGTAGTAAATCGGCCACGGTGCTCACAGGCCGCCAGGTGTCGGGGCGATAGAGCACATAATCGACCATGCCGATCGTCTCGGGAATCACGGCCTGTCCGTAACTGTCCTCAAAAATCGGGTACGGCACGATCTGGCCGCCGAAGGTCTCGTAATCGGCCTTCACTTTTACTTCGCCTGCCCGAAGGCGCCGCTCTTCGCGGCAGGATTCGGTCTTGCACTCCCACGGGGCGCGCAGGGCCGCGAGACGGTGCGAGTCTTCGATTTCGGATTTGAAGTAAAGCCCGCGGTGATACGTCCATTCAAAAAGACGCCCGAAGAGCACATAATCGAGCGCACTCGCCGCATAGTGGGGCGACTCCCACGCCGCTACCTTCAACCGCATGCGATCAAACACTCCCTCGGCAAGCTCCATGCGCTTCATGAGCCAAGAGGGAGAATCCTGCGGATGCGGCCGATCGCCGGGCCAGGTCCAGAACTCGTAATCCGAGCCGGTTCCGCCGTTGAAGCCGCTGATCAGGTCGCCCGCCTGATGGGCAAGACCGTGCATGACAAACGAGGCGCCCCGTGCGGCGGCATAGCGGACAAATCCGGCAAATTCCGGGAACTGATCGGCCGGGAGCCAGATCGGGTCGGTGGCACGTCCCATCGGGTTCGAGAAAAGATTCGAATAATAGGGAATCAGGGCAAGAGAGAACGGAATCGAGCGATCGGCAAGGTAATCGATGGCCTTCGCGAGGTACTCGGTCGGGATGCTCGGGTTGATGTCTTCGAGGCGGGCAAGGGCCAGAAGCGGGCGATCGGGAGCGGGTTCGCCCAGAATGTCATAAATCACATCGCTGAAAATGAGCGAGCGGTCTTCGTAATGGGCGAACGAGAACGGGAGATCGGCGAAATAGAACATCCGCCCCCCATCTTTCATGGCCTGCGTGACCGCATAGGGAATTCTCTGCCTTGTTTTGGAATGCTCGGCCATCGAGAGCACCCTGACCTTGGTGGCATCGTCGATCCTGATTTCATTGATCTCGGGACTGGCCGCATAGACCCCGGTCGCGCGGTCGAATCGCGCCTCTTTTTCGAAGATCTCGCCTTTGTAATGAAAAAACCGGAAGAACCCCGGGTCCGGACTCGAAGGCGACGGAGGCGCATCGGCTTGAAGGATCCGGGGGATATTGAAGAGAATCGGATCAAACCCATGCCTGAATTTGGCCCTCATGTAGTAGTCGTAGAAAGTCTCGAACTTGTAATTGATCCACGCGAGCGGATTCTTTTGCACGAATGCCGAGGCCTCCCGGAGGAACTCCTCGGGCACCTTCATCCCGTAATTGCTCGCAAGGTAAAACACGGCATCGCAATCGCCAAGATCGCCCTTCTGGTAGGCCGACATCCGCCGGCGCTCCTTCGCCCACGCCGGAAACGCCCCGACCAGATTGTCGATCAGGCGGGCGTGAATCGCGCCAATCCGGTCGCTCTCGTCGGATTCATCAAAGTAAATGCAGGCGTGCTTTTTTTGATCGCCCGGCTCGAACCTTCGAAACGAAGAGCGCGGAGGACTCGAAATCCGGCTCGAGCCATGCGATTCGAGCGCAAGGCGCTCCTTTAAAATGTCCCTGACCTCGGGGTTATACACGAGGAACCTCGGATCGGCCTCTTCGGGGAGAGGCTCATCCTGCGTGCTCCCCGCAACGAGTTCGATCTCGCGGACGAGCCCCGAAACCGCGGCAGGCACGGCATCCCATGCCGCAAAGAAGGCGCGCACCAAGGTGGCTTGCTTTTGCCAATCCGGTGCCTTTGTGGCGCAATCGGGCTCGGCCCCCACCGGCCGGAACCCCGGGCATGCGGGAAGAAACACGTTCGAGAACACGAGACCCCGGCCCGGAAACAGCCGCGAGAGCCGCTCGACCCGATTCATGACCAACGCCTGAAAATCCGCAGAGCGCAGAGCAAGCGAGTCCGAATCGATCCATTCTGCAATCGGGAGCGAAAACCGGACCTGCCGAACACCCGAGAAGGTTTTTTCGAACCCGGTGCGATCGGCGTTCTGAAAGGACTCGAGATTTCGGATCCCCGACTCGCTGTCGAGATCAAGACTGATCCGGGTCACCCCAGAGGCGCGCGACCTCAGACGATCGATGAGCCCCTTCCAGCGGGCGGCAAAGCGGGCATTGTAAAACTCCCCCATGCCCTGCCCGAGCACGAACTCCTCGACCGAGCGCAGGCCGAGGGTCGAGGCATAGGGGTCGAGTACCTGCGCATAACTCGAAAAAAGCGCCTGGCCTGCTTTTGCCGGAATCGAGGGCAAGGCAACCGGCGCTCCGGCTTCGGGCCGCAAAAAGAGCATGGGCTTCAGCACCGGAACCGCATTCCCATGAAAAATCCGCGAGATCATAGTCTCGAGCTCTAGTTTTTTCGTTCCGAACTTGGGCGGATACAGCGCCTCGGGTTCCGTGCTCGGGGCCGCGACCCGCATTTGAAGCGTGATCGAGGGGAACCCGAGTCCGGTCAGGAGAAGCTTCAGCTTCGATGCCGAATCGCTCGCATAATCGTTTTTGCCCGATGCCGTGAAGTGCTCCCGGATCCCTGCACTCAGGGTGGCCGCGCCCGCCTCAGGCGCCCCTGCCGTCCCCATTCCGATCGTGCCTGCAAGCACGCTCCCCATCACCCACCGACTCCAGCTCTTCATTCCGCTCCTCCTACAAGTTCGTCTGAAAAAACATCTCATCTGCCGTCCCCATGCCCGGAGTGAGCGATGCGGGGCAGGTATTCAGGGGCGTCGCACCGATATTGTTCTGGTTCGGGCGCGTGGGATCGAAGGGATTGATCGGCACGGCATGGTACGCGAACCCCCACCACTGCAGGGGATACGCGCCCTTTTTTGTGGCCCGTGCTCCGCAAGCACCGACCAGGGTTGCGTCGTAATGAGTGATGTAGCGCGTTTTTTGCGTATAAATCTGAATCGTGTCGCCGGGCGAGAGATTGTAAGAAGAGTTCACCTCGACCGTCTCGGAGGTCTGCCGTGAGGTGGTCTTATAGTAGCTTCGGTTCGCCATGAAGAGCCCGGCAAGCGTGCTCCCCACCCCCGGAAGAAACGAGAACGGAGACACATAGAAGCCCCAGGAGGTCCCGCTCGTATTGGCCCAGAGTCGATCGATCCCTTGCTTGATCGACAGACTGCTCACGTTCGTGCTTCCGTTCGTAAGAACGCCAATCATGGATTCGGTGGCGGGAAAGCGCTCATAGCAATTGCGATCGAGAATTGCAGGGTCTGCGCTCGGGGTCAGAATCACATTGCGCGAGACCGGAAATAGCGCCTCGGCGTTTGCGGTTTCGCCCGTCTCGCGATCTCGCACCAACAAAACCACTGCCTGCTGGACATATGGCACGTCATCGCGAAGAAGGGGAATCCTGAGCCCGAAGCGCTTGTTTATGCGGATTCTTCGTTCGAACTGGGCCTCGACGCCGTAATCGCGATACCCGGACCCGAGCCTCCACGCGAGCGTGAGCTCATAGCGACCGCTTCCGCCCGAGACCTTCGGCTCGAGCCAAACCGTCGAGCCCTGGCGCGCACCCCGAAAGACTTCGCACTCCTCGAAGCGCTTTCCCTCCTGGACACCGGGGATTTCGAGGGAAGCAGTAAGAGCGGCCTTCGCCTCGCTCGCGGCAAAGAAAATCATCATCAGCGCAAACAAACGGTTCATGCAAAACTCCTTCAGGGTTGCAGGGGGGTGAACCGGAACTCCGCATCGAAGGGATCGAATCCGGCGTTGGGAATATCGGTACAGGTTTGAAGAGACGGGCTTACGCGCTCAAGGAAGTTCAGAAGCGCAGACTCATCGCCGATCAGGGTTCGCGGGACGGTATAGAACTCACTCACGGTTTCGGGCGAGTCCAGGAGCCCTGACTCCGTTCGGACATAGGCTCCGCACGATTCGCCGTTTGCGGGCTTCTTCCACTCGAAATGATCGACGGGCATCCGGCTGAAAATCACACGATCGGCGAAGACCCCGCCCTGCAGGGGCTCGAGCGACCACTCCCTCTCGATCGGGATCATGCCCACCAACAAAAACTCTTTGCCTCTGCCCCGAAAAAAAGGAGGAAACCACTCACGCGTGAAGCCCGTTTCGGAGGCCGCCGACAGGACCCTCCGGATCATCATCGGCTTCGGCCCGGGATTGTAATAATACTGCGAGCTCACCCTGCGCCCGCTGCTCCAGTGGCAGAACGGGGTTCCGGTCGGGACGAAATAGTCAAAATCCTTTTCGACCCGAAGCAAATACAGCACCACTCCCTGGACGCGCCCCGACTGCGAGGCGAGCACATTCACGCTCCAGATCCGCGAGCCCGGGACCTTCTCTTCGATGCTGTCGAGCATGCGGTCGCGGGGGATCTTGAAGAAGTACTCCTTCTTTTCTTCGAGCCTTCCCGCGCGGTACTCATACTGCTGGCGGATTCGATATTTTTCAGAAAGCTCCGAGTTCGGGCCGGCGACCCGCCACTCGATGTCGATCGTGAGCGGCTCATCGGCCGAAAGGGCGGGAAACCAAAGCTTGATCGAGGTGCCATTCGGATTCGTCACGGTGGTTTCTTTGCCCGAGCATCGATCGACGAATGCGCCTTTCATCTCGAAGCCCATGGCATGGACTGCTCCCATGAGCTGGGTCAGCCCTACCAAGAACCACACCACGCTCTTCATGCCGCCTCCTTCAGATCCGGAAACCGATGATCGGTCTTGTCCCACTTGATCTCGCGTCGGGGACCGCCCTTCGGCGCGCTCACAAACTCCCTGATTGCGCGAAGACACGCCATCGAGTTGATCAAGTTCGAGAGCAAAACCCGTGGAATGCTCACAATCCCATGCCAGCTGCCGTATACGGCGCGACAGAACCGGGCCCTCTGGAGCATCCGGACTCCGAAGAAGCAGAGATTGACCTGAAACAAGGCCAGAGCCGAATCCGCCGATGGCGCACGGATCATAAAAACCGGCACGAGGAACCAGGCAAAAAGTACAGTCGGGTTCGACCACAGGGACTTCCGGTCGCGGAACAGGCCATAGGCGAGCGGCAGGTCCCGAATGCGCAGGAGAATCCGCGAGAAAATCCCGAAGGCCTTCCAGCGGGCGGTGGTCTGGAGCGCAATCCCCGTCGTCCAGCGCGTCTTTTGCCGGATCGCGCGCTTCAGCTCATGCGGAAAGTACTCACGGGTTGCGACAATTTCGCCTTTTTCGTCGCGAATCAGCAGGAACTCCTGCTTTCCGCCCGAGCGCGCGATCCGGAGCGAGATCTCGTAGTCTTCGGTCAGATTCGATTCGTCAAAGATATAGCCGTATCGCTCGCCCATTTCTTTCAGCACGGACGCCGAAAAGAACGTCCCGACCCCGGCGCTCGGAATCGGCATGCGGAGGATCTTCCGCACGGGAATCTCTTTGAGATGAATCTCGGCGAATTCGTCGAGATACGTGCCCGAGATAAGATCCTTCACCGGAACCGGAAGCGAGAAGATCGGAACTTGGATGAAATCCAGCGTCGCAGGCTGAGCATTGATCGCCGTGAAGGCATCGGGATGGATCACATCTTCGGCGTCGTGGATCGCAATGAGCGAGGGGTCGTAGCGGGACTCATCGATGCGCTTCAGAATGCAGTTCAGGCAATGCGCCTTCGAGGTGGGTCCGGGCCGGTCGGTGATCACCACCTCGACTTTTTCGGGGTAGCGCTCGCGCAAATCGAGCGCGATTCCCATGGTCTCGGAATCGTTCGGGTACACGCCGATGAACCACTTGTACTCGCGATAGCGAATCCGCCGCAGATTCGTGCGAACCATGGGCTCGAGCACCGCCGATTCCTGCCAGGCGGGGATCATGATGGCGAGCCTTCGCTCGGGCTTCGCGCGCCACGATTCCCAGAGACTCTTCGGGATGACCCGCGGAACGGGCCTAAACATCAGGTGAATCAGGTCGATGAAGAGATCATCGAGAGCCCCCACAAGAAACACGAATCCGATGATGAGGAACAGATAATCAAACAAGGATTCTCCTTTGGGGGCGGGAAAACGGGAAGCCTCAAGGGACCTGGTCGAGAGCGTAGGGATAGGATTGGGATTGGGCGCTCCCGATCACCTTGCCCCTTGAGGCTTTGGTTACCCGCGAAGGCATGAAGCAACAAGCGCGCCAAGTCAGGGCGCGGATAAATCAATCCTTGGCAAGGAGGGAGCGCTTTTTATGAGACCTTTTGCCCCGAGCGTGCGCGCGGATGGTAGCGACCAAGCAGGAGGGAATTCGCGACCACGCTGACACTGCTGAAGGCCATCGCGGCACCGGCCATGACGGGGCTCAGTTTTCCGGAGGCCGCAAGAGGAATGCAGATCACATTGTACAAGAAGGCCCACACGAGATTTTGCCGGATCTTCGCCCGCGTCTTAGAAGAGATGCGAATCGCATCGAGCGCCCGCAGGGGGTCGCCCCCCATGAGCGTGATTCCCGCCGTCTGCATCGCAAGATCGGTGCCGGTCGAGAAGGTGATGCCCACATCGGCGACCGCGAGAGCGGGTCCGTCGTTGATGCCGTCACCGAGCATTCCGACCACCTCGCCCCGGCGTTTCAGCTCCGAAAGCACGGCCGCTTTTTCGTCGGGCAAGACCCCTCCGCGAAAGTCTTCGATTCCGAGCGATTCGGCAACCCCCTTCACCACTCCGTCCTGATCGCCCGACAGAAGCACTGGCCGAATTCCACTTCGTTTCAGCTCATGGAGGAACTCCCGGGCTTCGGGCTTGATCTGGTCCTCGAACCGGAACTCCGCAAGCACGCGCCGGTCGGAATGAATAATCAAATAAGAGAGGGTGCGGGCGCTATGAGTATTCACGGGCTCTTTGATCGATTCCGGTTTCAGAACGCGCGCACTTCCGAGCGCGTATTCCACCCCGTTCACCACGCCCCGAATGCCGATCCCGGGGATTGCGTGCGTGGATTTCGCAGGCTCGATCAAGATTCCCTGCTCTTTCGCGTACCTGAGGATTGCGCTCGCGAGCGGATGCTCGCTTCCGGTTTGCAAAGCGGCCGCGATTTTAAGCGCCTCTCTCGAATCGTGCGATTCTGCTGATTCATGCACTTGGACCGACACGAGGACAGGCTTTCCTTCGGTCAGGGTCCCCGTTTTATCGAGCGCAAGCACAGAGAGCCGATCCCCGCGCTCGAGCGCCTCCGGGTCGCGGATCAGAATTCCCCATTTTGCCGAGAGCCCCGTTCCGACCATGAGGGCCGTCGGGGTCGCAAGACCCAGGGCGCAGGGGCAGGCAATCACGAGCACCGCAATCGCACGAATCCAGGACTCTTCGGTCACCGCGCCTGCATCGAACACCTGCCACGCGAAGGCTCCGAGTGCGATCGCAAACACCACCGGCACAAACACACCCGAGACCCGGTCCACGAGGCGTTGAATGGGCGGCTTTTTCGCGCTTGCCTCTTCGATGAGGCGGATCACCTGCGAAAGCACGGATTCGCCCGCAACGGCCGAAACGCGCACAAGGAGGGCGCCCGCCGTGTTGATCGAGCCGCCCAGGACCCGGTCTCCCTCGCCGCGAAAGCAAAGGGCACTCTCGCCGGTCAAAAACGACTCATCGAGCTCGCTCTTCCCCTCCAGAATCACTCCATCGAGCGGCACCCGCTCGCCCGGAAGCACCCGCACGAGGTCCTTGGCCTTCACGCCGCTGACGGGCATCTCGAATTCCTGTGTCCCGAAAACAACCCGGGCCGTGACCGGACGCAAATCCTCGAGTGCGCGAAGATTCGAGGCTGTCTGATGCTTTGCCCGGAGCTCGAGCCACTTGCCGAGCTTGACGAGCGTGATGATCCCCGCCGCACTCTCAAAATACGCGTGCAGCGAAAGAAAACTCAGCACGAAGGCCGCGCTCGTTCCGACGGCGATCAGAAGATCCATATTGCCGGTGCGCCGCCTAAGCCCCTGAAGAGCCCCGACATAAAACGGGCCCCCGAAGCGGACTTGCACGATCAGGGCCAGGATTCCCTGCACAAAAAACGGAAGGTGAAAAAAATGAATCAGGGGAATCGTAAGGAACGCCGACCACAGTACTTGAATTCGCGCCTCGCGCTCTTCGCGAGAAGGATCGATCACCGCATGAAACACCGGAACATAGCCGATTCGGGTCAGGGCCTCGCCGAGCACCGGGTCAGCGATCGGGGTTCGCATCTTGACGTGAACCTTCGCGGTCGCAAGATTCACACTCGCCTCTTCGACTCCCGGAACCGAAAGAATCGCCTTCTCGACCGCACCTGTGCACGAAGCGCAGGTCATGCCTTGCACGAGGAATGTTTTTTCGTATGCACTCATGACGACCTCCAAAGGACGAAATCGCGGGCCTCGGCCCCCCGTCCCGAGTGGGCGAGAATGAGAATCGACGACTTGATCTTTCTTGCCCGACCAAGAAGGGTGCTTCCGAGCACCCTGCCGTATCGTCGCATCCAACGGTCGGGATGCCAACCATGGAGCTTGAAGTGAATCGAAGACGAACCGAGAGAAAGACGCGGAATCTTCGGAACAAACCGCCAGTGGTGATCGAGATCGACGACGCTTCCGACCGGCTCGCGGCCGGAATGGAGCGCCCGGGTGGTCAGGAGCGTGTCCGCGCGCGACCACTCATAGAACACGCGGATCCCGCTCTGCTGCGCGCGCTCTCGCACGGCCCGAAACCGCGCCCATTGTTCAGGCTCGAACTGCTTCTTGCCGGATGCGAACAAGACGAATTCCACTCGTCCGTCGAAGAGTTCGAGCAGTTCTTGCAGCTGATCTTCTGCCGATTCGGGCGAGAGCAGGCGCAGATTCAGGCGGGGAATGATGATGAGGTCTTGCTTTGTCGCCTGCGCCACCCATCGCGCCCGTGCCCGCGGGGTCTGCCCGAAAACCGCCTCTGCCTCGAGTTCGAGATGCGTGATTCCCGGCGGAATGGTCCGCAGATCGGCCTCCTCGAGGCGGGCAAGGGCGAGAGAGGGCGGATCTTCAGGGTCCGCAGGGGTGTGCACAGAGGCTTGCTCGCAGGAATCCATGCGAGTACGGTAGGAGAAATGCGCGAAATCTTGAAACAGAAACTGATCTGGATTGCGGCCTTCGGCTATTTTGTCGATCTGTATGACCTGGTGCTCTACGGCGTGGTGCGGATCGCAAGCCTGAAGAGCCTCGGAATCGAGGGAGCCGCGGCCTTCTCGGCCGGCACGGCCCTCTTGAACTGGCAGATGGCGGGCATGCTTGCGGGGGGGATCTTTTTCGGGATGCTCGGCGACCGAAAAGGCCGGAAGACCGCACTCTTCGCGTCGATCTTTTTGTACTCCACCGCGACCTTCCTGAACGCCTATGTGGTCGACTTTGCGACCTATGCCGCCGCTCGCTTCCTGGCGGGATTCGGATTGGCGGGCGAACTCGGTGCGGCGGTGACCCTGGCAAGCGAGGCCCTCCCGAAGAAGAACCGCGGCCTCGGCACGGCCTTCATCGCGGCACTCGGGTTCCTAGGGGCCGTGCTCTCGAGCTCGATCTCGCAAAAGCTCTCGTGGCAGGATGCCTACCGCCTCGGCGGGATTCTGGGCTTCGCCCTTTTGTTCGCCCGCGTCGGGGTGGCCGAATCGAAGGTGTTTTTGAGCGGCCGCGCCGAGAGCGCCGAACTCAAATGGGGATCGCTCGTGCTGTTGTTCGGCTCCCGCCGTCGAGCGACGTTGATCGCCCTTGCCCTCCTTGCCGGCGTGCCCATTTGGTATGTGGCCGGGATTTTATCGTATTTTGCGCCCGAGTTCGCGCGCGAATTCGGAATCCGGGGCGAGGTCAGCGCGGGCACGACGATCATGATGGGGTACCTAGGCGCGATTCTGGGCGACATCCTGTGCGGATTTTTGTGTCAGGCGCTGAAAAGCCGGAAGAAAGCGATTTTTATTTTCATCGGAGCGGGGGCGATGCTTGCGCTGTTTCACCCGATGTTCTCGGAGAACATGTCGGCCGAGGGATTCTATTGGACGCGTCTTTTGATCGGTGCCGGGAACGGCTATTCGGCCATGCTCGTCGCCTGGACGGCCGAGATGTTCGGCACGAATCTGCGCACCACGGCCGCGAGCATGGTGGCGAACCTGATGCGCGCTTCGGTCATTCCGATCACCTTCGCCTTCGGTCAGCTGAATCCCTCGTTCGGGCTCGTGAAGTCGAGCGCGCTCATCGGCGGGGTTTGCTTCACCCTGGCCCTCCTCGCGGCACTCCTTCTGCCCGAGACCTTCGAGCGGGATCTTTCGTATGTCGAAGAATCCTCTGGCAAGTTCTATTAAGTTTATTTATAAATGAACCATCATGCAGCTTCAGATCGCCGCGATATTGCTTTCGGCAGTACTCGACCCCTTGCAGTTGAAGTGCGTTCACGAGGACAACCAGTTTTCGAGCGAGATCTCGTTTGCCACGACCCCGGACGGGCGCGTGGAAGGCGAGGTCGCGAATTTCGCCGGCAACGGCGGAGCCTACCGGCAGTATCTGGGTGGGAACGTCTTGTTTGACATCGTGGTCGCTCCCCAAAAAATCCGGGGCAATACGGGTGATCCTCGCGGGACCGTCTCGCCGTTCGTCATGACCCAGCTCGGGCCCGTGCCCGGGGGGCCGTGGGTGTTCGAGCATTTCGAGAACCCCCACTCCGTCCAACGGGCGGTCTTCCGGTGCAGTTACGCTCCGCTCAACAAGCCACGATGAAATCCTTCCAGTCCGGGTCCTTTCGGGGAATGTGGTTCCGGTTTTCGGGCGACCGGATGTCGCTAAGACGCGAGATCGAGGCACATCTACGCAAAGCGCTCTGTGATCCCTCGGGGGAACTAAAAGTCGGCGAAGACGGACCTCGATGGGTCGGAAGCATCCCGATCGAACTCTCCTATTCTCACACCACAGGCTTTGCGGTTCTTGTGTTCTCGGATGCAGGCCCGATCGGGGTCGACCTCGAACGTATGGATCGCACGCCTGTCGAATCGCCCCTCGCCATCGCCCGGAGATATTTCCATCCCGATGAGGTCCGGGAACTGGAAAAGAAAGAAACTCCGCCCGAGGTTCTTCGGACGAGGTTTCTTGAGTTATGGGTCAAAAAGGAAGCCTACGGCAAGCTCCGTCGCACCGGGCTTTCGGGTGCGATTCATACTGCGATCCACTCGGTGACGGATGCACGGTTTTGCGCCCTACCCGTCATTCCCGAAGGGTATCTTGCGATGGTGGCTCAATTTTCACGCTGATTGCTTGCCTCCGCATTGCAAAACCGGAACGAATCCGCTACTTCGGGAAGTCATGAGGCATGCACGATCCGTGACCGCCGTACTGTTCCTTGTCCTCTCTTCCCTCCCCGCGCATCGGGCTCAGGCTTCTACCCGGCTCGAGGCCCAGTACCAGCGCTCGGTTCAGGGAATGCTTGCGAACCTTCAAGAAAACGGCGCCATCACGGCGTCTCCTTCGCGGTCCGAGCCGAATTACTCTTTTAACTGGGTTCGCGACACTGCACTCACCATGAAGACCGTGGCGGAGCTGGCGTATGATCCCTCGACGCCGAAGGAGCTGAAAAGCACGCTCTTGAAAAAGCTCGATCGCTGGGTTGAATGGGAGCTGCGCCTGCAAATCCAAAGCACGCTCACGGGTCTGGGGGAGCCGAGGTTTCATCTCGACGGAACACCGAACCACGACCCATGGGGCCGGCCTCAAAACGACGGCCCCGCCCTGCGCGCGATCACCGCAATCCGGATCGCGAATGAGTGGCTCAGAGAGGGGCGCTTTCAGGACGTGCAAAAACGCCTCTACGCCCCCGTTCTTCCGGCGGTCACGTTGGTCAAACGCGATCTCGAGTATGTCGCCCATCACTGGCGCGAGCAGAGCTTTGATCCTTGGGAAGAAGAGCGAGCCCTTCATTTTTATACCCTGACCGTGCAAAAGACTGCCCTCACCAGGGGAGCCCAGCTTGCGAGCAGACTGAATGATCCGTGGGCTGCTTCTTTCTACCGGAGTCAAGCCGCACAGATCGAGCAGACGCTCGCGCGATTTTATGACCCCGTGACTCAAGAACTGGCTTATGCGGTCGATCACTCCAGCCGGTTGCCCCACAAAACCAGCACTCGCGATATCGCGGTGATCTTGGCGGCCCTTCACACCTTCGACGGAACCATGAATGTTCCTGTCATTCCCGCCCTCCGCACTCTTCGCGGCTTGATCCGCGATTTCAGCACACTGTATGAGATCAACCGTAGCGACACAGGGGCACAGGGAGTCGCTCTTGGGAGGTACCCCGAGGACCGATACGACGGGAACGGCTTTACCGGGGGGAATCCTTGGTTTCTTTCAACCCTCGCGGCCGCGGAATTCTACTGCGACCTAGGACGGGCCGGAGCCTACTCAAAAGAGATCGCCCTGAGGCTCGCGCTTCCGCAGTTTGACCGGGTACTGTTTCATCTGAACGACCAGGGCGACATGAGCGAGCAGTTTCAGCGCGTCTCAGGCTTTCAGCAGGGTGCCGTGCATTTGACTTGGAGCTACGCCTCGTTCATCACGGCGTACCGCTCGTGTTTCGGCATGCCGGCCTGGTGATCCGTTCGCGATCTACTCCAGCATCTTGAGCAGTTCATCGAGCTCGCGGTCCGTCTGCTCGATCGCATCCTGCATGGCCTTGACGGCCGCCTCTTCTTGCTCGATCCGCACGCGTTCCTGATGCCGGACCTCTTTCAGAAGGTTATCAACCTCCTGAACACCCCAAAACAAGGTCAGGACAGTGCTGACCTGGATTACCCTCTTGCGAAGGGTATGGAGGATGGCCCGCCTGGCCTCTTTGTCTTGGACTTTTATCGCGAATTTTGATTCGTAGAGGGCTTCGATGTTTCCGGTCAAAAGCGCCTCGTCGATCTCCTGGGAAGTCAGGCGAATCGAGCTCAACTCAGGCAGATACACCGAGGGTACCCCGACCAAAAGCCCCGAATTGAATGCCGCCACTTTCGCAGTAGTTATGACGGGGGAATCCAGGACCCCGCGCAGACGCTCGCGCCACCCCGTGGGTTTCAAATGCCCGGTTTGCTCGAAAAACCGAGCCATACCGTGCGAAACCGCATTCACGACGAAAGCCTTCGCGATGATCTCTTTTTTTGCCTCGTCGGCTGCGGGTCCGAGCAACTCGGACGCCGCCACCGGCCGATGATCGATCAGATCAAAAAACTCATAGAGCCGCTCGTACACAGCATTCGCGCTTAAGGGTTTTGAAAAAGGATTCGCCTTCAAAAACGACAAAAGCCGCGCGCGGCGATCTTGAGGAAGAGCATTAAGATCCTCCTCGAAATCAAAGATCTTTCCGTGGTTCCGCTCGAGATACACCTCAAACCACGCCACATGCTCCTCGAACACTCCCGGCGCAAGGGGCGGAAACGCCGCATCCGTGTCTCGGAACGAGAGCTTGTAGGACCGGTAATGGTCCCAATCAAAGCGACCGAGTGTTTTTTTTGCCGCGCGATTCCGAAAGTACTCGCCGATCGAAGAGAACGGGTTCTTCCAATCGAGCTCGGGCATCTCGAGCACGCGCATCAGATGAAAACAAGCATTCGGACGATACGGCTCCCCGCCCGCCGCCATCACCGGGGCAGAACCCAACGACATGATCAAAACAGCGGCGATCGCAAGACTCCTGAACCGGTTCATACTTCGTTTGTTTCCTCTGTGTCCGTTTGCCTAAAGGGTGCAACCCCGAAATTGGGCGGATTTTTCTTTGATTTCGCTCTCGATCCGCCCGATGCGTTCTTCGACACGAAGGATTTTTTCTTTGGTTTTCGCGATTTGAATCGGAAAGTAGCTCATCACGTGATGAACCGGAAACGAATACGCAGTCGCAAGATACCCCGCCATGGCAAGACCCTGCCCTGTGAAGCTCAAGACCAATCGGCCGTTCGGGGAGAGCACCGCCCGCAAGCCCCTTGAGGCCAGATAGGCCGAAATTCCGGTGAATCCGAGAACGATCCCGGACTTCAGCAGAGTCACATCGAGATTCTCGCCCGAACGATAGCACCACTCGGCATAATTCAGATCATGCCGGTAGCGCTCGACCTCTTCGCGCAAAAGATTCAAGTCATCATGGACAGCCCGGAGCTCCTCGCAAGACGCGGCAGAGCGGATTCTCTCGCTGAAGGGAATCCGCTCACTCGCGGGAGCCAGATCGTCTGCCGGTGCATTCTGGGCATACGCCTCCCCGGCGTGAAACACCAGGAGGGCGGAAATCGCAATCGAGTGAAGAAGACTCATCAGGGAATCCCTTTCCCAGCGGAATCAGTTTCCGAGAACACAACGCATGTGTTTTGCCTTGTGCTGGAGAATCTCATCGATGAGAAGAATCTTCTCGTTCAGGTGAGCCAGCTTTTCGGTCAGCTTGGCCACATCCTCTTTCGCGCCTTGCACGGATCCGTAAGAGAGGATCGTGAATCCGGCGGTGGCAACACCCACGATGTAAGAGAGCTCACCCAGATTGTAAACCTTGCGGAGGGAATTCGAAGAAAGGATGTTCCGCTGGAAAGCGCGGGCCGCAGCGCTCGATCCACCGAGGAGTTTCGAGGACACGAGCAACGAGCAAGTGGATGCGGCCAGAATGGTTGTGGTGAGGCCGAGGGCATCCGCGGTGGAGCGGTTCGAGGAGAGTACCTCGTTCGCCTTCTTCAGGTCTTCTTCGATCCGGCCCGCTTCGACGCGGACGAGCTCAAGATCGGAGTGAATGGCCTGAAGCTCGATGCAACTGGAGGCCGAAACAATCCGGTCCCGGATGGTCTTCGCGCTCGTTTGATCGGCAGGAGCCTGCGCGAACGAGCTGGTTGCAAGAAAGGCGGAAAGAACAACAAAAGAGATCGTTTTTTTCATGATTTGGTTTTCCTTTTGACGGTAATCGTTTGGACTCACTGAGCGGACAGGATCACGCAACCCTGGATTTGACGGGACTTCAAGATCAGCAACTCGTGCAGAAGTTCGGTCCGATCCTGGATGAGTCTGAGCTTATCGGTGAGGTTTGCCACCTCTTTCCTTGCCTCTCCCACCGACGGCGACGAGAAAAATGTTCCGATCATGGGAACAGAGGATCCCCAGAAAAGAACCGATTTGGTCCAATCGATGGCTTCAATCGCTTTCCCCGAAATCAGCTTCCTCCGAAGAAACTCTCCCGCTTTGTGATTCCCCTTGAACACGGCGTTCGCGGCCCGAAGAACAATCGACCCCCCGAGCGTACCGAGCCAAAGCCCTGTCCATGCGTCATTGTATGTTTTCGCGGATTCAAGGTTCGCGACAGCTTGATTCAGTCTTAACTCGTATTCGTATGCGACTTTGTTGACCGCTTCGAGATCGGCCGCGATGGCGACCAGCTCCTCGCACGATGCGGCCGCGCTGATGCGTTCACGAAGGGTTTTGGCGTCGCCGCCGAAATTTTGATCCTGCGCATGGGCCGCGGTCGCGAACATGGCGGGAAGTACAAGAGAGGAAATGAGAGTTTTGATTTTCATGATTCGGTTTTCCTGGAATGGGTTTTAGGTTGATGAATCAAAGACGGAAAGGGATCGTGCATCCGTCCAGTTGACTGGATTTGGCAAGAAGGGTGTTCAAAAGAAGGTCTGCCTTCTCGCGGATCAGGTGGAGCTTATCGGTGAGATGCTGGATCTCACGCCGTTGGTCCGCGATCGACATTTGCTGAAACGCTGCTCCGGCAAGATACCCAGTACCCGCAATCGAAAGATAGCCCGGCATGTGGGAGATCACGTCGATCGTATAATCAGACAAGTGAGCCCTGAAAAACTCGCCTGCGCGATGATTTCCCCGGAATACCTTTGTGGCAAGATAAAGGGTGACCCCGGTCCCCATCATCGCCCCATACCCGTAAAGGAATCCATTCCTCAAAACGGTGGCGGGCTTCAGCCATTCTTTGGCTTGATTCAGGCGGTACTCGTACTCGAACGTCACCTTGCGAAGCGCATCGAGGTCAGTGGCGATCTCGACAAGTTCATCGCACGAGGTCGCGGCTTCGATCCGCTCGCGGAGGGTCTTGGCGTCGCCGCCGAAGTCCTGGGTTTGAGCGAATGCCGTTCCTGAAATCAACGAAAAAAGAACGACGAACAATGCTTTTGGCAGCATGACAGTTACAGCTCCTTTACAGCTCGATTTTGTATTTGTAACCCACGTCGAATGAAGGGTCTCTGGCGGGGAGACCCCCTGCTCAGAGCTGAACTGCGACGCATCCCGATTGCGGGTTTCTAACTGGATCAGAAGCTATGTGTCAAGCAAAAACAAACCCGCCCCGAGGAGCCCACGGGGCGGGTGAAGTTCAACCTGTGGCCATGAAAAACGCGGGACGGTCTATACTCCCTGCTCCCACGTGGTCAGATATCTTTTCTTCACGCATTTTGGATGATCCAAGACCTTGTTTTCTCTCAGATGCCCGCGCAGACGGTCGAAAACGAATTGGACATCATTCAAAGTCGCCTCGCCTTTCTTCATCACCGCTCTCAATTCAAGATAACTTGTGGAGAGCACCGGATCCTTGAAAACACGATCCACCGCCTCATTCTTGATTCCGAATACCCCGGCGTAACCGTCATAGAGTTTCTCTTTTGGCGTTTTTGCCGCGATATACCCGAAAATATTCTGAAGCCTGCTCCGGGTATATCCGTATTGATCCTGCAGCAGGGAATCCTGATCGAGCGCGATGTTCAGGGCCTTCACCGCGGTCTCGGCCATGGCACCGAGAGCCTCCGCCTTGTTCATCCGGCCCTCGATCGAAGCCTTTTGATACTTCTCCGCCCGTTCCATCAAATCATCGAATGCCTTTTTTGCATTCTCAGGAGTTTTACTCTTCCAATACTGTTTTTCGGTCTCGCCCGCGAACCGAAACAGATCATGCCACTGGGGGTTCCTCGACTTCTGGATTTCGTTCATCTCGGGATTGGCATACTCCTCGCACACCTCACCCTTGGCTGGATCCACCGAGACTGTCCGATCGCGGGGCACGGCCGGCGCTGGCGGGTTTTTCTGGGCGCGAGCCGACCCCGAAGAATCGACGAAGTGCAGGGCGAGCGACCCGTTCTCGAACTTCGTCTTTGCGAAGTCGATTTGGATTTCGGGCTCCCCGTTGTTGAGCGTTCTCGATACCATGCCCAAAAGCGCATCCCGGATCCCCGCGACTTGTTCTGCCGTAATCGGTTCGCCCGATTCGCAATTTTCAGTGAAACAGCCGGAGTGCGCGGCTTTCAGCGCCTCTGCTTTTTCCTTGATCGCCGCTTCGATTTCGCTCGCCAGCTGTTTGGCCCGCGTTCCCGCATCTTCTGTCGAAATCACCGGACGAGAAGAACCGCAGGCCCGTGAACCGTAGGTCTTGCAAAGCCTCACACTGAAATCCAGGAGGTTCTGGGAAACGGAGCTTGCGCCCTCCCCCTTCTTTTTTTCAAGGATGGTCCGGAGCGCCCAGATCGCGGCCGCATCCGACTCCTTGAACTTGACTTCCTCGGGGATGGTCTGGTCATCGCCATCATTCTGCGACAGGTACAGCGAAAGCGCTCCCGCGGTCTGGTTGTCGAGACGGCGTCCTTTTTGAAAGTAATCGCGATTCGATCTCTTAGCGTTGATTTCGTTCAAAAACTCGATATCTGAATTGATCCCGTATTTTTCGTACGATTCCTTGACCTTTTTTTTGAGGTTCTCGGTATCTTTAACCTCGAGTGCCGGGGCGAGTTTGACATACCCCTCGAGAGTGGCCGCGTCCCCTTTCGCGGCCTTTGCGATGCGGTAGGCCCACTTCAGCTCGGCAAGCTGGACCATCTTCTCGAGGATCTTCTCGTTCCCCGGGGCGGCGAGAACCGCTTTTGCGATACTGACATTGGCTTCCTCACACGCTTTCGCTTTTTTTTCCTCCGGTGAGTTTCCGGCGAAGGCCTGGAATCCTCCCGGCAGGATACCGATCAAAAACACAAAAAAACTATTCCGGAGCAATGGCTTCATGGGGTCCCTTCCCTGGCATTTGTATGAGTTGCAATCCCCGACCTTGGGTCCTGCGCTTTTTCATTCTACCATGACGTGTTTTCGCAAAAAAAGTCTGTCAAAATTTTATGACCCGGGGGGGCGAACGCTCTGGGCGCATCTCTCGCCCTCACGGAACCGTCATCACGGCGCGAGCGCCGATGAGGCAGGAATTCGAGGCGCTTTTTATATTCTCGAGGTAAATCGGCCCAAAATCGCTCACGCACGCGACTCTTGCGGCCTCCGCATCGCCCACGGGCGAGAACACCGAGCGTCCGATCGGCGCAAGCGAGCTCGTCACGCCGTCTGAGGTCTCGCATCGGGTCTCGACAAAACACTGCCACTTGGGAAGTTGGGCCACATAGTTGCACGTGTCTTCTTGCTTTTGACGAAGACGCGCCGAATCGGTATCGCGAAAAAACCCGGAGGAACTCGCCCCGAGCGCCAGCGCGTATTGGCGGCAGGCAAACCCCTGAATCGAATACGAAAGCGACTTTGCGATTTTGGTGCAGTACACACCCGAACTAAGCTGAGCCCAACAAAAGGCTTGGTAACGCGCGGCCTCGGAAGAGGCGCCCGAAGAGGCAAGAGCCGCCGGAAGCAACAACCCGATCAAAAACTTCATAGGAATCCCTTTCGGCGAAGAAACCTCGCCGGGACTCGAAGAAGCAAGGATTGTTCCGGAATCAAAGGACTGGAATGAAAAGTTTGTGAAACCGCGTTACCGCTTCATTCGCACGCGAACGAGCCCGCGATTCGACTTCATGACAGGATCGAGGGTCATCATGCCCTTCACAAACGCATCCTCGCTCACCCAGTACGGCTCGTAGTACTGCCGGTCGGGATCGAAGATCAACACCCGTTTTTTGACGGCATCGTAGGCCGCAACGGGGGCGAAGTGCCCCACCTTCCCCTCGGGGTCGCCGGTGTACTCGCTTTGCAGGTAATTCACGGCGATCAGGTCCCGATCCGATTTTTCGTTCTCGGTCAAAATCTCGCGGATTTTTTTGCGGGTTCGGGCATCGTCGGCATCGACCACAACAACCTCAGTGCTCTCGACCTCGACACCATACGCCTTCAGGCTGTCACTCAAAATGGGCGCAAATTCCCCAAGTCCCACGCCGCGGCCCAGGGCTCCTACTTTTTGGGCCCAGTCATGGGTTTTCACTTTCTTCAGCAAGTTCGTCTGGGTCGCAAGCTCATCGGATGCCGTGAGCTTCGTGCGCGCCCGCGCGGCATTCACGATCATCGCGACCGTCGCCACCGAACAATATGCCCCGCCCTCTTGAGCAAGGTAATAGCCGCTCAGGGCCCAATAGTCGGGCGCCTTGTTTTTTTGAATGTGGGCGTGGTCGTCGAACAGGCGGACCGTGGGGGGAGCAAACTTCGGACTCGCGGTCGTCTCGAGTGCGCGAGCTTCGCCCGCACTCCCGGTCAGGGCCGCAACAAGCCCCAAAAGCGCAAGCCCCGCCCGAAAAGGCTCGCTCATGCGCCTCACGCGCCCCCTTCGGCGCTCGCCATTCCGGCGCGGAAGTCGGCCGCGATCGCGGCCTTGAAGTATTCCTGCTTCAGGATCGCGATGTTCTGGATCGAGATCTTCTTCGGGCATGCGGCCTCGCACTCCTGCAGGTTCGAGCAGCTTCCGAATCCCTCTTTGTCCATCTGGTCGACCATGCGGATCACCCTCTGCTTGCGGTTCGGGTGCCCCTGCGGCAGAAGTGCCAGCTGGGCCACCTTGGCCGAGGTGAAGAGCGAGGCCGAGGCATTCGGGCATGCCGCCACACAGGCACCACAACCGATGCAGGCCGCGGCATCCATCGCGCGGTCAGCGATGTCTTTTGGAATCAGAATTGCGTTCGCATCGGCATGGGGGCCGGTCTTGGCGCCAGTGTACCCACCCGCCATCTGGATTCGGTCAAAGGCCCTGCGGTCGGTGACGAGGTCTCTCAGCACCGGAAACGCCTTCGCGCGCCAAGGCTCGATCGTGATCAGTTCGCCATCCCGGAACGCGCGCATGTACAGCTGACACGTCGTCGCTCCGCGGACCGGCCCGTGGGCTTGTCCCTGCACCATGAGCGAGCAGGTTCCACAAATCCCCTCGCGGCAATCACTCTCGAATTCCACGGGGCGCTTGCCCTCGTGAATCAGCTTCTCGTTCAGGGTGTCGAGCATCTCCAAAAAGGACATGTCGACGAGCACGCCGTTCAGGCTGTACTCCTCGAAGCCCCCCGGCGCACTCGGTCCTTCCTGGCGCCAGATTTTGAGTTTCACATTCATCGTTTTTTCAGTGGAGGTTCCCATTACTTGTAGCTCCTGACCGAGAGTTTGACGTTTTCATACGCGAGCGCCTCTTTGTGAAGCTTCGAGCCCTGACCCTTGCCCTGGTATTCCCATGCGGCCACATATGCGAAGTTCTCGTCGTCGCGCTGGGCTTCTCCGTCGGGAGTCTGGCTCTCGACCCGAAAGTGCCCGCCGCACGATTCCCCGCGATGGAGCGCATCTTCGGCCATGAGCTTGGCGAGCTCCAAAAAGTCGGCAAGCCGTCCGGCCGTTTCGAGATTCTTGTTCAGCTTGTCGTCGCCGGTGAGCTTCAGGTTCGTGTCGAAATCGTGCTGAAGCTTCTGGATCTCGGCGATCGCTTCTTTCAGGCCCGATTCCGAGCGCGCCATTCCGATTTTCTCCCACACGACTTTTCCGAGGTCGCGATAAATCTCGGTCGGCGTGCGAGTTCCTTTTTTGCCGACCTCAAGAATCCGCGCGATGCCCGCACGGACTTCCTTTTCGGCCGCCTCGAACGCGGCGTGATGGGTATCCACCTTCTTCAGGAGCTCTTGCGCGTGAGTACCCAGATAATTCGTCACCGTGTACGGCAGAACAAAATACCCGTCCGAGAGCCCCTGCATGAGGGCCGAGGCCCCGAGGCGGTTCGCGCCGTGATCCGAGAAGTTCGCCTCGCCCGCGGCAAAGAGCCCGGGGAGAGTCGTTTGCAACGAGTAATCGACCCAAAGCCCGCCCATCGTGTAGTGAACCGCCGGATAGATTCGCATCGGCGCCTGATACGGGTTCTCGTTCGTGATCTCGTGGTACATGTCGAAGAGGTTGCCGTAGCGCTCGCGAATGGCGGCTTCGCCATCGCGCTTGATCGCATCGCGGAAGTCAAGATACACGGCAAGGCCGCTCGTTCCCACTCCGCGACCCTCGTCGCAGACTTCTTTCGCCGCACGCGAAGAGATGTCGCGCGGAGCAAGGTTCCCGAACGAGGGATACTTGCGCTCGAGGTAATAATCGCGATCTTCCTCGGCGATGTCGTTCGGGTTCTTCTTGCAGTCTTCTTTTTTCTTCGGAACCCAGACGCGTCCGTCGTTCCGCAAGCTCTCTGACATGAGCGTCAGTTTCGCCTGATGATTCCCCGAGACCGGAATGCAGGTCGGGTGGATCTGCACGTAACAGGGGTTCCCGAAGAGCGCCCCGCGCTTGTGCGCGCGCCAGATGGCGGTGGTGTTCGAGTTCATCGCGTTTGTCGAAAGAAAGTACACGCGCCCGTAGCCGCCGGTCGCGAGCACCACCGCATCGGCGGCATGCCGCTCGATCTCGCCCGTGTTCAGGTTCCGCGTGATGATCCCGCGGGCTTTGTGGTCGACCATGACGACATCGAGCATCTCGCGGTACGGAAACAACGTGACCTTGCCCTTGTCGACTTCTTTCATGAGCTGGGCATAGGCACCGAGGAGCAACTGCTGGCCGGTTTGTCCGCGGGCATAGAAGGTGCGCGACACCTGCGCACCCCCGAACGAGCGATTGGCGAGCTCGCCGCTGTATTCGCGGGCGAAGGGAACGCCCTGGGAAACACTCTGATCGATGATGCTGGTGGAGTTCTGCGCCAGACGATACACGTTCGCCTCGCGGGCGCGGTAGTCACCGCCCTTGATCGTATCGTAAAACAGCCTCCACACCGAGTCCCCGTCGTTCGGATAGCTCTTGGCGGCATTGATCCCGCCCTGGGCCGCGATCGAGTGCGCCCGGCGTGCGGAGTCGTGCGTGCAGAAGGCCTTGACCTGATACCCGAGCTCGGCGAGCGATGCCGCCGCCGAGGCTCCCGCAAGGCCGGTGCCGACGACGATCACCGAGTATTTGCGTTTATTGGCAGGATTCACGAGCTTCATGTTCGATTTGTAGGAGTCCCACTTTTTTTCGAGGGGGCCTGCGGGAACGCCGGAATCGAGATTTCCTGAGAACGGAATGCGATCAATGCTCATGGGTTGCCTCCACCGCTTTGGGTGAAATAGATGTAAACGGGAATGAACAAAAAGCCGAAGGCCAGGAGAAGCGCGATCGCAAGGCCTAAGGCGTAAATGGGTTTCGACCAGCGGGGGTTGATGATCCCGAGCGACTGGAATGCGCTCCAGTACCCGTGGCGCAGATGGAATCCGAGAAAGCCCATGCAGGCCACATAAAACGCCACCCACACCGGCTGGACAAACGCCTCGACCACCACGCGATAAATGTCATGGACCATGAGCCCGTCGACGGTTGCGGTGTAGCCGTCCTCTTGTCCGGGTCCGAAGCGGAACTGGCAGATGTGCACGATCAGGAACACCAACAGAACCAATCCGGTGAGGATCATGTTCCGCGAGGTTGCGTTGTTCTTGGAGGGTCCGCCCTTTGTTTTCGGGGCTTCATAGGCGATCGGACGGGCGGCTTTGGCCGAGTAAGTGACCTGGAAGGCCGTGATCACATGAAGCAGAATCACGGCCAACAGGCCAACCTCGAGGGCCACAAGGCCGATGCCGAGGCCCTGAAGTTTTGCCGCATAGGCATTCATGAGGTCGCCGTTTTGGGCGTAGAGAGTAAGGTTTCCGAGCAGGTGGACGACCAGGAACAGGACCAACGCCATTCCCGATGCACCCATCAGATATTTTCTCCCCAAGGTCGATGTAAAAAGCCGCTTGAGAGGTACCATTCCAGATGCTCCTTTAAAGTTTGATCTGGCAAACACCCTAACGCAAACAAAGGGGTTTCTCTACTTGATTTGAAAGGCATTGCGACCGTATGGTTGGATCATGCTGATCGATCGGATCAATCTGAACCAGTTGCGGGTCTTCGAATCGGTGTACCGGACCGGGAGCATGACCCATGCGGCCCGCGAACTCCATCTGACCCAATCGGGTGTTAGCCAGCACGTGAAGGCCCTCGAAGATGTGCTCGAGCTCAAGTTATTCGATCGAATCAAACAAAAACTCGTTCCCACCCCGACCGCGCGCGATTTGTACCGGCACACCTCGAAGAGCTTCGAAGAGATCGAAAGCGTCCTGAGCCGGCTCAAGAACACCGACAAGGAGCTTGCCGGAACGGTTTCGATCGGAACGCCGATCGAGTTCGGAAACAACCTCGTGCTTCCGCTCGTGACGGAATTTCAAAAAAAGCACCCGAAGGTCCGCTTCAAGTTCCGTCAGGGGTTTCCCTTCGAGATGAATCACCTGCTCCTTTCGGGCGAGATCGATTTTGCGTTTGTGGATTCCTTTTCGCTCGACAAGAGCATCAAGACCGAGCCCGTGTACAACGAGATCCTCGAGCTTTGTGTTTCGAAGAAACTCGGTCTCCCGACCAAGGCCCAGACCGACTACTCGTTTTACGAAAAACTCACTTACGTCGACTATCAAGAAGACCAGTCAGTACTGAGTCTTTGGATGAAGCATCACCTGCAGGTGCGTTCCCCGGAGCTCGACGTGCGCGTTTACATCATGGACGCGCAAGCCGTCTCGCGCTTGGTTCTGAACGGCCTCGGCGCCGGCATCCTGCCCGGGCACCTGGCCCAGCAGCTGATCGACCGCGGAGAAGACCTGCAAATCCTGAAGGGATCGGGCAAGAGCCTCATCAACGTGATCAGCATGGCTTATCTTGAGGACAAGACCCTCACGAACGCGGCCAAAGAGGCGCGGACGTTTCTTCGGGGCCGCCTGCGGCGGTGATGCGGTTCAGGCCGCGCGCTCAATCCTCGAACTCATACTGCGAGAGTGTCCCCATGCCGGCCTTGTAGCCGGCCTTCACGATCTCGCCCAGGCGGCGGGGATTCAGCGTGAAGTGCTCGGCCAGGAAGGTCTTCGTGTCCGACGAAGAAGGATGAATCGGAATGATGTCGAGGTTCCGGTTCTGATGGAGCTCCCGCTCCAGAATCTCCATGATCCGGTCGACCTGCGCGGTCTCGACGCCGGCATCCTTGCAATAGCGATGAACCTCGTTCATCGCCGCTTTTTTCGAGCGATACGATTCATAGGTCGAGTTGATTTTTTGTTCGATCAGAATGTAAATCGCCTGGATCACGATCGCAGGGAGTCCGAGTGCGGTCAGCGGACCGACCTCTTTGACATACCGATACGGCTGATGCGTATAGCTCGTGAAGACCAAGTCCGCTCCCGAATCGACCGCCACGTGGGTCGAAAGAGTCTCGCGGATCTCGCCATCAATATAATGGTGGGCCCTGCCGTGGTGATCGGGAATGAGGTAGGGCGCATACACAACCGGAAGGGAGGCGCTCGCGGCCACCGCATCCGAGATCCTCACATGCGTTTGGTACTCGCACCTAGGATCATGGGGCGGAGGCGCGTAGGAGCTTTTTCCGAACACGACTTTTTGCGAGTCGTTCAGCTTGGTGCTGATCACAAAGAGCTCCGGCCGGTAATCCTCGAAGCGGTTCGAGGGCAGGACCTCCTCGCGCATGAACTGCTCGAGCCCCGCGGTCGAAAAAAACCCGCTCATCTTGAGCCACTTCAGCTGAAGCAGACTCGGAAAATTCCCGTCCACAAGGGAACCCATGATGTTCTTCACGGTCTGGAACTGGCTCACCTGCTCTTTTGCGATCTCGGGCCGGATCTTGAACATTTTGGAATACTGGAGCCGGGGAAGCGGTCGCGGAAAAAACCGGTTCTCGTCGGCGGGATCCTGGTTCAGGAACGAGGCCGAGATGTTCTCGAGCGTGTAGCCCGCGGCAAGAACCGTCGCAATGAAGGATCCACCGCTCGAGCCGACATAGGTCTGAATCGCACGGGCCGTGGGCTCGCTCTGGTTCTGGTCCGTTTTGAGTCCACGATAAAACTCGAATCCGTTCTCGCGGAGCGCGTAAGCCACTCCGATATGGAAGGCGGCGGCCTTGGTTCCCCCGCCCGAGAGAACAAAGGCGAGTTTTTTCTTTCGGGAGATTCTTTTTTTGGGGTTTGCCACCATGTTTTTATTGCTTCCTTGTTCAAGAGTACTTGAATTTTCCGCTTAGGGAAATAGAATGGTGCAATGCCGAGCGACTTGGATGGCGACAATTGGATTCCGTTGGTTGAGTTCTCTGTCAAAAAGGGAATCAGCCTTTCGACCTTGCGTCGTTACATCAAATCAAACAAAATCCCGTGGAAACTTCTGGAAGGTCGCTACCTTGTCCGGGATGACGGCACCTTCTCGGCCCCTCGCAATCATGAATTCCGCTTTGGTCCTGCGGCCTCGCCGAACGAAGACGTCGAGGCGCGCATCAAGCACATCGAACAGGAGCTGAGCGCCGCGCACGAAGAGATCGCGGAGCTGAAGACCCTGGTCGCATTCTACGAGGAAAAATGGGCTCAACTTTCAAAAAAGTGACGTTCCTTCTTGTTCTGGCCTTCTTTTCGGCCTCTTCCGCTTCCGCCACTCCCGAAAACGACCGCGTCTACCAGCTCGACTCGATCGGCTGGCTGAAGCCCGTCGACAATGTGGACGGGATCTTCACCGAGTACCTGAACGAGCGCTTTGCCGAGTACTTCAAGGCCCAGAGCCGCTTTGTGGTGCGCCCCCTGCGGGGCCTGAAAGAAATCTTCGGTTCTTCGAGCGCCAGTTACGACGAGCTGATCCGGGAACCCGGAATCCTGCGGAAGATCTCACAGAAGTTCCGCGTGGAATGCGTTCTTCGTTCGCGCGTGTTCAAAGAAGGCGACTCCTACCGCTTTGAGCTCGACTGGGTGTATGCCCCGAAAGGCGATGTCATCGCACAAGCGGAGTTCCGTCACATCGATGACCGGCGCGAAGAAGGACTTCGCGCGGGCGGCCTCGATGCCGCCGTGAAGAAAAGCCTCGACGAGCTGATCGCAAAGCTTCCGTTCCTCGGGCAAGTGACCGGAGTCGACGCCGACCTGATCACGATCAGCGTGGGCCACGACATGGGCCTCCGGCCCGGCCAATTCGTGACGCTTCACTCGATCGAATCGGTGAAGCGCCACCCTGTTCTGGGAACGATCGAAGAGTGGCGCTGGCAGCCCGTGGGACGCGCCCGCGTCGAGCAGGTCGATGCCTCGCTCGCATTCGCCCGCGTGATCGAGACCAGCCCCGGTGCGGGCGTGGTCCGGAACCAAAAGATCAGACAGATTCTCGATGCTCCTGTCGAGCCCGTGGCAACAGTGAAGAAGTCCGAAGTTTTCGAGCCCAAAATGGGCTGGGTCGCGGCGAATCTGGGAATCGGCACGTATTCGCGCGAGATCGGCGTCCCCGCGGATGCGAACGGAGGCCGGGGCGGCGGGGGGCTTCAGGGAACCTTCGAGATCGACTCGCAGATCTGGATCAACTCACGCTTCATCGGACAAGGTAACCTGGGCGCCTCGGTTCTTGGCTACTCACCTACGCTTCTGAATACCGATGCCGCTCAGTCCGCAAGTTATTCCGGAAACCGCATGGCCGGTCGGTTTGCGGTGGGATACGCCGTGATTCCGATGGAAACCCTTCATGATCCGATCGCCTGGGTTCATGCCGGATACCGCTTCGATACGACTTCGCTCACCACCGCTCTTTCGGATTTTGTGGCCACGAGCTCGACCAAGAGCCTGTTCATCGGAGTGGGCGGGGAGTTTCCGATTTCGGCCTCGTTCATGGCCCAGATCGGAATGGATCTCGGCGTGATCCGATCGGCCGAGTCCGCGGCGCTCTCGACTTCGTTCGGCGAGGCAAGCTCGACCTCTGATCTCGCGATCAAGGTGGCGGGCGCATACCAGCTGAACGAGCGGATTTTCTTTCGCACGGTGATCTCACTGCAGTCCCAGGGAATCCGCTTTGCGAACGATCAAACCCTGAATCAAAAACTGTTTTCGATCACGCCGTCGATCATGTATTACTTCTGACGCATGTCAGAGGCTTCGAAAAAAGTTCAAGAGGAAATGCGCGCCCTCGCGCACGAGATCGAAAAACACGACCGCGCCTACTACGAGCTCGATCAACCCCTGATCACGGATGCCGAGTATGACCGGTTGTTCCGGAAACTTCAGGCGCTTGAGGAGGAGCACCCCGAACTTGCCTCTCCCGACTCCCCCACTCGACGGGTGGGCGGCAAAGCGCTCGATCAGTTCAAAAAATCCAAGCACGGAGTCCCGATGCTCTCGCTTGCGAATGCTTTGAACGAAGAAGAATGGATCGCGTTCGATGAGCGCGTGCATCGCTTCATCGAGGCGCCGGCTTCAAAAGAACTCTCGTACTTTGCCGAGCTCAAGTTCGACGGACTCTCGATCAACCTTGTCTACGAACACGGCATCCTCGTGCGCGCCGCCACCCGCGGGGACGGCGAGACGGGCGAGGATGTCACCAACAACATTCGAACCATTCGCTCGATTCCGCTTAGGCTCAAAACGGCGAATCCTCCGGCGAGAATCGAGATCCGGGGCGAGATTGTGATTCCCGTGGCCGATTTTTTGCGACTCAATCGCGAACAAAGCGAGAAAGGCGAAAAGCCTTTTGCAAACCCGAGGAATGCCGCAGCCGGAAGCCTGCGCCAGCTCGACCCGAAGATCACGGCCTCAAGGCCCCTTACCGGATTTTTTTACGGCGTCGGATCAGTCGAAGGCTACAGTCTTCCGAAGACCATTGCCGAGTATGAGGATCTTTTGGCCGAATGGGGCCTTCCGGTCGGAAAAGTTCGTCGTGTGTGCCGGGGGGCAACCGAGGTGAGCGCGTTTTTTCGCGAGGTGGGCGAGATGCGCGATTCCCTGCCGTTCGAGATCGACGGCGTGGTGGTGAAACTGAACTCCTTTGCCGAGCAAGAAGCGGCGGGCTTTGTGGCGCGCTCCCCCCGAGGAATGATCGCGTTCAAATTCCCGCCCAAGCAATCGGTGACCCTGATCGAGGAAATTCAGGTGCAGGTCGGACGCACCGGGGCCCTGACTCCGGTTGCGATCGTAAGCCCGGTCAGTGTGAGCGGCGTGATCGTAAAGCGCGCGACGCTTCATAATCAGGACGAGATCGACCGGAAGGACATTCGCATCGGCGATCATGTGGTGATCCAGCGGGCGGGAGATGTGATTCCCGAAGTGGTGGAGGTGCTGAAAGACAAACGTCGCGGCGATGAGCGACGATTCACGATCCCCGAATCCTGCCCCGTGTGCGGATCGAAGGTGGTGCGCGGCGCGGACGAGGCCGTCTCGCGCTGTACGGGCCGGAATTGCATCGCGAAGCTCAAAGAGCGGATCAAGCATTTTGTTCAAAAGGACGCCCTCAATGTCGAGGGTCTGGGCGACAAGATCGTCGATCAGCTCGTCGATGAAGGCCTCGTGAAGCACCTGCAGGATTTGTTCGATTTGCATTATGACGATCTGATCTCGCTCGAGGGCTTCGCCGACAAATCGACGAAGAAACTTCTGACCGCGATCGACAGCGCCCGAAGCCCCGAGTTGTACCGTCTTGTGTTCGGGCTCGGGATCCGCCATACGGGCGAAGCCACGGCGAAACTCCTTGCGCAAAAATTCAAGTCGATGTCGAAGCTCGCGAACAGCACCCGCGAGGAGCTGTTGGAGATCGACGGAATCGGCGACGAGATGGCAAGCTCGATTCTTGCGTTCTTTGAATCGCGCGAACACGTCGAGGAACTCGAAGCCCTGCTTGCGCGCGTGACGCCTGTCGAGCCCCGTGCCTCAGAGAAGCCCCAAGTCTTCGCGGGCAAGGTGTTCGTGCTGACGGGAACGCTCCCGACCCTCGGACGCTCGGAGGCCGAGAAGATCATCGAGGACCACGGGGGAAAGGTCTCGGGATCGGTGTCGAAAAAAACCTCGTTCGTTCTTGCCGGCGAAGAGGCGGGAAGCAAGCTCGAAAAGGCGCGCGATCTCGGCGTGCCGGTGATCTCGGAGGAGGCGTTTTTGGGTCTCCTTCAGCAAAGATAAGATTGGTTTAAGCTCGCATCAGGCGCGCGCTCAGCCCTTCTCGCGCTCCCGGAGCTTCCGCTCCCACAGCTCCCGCATCGTCTGCACCTGCGAAACCAACTGCTGGACCTGAAAGCGAACCGCCGCCCCCGATGGATTCGAGGCGAGTGATCGCTGAAGCTCGGTCACGAGGGCATCCAGCCGGCTTCGTTTCTCGACCGGCGGGCGTTTTTCGATTCCGCCCAGGTACTGCAAATAAAGCTGATGCGTCTGCTCCAAGAGGAGCTTGATCTCGTGGATCCGCGGCTCCAGCGCCGCCCCGGCAGGACGGACCGAAGGAGAGCCCTCTCCTCCTTGTTCGCGTTCCTCTTCGTCTTCTTCCCAAAACTTTTTGCGTCTTTGGTCGTCCTTTGCCATACCTGTACGCTAGCATGAAAATCAAAACCCGGTACACCTGCCAGAGCTGTGGCCATAGCAACCCGAAATGGCTCGGAAAATGCCCCGAGTGCGGTTCGTGGAACTCGTTTGTCGAAGAGAAGATCAGCCAGGCGAAGGACTCGTCGATTTCGGCCGTGCGCGAGACCTTTGGCGGGCCCGCTGGCACGACGGGTGCCGTCGTGCGGCTTGGCGAAGAAACGGGCGGAGCAGGAGGGCCGGCGAAGAGCCGCTACCCGACAGGCTCAAGCGAGCTCGACCGGGTTTTGGGCGGAGGCATGGTGCGCGACGGGTTCGTGCTGATCGGCGGCGACCCCGGGATCGGAAAAAGCACGATCCTGCTTCAGGTCGCGCAGGGGATCACCGAGCACTCGCCGGTGCAGAAGGTTTTGTATGTGTCGGGCGAGGAATCGATCGAGCAGATCCAGTCGCGTGCGCGTCGGCTCAAAATCCGGAACGAAGACAAGATCTTTCTCGCCGCCGAGACCCAGTTCGAGAAGGTCCTCGAGATCGTGAAAGATCTGCGCCCCGAGCTCCTGATCATGGATTCGCTCCAGACCTTCTCGACCGGCTTTGTCGAGTCGGCTCCGGGCACGGTGAGCCAGGTGCGCGAGGTGACCTCGCGGCTCATGAACCTTGCCAAATCGGCCGGAATCGCCGTTTGGCTCGTGGGGCATGTCACCAAAGAAGGCTCGATCGCGGGCCCGAAAATTGTCGAACATCTGGTCGATACGGTGCTTTATTTCGAGGGCGATTCGGGGCAGACCATGCGCTTGCTCCGGACGGTGAAGAACCGCTTCGGGAACACGAACGAGCTTGGCGTATTCGAGATGACCTCGGACGGCCTCATCGATGTGGCGAACCCCTCGGCGCTGTTTTTGTCGGAACGCCAGGAGCAGGCCATGGGAACGGCCATCACGGCGACCATCGAGGGCTCGCGGCCTTTGCTTGTTGAGCTTCAGGCCCTTTGCGTACCCTCGCCCTTTGCGACGCCGAGGCGCACCTCGGTGGGACTTGATTCGCAAAAGCTCGCGATCCTGACCGCCGTGCTCGAAAAGCATGTCGGGGTTTCGCTCGTGAATCAGGATCTGTTCTTCAATGTGGCGGGCGGGCTCCGGCTCTCGGAGCCTGCTTGCGATCTGGCCTCGATGGCGGCGATCCATTCGGCCATTCGTGAGGTGCCGATTCCCTCCTCGATGGTGTTTTTGGGCGAGGTCGGACTCACCGGCGAAGTCCGCAAGGTGAGCCAGATCGAGATTCGCGTCGAAGAGGCGAAAAAGCTCGGCTTCCAGCAGGTGATCGTTCCCGCATCCCAGCTGGAGCGGGCAAAAAAAGTGAAGGGGATCTCGGCGACCCCGATTGCGCATGTGAGCGCGATTCCGGATTTGTTGAGTTAGCGCGGTTTGGGTCGGGCTTTTTTGATGGCCTTCCAAGAGAACCTCGTCATCTCCTCGGCGAACCGGTCCCAATCTGGATATTTCCCTTCAAGCGATTCAAAGGCCTGTCTTGCCTTGTCGTAGGATCCGTATGTTTCAATGGCTCTACAGATCATTTCGATGTGCTCTTTTTTGATCATAGCAAGAGCCTCGGGAGTGAACTCCTGGACTTTTGGAATCTGGTTCAGCTTTGCCTGAACAAGCGCATCATTCACAGCGCTCTGCCAATCCACAAAGGGTTTTTGTAAGTCCTCAAGGTCCTCCCGGATCCTTGTCACCTCCTGCTGGATTGCCTTGAGCTTTCCGATCGCGAGCTCCCTGAATTGTTCCAAGTGACTCTCGCCCTCCATGGTAAGTCCCAACGGGTTCCGTCGGGCTCTCTCCCACACCTGTAGATCATCCGGATTCATGAGCGTCAGATCGACGCGCTTCCCGTTGATTTCAAGAACGATCGTGCGACTCAAGGCGGGCCTTCCGTCCATCCAAAGGTATTTCACCTTGCGGATTGAATCAATCCAGGCATCATGGTTCATTTTTTTTGCCCCTTCGATCAGGCCGTCGACTCCTTTTTTGAGCATGGTCGACATCGCCAGCATCTTTGCCCCGGATCCCTCGCCCACCTTCCAGAAGAGGGACATCGACGCAGAATCCGAAAGACCGCTGGACTTTAAATACTTCAGCTCATGGGGAAGATCGACCGACCAGGTGAACATTTCCTCAAAATTCAGGTAATCTCCGTAAGGATCACTCTCAGTACCAAGCTGGTAGAACTCGGCGGAATTGTAAAAGCGGTCGATTCCCTTCAGTTGCTCGTCCTGAAACACGGCATGCGACATTTCATGCTCGATCGTCCGGGTATTGAGCATGGGATGAAAGCGCGAAAACCCGACCGCGATGGCTTGATCATAGGCCCGATAGTGCCCCGCAAAAACGGTGGCACCGATGTCGGTGAGGGGCATGATTTCAAATCGATGCAGGGAATAATCGATCACGCCATCGAACTGCGTTCCATCCAGGAGGTTTTTGATTTCGAATACAGTTCCCCATTCCGTCCAGTTCTCGGTGAATTCAAACTGATGATCTAGAAGTCGCTTGCGAATGGCCGGAACCAGCGCGGCCTCCGACAATGCAAGCTGATCCTGCGGATCGGTGATCGCGCTTATTTTTGCTGCAAGATTCGACAAAAGGTTTTCCAGAGTCGGGTGATTGGCGGTCTGATATTCCTGTTTGTACTTTTGGTATGCTTCCGTTCCCTCGATCTCTTGCAGGGTTCTTTTGAACTTTGGTTTTCGAGCGACGAGGGCATTTCTCGCTTTCATTCTCTCGAAGAAATTCAGAATTTGCGATTTCTTCAGCTTCAAATCAGAGGACTCGCCGTTAGGACTATGAAGCTTCCCTGAGCACTCGGCATGATCCGGGTGGATCTCGAGATCAACAACCAAGCCTTGGGCATAAACCCGGTAGTGGTGCCCGCCCTCTTTGTGGGGCGACACATACCTCCAATACCCCAGGCCATTTCGTTCGACTTCGGTAAGAATTTTTGCGATCTCTGCGGTTCCCTCGGGATCCTTCGGCACTTCAGGAAGAGCCAACGATGGCTCGATATGGATCTTATGAATCGGCTCGTAGACCGCAAACCGGGCATCCTTGCCAAACCGCATTTCCGTGCCCAGCTCATTCCGGAGCACAACCTCACCGGTTTTGGCATCGAACATTTTGAAACGATAATCAAAATAGGCTTCTGTCTCGGCCGAAGACTTCGCACAGACATATTTGTCGACTGAGGCGCCGGACTCGATCCGCTCTTTCATGGCCTCGAAATCGAGATCCACCCGGCTTCCGATCAGGGCAGTCACCTCGATCTCGCTCAGGCCCATGGCACCGGCGAGCCTTGTCACTTCGTCGTGATCCCATCGCGAGGCGGCTCGAATGAGGTCAAGATTCAGGCTTTGATTTCTTCGAAGCAAAAGGGAGCAGGGGTCTTGGGGGTGGTCTGCTGCCTGCGCGGTCGCCGAAAACGCTCCGCACATCATCACCACTGTAAATAAAACCAGGACCCGGTTCCGTACGCCCATAACACTCGTTCTCCGAGGCGCGGAGCCTATCACCAATAGCAGACCAAATCAAGCGGGCTTTTATGCCGAAAGGATGGGGACAGCCCCTTAAAGCGACACCCGCTCCACCGCATCCTTCCACTCGGCGAGCTTTACATTCCGATCGGCCTCGGTTATAGCGGGGACGAACTCACGATCGAGCTTCCAGACCCGTACGATCTCTTGGACCGAGTGCCAGATGCCCGCGCCGAGACCTGCGGCGAACACGGCTCCAAGGGCGGTCGTCTCGGTCAGCTCGGGCCGCCGGAGCACGCAACCGAGCAAGTCCGCTTGGATCTGCATGAGCAAATCGTTCGCACAGGCACCACCATCGACACTGAGGGCTCGGATGGGCGAACCGAGATCTTTTTCGATGGCTTTTAGGATATCCACATTCTGAAGCGCGATTCCCTCGAGCGCCGCGCGCGCAATGTGCGCCCGGGTCGAGCCACGCGTCAGCCCCGAGATCATGGCTCGTGCCTCGGGATTCCAATAAGGCGCCCCGAGCCCTGTGAATGCGGGCACAAACACCACCCCCTCGCTCGAGGAAACCTCGCGCGCAAGCGGCTCGATGTCGGAAGATTTCGCGATCATCTTGAGCCCGTCCCGAAGCCACTGCACCACGGCTCCCGCCATGAAGGCACTTCCCTCGAGCGCGTAGGTCGTGCTTCCCTGCGAGTCACTCCACACAACCGTGGTCAAAAGCCTTGCAGAGCTTTTTTTGATTTCTCTTCCGGTGTTCACGAGCAAAAATGCGCCGGTGCCGAAGGTGCATTTTGCCATGCCGGGCTCGACCGCCGCCTGACCCAGGAGGGCCGACTGCTGGTCCCCGATCATTCCGGTGATGGGAATTCCATCGCGAAGTCCTTTCACCCCGCGGGTAACACCGAAGGGCCCGAAGGTGGGAAGGATTTTCGGAAGAATGGACTCCCTCACCCCGAAAATCGAGAGAAGCTCCGGGTCCCATTGCAAAGTCTTCAGGTTCATAAGGAGTGTGCGCGAGGCATTGCTCGAATCGGTGGCGTGGGCCTCGCCCGCGGTGAGCTTTGCGAGCAAAAACGAATCGATGGTACCCACCCGAAGCGTTCCCGCCTCGCTCGCCGCCCGCACCGCCGTGTCGTTTTGGAGCGCCCACTCGAGCTTGGTGGCCGAGAAGTACGGGTCAAGCAAAAGACCGGTTTTCTCGGTGATCGCGGGTTCGAGCCCCTTTGACCTCAGCTCCTCACAGCGAGCGGCGGTTCGCCGGTCCTGCCAGACCATCGCGCGCCGAAGAGGCCGCACAGTTCCCGCCTCCCAAAAGCAGATCGTCTCGCGCTGATTGGTGATTCCGATCGCCGATACGCGCGCAAGATCGACGGAGCGCGCGACTCCCTCGATGCCCTTCTCGATTGTTTGCCAGATCTGCGCGCACTCATGCTCGACCTGCCCGGGTCCCGGAAAATGCTGCTCGAAGGCCTCGTAATGCTCGGCCACTTTTTCGAGGTTTGAGTCCATGACGAGCACCTTCGTGCCCGTGGTTCCCTGATCGATCGAAAGCACCAATTCACTCATGATCTGCGCGATTCCCATTTGAAGCATTTCACTGCAAGAAACTTCCATGCGGCCTGCGCGGCAAGACGCGAGGTCGCATCGTTCGCATCGAGCGGAGGCGAGAGCTCGAAGAGCCCGAGCGAGAACACTTTTTTGTTTTTGGCGGCGATCTCGAGCATCTCGTACAACTCTCCGGCCGAAAATCCCTCAGGCTGGGGCGCCGAGACGCCGGGTGCAACCGCAAGGCTCATGGCATCGAGATCGACCGATAAAAGCACGATGTCTGATTTTTTCGAAAGAGCGGCCAGAGCAGACTTGAACGCCGGAACCGCGCGGCCGCCTCGGAGTCGCTCGAACGGAACCGTTTGGATTTTCTTT
>JBEIJY010000016.1:0-50340 GCA_040380025.1 Bdellovibrionales bacterium | reverse complement strand
TTTGGCCACGCCCGCGCTTTTCATGAAAAAAGCGGTCCGCCCCCTCCCCCGCCCCCGGCGGCCACAGCCAGCCCGGCCGCCCCGGCTCGCCGGCTAACCTCTTTTTTCAAGAAACGCGCTGCCTTGCCAAAAAATCAATCTTGGAGCTCCATCCAGACTGGGCAATGGTCCGAGCCGAAGACATTCCTTTGATGATCGATGTCGCGGACGCGCTCGACCAGATTCGAGCTCACGATATGATAATCGATCCGCCAGCCCGTGTTGTTCGCACGCGCATTCGCGCGGTAACTCCACCAGGTGTAGAGGCCGGTCTCGCCCGGATACCGCTCCCGGAAGACATCGCGCATTCCGGTTTTCAGGAATCCGGTCATCCACTCGCGTTCTTCGATATAAAACCCCGGAGAATCCACATTCGACTTCGCATTCTTGATGTCGAGTTCGGTGTGGGCGACATTCAGATCACCCTGAACGATGACGCCCTTGCCCTTTTTCATGACGGCGGAACAATAGTCCTGGATCTCGGAGCAAAACTCGAGCTTGTAGCCCAAGCGTGCGCGCTCATCCTGCGAATTCGGAAAATAACAGTTCAGCAGATGAAAATCCCGGAACTCCAAGATCTGCACTCGTCCTTCGTCGTCGATCTTGGGATTCCCGAAGCCTTCCCGATACGCAAGCGGCTCGACGCGGGTCCAAATCGCAGTCCCGCTGTAGCCCGGTTTCTTCGCTGCATGCCAGAAGCACTGGTACCCTTCGTACTCGAGCAGTTTTGAATCGACGGCCTCACGATGCGCTTTCACTTCCTGAAGCCCCACGACATCGGCGTCCACCGAGTGAAACCATTTTTGAAAGCCTTTGCCCAATATGGCGCGGTACCCGTTCACATTCCACGAAACGATCTTCATCGGTCTTACCCCCACCGATGAAAGGCCGGATGGCCTTCTTTCACGGCAACAAAGGTTCCAAGGCAAGTTGCAGTGAGTTTTTCGGTGCCATCCGATCCGACGGTGAACGCCTGCGCTTCGATGACTGCACGATCCTCTCGGACTTCGATGGCGCGGGCCCGCAATCGCACGATTTGCCCCGAAGGCGTGGGCGCCCTTAGCTTCACATGGAATTCCGCCGTCACGGTGCAGGGGGGGGCCGAAAGCCCCGCGCGGCTCATGAGGGTGTATGCTGCAGTCCAGTTCGAGTGGCAATCGAGGAGCGCTCCCATAATGCCCCCGTTCAGCATCCCGGGAAACGCCTCGTGATGGGGCTCGGGACGGAACTCGGCGATGACGCTTCCGTCCGGTTCCACAAAACTACGGATTCGCAGGCCCTTCGCGTTCGCGGGGCCGCAGCCAAAACAAATACTGTTCGGCGCATGGGTCTCTTGCAGGCTTTTCATACTCGTGGACAGGCCTACCACGTGTGATACGATCCGTCCAACCGATGAGCCCGAACCTTCAACGCCATGGGAATGCGAACGCCCTTTATTATGCGCTGGTCGAGCACCTTTCGACAGAAGTGCGCGCGCTTGTTTCGCAGGGACGAAACCCCGTGCTCGCCCTCCCCACCGGAAACACCATGATTCCCTTTTACCGGATCGCGGCCGAGCAGGAAGAACCGCTCGCGGTCGCCCGCTGGACCTGCTTCGGTCTCGATGAGTACTATCCGGTCCCGAAGTATCTGGCACATCTGAGCTTCAAGAATTATCTCGATGAGCATTTTTTTTCGCGGCTGAAGACCCCGCCCCGGGCGAGATTCGCTCTCGACTCCGGGACGGAGAACTTCATGATCGAATGCGATGACTTCGAGGAACGGATCCGCGACTGCGGCGGAATCGATCTCGCCATTCTCGGAATCGGAACGAACGGCCACATCGCGTTCAATGAGCCGGGATCCGAGTTTTTTTCGCGCACCCGCGCGATCGCGCTCCATCCCGAGACCTTGCTCTCGAACTTCAACGGAACCGCGCCTTTCACCCATGCGCTCACCATGGGCATCGGCACCCTCCTCGAGGCAAAGAAAATCATCGTCGTGGCCTTGGGCAAAAACAAGGCGCGTGCGGTCCGCGGTGCGATTCGCGAAGTGCCCACCCGCACCCTGCCGGCGAGCTCGCTCCAGAGCCACCCTTCGGTGACCTGGTTTCTCGACTCCGAATCCTCCGCCTTGCTGTGAATCCCGGATTCAGTTCAGGAGCTTGTTCCGGAGGATCACGATTCTCCGGCCTTCGGTGAAGATCCGGCCGTCCTCGCGGAGCGCCCCGATCGAGCGCGCCACCGTTTCGGGCGTGGTCCCGGCCCACTCGGCGATCTCGGTGCGGGTCCATACGCGGACGGGATCGCATTTCTTGAGGTACGAAATCGTCTCGAATACGCGCTCTACCGCATCCAAAGAATACGCCGAACGGAGCCTGCGCTCCAGGAGTTCGAGCTCCTCTCCGAGCTGGCGCATGAGCGGCTCCATGACCCGCGGATTCTGCTCCATGAATTTCCGGGTGTTCACCCGGTCCAGCCAGATCACGCTCACCTCACCGAGCGCCCGTGCATGATACGCATGCGGCCGATTGAAGAGGTACGCCCCGAGGCCCAACACCTTGGAGCCGGTGATCACGTGCAAAAAATGCGTCTTCCCGGCAGGATCGATCGACTCGAGCTTGACCTGCCCCTGACGGATCCAGTAGGTGCCCGCGGCCTCATTTCCGGAGTCAAACAGGGTCTGGTCGGGCTTGAACCTCATTCGAACGACACCTCCCCTTTTTTCGAGTTCCTGGATTGCTTCATTGATCAAGTTCTCATCTGGAATCATGACGAATCTCCTTTTCTTCACCCGACCCAAAGCAAAAACAGTGCGCAATTGATGCGAGTCAACGAAATCCGCAAGGTTTCGCGCTATTACGCATCAAGAAAGGCAGGACGGCCCTCCCCGGCACCGGGGCAAAAGGGATAAATTGTCCTGAGAATTGAGACATGAAACCCATCCCGGAAATCCAAAAATACATGACCCCGATTCCCCATACGATCGGAGCCGAGCAATCGCTTGCTACCGCCCGGGATTTCATGAAGAAACATGAAATCCGGCACCTCCCCGTGCTCTCGGGAGGAAAGCTCGTGGGAATCCTGACCGACCGGGACGTGAAGATGGCGCTCGGCTTGAACGGGGTGAACCCGATCCTGACCCGCGTGCAGGACTTCGCGCTCGAGGATCCCTACCAAGTGAGTCCTCAAGCCAAGCTCGATGAAGTGGCGGCCGAGCTTGCCGAGCGCAGGATCGGATCGGCTCTCGTGATGGATCACCATCAACTGGTGGGCATCTTCACTACGACCGACGCCATGCGGGCGCTCTCGGAGCTTCTTAGGACCCGGCTTCAGAAGTGATTCGGGTCAGGCGATAAAGTTGGGAGAACTGGGACGGGGACCGGGGCTTGGAACCCATCCCCTGAACCCGTTCCGTTCCCCGCCGTTCTTGATCCATGAGCCAGGCCGGAAGCGACAGGTGGTAGGGATTTCGCTGAATCTCGCCTTGGTGCCTCATGAGCGCTTCTCCCATGATCGCCACGATCGAGGCCGGGAGCGGAACCAGCAGATTCGGCTCGCGGATCGGATGCCAGTACTCGGACTCGAGAATGGTGATCGGGATCTGTTGCTGGTTTTGATGACGGAGGACCGCAGACCGGGACTCGTTAGAACAGCGAACATGCGTGGGATGGAGATCATCGGAGTGAGGAAGAATGACCAGATCCGGAGATACCGAATCGAGCGCACGGAGGATTTCGCGTTCGGAAAGGGCAAAAAAAGTACTGGGATCGCGAGGATCGACGAGCTCGAACCCGAGAACGGACAGAGCCGCCACAAGCTCGGAACGCCGTGCCGCTTGCCGCGCGGGATCGCTTCCGAAGGTGTACGGCAGAACCGAGACTTCTGCTCTGACCTCCTCGCGCGCCCGTAGCGCAAGGCCTGCCATCAGGCACTCGTCATCCGGGTGCGGGGCGATGATCAGGATTCGCCGGGGAACATCGGGCAAAAGATCGGCGATCGGCCTTGGCCTGGCCACGATGCCGCCCGACGAAAGGTACAACGACTCCAACTGATGCACATACCCCGCAAACTCCATGACCGAATTAAAACAAAGCCACCCTCATGACGACAACCTCTTTTTGGAGTAGAATTCGTTCGAAGGAGTCCCTCTTGAGCCCGATCACGCTTCCCCAGAACCGCTTCCGCCATCTTCTTTGTGATCTCGACGGCACACTGATCGACTCCGGCGGCTTCATGGTTCATATCGAGTTCATCGGCCGGACGCTCCCGCTCATGAAGAAGCGCCAAGGTTGGGCCGCGGCCTATCAGGCACTCCGGGCGGGCGCCGAGTCGATGAAGAACCCCCATCGCACGAAAACAAATCACGAACGGATGATCGAGAACTTCGCGCGTTACTTCAAGATCGGCTTCGAGGAGGCCGAAAAAGAGGTGCGCGAAAACCTCCTCCGGGTGTTTCCGAAGCTGAAACCGCACTTCGGAAAAATCAAAGGGGCCGGGAAGTTCCTAGAATGGGCGAAGCCCCAGTACTCCCTGACGCTCGCCACGAATCCGGTCTGGACGATCGATCTGGTCCACATGCGGATGCGCTGGGGCGGGATCGACCCTGCTTATTTCGGGAGCATCACGACCGCCGATCGGATGCACGCCTGCAAGCCGCACAAGGAGTATTACCTTGAGCTGCTTTCGCAAGAAAAATTCGAGGCCTCCGAATGCCTCATGATCGGAAACGAGAGGAAGATGGACCTTCCGGCCACGAATGCGGGCGTTTCGGTGTTTTTGGTGCGCCCGGAGGCGAAGAGCCTGACCTGCATCGAAGCCCCCTCGCTGCGCTCCCCCGGCGCCTGGCGCGGAAGCTACGCTCACTTGCGCCATTTGCTCGAATTGCAAAGCGGGCAATGAAAAAGAGAGAAATGAAAAAAGCCCCGCGGGGATGACCCACGGGGCTTGTTCGATCTTTCCTTCCGGGATCAAACTTCCCGGATCAAATCAGACTGCGAGTTTTTTCTTGCCCGCGGAGATCAGCGTGCGGGCTTTTTTGATCTCATTCCGGAGCTTCGCTGCGCGAGGGCTCAGGGTTTCGAGCTTGGCCTTCATGATCGCCTGGGAGACGCCGCCGAGCTTGTCGATCGTGCGGATGGCACGGGTCGAAAGCTTCAGGGTCACCGAGCGGGAAAGCTCGGGAACGAGATAGCGCTTCTCCTTCAGGTTCGGCAACCATTTGGTGCGAGTCTTGATGTTGGAGTGGGATACTTTGTTTCCGCTGAACGGCTTGGTGCCGGTTAAATCACATACGCGTGCCATGACTGTCGTTTCCTTCTCTAAAACTTTGCGAAAAAAGCAAAAAATCGGTTCAGAAGTTAGGGGTTTACCTGTATCGTGGAGAAAAAGCAATCCAAAAAAATCAGCTACTGAACTGAAAGACTCCCCCCTTTATGAGCCTGAATCTTCGCAATGTTTGTATTATCGCCCACGTCGACCACGGAAAAACGACCCTCGTTGACCACCTCCTTCGCCAATCCGGTACCTTTCAAACGCACCAAGTGGTCGAAGAACGGGTCATGGACTCGGGCGACCTCGAGAAAGAGCGGGGAATCACGATTCTCTCGAAAAACACCTCGGTGATGGTGGGCGACACCAAGATCAACATCGTCGACACCCCGGGTCACGCCGACTTCGGCGGCGAGGTCGAACGGATCATGGGCATGGTCGATGGAGCCCTTCTTTTGGTGGATGCGGCCGAAGGCCCCCTTCCCCAAACCCGCTTTGTACTTCAAAAAGCCCTTTCCAAAGGCCACAAGGTGATTTTGGTCATCAACAAAGTCGACCGCCCCGAGTGCGCGGACGGCAAGCGGATTCGCGAAGTCGTGAATGCGACCTTCGATTTGTTCCTGGAACTCGGCGCGAACGAGGAACAGGCCGATTTCCCGATCGTGTACGCGGCCGCCCGCCAGGGCTGGTGCACCACCGATTTTGACGAAATTCCAGCCTATCTGTCGCGCGAAAAAACCGGCTCCCTCCAGCCGCTTTTCGAACTGATCCTCGCCTCGGTCCCCGCTCCGAAGGTGAACCAGTCCGAGACTTTCCAGATGCTCGTCTCGAACCTCTCGCACTCCGACTACGTGGGAAGGCTCGCCATCGGCCGCGTGATCTCGGGTTCGGTGAAAAAGAACACAAAATGCGCCCGTCAGGGCGTGAGCCCCGACGGAACGGCCCTGACCCAGGCCTTCACGATCACCCAGGTCTTCACCTATGTGGGACTGAAGCAACAAGAAGTGGCCGAAGGGACCGCAGGGGACATCGTGGTGATCTCGGGCAATGAGGGCGTCGAAATCGGGGACACCGTCACCTCGGATGCTTCGGTTGCGGCCCTGCCGCGGATCATTGTCGAGAAGCCGACCCTGGCGATGATTTTCTCGGTGAACACCTCGCCTCTTTCGGGACAAGAAGGAGAAGCGATCCAATCGCGGAAACTCCGCGAGCGCTTGCTTCGGGAAGTGCGCCACAATGTGGCGCTCCGCTTCGAGGAGCACGACACCTCAGACCAGTTCCGGATCCTCGGCCGCGGAGAACTCCAGTTCGCGATCCTGATCGAGCAAATGCGCCGGGAAGGATACGAGTTCATGGTCGGGAAACCGATCGTTCTTTATCGCGAAGAAAGCGGCGTCCGCATGGAGCCACATGAGCGCGCCGTTTTGGATCTTCCGGAAGTGTACGCATCCGACGTCACGCGGATCTTCCAGGAACGAAAAGGCACGCTCGTGAAGTACGAGACCATGCCCCATCACGAGGGCATCGGGCGCCAGCGCGTCCGACTCGAGTTTGATATTCCTTCGCGCGGACTCCTCGGAATCCGCTCGCGCTACCTGACTGCCACCCGCGGCGACGGGCTTTTCAGCTCGTATCTTACCGGCTTCATTCCGCATCGCGGAGAGATCCCCCACCGCATGAACGGCGCGATCATCTCGGATCGCACCGGTGAGGCGATCGAGTACGCCCTTCTCGGGCTCGAGGACCGCGGCGTGCTCTTCCTGCGTCCGGGTACCAAGGTGTACGAAGGCATGATCATCGGCGAGCACAACAAAGACAACGACCTGAACGTGAATCCGTGCAAAGAAAAGAAACTCACGAACATCCGCGCGGCCCACGCCGAGGTGCTCGTGACCCTTTCGGGAATCCGCGAGATGTCGCTTGAGCGCTGCCTTGAATGGATCGACGAGGACGAATGGATCGAAGTCACGCCGAAGAACATCCGCATGCGGAAGAAAGTCCTGCAGACGAATCTTCGTTCGGTGAAGCGGAGCGAGAGGATCACCTGATCCCCTCGCCCCTTCTCTGATTGCCGGAGGAATTTCTTACCGGTGATGCACGATCACCTGATCAACGTGCTTGCGTACCTTTTTGGCATCGGCATAGCGGTCTTCCGCGTGCCGGTAGCCGAGCGCAAGGCCCGCCACCGTCGCATACTCAGAGCCTTCGAGGCCCAGAATGCGGTCATATTCGGCGGGATCAATGCCCTCCATCGGACAAGTGTCGATGCCCAGGATCGCCGCAGAAAGCATCGCAAATCCGAGCGCGATGTAGGTCTGCCGTCCCGCCCACGGCGCGATCACGGCCGATCGCGGACCGTGGATCAAGTCACCTGTGATCACCTTGCGGTATCCGTCGAGCGCCTCGATCGGAACGCCACGCGTGGCGCTCGTGCGCTCCAGAAGCTCCGCCACATCGGATTCCTTCACGGACTTCTTGAAGGTGAATACGACATAATGGGAAGCATCGGTCACCTGCGTCTGGTTCCACGAGGCAGCACGAAGCTTCTCGCGGATCGCAGGATTTTCGATGACATGGAACTTCCAGGGCTCAAGCCCGTACGAGGACGGGGCAAGCACAAGGCTCGACTCGAGAGTCTTCCAGTCCGCTTCGCTGATCTTTCGTGCGGGATCGAATTTTTTTGTGGCGTACCGGGTACGAAGGGCGGTCAGGAGCATTTCTTGTTTCATGGGGGGGACAGTATCCCCCGCAGGCCGGATCGGTCAATTCGTGATCTCGCGCACCTTCCGAAGGGCGGTCTGGCTGAGCACGGTAAGGCTTCCGCGGGCCCGATAGGCTTCGTAAATCGCGACATACCGCCGAAGAACCGCCCGCACGTAGGCTTTCGGCGGACGGTTCGAAGAGACCATTTCACGGACCTTCCCAGGGCCCAGGTTATAGGCCGAGACGTACAAGGGTCCGTTCTGATCAAACTCCCTGCGAAGCCAGTGAATCAAAGCGGCACCGATCCAGATGTTCATCACCGGATCATAAAGAGTTCTCTCTCCCCGGTACTCCAAGGAATACAAACCCGCGATCCATTCGGCGGTGGACGGACGGATCTGCATCAATCCGATCTCTCCCACCGATCCGACCTGATGTGGATCAAAACTGCTCTCGTTCAGGGCGACCGCCATCAAAAACACGGGATCCAGCTCGTATCGTTCCGCCGAGCGAAGAAGAGCGTTCGAAATCGCGCGCGAACGGAAACGGAATTTCCTGGGCAGGAACCGCTTTGTTGTCTCGGCGACGAATTCAGGAATCCCGACCGAACGCTTTTCGCGACGGATAATTTTCTTTTTGAATCCTCCCCCGAGAAGCTCTTTGGCATGGATCAATCGAGCATCCGCCCGGGAATGGGCGTTCACAGAGGTCTCTGGAAGGGTGATCGCGACACACATCAACAGGATCCATCGCGAGAAAACGGGCACGGCTTTCATGACCCGAAGGAGATACAAGGATCAGGCCATCCGCACAACCCGAAAATCGTACAAAAAAGATCGTTTTTTGCAATTTCGGGCCAAATCCGGCCAAAAATCAACGATCTGGAATGAATGCACGCCGAGGATCGCGAGCAAGAACCTCCTCCACGACACGGAGCGAATCAGGATCGAGATACAGAAACTCGACTCCGCTCCCCTCCGGAAATTCCCCTTGAGTCACTTTTCGAACCCACCGGATCACGCCGGTTCCCCGAATCGTCGGCTCCGACTCGAACGGGCCGACCTCAAAAGAAACCACGGTTCCGACGTACTCCTCGCTGAACCCGCCCACGAACATCCCGCCCCGACCGATCGAGACGCCGCCCCGCCCGGGGCGGGAAATCGCTCCCGTCACGGGAGCCGAAACCGGCCAGGACAAACGCTCCCGGAACCCCGTCAAAAGAGCCCTGAGACGATCCGTTAGTTCATTCACATCAAACGGCTTCGAAAAAACCGCATCGGCTCCCTTGTTATAGGCGGCATCGTGAGAAAGATCCGAGAATCCGGTGATCAGCAGAACCACCGGCGTATCGAAATTCCGCTCCCGGAGTCTCTCGAGCAATTCGAGCCCGTCTCCGCCGGGCATCCGGATGTCTGAAATCACTGCCTCGGTCGGATCACTCAACATCGCCGCGAACGCTTCTTTTCCGTTTGATGCTTCTTTCACGACGGCGCCTTCGAACTCGAGAACATCCCTCAGAATTTCCCGAAGCATCGGCTCGTCATCAGCGACCAAGATTTTTCTGCCCTTCAAGGATGCCATTGCAGATGTCATTGCGGATCCCCCTGAAACCGATCATAGATTCTTTTCAGGAAATGAAAACGGAATTTCGCAGGGATTCTCGCGGATTTCGATCCTGATTTTCTTGAGTTTTTCTTAAGCGCTCTTTTTTCGCGGGAATTCTTCGAGCATTGCGAGCTCCTCCGCGCGGCGATTCGCCCGCCGGAGCGCCATCAAAAGCGCGGCCGCGGCCCCGAGTGAAAGCGGCGGAAGAATGCTCCCGCCGATCCACCACAAATGAGTCATCACCGCGCCTGTCATGGTGATCAGGATTAAGCCGGCGCCTAGGGAGGCATACGGTCCGAAGAGAAGCAGGATCGAAGCCGTCACCTCGATCGCCCCCGTGACAAACCGGAACCATTGTCCGAACCCGATCTGCTCGAAGAGCTGGATGGTGCCCTCGACTCCTGAGAGCTTGGCCATACCCATCGTAAGAAAAATCATGGCCAGTACGATCTGGATGACCCAGGTTACTGCTTTTTTCAGCTTTGTTGCTTTCATTCACCCCTCCGGATTAGAGAAAGCAAAAATCGTGCGCTCGACAAAAGAAGCGCGAGAGGCGGATCCGGCCCCGATGGCATCGGACAAAATGGCCCGACTTCAGGACTCCCGTGCCCCCCTGAACCGTGTTAGCATCAGGGCCTTCGAATCGAGGTGCCCATGACAACCGTTCGCCTGACCCAGACCGTACAAAAAGGAGGATGCGCGGCAAAGATCAGCGCCGATCTTTTGCGTGAAATCCTCTCGACTGTGGATTTCCGATCAAAGGACCCTGCCGTATTGATTGACGGAAGACACTTGGACGACGCGGGGATTTATCAAATCACGCCCGATCTCGCCCTGGTCCAGACGCTCGATTTCTTCACCCCGATCGTCGATACTCCTTTTCTGTTCGGACAAATCGCGGCCACCAATGCTCTCAGCGATGTTTACGCGATGGGCGGCGTTCCGAAGACGGCCATGGGAATCCTGGCTTTTCCCCTTTCGACTCTCGACCCCGCAGTTCTTCGCGAAGTGCTCGAGGGCGCGCGATCCAAACTGATCGAAGCCGATTGTTCCATGGTGGGCGGCCATTCCATCGATGACGATACGCTGAAGTTCGGCCTCTCCGTGACCGGTACGGTTCATCCGCGCAAGTTTTGGAGCAATCAGACCGCCCGAGCAGGCGATCATTTGATTCTCACGAAACCGTTGGGAACCGGAACTCTTTGCGCCGGCCTGAAAAACGGCGATTATGACGAGAGCGACTTGCAGGAAGCCATTTCATCGATGACGAGGCTGAATGATCTCTCGGGCCTTTTGAGCGAAGCGGAACGGGATTCGATCCATGCCGCAACCGACATCACGGGGTTCGGACTCCTCGGGCACACGCTTCAAATGGCCCGCGCATCCGAAGTCCGGATCCGGATCCAAGCCCCTGCGATTCCAATCTTCCGCCTCGCGCGCGAGTCCCTGCGCGCCGAAAACCTCACCAAGGCTCATCGGACCAATCGCCTCTATGTCGAGAAAGAATGCCTGCTCGATCCGGCCCTGTCTTCTTCGGGCGAGGATTTGATCCTGTTTGATCCGCAAACGAGCGGCGGTCTTTTGCTCTCGGTCGCCGCCGAGTCCGCCGACGCCGTGACCGCAAAACTCCGTGCGAGGTTTCCCGATACCTCACGCATTGGCACAGTAGAAGAAACAGCAGGCGAACGCCCCTCCACCCCGCGAATCCTCGTCCATGCTTGATTTTGACCGGATTTTTCGAGACGACCTGCCCCTGATCGACGTGCGAGCTCCGGTGGAGTTTTCAGAGGGGAGCCTCCCTTCCTCGCGAAATCTTCCGATTCTGAACAACGAAGAACGACACCAAGTCGGTCTTTGCTACCGGAACGAGGGGCAGGAGGCGGCGATCCGGCTTGGCCATGAGCTTGTTTCGGGTGAGGTGCGCCAGAATCGCGTGGCCGCGTGGGTCGCATTCGTACAAGATCATCCCGATGCGCGACTATACTGCCTCCGCGGAGGACTCCGCTCGCAGATCGCAAGTTCCTGGATCCGCGAGGCCGGGTGGCCGATTGAGCGCATCGCGGGAGGATATAAACGACTTCGAAATCACCTGATGATCCGATTCGATGAGATTCTTGGGACCCGGAACGTCCTCGTGCTCGGCGGTAAAACCGGAGCCGGAAAGACGCGGTTTCTCCATCAAAATCGAATTCCCTGCCTTGACATCGAACTGCATGCGAATCATCGCGGGTCGAGTTTCGGGGCGCTCGGGCCCCAACCCTCGCAGGCGACTTTCGAGAACGCAATCATGGCGTCCGCGCTCAAACTCCCCGAAAACAGATCGATCCTGGTCGAAGACGAATCCGTCATGGTGGGAGCGCGGGTGGTGCCGGCGAATCTGTATCGAAAAATGAAATCATCTCCGATGCTGGTTTTGGAAGTTCCACTCGAGGAACGGGTACGCAGAATCGCCCATGACTACGTCCTGCCGCGATTGGGGCCGAGCCCGGGAGCGGAGCAAGCCCCTTCCCAGGAGGCCCTCGTTTTTTTTCTTTCGGGTCTCGCTCGCATCGAAAAAAAGCTCGGGGGATTGGTTTCGGCCAGGATTCAGGCCGAAATGCGTCAGGCTTTCGAGAGCGCGGACTTCCGGCAGGCGGGGGTCCACGAGGGTTGGATCCGGGAGCTCCTTGTCCGGTACTATGACCCCTTGTACGAAAAATCACTCGATCGGGAGCGACACCGAATCGTCGCCCGAGGAACTTCGGACGAGATTCTCCGGCAGATGGAAGCGACTTGAGAAAAGCACGATCCCCCGATATCCTGCGGCCCATGCCGACCCGAAACCCCACGCCGATCTCTGCGGTGCTCATCACCAAGAATGAAGAGAAAAACCTCGCGCGCGCCCTCCGATCGCTTTCGTTCTGCGATGAGATCCTCGTGGTCGATAGCGGAAGCACCGATCGTACCTGTGAGATCGCACAGTCTTTCGGATGCACGGTGATCGACCACCCCTTTGAGCGCTTTGGCGAGCAGAAGTCGTTTGCAGTGCGGAGTGCGACCCATGACTGGGTTTTCAGCCTCGATGCCGACGAAGAGGTGACCCCGGAACTCGCCCGCGAGATTTTGGAGGAAATCCGGATCCCCGAACGGAACGGCATCTGGATCCGTTCGCGTCTGGTTTTTTTGGGAAGGCCATTCCGCTTCGGGCGCGAGTCCAGGGTTCGGGTGCTCCGCATATTCCGGAAGTCCGCGGGGGACTTCGATCGCGCATCGGTGCATGAAAAAGTCATCCTCCGGGATCCATGCGTTCTCACCACCCGGAACCACATCCATCACTTCAGTTATCCGGATCTGGAACTGTATCTCGAGAAGATGAACCGCTACACCACTCTCGGAGCGCAATCGCTCCGGGAAACCGCAAGTCTCGCGCGAGCATCCCTTCATGTCCTCCTCACGCCGGTGAAGTTTCTGCAGTTCTATTTTCTTCACCTCAATGTCTTGAACGGCCGCGAAGGATGGTACTGGAGCGTGCTTTCGACCCATGCGTATTTCATCAAGTACGTGAAACTCATTCTTCTTCTGCGCCGATGATTCCCTTCCAGAATTCCTTCGTATCCCTGCCCTCGTTTTTCTTTGAGCCGGTGGCCCCCCTGCCCCTCCGTGCCCCGAAGCTTCTTCATACAGGTCCGCTTCGCACGGAACTCGGACTCGGGACCCTGAGCGATGAATCTTTGGTGTCGTGGCTGAACGGCGAATCCCGCCTTCCCGGCGATCAACGGATTTCGACCCGCTATGCGGGCCATCAGTTCGGCGTGTGGGCCGGACAGCTCGGCGACGGACGCACCCTCTCGCTCGGAGAGATTTTGCATCCGGTCCTGGGACGACAGGAGATTCAGGTCAAAGGGTCGGGGCCCACTCCTTTTTCGCGCCGGGGAGACGGAAAGGCCGTGCTTCGGTCCTCGATTCGGGAGTACCTCTGCGCGGAAGCCATGCACGCGCTCGGGATCCCGACCACGCGCTCGCTTGCGATCCTCTCGGGCGAAGGACTCGTGGAACGCGAAGAACTCGAACCCGAGGCGCTGGTGGCCCGGGTGTTCCCGAGCAACATCCGCTTCGGGCATTTCGAGATGGCGTTCCACTTTCAAAAAAAGAATGAGCTCCACGCGCTCATCGAGTATGTGCGGGAGTTCTTTTATCAGGGGCATTCGATCGAAGCGATGCTTCACGAGGTGATCGATCGCACTGCGAGGATGATCGCACTCTGGCAGGCCTCGGGGTTCTGCCATGGCGTGATGAACACCGACAACTTCTCGATTCTGGGCCTGACCATCGATTACGGGCCGTTCGGCTTCATGGAGGATTTCGATCCGGGCTTTGTCTGCAATCATTCCGACCGCGAAGGGCGCTACTCGTACGCGCGGCAGCCGCAGGTCGCCTACTGGAACCTCGAAAAGCTCCTGGTATGCTTCACGGATGTCCTACCCGTCGAAACGCTCCGCTCACTCTTGAATCAATACCCGGAACTCTTTCATCGGCATCTTTTGGAGGCGTATCAAAGAAAACTCGGGCTCCTTGATCCCATCCCAGCGCAGGATCTCGCCTCGTTGCTCTCGATGCTCGAAGAGACCTCGCTCGATTATACTTTCTTTTTTCGCGAGCTCTCGCGCTATGAGGCGAAACAACCGGACTCGATGGACTTGCTCCTGCGCGCCTATCCGGAACCCGAAAAACAACAAGCACTCCGGGCCTGGCTTCGCAGGTATGATGATCTTGTTTTGCGGGAATCCCGGAGCGACGGGGAGAGGACCCTCTCCAGGATGCGGGTGAATCCGAAATGGGTGCTCAAGAACCACATCGCGCAATCGGTGATCGAATCCGCCTCCCGCGGGGATTCCGCACCGCTTTCGGAATGGGCGGAGGTGCTCCGGGACCCGTTTTCAGAGCACGGTCGGTTCGAGGCAGAAAGCCTGCCCACCCCGCCCCGTCTGAAGCACCTGCCGGTTTCTTGTTCCAGCTGAGACTCCTCCAAGTTGCCAAAAGCCCCCTCTCAGGTATAGTCGAGAATCTATGAGAGCAACTCTGCCTGCCGCACCAGTTCATGCTGATTGTTTCATCGCCGGGGAATGGGTCAAAGGAACCACCAACGAGTCTCCGGTGATCTCTCCGTATTCCGGAAAGCCCATCGGCAACCTCACCGAACCGGATGCGGCACAGATCGCGCGCGCCGTCGAGGCCGCCGAGGTGGCACAACGCGATTGGGCGAAAATGCCCATCAAAGAGCGATCAAAAATCCTGTATGAGTTCCGGAACATTCTTCTTCGGGACTTGGAAGAGATTTCTCACCTGAAAGCAGCAGAATCGGGCAAAACCTTCGAAGAGGGAAAAGCGGGGCTCTTGAAAGGCCTCGAAGTGCTCGAATTCGCGCTCTCGCTTCAGAATCTGGACCTGAACGGAAAGCTCGAGGTTTCCCGGGGCGTGACCTGCGAATATCGAAGGGAGCCGCTCGGGGTGGTCCTGACGATCACGCCATTTAACTTTCCGGCGATGGTGCCACTCTGGTCGATTCCGATCGCGCTTGTGCTCGGGAATGCCGTCGTCTGGAAGCCCTCCGACAAGACGCCGCTCACGTCATACCGGATTGCGGAGTCATTCCGGCAGGCCGGACTCCCCGCAGGACTCCTGACGGTGCTTCCGGGCGGTGCGCGCACGGTCGAATCCCTGATCGATCATGCGGCGATCAAGGCCGTCGCCTTCGTGGGCTCGACGAAGATCGCTCGCGCGGTATACGAACGCGGCACACGACAAGGAAAGCGCGTCCTGGCCCTTGGAGGGGCCAAAAATCACATCATTTTGCTTCCGGATGCGAATCCGGAACTCTCCGGCATCGGCATCTCGGATTCGTTCACCGGCTGTGCCGGCCAGCGTTGCATGGCCGCCTCGGTTCTTTTGGCCGTAGGGAAGGTCGACGAGCATATCGATCAGATCAAAACTCGCGCGGCATCGCTCAAACTCGGGGATGACATGGGCGCCATCATCAGCCGAAGCCAGGTGGAGTTCTTGAAGGGCGCGATTACTCGCGCCGAGGAATCGGGCGCCCGCGTGATTCTCGACGGAAGAAAATCGAAGGCCCCCGAAGGGCTGGATGGCGGCAACTGGATCGGTCCCACCATTCTGGACGAAGTCTCGCCGGGTTCGGAAGCACATACGGTGGAACTTTTCGGCCCGGTCCTTGCGATCATCCGCTGCAAAGACCTGAGCGAGGCACTGAAGATCCAGGCCACCTCTTCGTACGGAAACGCCTGTAGCGTGTTCACCTCGAACGGAGCACTCGCCGACCGCGTGACCCGCGAAGCGAAGGCCGGAATGATCGGAGTCAATGTTGGTGTTCCTGTTCCCCGCGAACCGTTCTCGTTCGGCGGAATCAACGCCTCGAAATTCGGCCATGGCGACATCACCGGCGCCCATTCGCTTGATTTTTGGAGCGAGATGAAAAAGATCACCGTGAAATGGGAAAAGCAAACCGACTCGAACTGGATGTCCTGACAGGAGGGCTTATGCACCGGTATGAACGTTCCAGCCATGTGATTCTTGCCACTCACTCGAACCTCCGGTATCCGGAGTCGCCGATTCTGAATTGGGGCGACCGCGATCCGCTCCGGCGGGCGCCGGTCGTGGCCTCGCATACCAATCCGAGGGCGCGCAACGCGATCGGCACCCACTCGGGCAGCTACTCGGTTTACCGCGCCCTCTCGATCGCATCCGGAAAGTTTTCTCCCTCCCACAAGCCGGATCTGCACAACACCGAGAGCCCCGTCCAAATCGGTCCTTATGATTCGTGGTTCGATCCCACCAAAATCGTGACCCTGGACCCGTGGGGTCTGGATCCCGCCATTCACTTCAAGACTTTCTTCGAGCGCGAGTATGACATCCGTCCCTCGATCTCGGTGACCCAGGCCCACCTGCAGATCCCGGAGATCCATTCGGCAATCCGCGATGGCAGACTCGCCGTCGACGGGAAGGTCGTCCTGGACAACCACGACATCAAGGTCACCAAGGTCGCCATCGAACCGGTGTGGTTCTTGCCCGGCATGGCAAGAAGATTGAATGTGGATGAGGGCGTGCTCCGGCGCACCCTGTTCCAGGAGTCGGGCGGAATGTGTCCCGAGCTGATCACGAGACCCGATCTGAAGGTCTGGCTTCCGCCGATCGGATCCACCACAGTGTACATTTTCGGAAATGCGCAAGATCTCGCGGACCCGAAAATCGAACTCACCTGCCGCGTGCATGACGAGTGCAACGGATCGGATGTGTTCGGTTCGGACATCTGCACGTGCCGCCCGTACCTGATGTACGGAATCGAAGATGCGGCCCGGACCGCACAACGGGGAGGAGTCGGCATCATCGCCTACTATCGCAAAGAGGGCCGCGCCCTGGGCGAGGTGACGAAGTTCCTGGTTTACAATGCGCGGAAACGCCAGGCCGGCGGGGATACCGCCGCCAACTACTTCAAACGCACCGAATGCGTGGCCGGGGTCGAGGACGCGCGATTCCAAGAGTTCATGCCGGATTGCCTCCATTTTTTCGGCATCCGGAAGATCGACCATCTTCACTCGATGAGCAACATGAAGCACGACGCGATCGTGTCGAGCGGAATCCGTGTTGTGAACCGGATCTCGATTCCCGAAGAGTTGATTCCCGCCGATGCGACCGTCGAGATCGAGGCCAAGAAAGCAGCGGGCTACTTCTCGAACGAGCCGAAGAAAAATCAGGATGAACTGAAGAAAGTGAAAGGAAGAACCATTGAATAATCTTGATCACTACCTTTCGCCCGGTTTCGTCCGCGAGTCGGCCGAAAAAGTATTCGTGCAGACCTGCGCCGGAAACGGCCTGTTGTCGTATGATGCCGGGAAATTCGAAGAGACCTGCCAATTCGTGATCGAAGTGATCCGCGAGAACTATCCCACCCTCGATGTTCCCTTCCATTCCCGCTGGGGACACTTCAAGGCAGGCGGTGTGGACCGGCTTCTCTGGCTCAAGGACCGGCACAAGGGCGCTTCGGCCCTGGAACTCGCGCGAATCAAGTTCGATCTCGTGATCCCCTCGGTCTTGCTGGATGCGGGTGCAGGCGCGGAATGGAGCTATCACGAAAAAGAAACAGCCCGGTCTTACGGGCGATCCGAGGGCCTCGGGGTTGCGAGCTTTCATTTGTTTTACTCCGGGACCGTGGAGTCGTCGGCGCGGGGATTGAAGTCGCTTGCCGAGGCCGATCTTGCCCATGGATTCCAGGTGAGCGATTCCAATCCGCTGGTGGGCCTGAAAGGACGGGCGAAACTCCTGAATCGTCTGGGTTCCGAGCTCGAGAATCAGGTTTTCTTCAAAGACGGTCGCCCCGGAAGCCTCGTCGATTACCTCATCGAAAAGCACGGACGCACCATCGCCGCGAAAGACGTGCTGAAGGCGGTACTTCTTGCGCTTGGTCCGATTTGGCCCGGCAGGATCTCGCATGCGGGCGTGAACCTCGGAGATGTCTGGAGCCATTCCACGCTCGGCCCGATCGGTTTTCACAAGCTCTCCCAGTGGCTCTCGTATTCGCTCCTCGAGCCCCTGATGGACGCAGGACTCGTCATCACCGGAGTCGATGAACTGACCGGACTTGCCGAGTACCGGAATGGAGGCCTCTTTTTGGATAGCGGCCTGATCCGCTTCAAGGATTCTTCGCTCGCCGAAACCCCCCTTCCCCCCTCGCACGATGCCATCATCGAATGGCGCGCCTTGACCGTCGCACTCCTGGACCGGGTCGGAGCAGAGATCAGAACCCGCCTCGGACTCACAGGAGAGCAGTTCCCGCTTGCGAAGGTTCTCGAGGGCGGCACCTGGCATGCCGGACGGAAAATCGCCCGGGTGAAGAGAAACTCCTCTTTGCCTCCCCTGATGATCGAGAGCGACGGAACGGTATTTTAGGAGATTCCATGGGAAAAAAACCGAACGCAAGAGTCATTCATCATCCTCTGTTGAACCACAAGCTCGGATACCTCCGCGACCGGAATACCCGCTCGCAGGAGTTCCGGGAGATCGTGCGGGAGATCTCGAAGCTTCTCGCCTACGAAGCGATGCGGGACTGGCCTCATCTGGATGAGATCAAGGTCGAAACTCCGATCTCTCCGGCAAAAGTGCAGCGGATCTCGAAAGCCCCGGTCGCGGTGGCCATCCTTCGCGCCGGGAACGGCATGCTCGATGCGGTGCTCGACATGATTCCGATCGCCTCCGCCGGATTCATCGGCATCTATCGCGACAAATTCATCCACAACACGGTCGAGTACTACTTCAAGCTTCCGCAAGACATCCAGGGCCGCGAGATTCTTCTTTGCGACCCTTTGATTGCGACCGCCGACACGATGATCGCCGCGATCGACCGCCTGAAGAGCTACCAGGTGGGCCGGATCCGGGTACTCTCGATCCTGACGAGCGAGGCCGCCATCGAACGGCTCCATCATTTTCATCCGGATACCGAGATTCTGACCGTCGAAATCGAAAAAGAAGTGAACGAATCGGGATACCTTGTTCCCGGGCTTGGAGATGCAGGTGACCGGCTCTATCAGACCAAATAAGCCGTTTTTGATCGGGATCGCGGGCGGTTCGGGTTCGGGGAAGACCTACTTCGCCCGTGCCCTCCATGAGGCGCTCGGGCCGGAGGTCTCGACCATCCTGTACCAGGACAACTTTTACATCGATCAGTCTCATCGGTTTGATCACGACGGAGGATCGGTGAATTTCGACCATCCGGAGAGCCTGGACTTTCCGCTCCTCGCCAGATGCCTCGCCTCACTGAAACGGGGCGAAGAGACGGAGCTTCCCTTGTATGATTTCGTCACCCACACGAGGCTTGCGAAGACCATCCGTGCCCGCCCCGTGCCGATCATCCTGATCGATGGAATCTTGATTTTTCATCCCGAGGAAGTCTGGAGCCAGTTCGACCGGAGGATCTTTTTCGACACGCCCGAGTCCGTGCGCTTTGACCGGCGTTTGAACCGCGATGTCGCCGAGCGCGGCCGGACGCCCGAAGGAGTGAAAAACCAGTTTTTGAAACAAGTAAAACCCATGCACGACGAGTTCGTCGAGCCTTCGAGCATTCACGCCCACAAAGTCGTGCGGGATCGGGGCGATTATGACGGCATCTTGAACGAGACTTTGGGTCTCTGCCGGCGGGTCATCTCGGGAGAAGCGAACGGCGCGGGCGATCCTTCGTAACCGCCGTCAAAGCGCGTGTTTCCCCGAAAATAGGGCTTTCCTTTCGGACCCGAGAAATCGCGTCTCTTCTCGAAGCGTTTCGGTTTGGAATGGAATGGTTGTTTTTTCGATCCTGATTCCGCGCGGACGGGTTTGGGCATCCTGATCGAGCCTGCGAGAAACCCCGCCACGATCTCTTCTTTGGAGAGGTGCTCGATCGTTTCCATCCATCCCGAACCCTGAAGGGAACTCTGGATTTTCTGCACCGTTTCGGCCTGATTCGAACGGGTCGAATCGAATCCGTCCCGGGCCCGGCGGACCTTGCCGCGAATCAGCGATTCAGCGGTCGGGAGCTCTCCGCGCTTCATCTTCGTGCGGGTCTCGCGCTCGATTCTTCCGACGAGCCACTGATGGGACGGGGTCACGAGATTCCACGCGGCCCCGGCTTTTCCGCCGCGTCCGGTACGACCGATGCGGTGGATGTACAGATCGAGCTCACGGGGCAACGAAAAATTCACCACATGGGTGAGGTCTTTCACGTCGATTCCGCGCGAGGCGACATCGGTGCAGACCATGATCGTCACCGACTTTTCTTTGAACGCCCTCATCGCGCGCTCCCGCGCCGACTGGTCGAGATCGCCATGCAAACAATCGGCGGCGTAGCCGTTCTTCTTGAGCTGCTCGGTGATCTCGATGACAAGCGCCTTGGTCTGGCAGAATACGAGCCCGTAAAAGCCCTCCACCGAGTCGATCAGATTCTCGAGCGCATCCGGCCGCTGTTGCTCGCTCACATAAAAGCACTCTTGCGAGACTTTCTCGGCGGTCGCGGATTCGGATGCGATCCGAACCTGCTTCGGCGAGTGCAGGAACCCATCGGCGATTCTACGGATTTCCTTGCTCATGGTCGCAGAAAACAGCCAAGTCTGATGTGACTCCCCGCCGTTCACGAGCGAGAGGATCTTTTCGATCTCTTCTTTGAAGCCCATCGAGATCATCTCATCGGCTTCATCGAGCACCACCGTCCTGAGCCCATCAAGGCTCAGCGTTTTGCGCTCCAAATGATCGATGATCCGGCCCGGAGTCCCGATCACAATGCTGACCCCTTCTTTCAGTGCGCGAAGCTGGCCCGCGTAGCCGGCACCGCCGTAAATGGCGAGGGCCTTCGTCTTTTTGAAGCGTGCAAGAAGATTGAACTGATCGGCCGTCTGCTTGGCCAGTTCGCGGGTGGGACAAAGCACGAGTGCCTGAACTCCGGATTCCTTCGGGTCGAGATTCTCGAGAATCGGGATGGCGAAGGCGGCGGTCTTCCCGGTGCCGGTGCTGGCAAGACCCAAAAAATCGGTAGGCTCACCCAAAAGAATGGGCAAGGTTTCGGCTTGAACCGGGGTCGGACGGTCAAACCCCAAGGATTCAATCGCGCGAAAAAGCTCAGGACTCAATTGGAACTCAGAGAAAGAAAGAACGGGGTTTTGAGGGGAATTCATAAATCAGATCGATTTTGTATCCTAATAAATAAAATCTGACTACAAGAATCGACCAATGAACGAAATACTTGTGATATAAACCATTTCCGTGACCAAAGTTGATGTTTTGATAATCGGTGCCGGCGGTGCCGGAATGATGTGTGCGATCCATGCCGGCAGGCGGGGACGATCGGTTTTGCTCGTGGATCATGGCAAAAAAATCGGGGGGAAAATCCTGATCTCGGGTGGCGGCCGGTGCAACTTCACGAATCTGGGTGCCGGTCCCGGAAATTATGTTTCGGTAAACCCCCACTTCGCGAAATCCGCCCTTGCCCGTTACAGCCCTTGGGACTTCATCGAAATGGTGAACCGGCACCGGATTCCTTTTCATGAAAAGAAGCTCGGTCAGCAGTTCTGCGACGGAAGCGCGCAGGCGATTGTCGACATGCTGGTACGCGAGTGCCACGATGCGGGCGCGAAATTCTCGCTGCAGACCCACGTGACCTTGATCGAACGAACGGACCCGAATCCGGAGAATCCGATCCGGTTCCGGGTTGAAACTTCCGCAGGCACATTCTCGTGCGAATCCCTTGTGATCGCAACCGGAGGACTCTCGATTCCAAAAATCGGTGCAACGGGATTCGGCTACAAGATTGCCTCGCAGTTTGGCCTGAAGCTCGTGGATCGGGCGGCGGCACTCGATGGTTTTGTCTTTTCGGACGAGGATAGCGTGCGCTTCGAGGGGCTCGCCGGGGTTGCCTTTGACTCGCGGATCACCTGCAACGGAATGACCTTCGAAGAAGCGATTCTTTTCACGCATGCGGGCCTGAGCGGTCCTGCGACCCTTCAGGCCTCGCTTCACTGGAAGCCGGCTGATCCGGTGGTCATCGACACCGCACCGGGAGTGGATCTTTTCGACTGGTTTTTGCAAAAGAAAAAATCGGGAAGCAAAGCGATCGTGAAAAACCTGCTTTCGGAGATCCTTCCCTCGCGGCTTGCAGAGCGGCTCTGTGCGCTCCATTTTCAGGACTCGCGCCCCCTTCCGGATGTCTCCGAGAAAGAACTAAAAAAATTCTGTGAGCTCCTGAAGGCCTGGACGGTGATTCCAAAAGAAACCGTGGGCTATTCGAAGGCCGAGGTGACCCGGGGCGGGGTCGATACGAACGAGCTTTCGTCCAAGACCCTGGAGGCGAAAAAAGCCCCCGGTTTGTTCTTCATCGGAGAAGTGGTCGATGTGACAGGCTGGCTCGGAGGATATAATTTTCAGTGGGCATGGGCCTCGGGTGCCGCCGCAGGCGCGGTGGTCTGAACGGTTCAGTCGCGCTTTCGCGCCGAGAAACAATGGACTGAGTAAATCTCGAGTTGCCGGAGGTGCTTGAAGAACAGCCATGGCACATGCAGTTCGCGCTGTTCGATCGCAAAGCCTGATTTTTCGTACAACCACTCGACCGCTCGCGCAGACGAATCCGCGTGCTTCGGTGCCCGCCCCCGAAGTCTCCGCGCCACTGTTTCATGCCAGATATAGGGACCGCTCTGGATTGCGATTCCCCGGGGAGCGGTCACCGCGGCCTGGACCTTCGGAAGCATCGCGGGCTCATCGAGCATGTCGATGGCGTTCAGCGAGATCGAAACCTCGAATGCGCCGTGCTTCACCGGAAGATGGTCGATCTCGCCCACGATGAAGTCGGCTCTCGAAGCAGATTCATTCTGTGATTTTTCGATCATAAGAGATTTCGAGAAATTCCCCGACAAAAGATCGCCCGGGTGTCCGAACGCTCCCGCCTGGGGGCCTCCGGAATGGATGTGACGCGCGATCAGGACACTCAAAAAGGAACTGTCCACCCCGAGATATCGGATGTTTTTTACTTGAAGCTCGCGGTAGAGCCCCCCGACTCCGCACCCGAGCTCCACTACTGTCGTGCCGTCGGGCACCCAGCGCGATACGGTTTGAAAGGGGCCATGATCCCAATGGGTTTCGATCAGGCTCGAAATAAGCGGACTTTCGGATTCCGGGATCGACTTCCACCAAGGCCGGTCGGAGCCCGTGACCCGAAGGTAATGGTTCATGAGGTAAAGGGCATTCACGCGATCCGACTCGAGATCCTCTTCGATGTGTTCGATCGGAATGGATTTTCGGGCGCGAGTGAATTCCGTTCGAATCGAGGCGGGGATTTCGTTGTCCGGGACAAACTTCGAAACGCCTTTCACGTGATGAAGAAGATACCCATCGACATCGGGAACCACCACGGCGACGCCCCGAAGAATCGGGAACCGCGCTTCACAGGTGCCGCAGACCAATTCCCCGCTCGTGATTTCCTCGGCTTGTTCTTGGGACGAAACCGCAAGCACTCCCCGACAAGGGGCGCTTCGACGCAAGGCAGGACAGCAAATGCGGGAAACCGTGGAGCGAAGCAAAATTCAGACCTCAAAAAAACATTCACCAAAAATCAGACCCAAGTAAAGTCAAATCATGAAAGGCAAGCGGATCAAAACGAGGAAATCGCGCGATCCGGGAGATCACCGAGCAAGGAGCGCGAGACACTGTCCGGATCCGAAAAAAACCAACGGACTTTTGGCTCAGCGGTGCCCGGGCGTACAAGGCCGGGCAGACATTCTTCGAGAATCTCCGCCGCGGCGAGAGCAGAATTCAGAACGCGAAACTCCGGCAACTCGTCCTGGATTGCACGCTCGATCCAAGGATAGTGAGTGCAGGCCAGAAGAGCGATCCCTTTCCTCACCTCCCGATACGCGCCCAGATACTCGTGAACGGTGGCACGAAGAATCGGATGCTCAATCCACCCCTCCTCGATCATCGGGACGAAAAGAGGACAGGCTTGCTGAAGCACGGGGATGCCCGGCTTCGAGTCCTGAAGAAGAATCTCATAGATGCGGCTCTTCACGGTGGCCCGGGTTCCGAGAATCAACACGGTTGAATCCGGAGCCTCCTCCACGGCACGAAGGCAGGCACGCACTCCGGCCTGCACCACATCCACGACCGGAATGTCAGGAAACACCTCTTGGAATTCGCCTTTTGCAAGCGAAGCCGCGGTATTGCAGGCCACGACCAATGCGTCGATTCTTTTTTGCTTCATCCGCTCCGCGGCGGACCGCACGAGGGCACGGATCTGTACCGGACTCTTGCTCCCGTAGGGCACATTCGCGGTATCGCCAAAATACAAAAATTCCGCGCCCGGTTGGCGACGGATCAACTCGCGGAGCACCGTCACCCCGCCCATTCCGGAATCAAACACACCGATCTTCACAGACCCACGATATTCCAAAATGAGGGACGGCGAAACCCGATCGCGAAGAAAATCAAAAACCCGTGAGTCCGCTCATGACGGGCGTCATGTCGAAAGCGGTTTTGATCATCAAAATCGTGGGTTTTCGGTAGTATTCTGAGGCAGGGCCGACAGGAGGGCCCCGACGATGGGAACCACGAAAACAATCGATCAGATCATGACCAAATACCCGATCACGATCGGATATGAGGACCGGATTGAACAGGCAAGCGAACTCATGCTCGAACACCGGTGCCGTCATCTTCCTGTCACCGACCACACAGGCGAGGTGATCGGGGTTTTGAGCGATCGCGACCTCCAGCGGGCCATGGAAGTCCGAAAGCGCGGGGTCGAGATCGAGGTGGTTCTGGTGGCAAACCGGAAGGTGCGGGACTTCATGAGTTGGCCGCCCCACACGATCCGGGACATCACTCCGCTTGTCGATGCGGTTCGGACCCTCATGACCGAGAAGATCTCGGCGCTTCTTGTGACCTCCTCGCGTTCCGGCAAGGTGTGTGGAATCGTCACCACCGAGGATTTACTGCGGGAATTCCTGCACACCTTGGAATCGCAGGCAGAAGCCACTCAATCGATGCTCCCTCCCGGAAGGGTCTGAAGGATTTTTTTGGTCTGACGCCAGTCCGGCAGATGCAAATCCATGATCCCCTTGAATCGGGCATTGTGCGAGGGCTCGATCAGATGGGCCAGTTCATGGACCACGACATACTCGAGGGCCGAAAGAGGAAACCGGACCAGATCGGAATTGATCGTGATCTTTTTGGTGCCCGGATTGCAAGTTCCCCAGCGGGTTTTCATTTTCCGGACCGTGATCGGCCCGTGACGGACGCCCATCCGCGCGGCCCAGCGTTTCAACATACCGGGCAGGATTTCGAGCACCTCCCGTCGGTGCCACCGGTCGAACAAGCTCTCTTTGAAGCGCAGGGATGCGCCCAGAGGCGCATGAATCTCGATCACGCCGTTCCCCCGTACGATACTGGATCGCATCCGTTCTGATTTCAGGTTTCGCACTTCCAAAACAGAATCAAAAAAACGAATCCGATCTCCGTCGAGGTACTCCATCCGTTTCGGGAGAACCACGCCTTCCCAGCGCTTTTTCACGGAGCGAATCCAATCAACCCGCGAAAGGATGGACTGAAGGATCTTCTCTTCCCGCATTTCCCGAGGAGCAGACACCACGACGCGATCGCCCGGAGGGTGGACCGTGATTCGGAAACTCCGGATTCGTTTGATCCGGAGCTCGATGGGAATTCCTTCCACCAGCCAGTTCAGGATTTCAGTTTTTTCAGGCGCCATGATTCATTCATCCGGTTGTCTCCGGTGATTCTAACCGGATTTCTCGTTCCGACGAAACGCAATTTGCGAGATTGACATTTCTGCCCGAAATCCGCTACCCCTGACGCTCATGCAAAACCAATGGATGAATCTGCTCGGGGTCCTGACGGTAAGCCTTGCCTGGGGCCTCGGCGGCCCTGTTTCGTATGTGGTCACACGAAGCCTCACCGCCACCGAAACCACCTTCGGTCGATGCGGCATTGCGTTTCTCGGGCTTCTTCCATTTTTATTTCTCGACGGGCGTCGTTTCTTTCAGGCCCTATCGACCCGCGGCCGGATTCTTCTTGCGGCAAGCGGAATCACCCTGGGAATCCACTTCACTTTTTTTGCCTTGGGGGTCGCCCATTCCTCGCTTTCGACCGCAGTCATGCTGATTGCGGTGGAACCCGCGCTCATTCTTGCCGTTGGCATGATCGCATTTCGCGAAAAGCTCACGTGGGAAGGCGCCCTGGCAAGTCTCTTTTGCATTCTCGGTATTGGGGTGATCAGCATCCTGCCCCACTGGGGACAAACCGAAGCCGGAGCGGGAGCCGTGACGGAGCGGGGCGCGGGTGATCTTGCCGCCGTGGCGGCGGTTCTTACCTATGCCCTCTACTACGGACTGAACCGATCTTTTCGGGCCGAGGAGCAAAAGCTCGCGAGCCTCCAGCCGGGCCCCCTTCGAAGGGGGTTCGGGCTCGCCTCGATCATTTACTTTTTCACCGCCGCAACCACCGGTTTGATTCTGCTCGTTTTTCGCCCGTTGGAGCCCGTTCCCGCCACTCCCATCACGACGGCGGCCATTGCCGGAGTCATCGCACTCGGATTCCTTCCCACCATCGTGGGCCACACCCTGAGCCAGATTGTGAGTCGCAGGGCCCACCCCCTCTGGGTGAGCCTGATGTCACCGGGCGAGACCGTGATGTCGCTGTTCATTGGCTTCTTGTTCTTGAATCAATCCGTGACCCGCTTTGAGATCGCAGGCGGAATCCTGATTGCCATCGGGGTGGGAATCGCGATTCACAGCGAGGCCAATCCCAACAAAACCACGGCGAATTGAACTCCCAAGCGAATCCTCTCAGGGAAGCCGGGCGAGCTCTTCGACCGATCGACACTGGAACGGAGGACTTTCCCGCAGTTCTCGGGCCAGGGTCGTCGCGCACTCCGGAGCATAATGATGCCCAACCAGCAGGATCGTGTCTTCGGGGAAGGTTTTGATCTTTTGAATCGAAGCAAACATCTCCTCGTTGCTTCCGTCCACAAAGTCCGTTCGGCCACAATCACGAATGAAGATCGTATCGCCCGTAAACAGATACTCTTCGCGCCTTGGGCCGGACTGATTCAGATGATAGCAAAACTCGCCGCGGCTGTGTCCCGGTGTGTGATGAGCCGAGAGGAAAAGCGAGCCGATTTTGATCTGCTCAAGGTCTGAAAGCACTCGGAGGCCGGGCCAGTTCCGCACCTTCGATTCGATGCGATGCAGGTCCGAGGATCCCACAAACACCTCCAAATCGGAAAACTGCGAAAGCAATCCGTCCAGGCCGGCAACATGGTCATGATGAGTGTGGGTCAGAAGCACCGCAGACAGAGTGAACCCATGTGCCTCGAGATCGCGCAGAACGCCCGAGAGATCTTTTTGCGGATCCACCATCGCTGCGATCCGGGAAGTCCAATCGAGGATCAAATAAACGAAATTACGCCCCGTACCGAGCTCGTACTGGGCGATCGGCTCGCCTTCCACCAGTCCGGTCGCGACCACGCCCGAAAGATGCGGGGGAAGGCCTGCTATGTTCACTCAAGCCGATCCACGCAATTCAGAATATCAACGGCAGAGAAAACCTGAAAATCAAACACCCCAGACCCATCATCCTCGCGCTTTTTCCAAAGACGATCCGCGGAGCCTGTTTTCTTCCGGCATTGTTCGATTTTTTTGACCTGTTCCTCGCGCGGCTGAGTCCATTTCGAGACTCCGAATTGCTCCATCCGGGGAAGCGCACCCTCGTACATGTCCATCTCCCGAAAGAACGCTTTTTGAATCGGCTCGCCGTTCGGAAACCGCGTCACTTCAAAGTCGGGAATGATCCCGTAAAAGTGGGGTGTTCTTCCGGAAGGAAGACGGAACACATCGGTCGTGGACTTGTAGAGAATCCGGTCATCAAAGCGCTCAGGCGCAAAATACTGGTAATTCTGCACCAAGCCTTTTCCGAAGGTCCGGTCTCCGACGATCCAGGCACGTCGATAACTCTGAAGAGATCCGGCAACGAGTTCGGAGGCACTCGCCGAATTCGCATTCACAAGAACCACCAACGGTTCCTTCGCACTCACGGGCTGCCATAAAGTTCCGTAGTAATTTCGTACGAACCCGGCATCGATCGGATGAGTGCTCACGATTTTCTTCTCGCCCAAAAACACCGAGGCGACTTCGACTGCCTGATTGATGCTTCCACCCGGATTGTTGCGAAGGTCCAGAATGAATTTCTCCGCACCCTGTTTCTGAAATGCCACGACAAGAGCTTTCAAATCAGAAGCCGTATCCAGACTGGAGAATGAAAGAACCCGGATCCAAGCGTATCTTTTCCCGTCCCGTTCCAAAAGTCTTCCGCGGACATTGTCAGACCGCACCGGCCCGCGAAAGACGGGAATCAAAAGAGTTTTGCCGTCCCTACGGACCCCGAGAGTGACCTGGGTCCCCTTCGGCCCGCGAATCTGACCGGTAAGTTGCTGCGGAGAGAAAATCCCGACCCGTTTTCCGTTCACCGAAACCAAACGGTCGCCGACTTGAATTCCGGCCTTTTCAGCAGGACTGCCCGGATAGATAGCGGAGACAAAGATCCCGTGTCGCATGCGGAAGCTATGGAATCCGACCCCGAAATACTCCTCGTGATCGGTCGATACACTTTCCTCATAGACCGCCACCGGCGTGATCTGCTGATACGGATCCGGGCTCGCCGAAAATGCGGCATTGTAAACGTGGGCGATCAGGGCCTCCGGCCCCGACCCAGTTTCGTTCTTTTTTTTCAGAGCTTTGAAAAACCACTCCCGGAACCAGACCTGAAAGTCGAAAAAAAGAATCTCCGGGTTTTTCTTCGCCGCCTCAATGGAGTGCGCGAATAACTCCCGCAGGATCTCCGCTCGACGGCCCGGCCAACGTCCTGACTTTTCTTCCGGATGAAAAGGACGGGCAAGCTTTTTCAGCCAGGTCGTCTTCAAAAATCGAATGGCTCCCCTGCCGGGCAGTTCGGTCTCGACTCCGGCGGTGTGACCGATCAGGACCCGAGGGAATCCGCCAAAGGTAAGAATCATCGGGGAGGGCAAAAGCTCCCCAAGGCTGTTCATTGCACGAACACACACCGCGAATTGTTCGGGCCCATCCTCGCAGTGTCTTAAAATGTCCTGCTGAAATTGAGCAAGATCGAGTCCTGTACCCTTCCACGATTCCTCATCGACCTCCTGTGCCCAGATCGGACTGGTTTGGAACCCAACCACCAACGAACTAAGAAGAAACAACCACCTCATCGCGCGAAAACCTAACTGAATCAGTCTGAAACAGCAACGAATTCCAAATTGCACAACTCAAATTCAACTCGAATCACTTAAACCCGTTCCTTGCCACATCTGCAGTTGCCGGTGTGAGGCCCTCTTTATTACTGTGTCGGATCTCATGTTGATGCTTGAAGCTTTGCGATCGCGACCGCTCCGGAATCTCTGGCTGGGCCAGGTGGGTTCCACCATGGGCGATGAACTTTATAAAATGGCCTACCTCTGGATCGCGGTCGAGGAACTCGGCACTCGCGCGGGGTACGTGACCTCCCTGCAACTTGCGATCGTGGTGCTGGGTGCGCTCGCGGGCGGACACTGGCTCGAGCGCCGGCGGCTTGACCGGGCCCTGATCGGCATCGACTGGCTCCGTGCCGGGTTTTGTCTGATTCCCGCCATTTTTTTGTTCGCCGGGATTCGCTCGCTTCCCGTTCTGATCGGCAGCACTCTCGCCATCACCGCGCTCGGAGCGGTTTTTGATCCGGCTCTTCAGGGAACCATTCCCCTCCTCTCCCGATCGGCGCGCGAGCGAAAAGCCGGCAACAACCTGATGGCCACGACCTACCGGCTCTCCCGCGTGGTCGCGCCGTTTCTGATCGGAATGCTGTCCAAGGTCATCCCCCTTGCGGCATTCTTCGTGATCGATGCGATCACCTTCCTGCTCTCCGCCATTTCGCTTCGCTCGGTGGGACCCACGCTTTCGCAAGCCATTCCTGCGGAATCACAACAAAACGTGCGAAAAAGAAATTGGAAACGCGGAATCTCCGTTCTCCGGGAGCACCCGCAAGTGCTCCGCGTGCTCCTTGCCAAATCGTTTTGCGCCGGACTCTGGTATCTGGGGTACACGCTGGGCTTTGTGCTTTTGGCGCGGGAAATCGATTCCAGCGGCCTCATGACCTACGGGCTCATCATGGCAAGCTATGGGGCGGGAAATCTCGGTTCAGCCCTTTTGTTCGGGAGCTTTGAGCGCAAGCGGACCGAGGAATGGGTGTACCTCGGCATCATCCTGATCGGAGGGGCGTTCCTGATGATGGCGCTGAGCTCGTCTTTGGTCTGGATTTGCATTTTCGCCGCGATTTGCGCCACGGGCGGCCCACTGAATGACACGCCCATGTTGGAGCTGGTGCAGGACCGGATCCGTCCCGAGGATCAATTCGCCGTCCTTCGAATGAGGATGGCTCTCGAAAATGGCTTCATGTTGCTTTTTTCGCTCATTTCTCCGCTTCTGCTCGCCCTTGCCGGTACCAGAACCACCTTGCTTCTCGCGGGAGTCCTGTGCCTTGCGACGGTCCTCGTGGCACTCCATCAAAAACGCCAGGAATCAAAAGCCCTTCTCTTCAAAAGCGCGAATGAGCTCTAAACGGTCCCGCCTCGGATCGGCGCACTTCTCGCGGCACGATTCCAAAAGAGCCCGGATCAGATCATGGCGGATGTCGGACGAACCGGTCGAGAGCATGGAGGATGCGTGCAGAATGAGCCGGTCCGCGACCGCCGGAAAGCGATCCCGCACCAGCCAGAGCACCGAGAGCACGAAATCGGAGTTCGCATACACAAATCGCTCCGCCTCGGGCGAATACGGAACCCGGTTCCGGCCCCGCTTCGGAATCGATCCCGAATACCGCCGAATGCGTGCGGCCAGATCGGGATTGCCCGAGATCGCCGTTGCGAAATAATCAGCAAGGCCTTCGATGACCGGAGTCGAACGGGTCAGCTCCAGCTGATCACTGAGCGCGATGTGCGCGAACTCGTGATGAATGATCTCGGGAACCATCGCGGTATCGAGGTAATAATATTTCTTCATGAAGAGCCGGTCGATCCGCCAGATCTCCCGCAGAAAAAGCGATGCGAGCGCCATGGTGCCCGCATCCCGGAGCACCACCTGCGGATACGGAGCGGGCAGAAGATCACGAAAGAAGATCGCCTGAAGCGTCGTTTGCACCAGTCTGCTCACGGCGGACTCCCCGACCATCGAGGCAAGGGCCCTCACATAGGCGGCGAGCGGATTCCGCGCGCCCCCGAGGCCGCTCTCGGGAAGATCACGGGTGCGGATCCGCTTCACCGGCCGGAACCAGATCTCCCTTCCCCAGGGCTCGATCGAAAGTCCGGGCAGGGGACGCCCCGCAGGAATCGACACGGCATTGTTGAACTCCGGATTCACGGTATCGTTCTGAAAGTGCGCAAGATCGCTGAACCCGTTCGGCAGGTCGATTCGGACGACGATTTTTTCGAGATTCGCCACGGATTCGGATTCCAGCTTCTGAACCCAGAACTCCCGTGCGCGCGCGAGATGAAAATACACCGTCGCCGCACGAAGCAGGAAGGCGGAATCCCCGCTTCCGAACCGGATCGCCTCGTTCGATTTCCCCGCGACGATCTTGAAGTGCTTTCCGTCGAATGAGTCGTCCGAAATCAAATCCGGAAGCTTCACTCTTTGTATGACCGGCCGAAAGGCTCCATCCCGAACCAAAACGTCCTGCGCGGGCGGCTCGAATGCGAACGAAACTCCCGGAAACAAAAACAACCACCAGCTAAAACGGATCATACCCGGCCCTCCCTTGGGTCATGGGTCTGCGACGGTTTTCGACGATTCCCGACACCACCAGCACTGCAAGCGAGGCCAGCACATTGAAGGGAGGCGGCAGGAACACACTCGAACTCCCGGTGAGACGAAGCGCGAGGGAGGTGACCTTCTGCCACGGAGTCACCTGTGGATTCCAGAGATCATCGATCGAGAACACCTGAGAGAGCATCGAGCCATTCACAAGCCCGGTCTCGAGTGCGGCGGTGATCACCTCCTCGAATCCGAACGGAACTCCTGCAAAAAGAGCGGATCGATTCAGATCCTGCATTTCCTTCAGAAGAAGCCTGCGTGCGAAGTAGTATTGCCCCATGGGCGAGAGGTCGATCGCGTCCTGACGGTCCGGATACACGAACACGAGCTGGGCACGGATCGCGTCCATTCGCTCGAAGAGATGACGGAGCACATCGCTTAACATCAACACCTGAAACCCGCTGAAGCGCTGGTACAGGTCCATGCGATTCGTGACCGAACCCTTGCGCCGGTATTTGCGCCGAGAACTGAACTCATTCGGACCGCGATCCGAATCGGATGCCGGATTCGGACGATAGCGGTTTTTCACGGTCTTCAGGATCTTCAGGTAGCGGGCAGTTCCTGCGCCGCCGGCTCGGAGAATTTGGACAAAAACATCATCGAGCCTGTCCTCGGATCGCCAAAGAATCACCAAGTCCGCAAGCGCCAGAGCGGGATCCTGGAACCCGAAGGGTTTCAGGGAATCCAGAAGCTCTGCATGGGATTTCAGGTCATCGCCCGACCGGATCGCCCCCGTGACCCATGCCGAGAAGACCCCCCATGCTCCCTCTGAGACCGATCCAACGCGGATTTTTGCCCGTTTCAGATCCCGGGGCGAGTAAACTCTCGAAACCGCCTCCTTGTCGTTTTGCAGATATGTCGGGGCATCCGAAGCGAAAGCCACCCCGGACCCGAGTGAGATCAAGAAAGCGATCAGAACGCGTTGGAACATGAATTCCTCCTCGGAACAGAAAAAGGGCCCGACCGCTTCGAGAGCGGCCGGACCCGTGTGGAATCAGCGGAATCCTAGTTTGCAACCGGCGTGACACCGTCGTAACAGTCATCCTGGTTCATATCGCGCTGATGGTGGATGTGACGGATCACAAGGAAGGTCACCACACCGGCAGCGAGAATTCCTGCAATCCAAAGTCCGGCATGTCCACGGCCCTTGCCGCCCCCGCTGTAGTTCGCGCCCTGCTGGTAGCGGGAATTCATGAACTGCATGGCGACCGCCGAAGCCTCATCCGCCGTCATCGAATCCGCATCCACCGATGCCATGAGGCGTTCAAAATCGGCCCGCGTCTCGCGATCGAGAATCGAGTTCTTGAAGTAATCCATGAACTGGGCGGGCTTCACGCCCTTCTTCTCGAGATCTGCAAGTTCAGCCTCGAAACGACGAAGCGCACGGGTCTTGCCCTCGGCATCGTCCGCGCGGACTTCGACCGTCATCGCATAACGGAATCCGTCGAACGCGCTTGCGATCATTGCGGATTGGTCGGCTGTTTGATTGGTGGTTTGCCCCGCCAGGGCGGGAACGTGAATCAGGGAGAGGATCAGGACTGCACTGATGATTTGCTTCATTTTGTTCTTCCTTTCTCAGAATCAATCTGAGGACTCCGTGATTATCGTCTTCTTTGGAATTGCAAAATGAGAGAAACCTGATCGCGATCATACGATCGTCGAAATGCATGAAAAATCAATGATTTGAAAAAACCGATGCATCCGGCCGGAGCATGCGGATTTCAGGGCGGCCTGCGATAAAAACGATCAGAGTTTCGGGAAGCGGATCTCGACCCAATCGCCATCGGGAGTCGCCTCGAACGGCGGCGACTTTTCTTTCAATTCTTCGGCATTCTTGCGCGAGAGAAGGTTCGTACAACTCTGAACGAGCGAGCGCCCGTAGTTCGAGATCGTGGATGCGATCAGCGATCCAATCACCGGGGCATGCCCCGTCGGATCGGCCGCAAGAGCCTTCACGTGATCCGCAGCCTCGCGGATGAAGCGGGCAACACTCCCCGCAGGGAGCGCGTCCGCATGCTCATACCGGATCGCCTGCGCATGTTTCCAGACTGCGATCGGAGTTGCCACGATGGCCGTATAAAAGAGCATGTGCGGGAGCGCGTTCATCTCAGTGTTCAGAGTCAGAAGGTCGGCGTTCTTGAGCGTGTTCGGAATCTGATACCAAAGCGTACGCTCGAGCTGGGTGCCCTTCAGCTTCACGCCGAGCACATCGACCGAGTAGCGGGCGTGTCCGGTCGCCTCGCGGACGTCATTCAGGGAATTGAATCCGTCCCTGAGAACATTGCTCGCGATCGAGTTTTGAATGATCTCGAGATTCATCGAACGCCCGGTCGGAGTGAACCAGGAGACACTTTCCGCACCACCGGAGAGCACCTTGTTCCACATCCCGAAACTGTACGAGGTCACCAGGAGCCTCATGAACATCTTGTAGTTCCGCTCCCAGAAGTTCGTGGGATCAACGGGAGAGAACGCGTTCCGGAAGGTCGACCCAAAAATTCCCAGCACCGTGGCGTACCCCACCGTGAGCCCGGTGAAGGTGTGATTCAAATGCCCCTTGGCCAACAAATACGTGAGGGCTTCTGCGGCACCCACCTCAAGCACCACTTTGATTCCGGCTTGAACGAATGCCTGCTTGTCGGGACGGGCGTACACGGCCTTCCACCAGTTCGTCAGGCGATTCCACGCCCCCTTCGGGCGATCGAACAGCTTCACCCGGACTTTGTAATCCGCACCCGCGGCGCCGGCAGGGGCGATCTCTTCGACCACAGGGTTGTGCATGACCCAGAACACCTGGGGGCGGCCGCGTCCGCGGTTGCTCCATGCCCTGACCCGGGCCACATACCGCCGCCACTCGGCGGATTCGATTTCGAGCTCGCTCTCCAATAGAAAGTGGGAAGATCCCGTGGCCTCATCGACGATTCTCGGGTAGAGCTTTCCGCCGACAAGCTTCGGCTCCGCGAACCCGACGCCGGGAACCACCACGCGGAGATCATCGACCATGTTTCCGCCGGCGCTCACGCGATCCAAAAACAAGGCCTCACCGATCCTGATCGCACCGGCATCGGAGTCCCAGCCTTCGAGTTTCATGAAACTCTGCGCATTCAGCTTTTTCAGCCGATAGGCCTTCGCAGCCCCTTCCGGCAATGCGAGCGCACCCTGGATTTCCCGAATGCGAGCGCGCCCCAGCTCGGGAATCGCCTGATCCACTTTTTCTTTCAGAAGCGTCTCGAGCCGGACCACATCGCGGTACACGCGCTCCTGATCCGAGAGCATGGCGTCCCCGAAGGCACGAGCCTGCGCGTCCGAGACGGGCAGGTCCTCATCGGGCAAGCGCAAGTCACCCGGTTTTTCGGGTGGAATCTCGAAATCATCGATGAACGGCAGGTCATCCGCCGGGAAGTCCTGCGCAATCCCGCGCACGGGCAAAACCACGGAAGAAAGAGAGAATGCCAAAAAAAGAGCAAGCACTCCCGAAGAATCCATCCCAACGTATTTCCCAATCACGCGAAACATGAGCTTCGAAGGATTAGCAAATCAACGGGGAGTCGTCGACCGGAAAAAACTGATTTGAAGCAATGAAATCAACAAATCAACTCCAGTCATTGCGCATGCTCATGAAACTCGGGTTCGGGGAAGAGGCGAATCCGGGTCGCCGGAACACCGGTTCCTGTTCTTGGAACCGCAAGCCACCGCTCGGGCGGGCGGTAAAACAATCCGGGCCCGAAGGACATTCCCCTCTTTCGAGCAAGACAATTCGGATGATCCCAAAAGTCGAGAGGCACCACGACCTCGGTGGACTGATTCAATTTCACGATCTTCGGATCCAAAAACAAGGATTCGTCGCGATGATTTCGTCTGGGATCGTCCGAAGAAAACATCAATCCTCCGGTCATCGCCACCTGAAGCGCGAGCCTTTTGTTGAACCCCGCCCCCTGATTCCGAATCACGATCGCATCGGCATCGGGACGGAGCCTTCCGCCCGAAAAAGGCCAATGCGAAGCGGTGGCAAGGAGCTGGGCCTTGACCATCGCCAAGGTCGCCCGTCCCGGCCGGTTGCTGTAGGCGATGTCTGGGCCCGTTCGAAAGAAATCCGCCGAGTCCAGCGCAGGAAGCGAAATCGCACCCGAGAGAGAGAGGGTCGCAGATCCGAGGCGATCGGCATCGCGGTCGAGCGAATCGCGGATTCTCCGAAGCATGAGCTGATACGCCGCAACCCCCGAAAGTGCGGGATTTTTTCGATTCCGGGCTTCTGCCGCCGCGAGGAACAAAAAATCGAGCTTGAAATGACGGAACCCCATTTGCCGGAACTGTTGCACAGAGGAGAGCACGAACTCCTGCGCTCCGGGATGGGAGACATCGAGAATGACGTGATCGCGCCCGCCATTTCCTTTGAACACGATGGTTTCACCGGAGTGATTCCTCAAAAAAATCGCAGGATCCCGCTCTTTCAAGATTCGAAATGCTTCTGATCCCTGATCGACCAGAAACGGGGCAAGCCAGATCCCGGGAACAAAGCCCGCTTCGCGAGTCTCTTTTGCAAGCGGAGCCAAACCGTTCGGAAACCGAACCGGATCCGGCAAGCCCCAGTCGCCCCACCGACGGACATACCCGTCATCGATCTGAAACACGAATCCATCCGGAATCCGCTCGCGCACGAGGTTCTGGAATTTATTTTGCAGCGATCGCAGAATCGACAAAAGCGAGGCTTCATCGATGTTCTGAAACAGCTCATACCAGCTCGACCAGCCGAAACCGGGAATGGATCTGCTCTCGGGGCTTCCCGGATTCCGCCCGTACGCCCTGATCCGATGCTGTCGATACTCCAACAGCTGATTCTGAACAGAAACTCCATCCGACACCCAGAGCGGATCGACCTGAAACTGCGCTAGAGGCTTCGACACCGTATCGTCTCCGAACAGAGTGCGAAGAACCACGTGATTGCCGCTCTGATGCGCCCAAAAACGGATTTTTTGGTGTTCTGCTGAAATCGCGGCCCGCACCAGGGCGCGCCCTTCCGGCCCGGAATCAGGCATGCGAATCGCGGTTGCCCAGAAACTCCCTCCGGCACCAATCGGCTCGGTCACATCGAGATTCGATTCACCGGCATTTTTTCTTTTCGACCTCGCGGGAACCGGAAACACCCCGTTCACCCCGAAGCTGTTATCCGAAACCACCCATTGCAGGGCCTCGCCCGAATGGACCCGCTCGAAGGACTCCTCGAGTTCCACGCTAAATACCCCGACACCCGCACACTCCGGCGCGCCTGCACGCGACTCGAGCGAAACCCCCACTTCGTGCGCTTGCTGTTCGATCTTCACGCCGACCTCGCAGGCTCCGATCCGGACGGGCGGCAACCGTTCTCGAAACGTCCCGCCCTCTTGCGGGGCAACAGGCCAGTGGAATTGCGAGCGCAGGTCCTTTCCGTTCTGGTGGAATCCTGCATTCAAGGTCACCGATCGCAGACGAAAAACCTCACCGGCATGAGCCCGGGGAAGAACTAATCCTGGAACGAAGAACACCAACATCAACAACAACACCATCACCAGCAATCCGCGCCAAACCACCATGGGCAAAGGAATTAGTACATCCCAAAGGCCGAGGGAAAGAAAATCCTCCAAATGTTCAGATCTTTTTCGGATTTGCCAAGCCGAACTTACCCTTGCTACCCTGAGAACAGCCGGTGCCGGCATGACATGGATATCCGATTCCAGTTTCTCTCCGCATCCGATTTGAGCGCCCTTGCCCTCCCCGCCGTGGCCACACTGGCCTTGCTCTCCTTGGAACCGCTTTTGCTTTCCCTGCGGCTCTTGCTCTTGATTCCGAAAGAATCCGGCATTCTCGCCCGTCCGCTCCGGTCGGTGTTCTTCAAGGGACAACTCATCTCCCATTTCTCGATTCCGGCCTTGGGCGATGTCTACCGTTTCAAGGCGCTCGGGGGACTTTCTCCGATCACCCCACTTGCGGCCGCCGATCGGATCCAGTTCATCGCGATCGAACGATTCTCGGAATCGCTCACGCTCCCCCTGATCGGGATCCTGTTCTCGGATCTTGCGAGCGTGAAAAAAATGATCCCGATCTCATCCCCCCTTCCGATTGCAGGGATTCTTGCGGTGGTCGCCCTCGTTTTGTTCCTGAAGGGCCGCAAAAAATCAGATCTTCCCTCTCTTTCGAGCATTCGTCCCGATCGGATCGCCCTCTTGATTCTTCTGAGTGGCATCGGCTGGATTCTGGATCTTCTGGCACTTTGGGTCTTGGTGCGTCCCGATGGTGTTCCTCTTTCTGAGGCCATGATCGCGCTGATCGCCGTCTCGGCGGCCTCCCTTCCTCCGGTTCCCTGGGGACGCTGGGGTCTTTTCGAGGGCATTCTGGGCGCGGCCCTTCATCAAAGCGGAATTCCCCTCGATCGCGCGATTGCGCTCGCGGCCTTGTTTCATGTTCTCATGGTTCTTCCCTACGCGATCCATGTCGCTTCGGGCTGGATCGCAGCTCGAATTCGCGGTAGGATTCCGGGCTCACCATGAGCTGGACCCTGTTTTCGACCACCTTCACTCTCGTGTTTCTTTCAGAACTTCCCGACAAGACTGCTTTTGCCGCCATTCTCATGTCGGGCGAGGGACGATTCCTTCCGCTCTTCTGCGGGATCGGTCTTGCCTTCTTCATTCAGACCCTGATCGCCGTCTGGGTGGGCGGATTCATCGGGCTTCTCCCGAAAGAAGTCGTCCAGGCCGGAGCAGGAATTCTTTTTTTGGTGTTCTCGTTTGTCGCCTGGAGAAGATCCAGAGTCCCGCTCTCCGAAGAAACACCGTCGACCGCACAGGTGGCTCGCGCCCCCGCATCGGGGTTTCAAACCTTCTTGAAAGCATTTTTGGTGATTTTTGCCGCCGAATGGGGGGATCTGACCCAGCTTTCGACCGCTTCGCTTGCGGCGAAATACCCGGATCGGCTCTCGATTTTTCTCGGGGCCTTGCTGGCCCTGCTCGGCGTGACCGCTTTGGCGCTCCTTCTCGGCAAAACGCTCCAGGAAAAGATCGAACCCCGCACCTTCAATCTGATTACCGCAGCGGCCCTCGGAGCGATCGGCGGCTTCTTCTTACTCGAAGCGATTCTCACCTGATTCTCGGTCGCCTGATTCCCGGAAGCGATACCCTTCTCCCCGCACGGTTTCAATGACGGCTCCGGCCGAACCCAGTTTTTTTCGAAGCGAGAACACATGGGTGTCGATCGCACGATCCACGACCACGATTCCCTCGCCCTGAACCTTCTGGATCAAGTGATCCCGGCTCAGAATCCGCCCCGGATTCTCGACAAGCTCCCGCAACAACCGGAACTCGCTCGCAGTGAGAGAAACACGGACGCCCCCCACATACACATCCGAATTCGGAACATCCACTCGAATCGAGCCCGAAGGGGAATCGCGATCCGGCGCGATCCCGTCGAGCATGGTTCGCACACACGAAAGGAACTCCGAACGCTCGAAGGGACGGCGAAGAACCCGAACGCCTCCCTCGCCTGCCAACTGCGAAACCGGGCCCGACTCCGTCGGATCGGCAAGGAACAAAAAAGAAGGACGATGAGCGCACACGGAGACTTCGCGATAAAACCGGATCAGCTCCAATGCCGACAGATCGCTCACTTTGGTGTCGGCGACCACGAGATCGACCGGTGAGAGGGACAGATGGCGTGCCCCTTCGGTTTTGTGGCCCGCGATCAGCGTGCGCACTCCCGAGGCGGAGAGAATGCCGGAAAGCAAAGATCGCATCTCGGGATCTTCATCAAAAACCAGAACGCATCGGGAATCCGCTCCGGAACTCATGGTCATGATTCAACCAAAATGCAGGACAAAAAGAAAGTGCTTTTCCCCGCGTGCAAGGCTTCCGGACACAAGGGAGTTCGGATAACGTGAGGTCATGCAAATCGATCTTTTTGACGATCTGAAAGAGCGGGGAATTCTCCATCAACTGACCGATGAGGGCCTGAAGGCGCATCTTGCGAAAGGTCCGATCACCTTGTATTGCGGTTTCGATCCGACCTCCGATTCTCTTCATGTGGGGAATCTGCTTCCCCTGCTCACCCTGCGAAGATTCCAGCACGCGGGCCATCGCCCGATCCTCGTTCTGGGCGGTGCCACGGGAATGATCGGCGATCCCAGCGGAAAATCCCAGGAAAGAACCCTTCAAACCGAACAGCAGGTAGAGCAGAACCTTGCCGGGATCCGCAAAGTCGCATCGAGGTTCCTTGCGTTCGAGGGCGTGCCGAACCCCGCGCTCATCGTGAACAATCGCGAGTTCTACGAGGGAATGAACGTGCTCACGTTCCTGCGCGAAGTAGGAAAACACTTCACCGTGAACTCGATGATCCAGAAAGATTCCGTGCGCATGCGCATGGAGGATCGCGATCACGGAATCTCCTACACGGAGTTCTCGTACATGCTTCTTCAGGCCTATGACTTTCACTGCTTGCACGAACGTTTCGGATGCACGCTCCAAATCGGCGCCTCGGACCAATGGGGAAACATCACCGCCGGAACCGAGCTCATCCGGAGGAAGCGTGCGCATGCGAGCGAGTCCGCCCACGAAAAACAAGAAGGATCGTCCCATGCCTACGGACTCACCCATCCGCTCATCACCCGTCCGGACGGCATCAAATTCGGAAAGACCGAAAAAGGAGCCGTATGGCTCTCTCCCGAAAAAACCTCGCCCTATCAGCTCTACCAGTTCTTGCTGGGCTCCCCGGACAGCGCCATCATCACCTGGCTCAAGTTCCTGACGTTCCTGCCGCTTTCTGAGATCGCGGAGCTCGAAGAAAAAGTCCGCATCGAGCCCGAAAAAAAGGCGGCCCAGATCGCTCTCGCCCGCGAGGTCACGCGCTTGATTCATGGGGACGAGGGACTGGACCGGGCGGTTCTTGCCACCGAAGCCCTGTTCGGGGCGGGCATCGCGACTCTCGATTTCGCCACGCTCGCGGAGATCTTCGCCGATGCCCCGACGAGCGTATTCCCGAAAAAACGCGTCGAGGAGGGAATCCTCCTGATTGATCTGCTGGCCGAGACGGGGCTGTTCCAGTCGAAGGGTGCTGCCCGGAAGGAAATTCCGGCAGGCGGCGTGTACCTGAACAATGAGCGGATCACCGATATCTCGGCCCGGATCGGACCGGAGAGCCTGATTTCAGGAAAGGCGCTCGTGCTCCGGAAAGGCAAAAAAACGCATCATCTGGTGCGTTTCGATCAAGAGCCCTGAAGCGCGATCCGCCGGATCTCCGCGCCTTCCCTTCCGGGTTTCGGCGAATAGGTCTTCCGGCGCGACTGGACCTTCTTCCAGCCTTTTCCCTCCATTCCGCCTTTTTCGAGGAGGGCATGCGCGATCGCCCGCGCTGTCGCATAGGGACTCTCAAGCTGGGGAATATGACCGGTGTTCTTGAGCACGTAGGCATCGAGATACTCGCCATAATGCTCCACCCAGTGCCGAAGCCAGTGCGAGGGAACAAAGCGGTCATGATCGCCCCAGATCGCGCTGATCTTGTTTGCGCGAATGGGTTTTGCGGGATCGATAAAATCAGAGGCCTCGACCGACTCGACGAATTTGCGGATTTCGCCGCGGGAATAAAAACTTCCGAACTCGCGTGACAAAAGGGGCGCGAGCCGCAGGGGGTCGAACACCACGAGCGAGATCAGTTCCGGAACACTGAGTTCCTGATTCTTGATGATGAACTCGCCGAAGGTCGCCCGTTCATCGGGAGGAATGAGCCCCGAGGGCGCGATCACCAGCAAATGCTCGAGCGTCCGGGGCAGTTCCTGCGCGACTTTCGAGGCAAGCCAACCCCCGAGCGAATGCCCCATCAAAATCGACGGAGGATTGGCCTCGCACACGCTCCGGACCACCGAGAGCAGGATCTTCATCGAGGTCACCATCTCGTGATGCGAGAGAAATCCGGAATATCCCGGAAAATCCAACACGAGGAGCTCGTCCACGACCGGAGCGAGCTCGCGGCGCGCGAGCGCAAACAGGGGAAACCACGAAACGGGCGTGTCGCCGAAGCCCGGAATCACGATCATGCGGCGGACGGCCTGCCCCGGAGGCGGGGTCCGCCATTTTTTTCGGATGAGATGAAACGTCGCCTCGCCCTGCTTGAAGTCCTCGAATTCGAACCCGGCACCGGTCAGAGCCTGCCGGAGTGCCAGGTGCACGAGCTGATTCCGCCCAGGCACGGCCGCCTTCCAGATCTCCTTCCATCGCTCCCGATCGAGCGTGGTTTTGACCCGATACCGGACCACATCCTGGATTCCCTGAAGCATCCACTCTGCGAACTCATTCGGATCAAAAGGAGGAGTTTGCTTTGACATATCAAGAGCGTAGCAAATCGGAGGACTGAGGGCGACCGATCCTTGCGGGCGCACGCGCATCGCGTTAAAATCAAATCTGGGGGCGGTTGGAATCTTGACACTTCAGGCAAGAGTCAATTCAACCGAAAGCGTATCATGAGGTCCATAAGCCTGCTTCAGCTGGCGATTCCGATTCTGATCTTTGGCTGCGCCGCAATCGAGGAAACCCGAAAGCCTGCATCTGTGATCAGCCCGGGTCAGATCGGAGGCCCCTACTCCTGCACCGACTACGGAGCATATGATTCTCTGAACGACTGCCAAACGGGCACACTTGCGGTGTGCGAGTCCTCGCCCCAGCTTTTTCCGAACGGCGGTCTGGCAAACTGCTTCTCGCCTGTCTCGGAAGAAGACTGTGTCACCCTTCAAACCACCATTAATCGCCCGGTCTGGATTTACGGAACAGGAAGCGGGGCGTGGTGCAAGGGTGACTCGGGTACCTATCCTTCCGGCGGCTTCCCTTTTCATCAAACCCGAAGCCTGATCGGCTGCTCGAGCGAGACCTGCCTGTGCCTGGATGCTCTGGATTACACGAACGGAACCGTGTGCAATGCCGCGGGCGCGTGCGGGGCCTCGCCTCCGGTCGGAAATGAACCCTGCTGCATTCCGGGAGGATGCCAATAAAAAACCTGCACTCCCCGGAAGCGACTTCCGGAGAATGCAGGTCAGAAGAAGCCAATTCCCGTCTTCAGTGGGTCTTCGATTCTTCCTTCTTGTGACCGAGAAGTTTTGCAAACACCGCTCCCTTGCCCTCTGAAATCTTGATGGCCTGGGCTTTTGATGCCTCTTTTTTCGGAACTGCAAGACGAAGCACGCCGTTGTCGTACTCGGCCTCGATCTGATCGGCCTTCACATCCGAGGCCAGATCGAACGAACGCTGGAATGCGCCGTACGAAGCCTCGGATTGATATTGAGTCGCGCTTTTTCGCTCGTACTCTTCTTTGCGCTCGCCCGAGATCGTGAGCACCTGTCCGCGCATCTCGATCTTGATGTCTTCTTTTTTCACGCCGGGAACATCGATCGAAAACAGGTAATGAGTTCCGGTTTCGTCGATATTACAGGCGGGAGAGAATGCGAACGAAGGAAGAGCCGCAGAAGAGATCTCGAGCGAAGGTTCGGCTCCGGCCCACATGCGATCGAACATGCGATCCATCTGCCTCTGCATCTGCGCCAAACTCCGGAGAGGGCTGGAAGAGAGACTTCTGTCGAAAATCGAAGGTAACATTGCCATACAAACTCCTTTGCCGGGTCGATCAGGAAAATTCAAAAAAGGAGAAAGGCCGTGGAGCCGGTGACGGAGTCATACGACCCCGCAAACGACCCCGGATCGACCTTGGACTTGCCTGTTGAGTCGGGATCCCCGCATTCACCTGTGCTCCGCCGCACTTTCTCCATCACGTTCCACGAACATGACAAGCAGAATGGAAGCAAAACGCACGCCAAGGACGCCCCTCATTTAAAGGAGCGACCAGACCAAGCCTTACAGAAGAAATGGGACCAGACAGGCGACAGGGGAGAAATCCCGCCCCGTTCAGGTCTTCCGGAGCTGATTCAAGAACTCGATCAGATCCGAAAACCCGAGGCTCCGCGCTAGGGCGTTCAGGGTCGCAATGCGCGGATTGCTGCGTCCCGCGATGATCTCGCGGATGGTCGATCGAGCCACACCCGATTTGAACGAGAGCCATTCGACCGGGCGCTTTTGTTCGTAGAGGGTCTGATGGAGCAATCGCCCGATCTGCCGCAAAAGGGCGCCATCCGAGCGGGCAACTTGACCTGCTCGAGAATTCGGGGCGCCGTTTTTCTTTCCGTTCGTGGGGAGCGACATGGTGATTTCCTGACCATAGGAAGTTTTCGGGACCGGGAACGGCGGAATACCGGATTTTCTCGCCGTGGTCCCGGAGAGAGTCTGCAAATTCCATGCGAATTCCAAACCGCCCTCTTTGATTGCGCTTTTTGAATCAGCGGGATGGGGAGAGGGGGGTGGCAGTGGGAATGTCAGATTGTCCGGTAAACCGCCGGTCATTTGGAATGCGGGTGATACCCTGCGAAGATGCCCCGAGATGCACCCGACCCCAACGCAAACCCGCCGCAAATCCTGATCGTCGATCGCTGTGCCGATCTTCGGGCGGTGGTCCGGGTTTTTCTCGAACAATCCGGATTCCGCGTCCTCGAAGCAGAAGACCCGGGGAGCGCTTCCCGCATCCTGCTCGCCCGGACGCCGCCCGATCTGATCCTGATCGATCCCCTCTCGGGACCTTGGCACTGTCGCGATCTGATTCAGAATACCGATCTGCCCGTCGTCACCTACAGCATTCGAACGCGATTCGAACCCGATCTCGAATCGAAAATCTCGGCTCGGTTCGAGAAACCCTGCGATCTGAATGAATTGGGGGAAGCCATTAAAAACCTGGTGCCGAGGACCGGAATCGAACCGGTACGTCCCTTGCGGGACCCAGGATTTTAAGTCCTGTGCGTCTACCAATTTCGCCACCCCGGCGGGAAGGAATCGAAGAAGACTCGAACCTTCACTGTGCCACGGGGTTCCTTTTTTTTGCAATCCGGAAAGTATGCGCTACCCTTTTGCCATGCACAGGCTCCGTTTCGCTTTCCTCGCGCTTCTTTTTTGCTGTCCTCCGCCCGCCGGGGCGAATTCTGCGGAAGCTCCGGGCTATGCCGACCTTCACAACCACATGTTCGCCGAACATGCCTTCGGCGGAGCCTGGCTCCATGGCTCGGTCGAGGGCGTGCTCGCCGAGGCACTGAGCCCCTGCGAGGCCCATTTTGATCCCTTCGGGACCGGCGGCACCCACGGCGAAGTGAAAATTCCTTTTTTAAGTGCGCTCATCGGCCGAATTCCGGGCTCGGCCGGCGACACCGGCCCCCACTGGAATCGCGCCGAAGGGCATCCCTCGTTTCGGGACTGGCCCCGCTGGGACACGATCGCGCACCAGCAAGTCTGGAGCGGCCACCTCGAAAAGGCGAAGAACCAGGGCCTCGATTTGCTCGTGGTCTCGCTCGTGAACTTCGAGCCCCTTTGCGAGCTCATGGTCGAAAAAAACAAAAAATTCAAGGACTGCTCCGACAGCGCCGCAATCGAGCGCCAGCTCGACGCCGCCGAGGCGTTCCAGGCAAGGCATTCGTGGTTTCGCATCGTAACCACCCCTGCCGAGGCGCGCGCCGAAATCACAAAGGGGAATCTCGCCGTCGTGCTCTCGATCGAAGCCTCGCACATTTTCGGTGACGGGCCTTGGAAGCCCGAATTCGAACGGGCTTTTGATCGCGGGGTGCGCACCCTCCAGTTCGTGCACCAGTACGACAACCGCTTCGGGGGAGCCGCCATTCATCATCCGGTTTTCCGGTTTCTCTTCTGGCTTCAGGATTTTCGCGCCCACGGCCACTGGTGGGAGCTCCTGACCCCTTCCAAGTTCGGCTTTCAGACCGATCGCGATCCCGCAACCGGAACCGAGACCAATCGCGCGGGCCTTACCGAAGAGGGCAAAGAGGTGGTGCGCGCCCTGATGAAGCGGGGAATGCCGATCGACATCGCCCACCTGTCGGAGCAGTCCGTCCGCGATGTGCTCGAGATCACCCGTCCTTCGCGCTACCCGATTTATGTCTCGCACGGGCATTTTCGAAAGGCCATGAACGACGGAAAATTCAGTGTGTATGAAAAATCCTCGCCGGATTGGGTGCTCGACGAGATCCGCCTCTCAGGCGGAGTATTCGGCCTTCGCACCGGGCCCGAGAAAACCCATGCAATCGAGAACGCGGGCACGCCGAATGACTGCCAGGGAAGCTCGAAGTCCTATGCGCAGACCTATGCCTATGGACGAAACCGCGGGCTCGCTGTCGGGTTTTCGACCGACATGAACGGGTTCATCCAGCAAACCAGACCCCGCTTCGGAAACGCCGATGAGACCTGCGGGGCCGAGACCGATGCCCGCGAACGGACGCTTCAGCAAAAATCACAAAAAACCCGCTCGGCACGCGCCTCGACCACGCAGGCCTCGGCTCGATCGGAGAGCTTCCGGATCTTCTCGCGGACCTGAAAAATGCGGGATCCGACACCAAAGATCTTGAGACTTCGGCCGAGAGTTACCTTCGAATGTGGGAGCGGGCGACCCGGCTTGCCCCTTCGCGCTAAGGGCTCACTTCTCGCCCGAGTTCTTCGTTTTCAGAAAATGAAAGCGAATGGGCGATCCTGAAAACCCGTAGCGTTCGCGCAGCGCACGCACGAGGTGCCGGCTCAGACTGAAGTGGACTTTCTTCGGGTCACTCACATGGGCCACGAAGGTGGGAGGATTCCTTCCTGACTGGTGGACGTAATAAAACTTAGCATTGTCAGGATTGTGAACCTCGGCCGCTTGGCGGATGTACTCGGTGAGCTCGCGCGTCTGCACTTTGGCTCCCCGCTGTTCGAGGACGCTTTCGGCCACCCGGAACAGCCTCTCGAGCCCGATCGACTCGATTGCAGTTGTGAATACGAGCGGAGCATAGCCGAGGAACCGGATTTTCTTCCGGATCTCTTCTTCGGCCTTTTTTTGCGAGAACTCGCGGTTTCCGATCTGGGTGTCCCACTTGTTCATCACGAGGACCACACTGCAGCCCATTTCTTCGATCAGGCCCGCGATCTTCTCGTCCTGCTCGTAGACGCCCTTCTCGCCATCCATCACCAAGAAGGCAAGGTCTGCACGCTCGAGGGTCTTCCGGGTCTGCACGACCGAAAGGACTTCGATTCCCTGTTCGGTCCGGTCTTTTCGACGGATCCCCGCGGTATCCACCAGAACGAAATCCTGGTCGTTCCAGCGAATGGAAAGATCAATCGGATCCACCGTCGTGCCGGCGACCGGGCTCACGATCGTGCGCTCCTCGCCGCAGATCGCGTTCAGAAGCGTGCTTTTTCCGACGTTGGGCTGGCCCACGATGGCGATTCGGGGAATGCGCGGCTTTTCGGGCTCGGCTTGCACTGCGGGCTCGGATTCGCCTTCCGCCGCTTCTTCCACAGCTGCCGGGGACTCCTCCTGAAAAATCCGATCGACGATCATCTCTTTCAGCTCGTCGATCTGAAGCGCATGCTCGGCAGAGACTGGAATCAGGGTCTCGATGCCGAGGCCGTAAAACTCATTCATCCCCTCTTCGGCGGCATCGGAATCGGCTTTATTCAAAACCAAAATCATCGGAATCTTTTCATTCAGCCCCGAGCGGCGAAGCTCCTCGAACACCTCACGATCGGCATGGGTGAGTCCCGCCTTGATGTCGGTCACGAACAACAAAATCGCCGCTTCTTTCAGTGCGGTCTCGACCTGGCCCCGGATCTCATCGCGGAAGCGCCCTTCTCCGAGCCCGCCCGTATCGATGAGGTTCACGCGGTATTCCTTCGCGCGCACCCAAAAGGAGGCGGGCTCCACGATCCGGTCGCGGGTCACGCCCGGCGTGTCCAGAACGAGCGCGCGCTTTCGACCCAAAAGACGATTGAACAAACTGCTTTTTCCGACATTCGGCCGGCCGACAATCACGACATTCATTCGGACACATACCCCAGGCTCTTCATTTTCCGCGCTTCACTCGTCCAACCTTCGAGCACCTTCACCCGGAGCTCCAGATGCACCTTTTCTTGCAAGAGCGCCTCGATCTCGGCGCGGGCCTTCGTGCCGATCTCTTTGATTTTCTTGCCGCCTGCGCCGATCACCATGCCTTTTTGGCTCTCACGCTCCACATAAATGAGCGCCGCGATCCGCACCGGACGCGAGGACTCCTGGTAGGATTCGATCTCGACCGCACAGCTGTACGGAAGCTCGTCGCCGAGATTCATGAACAATTGCTTCCGGATGAGCTCGGCCACGATGAACCGCGAGCTGCGGTCGGTCAGCGAATCCGTATCGCCGTAAAGCAAAGGCCCTTCGGGAAGAAGCTCGAAGATGCGATTCATGAGCTCTTTCACTCCCCGGTTTTTCGTGGCGGAAATTCCGTGGGTTTCCACAAAGCGGCAACGGGTTCCGGCCAGCGCGGTCTTCAGCTCTTCGACCCAAGGACCGATCCAGGTGCCATTGCCGGGAATCTTCTCGAAAAGATCGTTCTTGTTCACCACCACCAAAAGATTCGAATCCGCTGACTTGAGGTGGTCGAGGACCCTTCGTTCGGCCTCGGGCTTGCTCGCGGGATCGATCAGATACAGCACCACGTCCGGCCCCTCGAGCGCCCGCTCCACCTCGCGGATCATGTATTCATTGATCCCGCCTTCGCGGGCCCGATGGATCCCGGGAGTGTCGACGAACACGATCTGTCCGCGTTCCTCGGTCACGATCCCGCGAATCTGGTCGCGCGTGGTCTGGGCTTTCGGCGTCACGATCGAGAGATCCTCGCGCAACACACAATTCAAAAAGGTACTTTTGCCGACATTCGGCCGGCCGATCAGGGCCACCACTCCGGATTTCATTCCATACTCCCGAGCGCCGCCCTGGCTGCGTTCTGTTCGGCTTCTTTTTTCGAAGAGCCATCGTTTTTTGCGAGAATCTCGTCTTTCACCCGGACTTCGACGGTGAACACCTTGGCGTGATCCGGTCCGCTTGAGCCCACCAGGTGATACGTGGGCGTCAACTTGAACCGGCTTTGAACCAGCTCTTGCAAGCGGGTCTTGTAATCCTGGAAGACGATCCCCGAGGAACTATCCTTGAAGATCGGCGCGAACAGGTACCGAACGACCGGATACACCGCATGGAATCCGCCGTCGAGATAGATCGCCGCGATCAGCGCCTCGAACGCGCTCGAAAGGATCGATGGCTTCTCGTTTCCGCCCGAGCGGATCTCGCCCCGCCCCAGGCGGATGAGCTCGTTCATATGAAGCGATTTCGCGATCTCCGAGAGGGTCCGCTCGTTCACCACGGCAGCCCGCATTTTGGAGAGTTGCCCCTCGCTCGCGTCCGGGTAGGACTCCAGCAGAAGATCCGAGACGACGAGATCGAGCACGGCATCGCCCAAAAACTCAAGGCGTTCATTGTCGCGTTGGGGGAGCACGCGGTCCTGATGGTTTTCGTGACCGTACGAAACATGGGTGAGAGCAAGGATGAGCAGGCGAGGATCGCCAAAGGGATATCGGATCTGATCCTGCAATCCTTGTATGGTCGGCTTATTCATGGGTCCACTCCGCAAGCCACGAGACTTCTCCTGATGCCCGATCCACCATCCAACGATTCAGCTTCACGTTCACTACCTGATTTCGTCGAGTTTGGCCACCCTGATCTTCGACCGGAAGCAAAACCCGCTGATAATCCGGACTGTATCCCGAGATCCAGCGCTTTGATCCGTCCGGCCCCCGCACGGCTCCCTCCAGAAGAACCTCTCCGAGCAAAAGGTCCCTTCTTCCCGCATGATTCCGGGTCATTCGCTCGAGGCTCAGCGCCTGCAGGGCCCTTGCGCGCTCCTTCCGTACGGCAGGAGGCACGGCATTCGGAAGCCGGGTCGCTGGGGTGCCGTTCCTTTCGCTGTACGGAAACACATGGATCCTGTTCCAATCCGCTTGCTTCAAAAAAGCCTCCATGGCCTCGAAGTCCTGCATGGTCTCGCCCGGAAACCCCACAATCACATCCATGCCGATGAAAGGCCGTCGTTTCATTCCGGCGACGCGACGAAAAAGCGACTCGATCGCTTCACGGGAGTACTTGCGCTTCATGAGCTTCAGGATCCGGCTCTCGGTGTGCTGGAGAGAAACATGAAAATGCGGACAAAATGCCGGAAACTGCTCCATCAGAGCAAGCATGCGGTCCGAAATCTCGGTGGGATCGAGAGACCCCACCCGCAGGCGCTCGAGCTTCGTGCGGGTCAGAATCGCCTCGATCAAGTCGTCAATCCGGAGTCCGCCACTCCAATCGACGCCATAATCGCCGATGTTGGTTCCCGTGAGCACGACCTCGCGAATCCCTTGTTCGAGCAAATCCTGAAC
>JBEIJY010000015.1:0-53859 GCA_040380025.1 Bdellovibrionales bacterium | reverse complement strand
AGCAGTGATCATCCCGCCCCCACGGGCCAGGGGATTTACCGCATCCGCGAGTTCCATTTTTAAGATCTGGCCGAGACTGAATTGCATCCCTTGATTGTTCTTGGTCCAGTACTGCGTTTCAGGAAAGGGCTTGGAAAACAAAAAGGGTTTGCCGACTCTCGCGAGCCAGGATGGCGAAAGCGAGGCCGGAGGATTCGGCTCGGAGGCCAAAACACTTTTTATATCGGACACATCCGCACTCGAGCGGGGATGATGAAGCCCCGCCACGGGGGGCGGTTTGAATTGAATTTGCCCTCCGGATGGGCTAGGGTTCAGGCTCAGCCAATTCGAGGGATTTTGTGAGTTCTTACTTGGTTTTAGCGCGCAAGTACCGTCCAAAACAGTTCTCCGACATGGTCGGACAACAGGCCGTGGTCCGGACTCTGGTGAATGCGATTCAAATGAACCGCACCCATCAGGCGTATGTGTTTTCGGGGTCGCGGGGCATCGGTAAGACCTCGATTGCACGGATTTTTTCGAAAGCCCTTCGATGTCCCCGTGTCGAGCTTCGCGACGGCATTTTGCACTCGTGCGACCAGTGCTCCGACTGCATCGAGATCGCGGCCGGAACGAGCGTCGATGTGCTCGAGATCGACGGCGCCTCGAACAACGGGGTCGACAACATTCGCGAGATCCGCGAGAGTGCCAAGTTCCTGCCGTCGAGCGGGCAGTACCGGATTTTCATCGTGGACGAGGTCCACATGCTCACGACCCAGGCGTTTAACGCACTGCTAAAGACGCTGGAGGAGCCGCCTCCCCATGTGGTCTTCATTTTTGCGACCACCGAGCCCCATAAAATCCCCGAGACGATTCTCGGCCGCTGTCAGCGGTTCGACTTTAAGCGCGTCACGGTCGCCCAGATCACCGGGCGGTTAAAAGAGGTGCTCTCGGCCGAGCAAATCGAGGCCGAAGAGGCGGCGCTCGGGCTCATCGCCCGCTCGGCCGAGGGGTCGATGCGCGATGCCTTGTCGATCTTGGATCAGGTCATTTCGTTCTCGGGAGCGCACATCACGACCACGGCGGTTCGCGAGAGCATCGGCCTGATTGGCACCGAGCTCGTGTTCCAGCTGTTGCGCGGAATCGTAAAGAGGGACGCCAAGACCGCGCTCGGCATTGCACAAGACGCGTTCCACCAAGGGGTCGACCTGAAGCTCCTTTTGAAATCCCTGATCGAGATGACCCACGCGCTCATTTTGATGCAGGCGGGGATCGAGCGCCCCGAGACGCAGTTCACCCCGGACGAGCTCGAACAGCTCCGGGGGCTTTTGCCCGATCGACAGATCGAAGAAAACGAGCTGATTTTTCAGGTGTTTCATCATGGCTTGGACTTGGTGGCACGAGCGGCCCAACCGAAGCTGATTTTTGATCTTCTGATCGTGAAGACCACCCTCGCCGATGCCATCGTGCCTGTTGACCCGAACAGGCCGGCCGATCCGAGCAGACCCCCGCAAGGCGGCGGGCCCTCCTCGGGCTCTCGCCGCGATCCCGCACTTGCCGAGATGTTCTCGAAGGTGTCGGCCGCAGCGAGCGCTGGCACTGCGAATGCCAGCGCCGCGAATCCCGCCCCCGTCCATCCCGCCCCGCCCCCCGAGGCAGGGCTCGGGTTCTCGTTCCGCTCCGAAAAAAGAGATCCCTCCCCAGCCCTTCCCCCGAAGACCGAAGCCCCTCGCGCTCTCGCACAAGGGGCGAGCTGGGAGGGCTTGCTTGAGCTTTGCTCCCGGACCAAGCCGGTTCTGGCGATTTTGCTCGAGTCGGTCGTGGAGTGGGAGCTTCCGAAGACTCCTGCCGATCGCTTCCGGATCGGCTTTCGCGAGTCCGACCGGGCAAAGAGCGAGCAGGTCAACATGAAGGCGACGCGCGATCAGTTCGCTCAGCTCACCGAGGGTTACTTCGGATTCCGAGCGATTCCCGAGAGCTTTGTCTCGAGCCGGAACGAAGAAAGCGTGGCCGAACGGAACGCGAGACTCCACCGCGAGGGACGCGAGGCCAAGATGCGATCGATTCTGGGCCACGAGATCGTGCAAGAGGCCCGCTCGTTGTTCGGGGCTGATTTGGTCGAAATCCGCATGACAGGGCAGGGCGCATGAATCCTCTTTCGAAGTTGATCTTTGAGCTTTCGAAGCTCCCCGGAATCGGCGAAAAAAGCGCAACCCGCCTCGCGTATCACATTCTGAACCAAGACGAGGAGTACTCCGAGAGCCTGGCCCAGGCCATCCGGGACGCGAAGAAAAAGCTTCGAACCTGTGCGGAATGCTTTAATTTCTCGGAGCAAGAGCGCTGTGAGATCTGCTCGGACCCGAAACGGGACCAAGGCCTGATTTGCATCGTCGAGCGCCCGGGAGACGTGGTGCCGATCGAGCGCACGGGCTCGTATCGCGGGGTGTATCACGTGCTTCACGGGCTTTTGTCGCCCCTCGACGGAATCGGACCCGAGAATTTGCGCATGAAGGAGCTGTTCGTGCGGCTCAAGGCCCACGATGTGGCCGAGCTGATCTTTGCGCTGAATCCCTCGGTCGAGGGCGAGGCCACGACGCTTTATCTTTCTCGACTCTTAAGACCGATCGGGGTTAAGGTTTCTCAAGTCGCTTATGGAATTCCCGTGGGGGGGACGATCGAGTTCACCGATCGCCAGACCCTGGGCCGGGCGCTCGAGAACAGAACGGAAATGCACAGGACGGATAACGGCAGATGAGCTTTGTCAATTCGGTTTCGAAAGAGGTGAATTGCAAAATCGTATACGTGGGAACCGGGCTTTCGGGAAAAACCACGAACGTGCAGTATGTGTACGAAAACACCCAGACCGATCGCTCGGGAAAGCTCGTCAGTCTGAGCACCGAGAACGAACGGACCCTGTTCTTTGATTTTCTTCCCTTGAGCGTGGGTGAGGTTCGCGGCTACAAAACGCGCTTCCACTTGTACACGATTCCCGGCCAGACCTTTTACGAGGCTTCGCGGGATTTTATTCTAAAAGGCGTCGACGGAGTTGTTTTTGTCGTCGATTCCGCTCCCGAGCGGATGGATTCGAACCTCGAGGCCTGGGACCACTTTCAGCAGGCCCTGGTTCGCCAAGGATATGATTTGGCGCGTATACCGATCGTGTTCCAGTACAACAAGCGCGACTTGCCAAATGCGGCATCGATCGAAGAGCTCGAAAAAACCTTCAATCTGACCAAGCGTCCGTACTTCGAGGCGGTTGCGAACCGCGGAGAGGGTGTGATGGAGACGTTAGAAAGTATTAGCCAAATGGTCATGGATGCATTAAGAGGGTTGAGGGCAAATCCCTAAATTTAGTTTTACAACGCAGTATAACACCCGGGGGTTTGAGATTGGGGAGTCCATGCGAAAGACAGAACTGGAAAGATTCAAGCGAATCTTTACCGAACAGCGAAACCAGATCCTGACCAACGTTGGAGCGGGGAGCGTCGAGATCGCGAAGCGTCCGGAAGACAAGGACGAGGTCGATCAGGCGAACGCCGACATCGAACAGAGCATGCGGATGCAGCTCAAGAACCGTGAGATCTTCACGCTCAAAAAAATCAACGAAGCACTGAAGCGAATCGAGGACGGCACCTACGGCCGTTGCGATTCTTGCGACGAGTTCATCGAGCTCCGCAGGCTTCATGCGCGCCCGACGGCGACTCTCTGCATTTCTTGCAAAGAAGAAGAAGAGAAGCTGATGGGATTCGTGATTCCCGGTCAACGGGTTCAGCTCGCACACTAGGTTTCGAAATGAAGAACCCCCGGTTCTCATCCATGAGAACCAGGGGTTCTTCATTCCATCTTGCCGGACCATCCGGTCCGTAACTCAGGTCATGCGCTCAAATCCGTTTGAGCGACCGGGCGTCTCGTCCGTGAGATTCCGGTATTGACCCGCCTCATCCTGAAGCGGGTTTGGTCTTGAGTTTTTTGGCAGAGTGGCCAGAGAGCATCAGGCGATCTGAAGGTTCGTCTTCATGCCGTTGCTTTTGGATTTCCGTCCGTCGGCGGAGCGGGTTTCCCGCATTTCCTGTTCCTCTTTGCAGCCCAGGCACAGGTTCGCGGTCGGACGGACTTCAAGACGGTTCAGTTCGATCTCTTGCTCGCAACACTCGCAGACACCGAAGGTTCCCGCTTGAATCTTGAATAAGGCTTCGTCGATTTTTTTCAGGAAGAGCGCCTCGCGGCTCCGCAGACGCATCTTCATGTTCTGCTCGAGCTCGGCACAGCTCAGGTCGACTTCGTCCGAGAGGTCTTCGCTCTTGATGGTGAAGTCCTCGTTCACGAGCTTGTAGGAGTAGAGAAGTGCCGACCTCTGGTCCTCGAACAGTTTTTTGAATTTCATTACCAGTTCCTGATTCATCATGGCTCTCACTCCTGATTGTTGAGGTTTTCCCGGCTCCGTGGGGATCTTTAGAGTGGTGCCGCCATCGTGGCCGCCTCACACCCATACCTAGTGCGAGTCCCGTGCCAACGCGCCCAAGCTAGCGCAGAGGGCGGATTTTATTGTAAGATATTGAAATCATGAAGAAACGGCGCGCGTCGGAATTATTCAACCCCTTGAATTGATCAGGAGGTGTCAGAACGTCACCGCTTCTTTTTTACCAAAAGCGGCAACCCGCCGCGCGAAGACGCACATTCAGGGTGCACGGGCGCAATTCAGGGGCTAGTTTTTGAGTTTTTGCCGATTATCGGGTAAGGTCTTTGCTTCTATGGCACGGACTACGAAACCTCAGATCACTTTGGACAGTATTTGTTTTGTCACTCCAGAGCAGAAGCTTCTTCGGTTTCTGATGACGGAGCCAACGACGGCGTTCACCCCGCGGGTGCTCTCGTCGAAGTTAAAAGGAGTTCGCGGTTTAGGTGGAGTCGAGGGCATCACCCGCATTTTAAAGACGCTCCAGGAATTGGGCCTGGTGATCTTCTTGAACAACAACCGTGAGGTCTGTCTTCAGAACGACCACCCCGCGATTCAACTCTTGAAGGCCTTTTGCGCGATCTCGGATCTCGAAGGCCTGAAGCAAATGATCGAGCCGATGTCGACCCGCGGAGTCCTGTTCGGAAGCCGTGCTTCGGGCCGCTCCCGCTCGGACAGCAACTACAATCTGCTTGTGGTCTCGGAGACCCCGGACGAGATCAAAAAGATCACCTCGCGCCACCCGCTCGGCAAGAAGCTCGAGCCGATGGTGATGACCCCCGATGAGTTCTCGGCGGTCGACGCGAAGAACAAAGAGCTGTCCCGCCATCTCGATACCGGGATCACGCTCTGGGGATCTTCGTGGTAAAAGCGCTCTTCTTCTTTTTGAGCATTTTTGTCATTTTGGTTCTCGATCAGTGGACGAAGCTTTTAGTCCTGGCCCGCTTTGAAGTGCCGGGCGAGACGATCGTGATCATCCGCGATTTTTTCAGCTTTACGTATGTCCGGAACACCGGCGCCGCCTTCGGGCTTCTGGCGACGGCGAACCCGGCCTTTCGGGTTCCGTTTTTTCTTCTTGTTCCGATCTTCGCCATGGTGTTTTTGAGCCTTCTGTATCGCGATCTGCCCCCGAAGGCTCGCTGGCGCGCTCTTGCGCTGGGCTTGGTCTCGGGTGGAGCGATCGGCAACCTCATCGACCGGATCCGCCTTGGCTATGTGGTCGATTTCTTGGATTTTCACTACCGCACGGATTGGTACTTTCCTGCCTTCAATGTGGCCGATTCGGCGATTTGCGTGGGGGTTGGAATTCTGCTTCTTTCGACCTTCACGAACCGGGAGCTGAATGCACCCACTCCTGTTTGAGCTTCATCTCGGAAGTCTTTCGATTCCTTTTCATTCGTACGGGCTCATGATCGCGATCGGCTTTTTGCTCGGGATCGCCACCGTGCGGAGGCTCTCGGTAAAAAGCAACATCAACCCCGACCAGACGGCCGATCTGGCCTTCTGGCTGTTGGTGTACGGGTTCGTGGGTTCGCGGATTCTGTTCGTGTTGACCCGTCTGCCGTATTTTTTGGAACATCCGGGCGACATCTTCAGGGTGTGGGAGGGTGGGCTTGTCTTTTTCGGCGGGCTGATTCTTTCGACCGCCTACGCGTTCTGGCATTTCAAAAAGCACCGGCTGAACCCGTGGCAGATGATCGACGTGCTCTCGCCCGGGCTGGTGATCGCGCATGCCTTCGGGCGGCTCGGGTGTCTGGCGGCGGGCTGTTGTTACGGCAGGCCGACGGGGCTTCCGTGGGGCGTGCCGCTTTCGTCCGAGCTTGTCGAGGAGTCGCTTCGGGGGATTCCGCTCCATCCGACTCAGCTGTATGAGTTCTGCGCCCTTTTGGTTTTGTACTTCGGGCTTCTTTGGGTATTCCGGCACCGCAAAATGCAGGGCCAGGTCGGGCTGACGTACTTCATGACCTACCCGCTCATTCGAAGCGTGATCGAGATTTTTCGGGGCGACTCGCTTCGGGGATTCGTGATCGACGGGGTGCTGTCGACGAGTCAGTTCATCTCGATTTTGGTGTTTGCGGGGGCCTACGGGGTGCTCGCCATGCGTCTGAAGTCCGCACAGAAAAAATGATTCCCAGACCCCATTTTAGTGCGTCTCAACCCATCATGCGCAATCAAAGGAGCTCGCTTTGATCATGACGTTCAGGATCGTCCTTTTGGTCAGTTCGATGTGCATCGCCGCTTGGGCCGAGGCGGCGCCCCGGCGCATTGTGGCCCTGAATCCGCTCCTCTCAGAATGGACGGCCGCGGTTCTGGGCGACGACTACTCACGGACCGCGATCGTCGGAGTCAGTGAGTACTCGCATCATCCCGCACTCCTGAAGTCCATTCCCACCGTCGGGCCCTATTCGCTCGTGAACATCGAGCGCGTGGCCGCCCTGAAGCCCGACCTCGTGCTCGCTTCAGAAGAATACAATCGCCCCGACCAACTCGAGCAGTTGCGGCGGCTCAGGCTGAACCTGCGGGTGCTCCCGAAAGAGCGATTTGCCGGGTTTGGTGAGTGGATCACGAAGCTCGGAGACGCGCTCGGGGAGCCCGCGGGCGCAAAGCGCGAGCGCGAGCGCTGGGAGAAGACCCTGCAAGAGACTCTGGCCCAAGCGGGGCCTGCTGGCGCATCGGGCCCGAATGGCTCGGCTGCCATAAAAAACAACCGCTCGTACCTGATCGAGATTCAGGCCGAGCCCCTGATCACGGCCGGAAAGCAAAGCATCTTGACCGAGGCCCTGGGCGCCGCGGGATTTCGGAATGTGTTCGATGACCTCGACTCGGGCTACCCGAAGGTGTCGATCGAGGCGGTTTTGCGGCGTAATCCTGAGTGGATTTTTGTTCTGACCCACGGGGGCGAGGAGGCCACCTTGGCGGTCGCAAAAAAACGCTGGGCGCGCTTTCGGGCGCTTCGAGCCGTGAGGGCCGGCCGCGTGGTGGCCCTCTCGGGCGACGACTTCGCCCGGTGCAGTCTTCGGTTGTTAAATGCCCTGAAACAGCTAAACTCGGGCCATGCCCCGTAAGCCAAAAATCGCTTATCTTGGTTTGGCGTGCGCGCTGGCCGCGTCGGCGGCCTTGTCGCTCTTGCTTCGGCTGGATTTCGAAAACGCCTCGCTTTTGATTTGGGAGCTCCGGCTCCCGCGGCTTCTTTTGGCCTTGGCGGTCGGTGCGGGTCTTTCGGTTTCGGGGCTCGTGTTGCAGACCGTGCTCGGGAATCCGCTTGCCGAGCCCTATACCCTCGGAATCGCCTCGGGCGCGGCCCTCGGAGCCGCAATCGGAGCCACAGTCGGAAGCTCTGCCTCGTTTTTGGGCTGGAATGCCGGGGCCGTGATGGGGGCCGGGGTGGTGATTGCCTTGCTTCTTACGGTGATTTCGCGCGGGGGGCGCGGGCAGGAATCGATCGTGCTGGTCGGCGTGATGGTGAGCCTGACGGCCGCGAGCTTGCTTGCGATCTGGATGGCCCTTGCGGACCCGATGGGTGTGCAGAGCCTTAATTTTTGGCTGTTGGGAGACTTATCGCGCGCCGGAACCGGAACGGCCCTTTCGCTCTTGGGCCTCGTGACCGCCGTGAGCGCCTGGTTCCTGGTGCGCTCGAAAACCCTCGATGCGTTTTTGTTCGGCGAGGAGTGGGTCGAGAGCTTCGGTGTTTCGCTTCCGAAAACCCGCAAGACGGCGATTGCGCTCGTTTCGGTCGTGGTCGGGTTTTGTGTGGGCGCGGCGGGCGTGATCGGCTTTGTGGGCCTCATGGTTCCGCACCTGATGCGCCAGTGGACGAGGACGAGCCGGCATTTTCATCTGATCCCGCTTTGTTTTTTGGGAGGGGCGGTGATTCTGACCCTGAGCGATTCGATTGCGCGCGCCGCGGGTGAGCCCCGCGAGCTTCCGGTCGGAGCGGTGACGGCCCTTCTCGGGGCGCCGCTGTTGATTCGGCTGTTTTTGCGCAAAACCAAAGGGGCGATCGAATGATCCGCGCAAGCAAGCTCTCGGTCGAGTACGCAGGCGGTGCCACGGTGCTCGAGCCGATCGATTTTACGGTCGAGGCCGAGACGGTGCTGGGCGTGTATGGCCCGAACGGGTCGGGCAAGAGCACGCTCCTTCGGGCGCTTGCCGGCATGAACGGGAGCGGCCGGATTCAGGGCGAGGTGCGGGTGGCGGGAGCGCCCTTGGAGCGCGGAAGCTCGGCGCGCGAGCGGGCCTCGCGGGTGATTTATTTGGGGAGTGATTTTCGGGCGCCGTTCGACCTGAGCGTGCGCGATTTGTTCGAGATGGGAGTCGAGTCGTGCTCGAACCGGCTTTGGCCCGGAATCACGAGCAAGGAGCGCGAGGCGATTTTGGGAGTCGTCGAGGCGCTTCAGATTCAGGACTTTTTGGGGCGGTCGTTTCAGACCCTGAGTGACGGCGAAAAACAGCTCATGATGTTCGCACGCGGGCTCATGCAGGCCCCGAAGGCACTCGTGCTCGACGAGACCTTCTCGAAGCTCGATCTCGATCGGCTCATGCTCGTTGCGGGAATCTTGCGCGCTTGGGCCATGTCGGGCATGGCGTTCGTGATCGCCTCGCACGACTTGAATTTTTTGTCGGAGGTCTCGGATCAGCTTTTGTTTTTGAAGAAAGGCCGCGCGGTGGCGCAGGGACCTGCCGAAGAGGTGCTTCAGGACAGGAACCTGAAAATCCTGTTTGAACGGGCCGTGCCCCAGGTGGTCGAAGCCGCCTCGGGCAAAAAGAAGATCGTGTACTAAGGCGCCGATTCCTTCGTGCGCCTTTGACTCGCAGGGGGTTTTTCTCTATTGTTCCGGCATGGATTCAAAGATCAATTTCATCGAGGCCCGCTCGCCCATCAATTGGGATGAGTACTTCATGCTCCAGGCGATTCTTGCCTCGTATCGATCGAAGGATCCCTCGACCAAAGTGGGCGCCGTGTTCGTCGATCAAGACAACCACCAGATCAGCATGGGGTACAACGGGTTCGTTGCCGGCATCGACGAGAGCCAGCTCCCGTGGGGCAAGGACTCGGCCGTGAGCCTCGAACATCAAAAATACGGCTATGTGGTTCATGCCGAGGCGAATGCGATTTTGCACGCGAACGGTCGGCTCGAAGGCTCAAAGCTGTATGTGACGCACTTTCCGTGTCACGAGTGCGCAAAGCTCGTGGCGTCGAAAAAAATCAGCGAGGTGATTTATCTTTCGGACAAGCACCAGCACCTCGAGATGAACCGCATTGCCAAGCGCATTTTTGGTCTGATCGGGCTCCCGTACCGGCAATTGGTGCTGAATGAGAACATGCTCGATCGCATGCACGAGCATTTTTTGGGTGTGATTCGCGAAGGGTGAGGGAGTGCCGATGATCGGTGTGGTGATTCCCGTATTCAACAAGGTCGAGCTGACCCGTCGATGCCTCGAGTCCTTGCTTCAAAACTCCCGTGCGGTTTCGTCGGTGGTGGTGGTCGACAACGCCTCGGTCGATTCGACTCCCGCATTTCTTGCCGAGGCAAAAGAGTCGTTTTTGGCCCGGGGGATCGCATTCGATTTCATCCGGAACGAGGAAAACCAAGGCTTCGGGCGCGCCTGCAATCAAGGCATTCGAAAAATAAAAGAAGACTGGATCGTGGTCCTGAACAACGATACCTGGCTCTCTGCCGAGTGGGATCTCCGGCTGGTTCGCGATGCCGACCGTCTCGGGTTCGATGTGATCGGGCCACACTTTGATGAGCGTCCTTGGACGGAATCAATGGAGCAACGGGCTGAAGAGTTTGTCGCCGGCAACCGGGATCGGAGCCGGAGGCATTTTGTTCCGATTTTGATGTGCTTTCGAAGGTCCGCGGTCGATCGCCTGCGATTCGATCACGGCGGAATTTTTGATGAGCGATTTTTTGTGACCTACGAGGACACCGATCTTCGCCATCGCATGGATTTGTCGGGCCTTCGGTACGGGCAGACCAGTAACGCGTTCATTTGGCATCAGTCCATGGGGACCCGCTCTTCGCCTGGCCTACTGGCCCAGGGGTACGAGCGTCAGGGCTTGGAGCTTTTTATCGAGAAATGGGGGTTTGATCCCAGAAAATCAGAGAACCGTTTGATTCCCCGATGGGTCCGGAAATTCAGAAAGTGGAAACACGATCAGGGCCGATTCTAAGCGACGACCAATATCGGTGATCAGAAGTAAATGATCACCGAACCCGAGTGGGCGGTGGTGAAGCCCGCACCCGAATGAGTCGAGAGGGCACGGCTCACGCCGTACTCGGCGCTCAGGCGGGGGCCGACCCAGGCGAGTCCGTACCCGAAGCCGCTTCCGCGGGTGTTCAGGTGAGTGATGTCGGCATCCTGGAATTTTCCGACTCGAAGATAAAAATCGTTCAAAATTCCAGCCTCGATCCCAACGCTGTAGCCCGACTTTTTTCCGTCCGAGTATGCGGGCGAGTAAAAGGGATCAAAAAAGATGCCGATCTGCTTGGTGGGAATGAACTTGAAGGACGGGTGAAATGTACGATGGAGCTTGCGCGCGACCTGGTCCTGCCCGGCCACGAGATTGTCGATGATCAGCGAGGCATACATCCACGGAAGCGCGATGTAGGAGCCCGAGAGGCTGAAGTCCGGGGTCATGGTTCCTGTCTCGTTGTCAAAAATGAACTTGCTCCCGAGCCCGACGCCGAGTTTCTTGAAGAACGCCTTGCTCGCGCCCAGATTCACCGATGCGTTTTGTTCGCGCTTGGTATAGCCCACTCCGGCCTGGACCACCTCGGCGCGCGAGTCCTGCACCGAGACATTGTAGTTGCGGCCGGTGCCGAACCCCGTATAGGCACCCGAGAGCACGTATCGGGGGGTGTAGGAGGCGAAGGAGGGGTTCAGATAGATCGAATCGGTCAGCCACGGGCCCGCCCGTCCCGCACCGCCCAGGGCGAGGGTCCTCGGGCTTTGAAACTCCACCGCCCCTGCGCCTGAAAACGCCACGAAAACCGCAAGGTACGCCGCAAGAAGGAGGCTCGTTTTTTTCATTCTATTCTAGGGTTACCGTGGATAAGATGGGCTGGCAATATGAAAGCCAAAATCAAGAAGGCCGTGATTCCTGCGGCCGGACTTGGCACCCGGTTTCTTCCGGTCACCAAGACGGTCTCCAAAGAGATGATCCCCATCATCGACAAGCCGATGATTCATTACATCGTCGAAGAGGCGATTCAGAGCGGAGTCGAGGACATTGTTCTCATCACCTCGCGCCACAAAGAAGATCTTGAACGGTATTTTGATTACAACTACGAGCTCGAAGATCGCCTGATGAAGAGCGGCAAAGAGGAGCTTGCGCGGTCGATCAAAAAAATCGCCGAGAGTTGCAACATCATTTGTGTGTACCAAAAAGAGCCGGCCGGCCTCGGCCACGCGGTGGGCTGTGCCCGCACGGTCGTGGGACGGGATCCGTTCGCGATCCTTCTCGGCGATGATCTGATCGACGCTCCGGTTCCCTGCACCCGCCAGCTCATGAACGTGTACGACGAACACGGGCTCAGTGTGGTCGGCGTGATGGAGGTTCCGCTCGCCGACACCCGCAAATACGGCATCGTCGGAGGAGACTCGATCGACTCCCGCACGATTCGCGTGAGCACCATGGTCGAGAAGCCCGATCCGGCCGATGCGCCTTCGCGCTTTGCGATTCCGGGACGCTATGTGGTCGATGCCGCGATTTTCGATTCGATCGCGCAAACCAAGCCCGGCAAGGGCGGCGAGATCCAGCTTACCGATGCGCTCTTGAACCTGGCGCAAACGAAGGGCCTCCTTGCCCACCGTTTTGAGGGCGACCGGTATGATACGGGCGATCGCCTGGGGTATCTGGATGCGACCCTCACGTTTGGTTTGAGAAGGCCGGAGCTTCGGGACGGATTGCTCAAGATCATGGAGCGACACATGAGGGCGACCAAGTGAGGACCTTCCTGCTCGCAGGATTGTTTTTCGCTCAAGCGGCGCAGGCGTATCTTCCCGACCCCGATTTTGTGGTTTCGCACGCGGTTTCCGAACGCGCAGGGCTGAAGAGCCTCGAATGGTCGGCGAGGGTCACGGCTCAAGCAGTAGCGAATCCGAGTCAAGCACCGGCAGGTCAAGACATGGTCCCGCCAGCCCCTGCGGTGATGTTCAAAGAAACCCTCCGTGTCGATTACTCCACCGGAAAAGTGCAGATTTCGTATTTTTCGCCCTCGGATGAGCCTCTGGGCGCGGTCGAGACCACCCTGGCAAGGCTTTCTCCGTTCGGGCGGTTCTGGCTCGTAATCGCGCTCGATCCCGATGCGGTGCGAGTGCGTGCGGCGCTCGGAGAGCTCCGGGTTTCGCCCAAGGCGATTCAAGAGGTGCGTCTTTCGCGAATCGAGCAAAAGGTCACATGGGGTTGGATGAGTCCCGGAGATCCCATCGCCGAGATTGATTTCCAGAAGGACGAGTTTGCTCCGCTTCGGTACCGCGAGGGCCTGAAGCTCGACGGAGTCACCGTGCGATCGTTTGCGATTCCGGGCGCCACCGCAAAGGTCCCAAAATTGGTCGAGGTTCGACATGCGGGACGAGATCAGGCGTTTCAGTTCGAGCTGAAGTCAATCAAGGCCGACACCCCCGCAAAAAAAGAAAAATTCGAGGCCGCGCCCATCGAATCCTCTGCCGTCAAGGAGTGGGTTCAGCTTGTACGTTAAAGTCGCCGTTCCGCGTCCGATCGACGCGCTTTTTGATTACGAGTACGATGAGGTGACTCTTGGTTCTGTTCAGGCCGGCGATTGGGTGCGTGTTCCGTTCGGGAACTCCAAGTTGAACGCGTGCGTGATCGAGACCTCGAGCGAAGCTCCCGCTTTGCCCGAGGGGGTGAAGGCCAAGCCCGTGATCGAGCGGCTCGATGCTTCGTTCCGGCTTCCCGAAGAGGTTCTTGCGCTCTGCCGTTTTGGCTCGGAATATTACCAGTACCCGATCGGCGAGGCGCTCTTCGCGGCCGCGCCCCCGAAGCCCGATCAGGTGCTCTCGGCGCGGGCCAAAAAAACGGCCGCCTTCGATGATTCCCGCAAAAACCGCGTGCTCTCGGACGAGCAATCCCGCGTGGTGGCCGAAATTCGAGCCCGATGCGAGTCCCGGCCGGACGCGGCCTTCTTACTCGAGGGCATCACCGGCAGCGGAAAAACCGAGGTGTACATCGAGCTTGCGCGGGATGCGCTTGCACAGGGAAAGTCCGTGCTCATTCTCGTGCCCGAGATCTCGCTCACCGCCCAGCTTCGCGACCGCTTCCAGTCGAGCCTTCCCGAGCGGGTCGCGCTCTGGCACTCGGCGCTCTCGGACGGCGTCCGGCAGACCCAGTGGAGGCAGGTCAAGGAGGGGCAGATTCGCGTCGTGATCGGCGCGCGCTCGGCTTTGTTTGCGCCGTTTTGCAACCTGGGCCTGATCGTCGTCGATGAAGAGCACGATTCGACCTACAAACAAGAAGAGCGGTTCCGGTATCAGGCCCGCGATCTCGCAATGTTCCGTGCAAAGCAACGAAAAATCCCGATCGTGCTCGGGAGCGCGACGCCGAGCCTCGAGAGCATCCAGCGCGTGCGCGAGGGAAAGCTCGTTCCGCTGAAGCTCAAGTCGAGATACTCGAAGAGCACGCTTCCCACGATTCACGCGGTCTCGCTCATCGATGAGTCGCCGGTCGGGGCCGGGACCGTGCGCACGCCGCTTGCGCCCACGACAATTCGAGCCATGCAGGGGGCGATCGACCGCGGCGAGCAGGTGATGATCTTCTTGAACCGGCGGGGCTATGCGCAGTTTTTGCTGTGTCAGGCCTGCGGTTGGGTGCAAAAATGCTCGCAATGCTCGATTTCGATGACTCTGTATCAAAAGCGAGGCGAGCTCCGGTGCCATGTGTGCGCCTCGCGAGCGAGAGTGCCTTCGCAGTGCGGGGAGTGCGGATCGGCCGAGGTGTTCGGCATGGGCTCGGGGACCGAATCGCTCGAGGATGACCTCGCGATGGTGCTGACGGGCGCAAAGATCCTGCGGCTTGATCGCGATCAGATCACCTCGCAAAAACGGCTCGAAGAGACGCTCGAGGAATTCCGGAGCCTGCGGGCGAATGTGCTGATCGGAACCCAGATGCTCGTCAAGGGACATGATTTTCCGCGGGTGACCTGTGTCGTGGTGGTGAGTGTCGATTCGCTCTTGAAGTGGCCTGATTTTCGCGCCTCCGAGCGTGCGCTTCAGACGCTGATTCAGGTCTCGGGGCGCGCCGGACGCGCGGAGCTTCCGGGCAATGTGTACCTGCAGGGGTACGATCTTGAGCATCCCGTGGTGCGCGTGGTGCAGGGGGAGCTTTCGCACGAGGAGTTCGTGCAGGAGGAGCTCTCGATGCGCGAGATGCTCTCTTACCCGCCGTTTTCGCGGCTTGTGCGCTTTCGCTTCGACCATGAAGCCGAAGATGCCTGCCGCGAGTTCGCGCTCGAGGTCGCAGGGCGCGTGCGCGCGATGCTCGCGTCGGCTCCGGGCGGAGGCGAGGAGCACCGGGTTCTTGGCCCCTCGGAGGCGCTGTTGTTTCGCGCCCAAAACCGCTACCGCTTCGACTTGTACTTCAAGGCGCCGTCGCTTGATCTTTTGTACCGGGTCTCGAAGGGGGTGCGTGCCATTGCCTCCGAACGCGGGATGAACGTAGTGGTGGACGTGGACCCGTATAATTCGTAAGATCAGCCCGTGGAAGACGGATCGTTATCGGTACGCGCCCGAAAAAAAGTAAAAGCCCAGATGGAAAAAGCGGAGCGCGAGCGCACCGCCAAGATGTTCCAGAAACGCATGGAGATGGCACGCCTCGGGGCGATCGCCTTCCGGCAGGGGAAATTCCGCGAGTCGATTCAAAACTACTTCGGTTATATCGATGTTCTCGAAAAATCGAAGGAAGTCGCGAAGGACGGCTTGCAGCCCAACCAGTTTGACCAAAAAAAAGAGATCGCAGAGCTTCTTTTGCTGACCGGGGTGTACTGGGACCTTTGCAAGATGCACGACATGGGCGGCAAAAAGACCCACGAGAAGCTGAAGTATTACCTCGATCGCTTCGTGACGTTTTCGAAGGGAATGCCCTTCCAGCATGTTTCGGCCGAGCTGATCCGGAAGTTCCTGGTGAACGGAAGCCCGCGAAACCGCCGCGACTTCAAAGACGCGCACATCCGCCTCGGCGGAGGAAAATGCTTTCTTGCGACCGCGGTCGAAGAGCATCTCGATCCTGCGACCCTCCCGCGGCTCCGCTTGTTTCGCGATCGGGTTCTGCTGACGAGTCGGGGCGGACGCGCGTTCGTGAGGGTGTACTACGCGGTCGGTCCTTTGCTCGCGCGAGTCGTGATCCGCATGCCGGATCGCATTCAGGCGCTGTTCGCGCGATTAGCGGATCATGGTGCCGATTCGAGATGGCTGGAACGTAAGCTCGAGGGTGTTCAGGTCGAGCCAGAATGAGAGCCAGATCACGAACGCCTTGCCCTTGATGTTCTCGAAGGGGACAAAGTGCGTGGTCTCCCAAAAGCGGCTGTCTTTGGAATTGTCGCGATTGTCGCCCATGACAAAGTAGCTGTCGGCCGGAACGGTCACCTTGCCCATTCCCTCGGGGGTCAGCCGCAGGTCGTTCGTCATGATCGTACCGGCGGTGTGGTCGAATTTTTCGCGAACGATCCGGAGGGTGCCGCGCGGTCCTTCGGTTCCGGCCTTGTCGATCGACTCTTCGATTTTCGCAAGCTCCTCGGACGGAAGTTCCAGCTGCTCGAAGGGCTTGTCGTTGATGTACACTCGCTTGTTTTTGACCTCGACCGTGTCGCCCGGAATGCCGATGACGCGCTTGATGTAATACAGATCAGGATCGTCCGGGTACTTGAACACGATCACGTCCCCGCGGGCGGGGCCCTCTTTGCGGAACACGTACAAGGGATGGGAGCCGATCCAGTCGGTGAGTGGTACGCGGAGCCCGTAGGCGAACTTGTTCACGAAGATCTGGTCACCGACGAGGAGCGTCGGGATCATGGAACCGGAGGGAATCTTGAAGGGCTCGATCACCGAAGAGCGGATGACCAGAACCAAAAGAAGGGCCGAACCGAGCGAGACGAAATTGTCCCAGAGCCATTTTTTTCTGGAGACCTCGGGGTTTAGCGGTTGTCCCTTTTTGATTTCTTCTGCCATAGTAAAGAGCAAGTTACCTTTGAATCCATGCAAATTCTAGCGCGTTACATTGCCGGCTCGTTTTTTAAGAATCTTCTTTTGTCGGTCGCCGGCCTGACGCTCCTTTTTTTCTTCCAGACGGTGATCACGCAGGTCAATGAGTTCACTTTACTGCAAAAGCTCATCATGAATTTGTATGACCTCCCGGCGATGGGGGTCATGGTGGCGCCCCCCTCGGTGCTGATTGCGACCGTGCTCACCCTTTCGGGCTTCAGTAAAACCAACGAGCTCGTCGCCTGTTATTCGATCGGCATCGGCATCCGCCAGATCATGGGAGTGGTGTTCCCGATCGTGTTTGTGTTTTGTTGCTTCCTTTTGATCCTCCAGGACCGGATCATTCCGGCTTTTCATGACAAAAAGAGCCAGTTCTACTGGAAGGAAATCCAAAAACGACAGGACTTCTTTTTGGACGTCCGGCAAGAGAAGATCTGGTACCGCTCCAACCGCATCATTTACCACCTGCGGAACTTCGACCCCGCAAAGGGCCGGATTTACGGCATCGGGGTGTACGAGTTCGATGATGAGTTCCGCTTGCAGGCGGAGATTCGCGCGGATGAGGCGACCTTTGTGAACAATCACTGGGAATTGAGCAAGGGCAAGCTCGTGCGCTACGACGACCCGAAGGGATATCCCAAAACCGAGACCTTCCAGAGCCGGGAGTTCCGAATCAAAGAAACCCCCGCGGACTTCAAGCTGATCGAAAAAGAGGTCGATCGCCTTCGCATCAAAGACCTGATTCGCTTCATCCGCTCCAACAAGGCGAGCGGAATCGACTCGAAGGCGCTCGAGGTCAAGCTCCAGTCGCGCTTCAGCCTGAGCTTCATTCCGATCATCATGTTCTTGATCGCGGTGCCGTTCTCGGTGTCCCGTGCGCGTGAGGGCCGCCTGGGCCGCGACATGACGATCGCCTTTGCGATCACGTTTTTTTACTGGCTCGGATATTCGATCAGTATGTCGCTCGGCCGGAATGGTACGGTTCCGCCGGCGCTCGCGGCTTGGTTCCCATCTGGAATTTTTGGCCTTTTGGCGGTGCATTTGCTAAGACGGATGAAAGTCTGAAACCCCATGGCCAAGCTCAAGATTTACACGTTTCCAGATGCGGTTCTTGCCAAAAAAGCCCAGCCCATTGATCGCGTGGGCAAGGAGCACCATCGTCTTGCCGACGACATGCTCGAGACCATGTATCACGCCCCGGGAATCGGCCTTGCCGCAAACCAGGTCGGGATCCTCGAGCGCATCATCGTTGTCGACACCGAGTACGAGGCGATCGACCCCGAAGAGCTCCGGCCGGGCGAGCCCGTGCCCGAGGGCGAGGTGATCAACGGGCAGATCGTGTCGGGAAAAAAACCGCTGATTCTGATCAATCCCGAAATCATCCTAAAAGAAGGCACTTCATCGATGAAGGAAGCCTGCCTCTCGGTTCCCGATTACTCGGCCGAGGTCCAGCGCGCCGACAAGATCAAGCTCCGCTATGTCGACATCGACGGGCTCACCAAAACCCTTTCGGCCGAAGGGCTCCTGTCGGTGTGTCTTCAGCACGAGATGGACCACTTGAACGGGTTTTTGTTCATCGACCGCCTGAGCCAGCTGAAGAAGTCCTTCGCAAAAAAGAAGCTCCTTCGCGCCCGAAAAACCGAGGAACAAGAATGAAAGTCGTATTCATGGGAACCCCGGAGTTCGCGGTTCCGACACTGAAAGCCCTGCTCGCAAACACCGAGGTGCTGGCGGTTTACACCCAGCCCGACAAGCCGGTGGGTCGGGGGTTGAAGCTCCAGCATTCGCCCGTGAAGCAAACGGCGCTCGAGGCAGGTGTGCCCGTGTATACACCCGTAAAAGTCTCGATTCCCGAAGAGATCGAGCGGCTTCAGCACCTTGCGCCCGACTTCATCGTGGTCGTGGCCTACGGGCAGATTTTAAAGCTCCCCGTCATCGAGGCGCCAAAATTCGGCACCATCAACATTCACTCTTCGCTTCTTCCGCGCTGGCGGGGAGCGGCCCCGATTCAGTGGTCGATTCTTTCGGGCGATGCTGAAACGGGCATCACGACGATGCGAATTGTGCCCAAACTCGACGCGGGCGAGATGTACCTGCAAGAAAAAATCGCGATCGGACCCGAAGACACGGCTGAAACCGTGCATGATCGCCTAAGCGAGCTTGGCGCGAAGATGATTCTGCCGACACTTCGGGGAATCACTGAAGGAACCCTGCGGGGCACACCACAGGACGAGTCGCTGGTGACCTACGCGCACAAGCTCACGAAAGAGATGGAGCTTTTGGACTGGAAGAAAAGCGCGCGCGAGATCGACCTTGCGGTGCGGGCATTGAACCCCTGGCCCGGGACGCGCATCGAAACCGCCGACGGACTGAAGATCAAGATCAAAAAAGGCCGCCCGGTCGCGTTCACGCCCGGAAGGTCGCTCGAGCCCGGCACGCTGTTGTCGTTCGGCGGGGAGCTCTTTTTGCAGTGCGGGCAGGGGAGTTATCAAGTGATGGAGCTTCAGGAAGAGGGCAAGCGCGCGGTCGGCGGGCAGGACTTCTTGAACGGGCTTCAGGGGCGGGGGATCACGCTTCCGCTCGGGCTGAAAGAGGGAGGCGTGTTGTGATCATCGCACCGTCGATTTTGTCTGCGGATTTTTCGAAGCTCCAGAGTGAGATCGAGGAGGTCGAGGCCTGCGGAGCCACCTGGCTTCATGTCGATGTGATGGACGGGCATTTTGTTCCGAACATGACGATCGGACCGGTCGTCGTGAGCGCGATCCGTCCCCGCACCAAATCGGTGCTCGACTGCCACCTGATGGTGAACGAGCCCGAGAAGATGATTCCCTGGTTTTTGCGCGCGGGCGCCGACGTGATCACGATCCACCACGAGGCCACGCGCGATCCGCGTCCGCTGTTGGAGCTCATTCGCAATTCGAACAAAAAGGCGGGAATTTCGATCAAGCCCGGCACTCCGGTCGAACTGCTCGAGCCGCTCTTGCCGGTTCTCGATTTGGTGCTCGTGATGAGTGTCGAGCCGGGCTTTGGCGGGCAGGGCTTTTTGGCCGAGTCGCTCGAAAAGGTGCGCTGGCTTGCCGAAAAGAAGAAGTCGCAAGGCTTCGGCTACTGGATCGAGATCGACGGCGGAATCAATGCCGTGACCGCCGTGCCCTGCCGCGAGGCCGGGGTCGAGGTGTTTGTGGCGGGTTCGGCCATCTTCGGTGCCAAAGACCGAAAAGCCGCATACCACGAGCTGGAGGCCGCGATTCGATGAAGACGCTCGAGCTCGGCAAGGCACCTCTTACCCTCGAACAAGTTTGCGCGGTGGCAAAGGGCGGAGTGAAGGTCACGCTTGCGCCTGCGGCAAAAAAGCGCATTCAAAAGGCGCATTCGTATTTGCTAAAAAAAGCACGCTCGGGCGAGACCCTGTACGGAGTGAATACCGGCTTCGGACTGCTCTCGAATGTGAAGATCGACGAGGCGGACCTGGCGCGATTGCAGGTGAACCTGCTTCGCTCGCACGCCGTGGGCACGGGCGAGGCTCTTGGTCGCGAACAGGTCCGCGCGATGACGCTCCTTCGGGCGGCGACCCTCACCCAAGGGAACTCGGGCGTGAGCGTCGGTGTCGTGCATGCGCTGTTGGAACTTTTGAATCATGACATCACGCCGTGGATCCCCGAGCAGGGAAGCGTCGGCGCCAGTGGCGATCTCTCGCCCCTTGCCCACTTGGCGCTCGTGCTGATCGGCGAGGGCCGCGCGTATGTGAAGGGCGAGCTCGTGTCGGGAGCCGAGGCGCTTCGTCGGCGCAAGCTCGCACCGGTCACGCTCGGGCCGAAAGAAGGCCTTGCGCTCATCAATGGCACGCAGTTCATGGCGGCGCTCGCGGTGTTTGCGGTGGTCGAGGCCGAGCAATTGCTGCGCGTGGCGACCCTCTCGGGCGCGATGACCCTCGAGGCCCTGCGTGGGACGAGTGTCGCGTTCGATAAAAAAATCCATGCGGTGCGACCGCATCCCGGGCAGATCGAGATTGCGCGGCAGTTCCGCGAGATCCTGAACCAACCGAAAAAGAGCCCGATCGCAAAGAGTCACGTGGGATGCGGAAAGGTGCAGGACCCGTACTCGCTCCGGTGCATTCCGCAGGTCCACGGGGCGACGCTCGACACGATTCGCTTCGTGCGCGCGACGGTCGAGCGCGAGATCAACTCGGTCACCGACAATCCGCTCGTGTTCGCGGACGACGACGAGATTCTGAGCGGCGGGAATTTTCATGGGCAGTATCTGGCGCTTGCGATGGATTATCTTTCGATCGCGGTGGCCGAGCTCGGTTCGATCTCGGAGCAGCGAATCGAGAAGCTCATCAACCCCGCGATTTCGGAACTGCCCGCGTTTTTGATCCAAAAGTCAGGGATCAACTCGGGGTTCATGATCGTGCAGGTCGCGGCGGCCTCGATCGTGAGCGAGAACAAGACCCTGTGCCACCCGGCCTCGGTCGATACGATTCCGACCTCGGCCGACAAAGAAGACCATGTGAGCATGGGGGCCTGGGCCGCGCGGAAGTGTCTGAAGGTGATCACCAACGTGCGGCGGGTGCTCGCGATGGAGCTCATGGCCGCGACCCAAGGAGTGGATTTGCTCGCCCCGCTCAAGACCACGCCGGCCCTCGAGCGCGTGAAGGCCCGGGTGCGAAAGGACGTGCCCTTCTTTACCGAAGATGCGCCCTTTTATGAGGCGATCGCGAAGATTGAGGCGATGACAGGGGAGTGGTGATGGCGTGGCTCGGATGGGTTTGCGATTGAGTCAAGATCAGGCCGGTTGAGGTGATTCATCCGGCCGTTCCTTTTTTTGTGCTTTTTCATTTGAGGGCAAAGTTGAGTGTTTTTTTGAATCCCTCTCACTCCCTCGCCGCCACCAGCACAAGCGAATCGCCGCAAAAAAAGGCGAGGCTTGCCGGCGCGTCGGGCGCGCGCACAAGGTTGCCGACCGGCATGCAGTCTTTTCCCGCCGCGAATCGAAAGCGCACGGGGCGCCGGATGCGCTGATTCGCGCGATCGAACACCAGCACCTCGGAGCGATTCCCGTTCGCAAGCGAGGCGGGCGAATAGAGCGCCGGGAGCTCGGCTTGATTTTGCCCGCGCAGAGCGAGCGGAAACCACCCGCGCGAAAAAACCATCGACGGAAGATAACTGTACCGGTTCATCGAGGTCGAAATCATCGGTTCCCCCGTGGCGGGCGCGAACCAAAGATCATACTGTCCTTCGATAAAAAACCCGACTCCCAGGGCCTCTTGATACACCCCCGGCACCGAGATCAGCGAATCGAGCACCGAGGGACGCACGAGCTCGCGATCCCAAGATTGCCCGCGCCCCGCGAGGTTCGAAATGCGAAGACTCCCCGGAGTCGACGGAGTCGTGACCACCGTACTTTGCACGCTCCCTTCGAATCGGTGGGACGGATCGGATGGGTCGCGTTTCGAGCGCAAATCGAGCACCTCGCCAAACCGCGCGCCGATCAGCATGCGATACCCCGGCAGGGAGAGCTCCTCGCGCTTCGAGATCGCGCCCTCGGTGATGGTCAAAAGCGTGTATCTCTGAAGGTACGACTCGCCCGAAGAGGCCAACACCCGCCCGTCGGCAATGAGCGCAAGGGGAATCTCGGTTTTGCCTGTGGGTACGACTCGGAGTGCGTTCTGATGAACAAAATAAATGCGCGGCAACACCTCATTCGGCTCCCTGCGTGCCCAAGGGTCGAAGGGCGGCCGGTCGGCGGCCGGGAGGAGCCCATACGACACCCACATGGGAGCAAGCGCGTGGTTCATGGGCATGAATCGAAAATTCTCGGGAAGATTCGTCACGTCGGGCTCGAGCTCGTAGCCGGTGACGGGCTGAAAGTCCGGCGAAAACCTGCGAAAAAAAGTGCTCGGGCGGGGCTTCTTCGGGTCGCGCCTGATCCAGACCGAGGAGTAGCTCTGATCGGGGAGCCGTTCGATTTGGTACAGGTGCTCGGCCCGGAATCCGGTTACGAGGACCGGCTGAGCGGCCCGGAATAGGCGCATAGGCCCGGCTCCATCGGGCCCAGCCCCACTCACAGCCACAGGCTGAAGAAGCACCCCTTCGGGCTGATCCGAAAGAACCACGAACTCGGGCGAATCGCCTGCGCGTGCGAGCTTCACCGAGCGAATCACCCGTTCGGGGGTTTGGATCAACCCCGGAATGGAATATATTATTGCTTCGCCTGGAACCGCGTTTGCCGAGACGGGGCGCGCGACCGAAACGGGAATCACCACCTCGCGCGCCGGAGCCTGATCGCACTCGATGCGCGCAGAGACGAAAAAAGAGCTTTCGTGATCGAGCGAGATTGGAATTCGCGCCACAAACTCGAACGACTCTCCCGCACGAAGCGCACGAGTACTCATGGTCTGGCCCGATACGCGCACACGAATATTCGTCGCCGTGGCCCAGTCATTCGTAAGAGTAATCGGGAGCGAAATCTCGGGCGTTTTGCCATCCCAGAGCACTTCCCGCTCGTGCTTTTCTTTGAGCCGAAGAAAGGGCACTGGACGCATCGCCAGAGCACGCCCGATGTCGAGGTTCCCGAAGGCGAGGGTTTTTCGGGGCTTGGCAAGGGCGGGGGAGGCCCGCTCCACGACCTCGCTTTGAAACAGCGATTCCGCGCGCACCGCCCTCGCGCCCAAGAGCAAGCGACTGCGCACCTCGCGCGGCGGAATCCCACGCGAAAGAAGCTCGGCCACGGCCCCGCTCACAAAGGGCGCCGCCATCGAGGTGCCGTTCCGGAGCTCAAAGCCCGAGCCCCCGGCAAAGGTAGTCGGGGATTTGGAGAGGGGCCAAAGGCTCAAGATCGAAAGGCCCGGGGCCAGAAGGTCGACCATCGGCCCGTGATTCGAAAAATGCGTGAACGCGCCATCGGGACCGTGCGCTCCCACGCAAAGGACCTCTTCGTACGAACACGGATCAACGCGGGCAAGCGTGCTGTCGTTTCCGGCCGAGGCGACGACGAGCACTTGGTTTTGGCGGGCGCGCGCGAGGGCCCGCTCGACCCGTTTTGATCGAATCGAGGCGGGCCAGGCAAGCGAAAGCTGAATCACCTGCGCGCCCCGATCGAGTGCGGCTTCGATTCCGGCGGCGACCGTCTCGGTCAGGGCTGTTCCGGCCTCGCCCGTGGTTTGTTGCGGACGCGCGGGCCCGTTCGGTCCTGTTTGTACGACCTTGACGGGGTAAATGATCGCATTCGGGCTGACTCCGCGAAATCCGCTCGGACCCGCGCGTGCGGCGATGATGCCCGAGACGTGTGTCCCGTGCCCGTGGGTGTCGCGCACATCGGTCGAGCGATCGATCGCGTTGAATCCCGGCAAGGCGAGCGCGCCCTGAAGCGCCGGATGAGTCGCATCGACGCCCGTGTCGAGGACGGCGACGATCACGGGCGTGCGAGGTTCTCGGTTTGCATCGCTGGTCGCGGCACCAGCTACCCCGGCACCAGCCGTCTCGAGCCCGATGTCCTCGCCCCGAATTCCCTGCACATAGCCCGAGGTGAAATGATCGATCACCACCGGCTGGGGCGCGCCGGTGTTCAGGAGTCCCCACGCAAGGGTCAAAAACGAATTAATACCCATTCGAAAGATACCTCGCCTCGATCTCGTTCGAAGAAATCCCGCTTCCTGCGGCGATGTCCGAGAGCGGCCCGCCGACGGGCTCCTGCTCGATGAGCCCGATCGTGTTCGAGAAGTACTGCGAATCGCCGTTCTCGTCGTGCGTGCGGAACCCGCTCAGGCTCGCCTGAAAGAACGAGTGCGATTCTCCGGCGATTCGAATCATCATGGCAACATCGCTCGCGCTTAGGAGTCGATCGGTGACGTGAATCAAACGGCGAAGCCGGTCCTTTGCTTGCTCTTCGTCTTGCTCTTGCTCTTGGTCTTGCTCCCTCTCGCGCGCGATCTCGGCGCGCAACCGAAACACGCTCTTCATGAACTCCGTGGCACAGCCGAGGAGCACGGCGGTTTTGTCGACTTGTTCGAGGACCGATCCCACCGGCACCGAAAATCCGTCGGGAATGCGCGTGCCTTGGTAAATTCGAGGTTCATAACCCGATTGCTTGCAAAATGCCTCGTACTGGCTCTTCCCCATGAACGCGACCAGGCGTCGAAATGCCTCGATCGTTCCGGTCGTGCGCGAATCGACGAGCGCAAGAATCCGCCGTGCCCCTTCGGAATCGATCAGCAGGGTGTACCCCAGGCGAAACGCCTGAACCGCGCGCGTTTGGTGGAACTCATCGCGATTCACGAGCTCGCCAGGGGCGAGGCGCAGGCCTTCGAGGGGCCGAAGAAGCGCATCCCAAAGCCCAAGGAACCGTTTTTTTGAAAGATGCCACCCCGAGAACGCGTGATCGACGCGCAAAAACACGTCCGATTCACGACCCGGTGTGAGCTCGACTTGCGCATTCACGACGGTCGATGTCGAGCGGCCCCCGAAGTTCGCCGAAGGATCATCGCCCCGGGCCGGCCCGGCGAGATTCAAGAACGGAGCAAAATCGCGCACCGTCGCACCCGCGAATCCGTACCAGTCCGAGCCGTGCACGCGCGTTCGCGTCGCCTCGAGGACCGTGCGCCGAAACTCCTCGGCACGATACCGACCCTCGGGGTCTGCGGGCGGCACGATCGTCACCCGATGGATCGTCTCGCGCTTCAGCCACGAAAACGGCCCGATTCCGAGGCGCAGACGGTGCCCCTTGACCCGATGATCGAGCTTCCAAGGCGCGAACTCCTCGCGCAGGACTTCGGGGTTTTGCTTCAATAAGAGCGCGCGAAGGGCGCGCCGGAGCGATTCCGCCGTTGCCCCGTCCGGAAGGGCCTCGGGAATCAGATACGCCTCGGTGCGGGCCCGGCCCCGGTACGCGGTGGTGTTCAGATCGACCGCGCGCAGGATGATCCGCGCAGAGAGATCGAGATCGAGCGTCCCCGAGTGCGCATTTTGAAGATAAATCTGCAGGCCCTCGTCGGTGCGCGCGATCGTCGTACGCGATAGAACCGTGAAATTCCCCGAAAGAGAGGCCGATCCGTCGACGCTCCCGAACGAGGGCAAAAACCCGATCAGGGCCCCGAGGGGAATCTGCACCGAGGCACGCGCGCCCGAGATCACCGAATCCGAAACGATCAAAAGCTCGCCCGGCGCAAGAGATTCAAACAAGGCCGAAGCGGCCGCGGTCGCGTCGGGACCATCAAGACGCTTCAGGAGCGCCTGAAAATACGCCGGAACCGCAACGCGCGACCAGGACTCCTTCCAGGCGGTCTTGACGTCAGGCATGGGGCGCACCCGCACGAAGGTCCGGCTCCCTTGCACCGTGGGCGAGAGGGCAAGCCCCGCGCCCGGGATTCCGGAGATGCCGAAAAATCCGCCAAAATTCGCCGAGGCGGTAAGCGAGTCGACGAGTTGGATTCCGCTCGTTGACCCGTAGTAGGTGCCGGTCAGGATCGTGCGGGCTGCACTCAAATTCGCACCCGCCACCGGACCACCCCAGATTTGCACGGGCTGGGAATACGGCTCGTTCGGCCGCGTTTGCACATGATTCAGCAGATCGCGCCAAGCGCGCTCCTGGTGTTTTTGCACCCACCACGAAGGGGTCACCGCTTGCAAATACGAGCTCCCGAGTTCAAGAATCGACGAGAGGACCCCGCCGATCGCGGAGATCCCGAAAAATCGCGCAAGCTCGGAGGCCCGAAGCGGACTCTCGGGGTCACCATAAGTGAAGCGAAGCGCATAGCCCTCGTATTGCTCGCGCGTCGCCTTTCCGCGAATCACGGCCCCGGTTGAAAGATTCAGATTCACCGCGTGCGGAGTGAAGTCGCTGATGCTCGCAACCCGGATGAGGCGGTTTACGCGGGAGAGGGTTTTTTCGAGCAAAAGGGCCTCGATGTCGGGCGGGTAGCGCGCGGCGCGCAGAATCTCGCTCCATTCGGAGCGCGAGAGTTTGGCGAGTTTGCGCGCAATCCAGCGCACATCGCCGATCGAGGTTTCGGCTTGGAACACCTCGGCGCGCGGCCGCGTGAATACGAGCGAGTCGTTGAAGATCTTGGCGGGCTCGGGCGAAAAAAGATTCACGCTCTCGGGGAGCTCGAGCACGGTGAGCGGTACTAGGAGCGCGCGAAGCGGCCGCCTTGAGGCGAGCAAAGAAGAGGGGAAGATTCCCCAGTGGAGCTGGGGGATTTCGATCAGGGCGGGTTCGAGCACAAGATCGCGGAAGGTGAGGGTCAGGAGATCGCGCGCGGGCGAGGAGAGGTCTTCGATCACCCAGCGGCTTCGGGCAGTGAGGGTGTCGTTCGAGAGCTGATCGAGGAACGAATCGCGCACCTCGGGCGAGGGGAACCGCACCTTCAGCAAAAAATAATGGCGTGGCGGGGTGACGGCATAGCCCAAGCGACGAAGAAGGGCGTTTCGCGCAAGCGCCGCGTGAGTGTCAAGGCTCAGGTTCATTTGGAAGGCGCGGTTCGGCTCGCCGGGAAGTGAAACGCGCGCCCGCACGAGCCCCGCCGTGCTGGCAAGGGGCGACTCGAATTCGACGAGTGCCGATTCGGCCGGGTACGAGAGCGCGGGGCCCTCGGCGATCGGAAGCGGCTCGCGCCGGTAAATGCGGCTCAACTGGGGTTCGAGGAGCGAGGAATCGAGGCCCGAGGCGATTTTGTCGATCAGGCGATCGCGATCGACCGGCACGCCGTCGAGCAAAAGATCGATCGCGGGCGCGCTTTTGGTTTCGTCGAGCGGAACCGCGCACGATCCCTGTGAGGCGCTTGCGGCGGGGGATGAGGAAATGCTGATCGCAAGGAAAAGGAGCGCGAAAGCGACTCTGTTGGAGTGCGCGCGAGTCATGGGTGCGGGGGAGGGAATGGCCGGAAAGAATTCGGGTTTTGCCGACTCTCGCGAGCGCGGGATGCGCGAAAGCGAGGCCGCAGGAGGCGGCATGGAGGTAAAACCCGAATTCTTTCCGGATCTTTCCCTTCGTCCGCTCTGATTCCTCCGCGCACTCCAAGAGAGCAGATTTTGAGCGACAAAAATGAGTGACCCGACCAGATTACCGCGCATCGGAGCTCCTTCGACGACAGTCGTAGACCCTACTACGGGGAACGGCCGGGGATCAAGGTGAAGTGGCTGGGGTTCGGAGTGCCAGGATTACCGAGCCTCAGACCACTCTCAACTCGAGACCCGGATGTGATATCCCTTTCGAGATGATTCACTCTTTTTCGGCCCTTCCGAGCACCCAGGACGAGATGAAACGCATGATCTCGACCGGCGAAGCCCGCCCCCTCGATGCGGTACTGGCCGGCATCCAGACCGGCGGCCGCGGACGCCTCGGCCGCCAGTGGGAATCCCCGCGCGGGAATCTCGCGGCCTCGATTTATCTGCGCGCTCCGGCGTTCCCCCTCACTTGGGTTCCGCATTGGATCGGAGTCTCGGTGCTTCGGGCGCTGGAATCGCTCGGGGTGGACAACCCCGGGATTCGTCTGAAGTGGCCGAACGATGTGGTGTGGGAGTCCCGCGCGAAGCTCGGCGGGATTTTGTGCGAGACCGCCGGAGCGGGAGTCATCGTCGGAATCGGATTGAATCTCGCCCATGCCCCCGAGGTCGAGGGCCGCGAGATCGAATCGTTTGCGAGGGCTCTCGGCCGGGATTTCTCCGAGGAGTTCGCGCGAGAGCTCCTCGAGCACATTTTGCGTGAGCTTGCGCATGAGCCCGCGATCGAAGAGCTGAAGACGCGTTACGAGGCGCGCGCGCTCTTTCGGACCGGCGAGCATGTGAGCTGGGAAGACCCCGTAACCGGCGCGAAGGGCTCGGGCACGGTGCTCTCGCTCGGCGAGCATGGCGAGCTGTTGGTCGAGACACGCGAGTCGGGCACTCCCGCCGTGCGCGCGTTGTTCGGAGAAGAGGTCGGTCGGGTGCGGGGGTGATTTATTTTATTGAAAATAAAATAAATCAACTGATCGAAAATTATAACTGGGTTCCATTTTTGCCGAGGCCTGAGCGCCTGTTGATCATCACAGCGATAGAAATCGTACCTGAGTGCGATTCATCGTGAGAACAAACAAAGAAAATTCAGAAAAAGAGCAGAAAATTCAATATAAGTACCTCGATCATGGGTTTGGTTTCACTGTGTTTCTTCATGATGTTCCCATGCCCAAGATTCGAGATGTTTGGACTCCCGATGGCAATTACGAATTGCCGGCATTCCGGTATTGGGGCCCGCTGTGCGAAGTGAGGCTTGATTTTTTTAGTTTATGGTTATATAACCATAATTAGTGAAGGCAGAACTTGTTTTTCGTGAAAAGCGGCTTGTGCTGAATCCTGAAACAGGTAAATCAGCCGTGGTGGAACTGAAAATCTGGAATGTGCCCGAATCCGAGGATTATCCGAGGGGCAGAAAGTATTCATTGTTTTTGGTTTGCAATGGTGAAGTCGTTGTCGGTTTTGATAACCACAAACCAAAAGGTCCGCACCTTCATATCGGTCCGGTTGAGCTATCATATGTGTTTCGATCAGATGAAAAGCTAATTGAGGATTTTTGGGATTTTGTAAGAAAGGCCGGGTTTGAATCATGAAGTTGAGAAAAGTGAAAATCAGAGTCGAAGACATTGAAACCACCAAAGCTCGATGGACTGCCGCTTTGAGGGGCAAGGCCGCACGCAGGGACATGGGAGCGGAAGACGTGATCACGGTTTCGAGCTGGGATGTTTTGAACAAAATTCTTTCGGCGCCAAGATTGCAGATTCTCACCGCGATTCCATCGCTCAAACCAAAGTCCATATCGGCCTTGGCAAAGGCAATGAAGAAAGATTTCAAGAATGTGCATTCCGATGTGAAATTTCTTGCTGACCTCGGCCTGATCGACTTGCGCAAAGAGGGATCACGAAGAACTCTCGTACCAGTGGCAAAGTTTGATGGGATCGAATTTGCGTTCGCCGGATGATCAGTGTTTCCATGAGGCCCGCCCCTCGAGCGCCCGCGCCACCGCCCACCCGAACCAGCCGTAATAAATGAAATTCGGAATCACCCTGATTCCGAACCCGAGGTCGCGCCACGGGGCGGGCAGGAACAAAATCGAGCAATCGGCAAATACCCAAAGCGAGTAAAACACCAGTGCGAGATTCCGGATCGTCCGCGATGCCGGATGGGCCGAAAGCCAGGTCCAGCGCCCGTAGAGCGCAATCCAAACGAGAAACATCCCTTCGTACACCAAGAACAAAATCCGCGCCTCTTGCCCCCGCGTAAGCGCGCCCGCAAGGACTGGCACCAAAAAGCATGCGAGGAGGGGGCGAAGAATCCCGGGCCGCTTGGGGGTGGCAAATGCCTCCATCGCGTAAAAGATCCGAAAATCGCCGAGCCACACGAATAAAAAAGGAACCACCGCGCTCCACGGCGACGAGAGCACGCCGATGCCGTACACAAAGTTCGCCGTTGCCCAGGCATCGAGCGCCGAGATCGCGCTCCAAATCAGAATGAATCGCCGGGTTCGGCCGGAATGGTCTTCGCGCACCGGTCGGGCGCTGAGCGCAAGAGCGGTCCCTAAAAGATTCGAGACCCAAAGCAAGATCGGGTGCTGGATCGGACTCTGATAAAACGCCTCAAAAAAACCAAGATTCATAGCCCTCCCTTCACCGCGGGCAAACTCGAAAGATACTCGACGATGTCGCGTGCGATGCGGGCCCGGTTCGGATGCGTCGGAGCCAGCGGGGGCATGCCGTTCGGAATGCGAAACTCCGCGGGGTTCAAAATCCACGCCTCGATCATTCCCGGACGCCAGTACCGGGTCACATTCTTCGGCGAGTGGAGCTCGGGCCCGACTTTTCCGCCTTCGCCCCCGATCGAGTGGCACTTCAGGCAATGCGCTTTGAAGTGCGAGTACCCGCGAAAAGCACGGGCAGAAGCGTCTTTTTTGGGGAGCAGGAGCGAATCACCCGTGCCCAGTGCTTCGAGCGAGGCCTCCGTCCACTGAAAGGGCCAGCAGTAGTCGCCCTCGGCGCGAATCGCGCGATCGCGAATGTTCTCCCAGACCAGGTACGCCGGCGCGAGTTCGACCTGCTTGTGCGGAGTGATGTCTTTTTTTACCAACGAAAACTTGGGATCTTCTAAGCGTCGGATTGCAATCAGCGATTCGTGTTTCAGAACCCGTGCAAGCGGCACACTTAGTCTGTACCCGTCGCGGCACTTCATTCGAAGCTGATGCGTCGATTCGAGGGTCCTCCATGAGGCCCCGTAGGTACGATCGAGCACATCCACGAGCCGGTATCCCTCAAACTCGATTTCGGCTTGCTCGTACGGGTCCCAGACCCGAAGGCGCCTGAGGGTAAGCGCGGGTTTGGCGGGAGCGGACTCGGTGTGAATCGACCCGGTCTGAGACGACTCTGCATCGAGGAACCGAACGGGCAGGGCTTCTCCGGCCCGCGAGGATCGCACTCCCAGTGCGAGACAGAGCGCCATGATCGCAAGGACGGCGCGGCAAGCCCTTACAAACTCCATGAACCTGCTTCGTACTCCGTGCGCGTGTAGGCATTCGGATCAGACGGCCCCCGACTGCACATGCAAAGGTGTCGTCCGTCCGAGACCACCCGCACCGCGCGCGCATGCCCCGAGCGGAGGATCTCTTCGGCGATGTCTTTTACGAGGTCTTCTTGAATCTGGAACCGCCTGGCATACGCCTGCACGAGACGCGGGAATTTGCCGAGTCCGAGGATCCGGTCGCCCGGAAGGTACTCGATGCTGATTTTGCCGAAAAACGGCAAAAAATGGTGCGCACACAGCGAGTAGTAGCTGATGTCGGCGATGGTGACCTTCGAGACGCGCTCGCCGGGCTCGACCTTGCGGGTGGTCTTCAGGATGCGTGCGGGATCGGTCTCGTACCCCGAAAGAAGCTCGCGGTACGCTTTGACCACGCGCTTTTCGCAAACAAGCTCTTCTTCGGGGTCGGGCTTTTCGCCCCGCCCGAACCACTCGAGCGCACGCGGGTCCGGGGTGATGCTTTCAGAGATCCAGTCGACAAGACGAAGGTTCGATCGAGACATGCGAGAACCTTAATCGCGGTCCCGGTAAAATGCACGGGGGTTTCTTCCTCACCCCACAAGGAGCGACAAATCAAGGGCCTTCACCGAGTGGGTGAGCGAACCGACCGAGATCACATCGATTCCCTCGATCAGGTAGCGGTCAAGATTCGAGGCATTGATGCCGCCCGAGACCTCAAATACGACCCCCGTCTTGGGCTTCAGGAGCACTGCCTGCCGGATCAGGGCCGGGTCGAAGTTGTCGAGCATGATCACCTCGGCACCGGCCGCGATCGCCTCTTTCAGCTCGAGCAGGTTCTTCACCTCGATTTCGACCTTGAGGAGATGCGGAATCACCTCACGCGCATTCGAGATCGCGCCGCTCACGCTCCCCGCGGCCGCGATGTGGTTTTCTTTCAAGAGCAATCCGCCCGCAAGGTTGAACCGATGCGGGTGGGCTCCGCCGATGAGCGCGCTTTGAATGGCAAGGTCGCGATACCCAGGCAAAGTCTTGCGGGTCGGTGTGATCCGGGGCGGGCTTGCAAGCGGTGCCGCACGCACCACTCGCACCAGCTCTGCGGTTTGGGTTGCGATTCCCGAGGTGTACGAGGCGAGATTGATGAATGTCCGCTCGAAGGTCACGATCGCCTCTTGGGTGCCGTGCCAGGTGCACACAGTCTGCCCCGGCTTCAGCTCCTCGCCGTCGCGGACCAATTCTTCGATCTCGAGCGGCAGTCCGTGTTCGGCGCTCAAAAGCGAGAGCGCACGGAGCCCCAATGCTCCGGCCCAAATGCCGGGCGCTTTCGCCACGAGCGAGGCACGAATGTGCGTTTCGGCCTCTGCACCCCGCGCGCGCGCGGTTGCGCGCGCCGTCCAGTCGAACCCGGCCGAGTCTTCTTCGAGGCCGATCGAAAGCCATTTCTTCCAGGCCGGAATGAGCGCGTTCATGAGCCGATTCCGTAGCGGTGCAGGATTTCGAGCTGGATTCCCTTCATGCGGTCGAGCCCGCGACGGGCACCTGCCATCATGAGGGCCAGATCTTGTTCCGAGAACGCCTTCTTTTCGGCCGTTCCCTGAATCTCGACAAACAGGCCCGAGCCCGTGCGCACGAAGTTCATGTCGACATCGCCGCCCGAATCTTCGTCGTAATCGGGGTCCACGAGCGCGACGCCATCGTGCATGCCGACGCTCACGGCCTGAATCGTGTCCGAAAAGGCGTCTTTCCCGACCTTGCCTTCTTTGGCGAGCTTCGCGATCGCGATGCCGACCGCAACGCATGCGCCCGAAATCGAGGCCGTGCGCGTTCCGCCGTCGGCTTGCAGCACATCGCAATCGACGATGATCTGCCGGTCGCCGAGCTTCTTCAGATCGACCATCGCGCGAAGGGCGCGTCCGATCAGGCGCTGAATTTCTTGCGTCCGGCCCGAGACCTTTTCGCGATCGCGTTTGCTGCGCGTGTGGGTCGAACGCGGGAGCATCGAGTACTCGGCCGTGATCCAGCCCTGACCCTTGCCCTTCAGCCACGACGGAAGCGTCTCTTCGACGCTCGCCGTGCAGAGCACGCGGGTGTTACCGGTTTCGATCAGGCAGGAGCCTTCGGCGTATTTCGAGACATCCGTCTCGATCTTGCAGGGACGGGGTTCATCAGGACTGCGGTTGGTTCTCATACGGGGGGATTCGAAAGCAATCGGTGGATCTCTTCTTTGATGATCCGTTCGGCGATGTTCGGAATGACTTCTTTGGTGATTTCTTTTAGCTCGTGCTGGATCCGGTCCTGAATCTGGAAGTGCATCTCTTCGAGCACTCGCGCGACTTCCATTTTGATCATCGCCTCGATTTCGGCGGGATGGATCGAGGGTGCCGGGGCAGGGGTCTGGGCAGGGACCTGGGCCTTGGGGGCGGGCGGGGGAGTGGGTGCCTGAAACACGGGCTCTTCGTACACGGGCGTTTGAAAAGCCGATGCTTGAAACGGAGGTGCCTGGAATGCAGTCTCTTCCGGCGCTTTGCCGGGCTCGATCATTCCCCAGTCATGTTGGTTCAGGCCGCTCATCTCGAACGTGTTGCGGGCAAGGCGTTGAATCTCGTCGGTTCCGCCCTGAAAATCATTGCTGGGCGGCGGGGGAGCGATCGGTGCGAAGTCGTCCATTCCCATGACTTCGACTTCGAGGTCAGGATCGAACTCGGCAGGAGTGTTGATCGTTTGAAGAATCGGGTCATTCTCGGGCGCCGAATCCGAAACCGAGAGGAGTGTCGACCGCAGGTGGGAGGGATCAAAGGGCTTCACCAGATGGCCCGAGAATCCGAGCGAGCGCATGCGGGCTTCGTCGATTTTTTCGAACGCGCTGGACATTAAAATGACGGGAATGTTTTTCAGGTCCGGGGCCTGAAGAAACCGCTCGCGGATTTCGTAGGCGTCATACTTCGGAAGAGACACATCGACAATGCAGATGTCGGGACGAAAGAGCGATGCTTGCTCGAGCGCCTCCCGCCCGTCCGAGACGGTTTGGATCTCGTAGCCGTCCCCAGAAAGAGCCAGACGGATTACCTTCTGGATCGTTAAGCTGTCATCGGCGACCAAGATTTTCTTCCCTGCCATGCGTAATCCTATCGTGACAGCTTATTAACCCTGTGTAAATCAAAAAGAATGTCGCCTTCGAGTGTTCTCCTTGCGAGTGGTCGATTGCGTCTTTTCAAAAAAGAATTTTCCCCGCTTCTCTGAAAATGGTAAAATGAAAGCAGGTTTGGGGGTCCAGCCGAATACACATCTGGACCCGACAGTCATTGACCCAGGGGGCTGTGCCTGTCTCATGGTGTGCATGCCTGCCAATCGAGCAGGAAGCCTGAAGTGAGCATACGGCGCCCACGTAAAATTCTGGGGCTCCAATGTCTAGCTGGTACTCCCAAGCCTTTTCTTGACTTCCCTTTCTCCCGATTCCTAAAATGATAAGAGTATGAATTCAATGAACCACGGATGGATCCATGAAATCGCACGGGCCGAGGCCTCCCCCGAGGCAGAAGCCCTGTATCAGCTCACCCAGGGAGCGGGGCCCCAGCAGGCGATCGAAGAAAGCACGGTCGACTTCCTGACCGACCTTCGCGCCTACTGCCAGGAGTTCACGCGGGTGTTCAACTCGCTCTCGGAGGCAGGAAAGAAATTCGCCGAGATCAAGATCTTCAATCTCACCCAAGGCGCGGCCGACTTCATGCTCTACCGGAACGGCGTGAAGATCATCTTCTCGAACACCACCCACGGGGCGATCCAGGTTTCGTATGATCGTCACACCCAGGGACAGAACGGTGCCGAAGCCGGAATACCGGCGCATGAGGAGCTTCTGGCTCATGTGGGCGCGTTCGGCAAAGTCCACTGGACGTATCGATCTGAAAAAGTCGAGAGCGAGCAGGTCGCCCGCCACTTCTTTGCGGAGTTCACGCGCCTGACCCGCGAGCAAAAGCGGGCGAAGCCGAATCAGAAGGTCCTACTCGAGCAGATCAAGGCTTTGCTTCAGGAACAAGGGCTCAGTCTTGAGTAGCTTCAGGGTTTGCGTGAAGTTCAAAGAGTAATCCTGCTTCAGCACATTCCCCGAGGAGGCGCTGTCGGGCAGGGGCTTCTGACCGTACCCGAACTCCGATAGAAACCGCTCTCCTAACCCCAAAAGCGATAGCTTCGTGAGTCCGCCCAGGTGGAGCGTCTTGTTGCGGACATCATTTTCGATGATTTTTTGAATCATCCGGGCAAGCTCCCCCACATGCACGGGGTTGTGAACCGAGTTGCCCGGGTAGCCTTTGTGCCTGCCGGTGATCTCGTTTTCGCGGAGCAGATCGAGCCACGAGGGGTGATCGAGCGTTCCGCGTCCGAGCAGGGGCGCCGAGCGGATGATGATGTGATTGAGCGAGCGGCTCCGGATGTAGTTCTCGGCGTTCAGTTTGGTTTTACCGAGCGCGGACGAGGGGATCGGCGTGTCGGTCTCTGAAAAATTCCCCTCCACCCCCGAAAACACCCAGTCGCTCGAAAGGTAAATGTATTTCGCCTTCACATAGTCGCTTGCGATCAGCATGTGGTTCGGGCCCGTCAGATGGGTCAGGGTGGTGAGCGAAGGGTCTTTTTCGCATCGGGCGGGATCGTTCGAGCCTGCGGCATAAATCACCACTTCGGGCTCGATCGTCTGGACCAGGTTCGTGCACCGGTCTTTTTCGTGAAACTGCCCGAATTGCATATAATCGACACCGGGCAGGGAAGTCACCCGCGCGCGATGGGTGCAGATGACCTTGAATTCCCGACTCAAACTGCGTGCGAGGCTCGAGCCCACGAAGCCATTTCCTCCGACGATCAACACCTTCTTTTTTTCCATGCTGATTCCAGTATAGCAAAAAGAGGGAGAAGCCGTTGGTCGTCGGCTCCTCCCCCTTCTTTTTTGCGTTTCGGTCACCCGATCAGCTTGAGCGCGGCCTGTGCGGACTGGTTCGCCTGGCCCAGGACCGAGATCCCGGACTGCATCAGGATGTTGTACTTCGTCATGTCCGAGACTTCCTGCGCGAGATCGGCATCGCGGATCCGGCTGTTCGCGGCCGAAAGGTTCTCGTCGCTGATGGCAAGCGAGTTGATCGTCGACTGCATCCGGTTTTGCATGGCTCCGAGGTCTGCTCGCACCGAGTTGATCTTCATCAGGGCATCATCGAGGTTCGCGAGCGTGGTTTGCGCGCCGACCTTGGTGGCGATGCTTTCTCCGACCAGTCCGAGCGCTTCGAGCGACACATCCGAGTTCTTGGCGTTGTAGGCCAGCCGGTCCGTGCTCGGATTGTTGTGGTTTCCGATCTGGAACTCGAGCAAGCCCGTCTTGCCATTCAAGAGCGGGGTCCCGTTGAAGTTCGTCGACTCCGCGATCCGGGTGATCTCGCTCTTCAGTGCCTGGAATTCCCGATCCGTGAAGGATCGCTCTTTGTCGCCGAGCGTGTCCGACGCGGCCTGGATCGCCAGTTCCCGGAGCCGGATGATCATGTTCGAGACCTCGTTCAAGCCTCCTTCGGTCACCTGGATCAGCGAGATCCCGTCCTGGGCATTCCGTTTGGCTTGCCTCATTCCCCGGATCTGCGCCCGCAGGTTCTCTGAGATCGCAAGACCCGCGGCGTCGTCCCCGGCGCGGTTGATCCGGTTCCCGCTCGAGAGCCTCTCCAGGGCTCCGTCGAGGGCGTGTTTGTTCGAGTTCAAGGTTCTCATCGCGGCGAGCGAGGAGAGATTCGTATTGATTCGCAATCCCATTTCAGTCTCCTTCCCTCGTCACCCGAGGAGTTTCAGCGCCATCTGCGCGCTTTGGTTGGCCTGGCCCAGGACCGAGATTCCGGCCTGCATCAGGATGTTGTTCTTCGTCATTTCTGACACTTCTTCGGCGAGGTCCGCATCGCGGATCCGGCTGTTCGCCGCGGTCATGTTCTCTTCGTTCACCGCGAGGTTGTTCGTGGTGGACTGGAGCCGGTTCTGAACCGCACCGAGGTCGGATCGCACCTTGCTGACCTGCCCGATCGCATCGTCGATCACCGCAAGAGTGAGCTGGGCGCCTTGTTTGGTTCCGCAGCTTTCTCCCGAGAGCCGGAGCGACTGGAGCGAGACATCGGCGCTCTGGCCGTCGTACACGATCCGGTCGGTCAGGGGATTGTTCCCGGTTCCGACCTGGATCTCGAAGATCCCCGCACGCCCGTTCAAAAGGGGCGTACCGTTGAAGTTCGTGCTCATCGCGATTCGGTCGATCTCGGACTTCAGCGCCTGGAATTCCCGGTCGGTGAAGCCCCGTTCGCGGTCTCCGATCGTGTCCGATGCGGACTGGATCGCAAGTTCCCGGAGGCGGATCAGGATGTTCGTGACCTCATTCAGGCCGCCTTCTGAAACCTGGACGAGCGAGATCCCGTCCTGCGCGTTCCGGCGCGCCTGTTTCAGGCCCCGGACCTGCGCCCGGAGATGCTCCGAGATCGCAAGCCCCGCGGCATCGTCGCCTGCGGTGTTGATCCGGCTGCCGCTCGCAAGCCGTTCGAGGTTTTTGCTCAAGGCCGCCCGGGTCCCGCCCAGGCTCCGTTGTGCAATCAACGAAGAAACGTTCGTATTTACTCTGAGTCCCATACTAGCCATCCATAAAAAGCGTCCTCCATGATCACCCGCAGTCGACCAAAACCGCGGCCGGCAATCCATGCCGATTTTCTGGTGCGGTTCTCCCGGAGATCACCGATCTCCGTTCGAACCGCGGTTTAACGAAACCGTTTTTCCTTCCTTCGATCCCCCCTCCTGCGCACCGGAGATCCTCTCTTCACGCAAGAGGGGTGGAATCGATCCAGGAAACAGACGAGGCAACGCCTACGTCCTAAAAATCGTTTGTCTCTCCACGCGCCCCTTATCCTTGGGCACCGAGGAGCCCGAGCACGCTCTTGATCGAAGAGTTTGCCTGGGAAAGAACCGATACGCCCGCCTGGTTCAGGATCTGGGACTTCGTGAGTTCCGAAGTCTCCTCCGCGAGATCCGCGTCGCGGATGCGGCTGTTGGCGGACATCAAATTTTCGCGGTTCACCTGCAAGTTGGTGATCACCGACTGCAGACGGTTTTGCATCGATCCGAATCCGGCGCGGATCGAGGTGACGGTGTTCAGGGCCTGGTCGATGCTCGCAAGCGAGTTCTGGGCCGAGGTCTTGTCTCCGACGGTCGAAAGATTGATTCCGAGCGAGACCAGGTTCACGTTCGAGGAATACGGGTCGAAGAGCTTGATCCGGTCGACGAGGGGGTTGTTCTTGGTTCCGATCTGGACCTCGAACGCACTTCCGGAGCCGTTCAGCAGGGGATTTCCGTTGAATTCGATCGAATTCGCGATCCGGTCGATTTCCTCGGAGAGTTGCTGGAATTCATTGTCGAGAAATTTGCGTTCGCGGGTGCCGACCGTGTCGGATGCCGCCTGGACCCCGAGTTCGCGCATGCGGATCAGGATGTTCGAGACTTCGACGAGGCCGCCTTCGGCCACCTGGACCAGTGAGATTCCGTCCTGCGCGTTCCGTTCGGCCTGGGAGATTCCGCGGATCTGTGCCCGCATGGTTTCGGAGATCGCGAGTCCCGCGGCATCATCACCCGCGTGATTGATCCTCGAACCGGAGCTCAAGCGCTCGAGCGTTCGATCGAGAACTGTGCGGTTTGACCGCAAGTTTCGCTGGGCAACGAGCGAGGGAACATTCGTGTTGATTCGCAATCCCATAACCTTCCTCCATGAAGGCCAAACTCACTTCTTCACATCGAGCACCCGAGTTGGTGGTCAATCCGTGACCGGTACAAGGTGCTCACTGAACACATCGGAGTGTGTCCGCGATGACTTGAGAAATTTTTTTAAAAAAAGCAAAAAAGAAAAATAAACGCTTGAACTTCTCGGGAAGCACTGTAACATCGAAGGTGTAAGGAATTGCCCAGGCAATTTTTACCAAATGGAGGAAACGAAAAATGGCTAAGAAGAAAGCAGCAAAAAAGAAAACTGCAAAGAAAAAAACCGCTAAGAAAAAAACTGCTAAGAAGTAGTTTTTTTCCAGCAAGAATTGCAAAAACCCTGGACGAGAGTCCGGGGTTTTTTTTTGCCTTTTTCATGACTGCGGGGATCGGGGTGGGCTTATCGCCGGAGCGCGCGCAGAATTTTTCGGGCAAAGAAAGGTCCGCCATAGATCCATCCCGTATAGAGTTGAATTCCTGTCGCACCTGCATTCATCCGCGCAAGGGCATCTTCGACCGTCATGATTCCGCCCGCCGAGATCACAGGCAGGCTCGTCAGTGATCTCACTTCGATCAGGCGCTCGAGCGCCAATCCGGTCAAAGAGCCGCCGCTCCATCCGCCCGTGAGAGCGCTTCCTCTATATATATGAGTGCCGGCAAGCGTGTTCGTGAGGACGATTCCGTCAATTTTCGCATCCTCGAGCGCCGAAACCAGCTCCTTCAGTGGTTCTCCGGTGAGCTCGGGCGCGAGTTTCACCCAGAGCGGGATCGTGCGGGTGCCCCCGGCGATCACCTCCCGGACGGCGCGGACGATCGGAATCAGCGCAGACGGCGCTTGCAGGGCCCGAAGCCCGGGAGTGTTGGGAGAACTGACGTTGATCACAAAATCATCGGCGGTATCCAAAAAAGGCCTGGCCGCATTTGCGTAGTCGGCGGGGGCGGACTCATCGGGGGTCGAGCGGTTCTTGCCGAGGTTCACGCGAATCCGGAATCCCTCCGGGGTGCGCTTTTTTGCCTCGCGTACCCGTTCCGAGATGATGCCGGCTCCGAGATTGTTGAATCCCATGCGGTTGAACAGGGTTTTTTCGCGCGGATTCCGGAAGATCCGGGGCCGCGGATTCCCGCCCTGTGGAAGTGGCGTCACGGTACCCACCTCGACCGAGCCGAATCCGAACTTCGGGAGGGCCTCGATCAGCTCGGCATTCTTGTCGAATCCGGCCGCAAGGCCGATCAGATTGTCGCGGGTGTCGATCGGGAGCGGAAGAATCCGGGCCAGAAGCCGGATCCCGTGCTTTGCGAGCGTGTGCGCGTCTTCGGGGTCGAACCAAAAAAGAAAGAATCGAAGGAGGGGCCACATGGGCTCTTCTTTTACCATGAAAAGAAGTGAACTCTGATCAAAACCTCGTTAAGCTCTCGGGCATGTCGAAGGTTTTTTATGATCGTTCCGGCCGCGCCCACACCATCGGAAATCCGGTGAAGAAACCGCAAAAAGAAGAACAGAAGCCGGGACCATCCGGCAAAAAACACGTACGCACGGAGGCAAGGCGCACGGAGGCAAAGCGCCCCGAGGCAAAGCGCCCCGAGGGACGCCACAAGAATCATCCCGGCGACCGCCGTCGTGGCGGCGATCGCCCCGCCCGTCATGAGCCCAGGAGACCCCGCTCTCCCGTTGCCCCGAATCCCGACTGGGTCCGGCTGAAGGGGGTCATCGATAAGAACAAGCGCGGCTCGGCTTTTTTGATTTTTGACCGCGCCGATCTCGAAGACGTGTTTATTCCCCGGTACTATGTCGATCAGCTTTTTCATGGCGACCGCGTCGAGGTCTTTGTGAACGACCGCGGAGAGATCGAAGACCTGAAGGTGCTCGAGCACCGGTTCAAGGAGATCTTCGGCCGCGTTTCTTTGGGCGACGGCCATGAGTTCGGCCGCGAATTCAAAAAAGCAAAAAGCAAGGCCCGCACCGGGTACCTTGTGTACGAGCGAAAAAAGGCCCGCGAAGAGGTGTATGTGCCCCTCGTGCCCGCCGAGGTCAAAGAGGGCGATTGGGTCAGGGCCGAAATGGTATTCGGCGAACAGGGCATGATCACGGCCAAGATCCTCGAGCGGATCGGGCCCGAGCTCCCTGCCTCGTTCGATATTCAAATGGTTGCGGGCGAGTTCAACCTGAAGGAGCATCATTCGTTCGATGCCGTCAAACAGGCCGAAGGGTATCGCCTCGAAATTCCGGGCAAGGACGAAATCGGCCGGACGGACCTGCGGCAGATCCCGTTTTTTACGATCGACGGGGAGCGGGCCCGCGACTTTGACGATGCCGTGTATGTCGAAAAACTCGAGCATCACGGGTATCGCCTTTGGGTCGCGATCGCCGATGTTTCGCACTACGTGAAGGAGGGCACGGCACTCGACCGCGAAGCCTATGCACGGGCGACCTCGGTTTACTTTCCCGAACGGGCGTTTCATATGCTTCCCCGGGCTCTCTCGGAGGAGCTTTGCAGTCTGAAGCCCCATGTGCCCCGGCTCTCGATGGCCTGCTCGATCGACTACACCCGTGACGGCGAAAAGGGCGAGGTGCGCCTGTATGATGCGATCATCGAGTCCCGAAGACGCGCGACTTACACTGAGATCGAGGCCGAGAAAGACGATCCCCGGCACAAGGATCTTTTCGACCTGTATCGGATTTTGAAGAAATCCCGCCATGAGCGGGGGTCGATCGACTTCGACTTCCCCGAGTCCGAGATCCAGCTCGACGAAAAAACCGGCGAGCCCCACGACATTGTCGTTCGCGAACGGAACGACGCCCACCGCCTCATCGAAGAGTTCATGATCGCGGCCAATGAATCGGTGACTGAGTGGATGCTCGACCGGAAGCTCCCGTTCGTGTACCGGATCCACGAGGAACCCTCGGTCGAGGCGATCGAGAAGTTCCGCCGGCTCTCGAAGAACATGGGGGTAGCGATTGCCGCAAAGGCCGGAGTGCCCCGGCCCCATGTGATGGCCGAGTTCGTGCGGAGCCTGAAGGATCACCCCGCCGAGCCTGTTCTGGCCGTCGCGCTCCTTCGGTCCATGCGACAGGCGATTTACAGCGCTTCGCATGGCGAACATTACGGGCTTGCGTCCGAAGGGTACACCCACTTCACCTCGCCCATTCGCCGGTACCCGGACCTGATCGTCCATCGGCTGTTGCGGGCGGCGCTTCACCGCGAGACCCAAAAGACCCCCCATCCGGGAACCAAGCAACAGCAGGCCGAGCAAGAGCGGCTCGACGAGATGGCCGAGCACTGCAGTTATCGTGAGCGCGTTGCAAGCGATGCCGAGCGGGAGTCGATCCGGTTCAAACAGCTTCGGATGATGGCCAAGAACATCGGCGGAGAGTTCGACGGAAAGGTGAACGGCCTCACCGAAAAAGGGATGTTCATCCAGCTCTGGCACCCGTACTGCGAGGGCATGGTCCCGACCGCGAGCATGAAAGGCGACTGGTACCAGTTCCAAGAAGAACGGATGATGCTCGTGGGCCGGAAGAAGCGCAAGGTGTTCACGATCGGCATGAAGGTGAGGATCCAGGTGGTCAAGGTCGACCTCGACTCGCGCACCGTTGAGTTTCGTTTGCTGGAAGAGTAGAACGGAATAATGGGAATCGTCAGACGGGGAATTCAGATTTCAAGGGCCATGAAGGGCGCGGGGCGGCTCAGGCAGATCGTCTCGGTGCTTTCGAAGCACGGATTCGGCGATGTGGTCCAGCGGCTGAAGCTCGACAATCTGGTTCCGGGCCGGATCGCCAAGTGGGCCGAAACCGACGAATCCCGGAGCATCGGCGAACGGATGCGGCTTGCGTTCGAAGAGCTCGGCCCGACCTTTGTGAAGTTCGGCCAGGTGCTCTCGATGCGGCCTGATTTGGTTCCCGACCACGTGGTCGATGAGCTCGTGAAGCTCCAAGACCGGGTGAACCCCATGCCCTTCGAGACCGTGCGCGAGGTGCTGAACCGCGAGCTCGGTGCCAAGGTGCAGACGGCCTTTCGCGAGATCGGTCCTGTGCCCTTGGGTGCGGCCAGCATCGGTCAGGTTCACGAAGCCGTGCTCATCTCGGGCGAGCGGGTCGTGATCAAGGTCCTTCGCCCGGATATCCGCAAAGTCATCGAAACCGACGTTTCGCTCCTCTCGCTCCTTGCCGAGATGTTCGAGAAGTATTTCCCGGAGCTTCGGGTGCTGAATCCGAAGGTGTTCGTCGAGGAGTTCTTCAAGGCCCTCCAGTACGAGCTGGATTTCAAGATCGAGGCCAATAACATCGAAAAAATCCGCAAGAACTCGGCCGAGTTCCCCGATCTGGTGTTTCCGCGGGTTTACCACGAGCTTTCGACCCACGAGGTGCTCGTGCTTGAGCGCTTCGATGGAATCAAACTGAACGATCGTGAGGCCGTTCTGTCGTCGAATATCGACCGCGCAAAGATCGTGACCCTCGGGGCGCAGGCGTTTTTGAGCTCCGTGCTGAAGCACGGGCTCTTTCATGGCGACCTTCATGGCGGGAATCTGTTCATCCTGCCGGGCGACCGCTTGGGCGTGATCGATTTTGGCATTGTGGGCCGGCTTTCGCAAAAATCGCGCGATCAGCTCGTGACCATGGTCTGGGCCCTCCTGCAAGAGGACTACGAGACACTTTGCTACACCTACGCCGACCTTGGCTCGGCCGATACGACGATCGATTTTGATTCGTTCCAGCGCGAGGTGCGGAATGTGCTTTCGCCCTATCTCGGACTCAGCATCGACGATGTGAATTCGGGCCGGGTCCTGATCGAGGCCACCAAGATCGCCGCAAAGTACAACATTCGGGTGCCGGGTGACTGGATGCTCGTGTTCCGTGCGATCCTGACCATGGAAGGCATGGGGCGGCTCCTCGACCCGCGCTTCGACATGATCGCGATGGGCGAGAGCCTGATTCTCGATTTGGTGAAGATCCAGATGTCTCCCGCCCGGCTCAAGGGCGATGCCTTCAAGATCGCAAAAGAGCTGAGCGCGCTCCTCGAAACCTTGCCGCGGAATCTTCGCTGGGCGCTTCGCAAGCTCGCGCGAAACGACTACGCGATCGAGCTCAAGTCGCCCGAGGTCGCCCGCCTCGCCCAAGTCACCGACCGGGGGGCACGTCGGATTGCCCGTTCGATTTCGAGCTTCGGTTTTTTGCTCGTTGGCGCGATTCTCATTCATGCCGACAAGGGGCCGCATTGGGATGAGTTCCCGATCGCAGGGCTGGTGTTCCTCGCCATCGGATTGGCGCTCACCCTTCGTTCGGGCGGCAAGTAGGCGCTCTTGCCATTCCTGTCATTCGCCCTCAAACTGTAAGGTATGAGAAAGTTTTTGATCGGCCTTGTTGTCGTGACGGTTCTTGCGGTGGGGGGCGGATACTTCGTGGTCCGCCATACGGCGGTTCCCTTTCTTGCCATCTCGCGCATTTTGCACAAATTCGGAATCGAGACCGCGGGATTCGAGGGCGATCTCTCGGGATCCTTCCGCGTGGCATCGATCCGGCAACCCGAGGGCAATTCGAGGTACGAGCTGACCGGTGCCGAGCTCCGGTACGATCCGGCGCTGTTGTTCCGGGCGGGAGCGGAGCGGGTGATCGAACAGGTCGATCTGAAGGAGGCGAAGTTCTCTTCGGGTTCGGCCCCTGATGCGCGATTGCTCGCCATGGCCTTGCCGCTCAAGATCAAAAAACTCGTGGTGGAGCGCGCTGAGATCTCAATTCCCGGACGGGAGCGTCCTCTCGTGGCCGAGGGTCTTGTGATTCGCGATCTGCAGGTCGAAGAAGGGGGGATCCGCATGGCAGGTGCGGTGCTCCTTTTATCGGGCGCGCGGGTGACCATCCCCGCGCTCTCGATCGCGAACGATCGATCGGTCACGATGACCGAGGCAATGGACTATGTGGTGCAGGCTTCGGTCGAACCCACTCTGCGAAAAGATGTCTCGTTCGAGCTGAAGCTCCTTCCCGGCGGGGAGATCGGAATTTCTGGCCTTGAAGCAAAAACCACAGGCAAGCTCGATGCCTCCGGTGCGCTTTCGTTGGAGGGAACCGAGATCGACTCGAACTCTTGGTTCAAGCTGAATGATGAGTTCGGGGAGCTGGGATTCAAGCTAAAGATCGCGGGGTTCGGAAAAGGTCCGTCCGTGCCGCAGGAGCTGAGCGGAAAGGTCGAAATCCACAAGGTTCCTTTTGATCTTGTTCGCCTCGAGCTCGAGGAAGGCGCGAAACCCGTCGTGATGGCGATCAGCGTGCGGAACGGAGTCGAGACGGGAGTGAATCTGACGGCGCTCGCGGGCGAGGAACGCATCCCGATGATGATCCGCGATCAGAATTCCAAAACCCGCCCGATCGAGGAACTGGTCGCGCAGTGGCTCTTCAAGAAGCCGCTGAAGAAGCTGAAGCCCGCCGAGCAGGATGAGGTGAAGACCCTGATGGCGAAGTTCTCGTATCAGATTCCGGGTTGAGCGGAATGGAGATTTCGAACCCGTGGTGGGAGTTCCTGGCGCGGGCCCATTGCCTGCCGGATCACTGCAACTGTGAGCCGATCCGGGATTCGTGGATCACCCAGCCGGCCACCTTCTGGACTTCTTTCGCCTACTTCCTCGCTGCCCTTCTTGCTTGGCGCCAATGCAGGGTCAAAACCGCCGAATCGCGAGTATGGTTCTTGAGTTTGCTGTTTGTCGGACTTGCGAGCCTCTTCACCCATGCCAGTATGTCAGAGCTCGCGATCGCGCTCGACATGGCAGGGATTTCGATGGCCCTGGTGTGCGTGCCCGCGCATCGAAGGATCGCCCGGTTCACAGGGCGCGAAGAGGGGACATTCCGGTTCATTCTTTTGTACGGCGCAGTCCTTTCGGCCGCCTTGTACAATCGCCCGAGCGTGATCACCGTCGGTCTTTGCGTGGTCTCGTTCTTGTACGGGTTCATCGAGATCGCCCGTCAAAATGCGGGACGGCTCCTGCAGCCGCGTTTGCTTGCGGCTGTGTTCTGGATCGGCGCTGGATTCGCGCTCTTCATGGCCGATGATCTTCGCTGGTACTGCCCCTCATGTGACTTGCTGAAGGGGCACACGCTCTGGCACCTGTGTTCGGCGGTTTCGATGTTTTATTTTTCGCGCTGGTATTTCAGCGAGAGGGCATGAATCAAACCGCCGAAATCCCCGAAACCCAAAAAGAAGCATTCCACTTCATTCCGACGGTGCGGGGACGCGCAAGGCAGAGCGGTTCTTCGACCCACTGATCCGGTCGGAATCCGAGCGCAAGAAGTTCCGACGGCCGGCCAAGGATCTCGGCCATGGGGTTCTTTTTGAACACATGGAACAGCAGGCGCTTCAATCCTTCGACATCTCCGCCGTGCTCATGGATGATGTTCTTCAGGTCCATGCCCCGCTGGTAGGCCACATAGGCAAAGGGCTGTTCGCACCAATACCACTCGACCGTTTTGTGCGCAGTCACCCACGGCTTGTCTTCGGGCGCGAAGGCGAGGCCGCTTTTTCGATTCAAAAGGGCAGAAAAAATCAAATCGTCGATTCCACTCCGGATCTTGCCGCTCTCGAGCTCGCGCGGCGAGATTGCAAGATCCGCAATGAGGGCCCGTGCCTGGGTGCCTTCGGGGGAGAAGCCGAATTTTTCGTAAAATCCGAGCTCCGATCCCCAAAGCAGGGTCCACTCCGCGCCACGATCGCCGGCGCGCTTCAAGGCCTCTTTCATCACCATCGAAGAGATTCCCCGTCCCCGGAAAGCAGAATCGGTCGCAACGGCTCCGATGAGCGCGACCGGCACCGGCCCCTCCGGTGTCTTCATCGATGCAAAGCGGATTCCCGCATGGCTCACCAGTCGTGAACCGGCAAAGGCCCCGAGACGGGTCACCGAATCAGAATTCCAAACGGGGAAGTCAGCAAAATACCGGGATTCGCCCGGATACGAGAACGCATGCGAGACCAGTGCGTCCACCGGATGCGCTTTCGAAAGGGGAACTTCGCGGATGCTTACCGGATCCATTCCCGGATTTTTCCCGCGATCCTCGGCGCCGTGAGCCCGAAGGTTTCATAGATCTTCGAGGCGGGAGCCGAGGCGCCGAACGCATCGACGCCGAAGCGTAGTCCGTCGCGACCGGTGATTTCGGCCCAACCGAGCGTGATTCCGGCTTCGATCGAGGCCACTTTGCGGCAGGACGCCGGAATCACCCGTTCGCGCACGGCTTCGGGTTGCTTCAAAAAGAGCTCAAGCGAGGGCATCGAAACCACGCGGACGGGAATTCCATCGGCATCGAGAGTTTTTTGCACATCCAGCGCAAGGCCCACCTCGGAGCCGGTCGCGACCACGACGCCCGAAAATCCGGGGCGGTCCGAGATCACGTAGGCACCTGTCGAAAGACCTGAGCGAGCATGCTCGCCCGCACTTTCGAGGGTTTTCAGTTTTTGGCGCGAAAGCACGATCGCCACCGGACCATTCTTGCGTTCCATCGCGAAGGTCCAGGCCGCGCGCGCCTCGAAGGCATCGGCCGGCCGAAGGGTGATCAGATTCGGAATCCCCCGAAGGCTCATCAAGTGCTCCACCGGCTGGTGGGTGGGACCGTCTTCTCCGAGCCCGATCGAATCGTGGGTGAACACGAAGGTCACGGGAAGATGATTCATCGCCGCAAGGCGGATCGCGGGCTTCATGTAGTCGGCGAAACAAAAGAAGGTCGCGGTATAGGTGCGAAGGCCGCCGTGGTAGGCGATGCCGTTCGCGATCGCGCCCATTGCGTGCTCGCGAACGCCGTAGTGGATGTTCCGGCCCGAACCGGTTGTGCCCTCGAACGATCCGCCCTCGCGAATCAAGGTGTTCGTGGAACACGAAAGATCGGCATCACCGCCGAAGAAGGTCGGAACAGCCGCAGCCACCGCGTTCAGCACCTTGCCGGCCGATTCGCGCGTGGCGAAGTCCTCGCCCGTGCGAAACGCAGGGAGTTGCGACTCGAAGTCCGCGGGCAGGTCGAGACTCGCGCCTTGTTCGAAGAGGCCGCGCTTTTCTGGGTTCGCCGAGCTCCAAGCCTGAAAGGTCCGATTCCATGATTCCTCTGCCGCTGTTCCGCGTGCAACGGCGAGCGCGAAGTGCGCGCGAGCTTCTTCCGGAACAAAAAAGGGTTCCTGGTGAGTCCAGCCCAGGGATTGTTTCGTCAGGGCAAGTTCGTCCGCTCCGAGCGGAGACCCGTGCACCGAGCTCTTTCCTGATTTGTTGGGTGAGCCGTATCCGATCGTGGTCTTCAGGATGATCAGCGAGGGGCGCGAGAGGTCGGACTTTGCGTCCGAGATTGCGCGATCGATCGCTTCGAGATCGGTGTCGGCGTTCTTCACGGTGATCACTTGGAATCCGTAGCTCTCGTATCGTTTCGCGACGTCTTCGGTGAAGGTGAGCGAGGTCGGACCATCCAAAGAGATGTCGTTCGAGTCGTACAGATAGATGAGTCTTCCGAGACCCAGGTGTCCGGCAAGAGACGCCGCTTCGGTCGAGATGCCCTCCATCAGGTCGCCGTCTCCGACGAGGCAATAGGTGAAGTGATCGACCAGCGTGTACGCGGGCGTGTTGTACAGGTGGGCCAGCTTGCGCTCAGCAATCGCCATTCCCACGGCGTTTGCGGCCCCTTGGCCCAAGGGGCCTGTGGTGGCCTCGACCCCGGGAGTCAGTCCCGCCTCGGGGTGGCCCGGGGTTTTGCTTCCGAGCTGGCGGAAGGCCTTGATCTCGTCGAGCGGAAGGTCATGGCCGTAGAGGTGCAAAAGGCTGTACAGCAACATGCTCCCATGGCCCGCAGAAAGCACGAAACGATCGCGATTGAAAAACCCGGGGTTCTTCGGCTGGAACCGCAGGTGGCGCTGGAACAGCACATACGCGAACGGCGCCGCGCCGAGCGGAAGCCCGGGATGCCCCGAGTTCGCCTTCTGAATCGCATCAATTGAGAGAGTCCGGATCGTGTTGATGCAGAGCCTGTCCACCGAGTGAAATGCGTTTTCCATATACGAAAGACCCTATCATCATTTAGAATGCGTTTACTATGGCGAACTGGATCGAGCTCATGGGCCTTGGCGCCCGGGGCATCATGCTCATTCTTTTTCTTCTCTCCATCTGGTCGGTTGCGGTGATGATCGATCGCAAGACCGTGTTCAAGCGCGAGCTCGGATCGGCAAAACTGGACGAGCTGAAGCGCATGATCGCCACCGGCAACGGAGAGCTTTTGAAATCCTGGGCCGAATCGAATCCGTCGTTTCTTGCGGGAGCCGTGCTCTCGGCGCTCGGGGCCGGATCGAAAGACAGCGAGTCGATCGATCGCGCCGTGCAAAGTTACGTGATCGAACAAAAAATCAAGCTCGAGAAGGGGCTGAGTTTTCTGGCCACCATGGCCTCGAACGCCGCCTTCATCGGTCTCCTCGGGACCGTGCTCGGAATCATCCAGAGCTTCGGCATCCTTTCGTCCCAGCAGGGATCGGCCATGAACGCCGTGATGTTCGGTCTTGCCGAAGCGCTGGTCACCACTGCGATCGGGATCTTCGTCGCCGTTCCGGCGGCGATCGCCTACAACCATTTCGGCCAGAAGCTCCGCAACGCCACGCTCGAAGCGGGCGCGATGCGCGATCTGTACATTTCGAAAGTGGTGAAGTGAATGGCCGGCGGTTCGCTCAACAACAACGATGACGAAATGCCCGCGATCTCCGAGATCAACGTGACCCCGTTTGTCGACGTGGTTCTGGTTCTTTTGGTGATCTTCATGGTCACGGCGCCCATGCTCGTGCGCGAACAGATGTCGGTGAATCTGCCGAAGGCGAGCACGGGCGAGAAATCCGCCTCGCAGGCGGTCAGCATCGAGATCGACAAGGCGGGGACCGTGCGGGTGATGGAGAAAGTGGTTCCGGTTGCGAATCTCGTCGACGAGATCAAGTCGATCCTGGCGTCGAATCCGAACGCGCAGGCCGTGATCAGCGCCGATCAGGAGTCCAGGCATGGCGATGTCGTGCAGGTGATGGATCTGATCAAGAGTGCGGGGCTGACCCGCTTTGCGATTCAAATCGAGAAAAAATAAGAATCAATCCGATTCATTCGCGGGGTCGCCGTTCGAATCGACGACGCCGGTGAGCGGCGAGAAGCCGGGAGTCCGTTCGGCACGGACATAGTCCCGGAGCTCGGGCTCGGTGATGCGATTGCCGTCAGAGGGGTCTCCGAACGGGCTGGCACGAGAGGAGAGGCCTGAGGTCAGGCCTGAGCTTGCGATCAGAACGAGGATCCACTTCATCATCGGGAACCGCTTTCTCCAAAATCCGGGCACTTCCTGCGCCCGTTTTCTTAGTTTACGGGAGCCCTGGAAGGGGCTGCAAGCAAAAACGCCGGATTTGCTCAAGTAAATTGTTTTTATTTAAATAATTAGGCCGCGTCCTTCTTTTTCTTTCCGGAATCGGCGTTTTTCAGCCACTGCTCGAACACCCGCGCGGCCTTGGCGGGATTCTTGACGATCCGTTCGGCAATCTGGCGCGTCTGTTCCTCGAGTTCCTTGCGGGAGGGAGGCTTTGCGGGCCGCAAGGGCACCTTATGCTGTTTCATCCGTTCCGGATTCCTGGGTGTTTCCGGGAGAGCGGATCCCTTGGATCACTTCGTCCGACACGGGCGACATGAAGACCTCGCCTTCGACCAGAGAAAAGGCGAACCAGCGATCGCCAAGTTTTTGATACAGCACTTCGACATCCATCTCGCGGTTGGTTTGCTTGTTTCCGTTCTTTGCGCTCATCGTGTCGTTCCTCTCGGGTTTGGTGGTTTCGCGGGGCTCATCCCCCGCACAATTCCCTGATCGGCCGATGCCCGCCGGACTCGAGCTGAAAAGATTGCCCATTCAGAAAACCCCCGTGTCCTCCGAAAGGGGTAGTGAGAGGAGATCCACCATGAAGGATCGTGACGACATCATCAATCTCGACCAGTTCCGGAACCGCAAGCAGGAAGAGAAGAAGCGCAGGACCGAGCGGATCTTTTTCGATCATCTGGTCGGAGTGTACGGCATGACCGAGCCGGGGAAGATGCTCCGGATCGACCTGACCGACGTGAGCGAGGAGGGGCTTGGAATCCAGGTTCCCTACGACTCCGGCAGGAACTGGCCCTCGAAGAGCGATGATGTCACGATCCGCATGTACTTCAGCGAGGACAGCTTCATGGAGATCCAGGTCGAGGTGAAGAACACCCGGCCCACCATCGAAAACGGAAGCCGCTACGTGCGCTATGGTTGCCTGGTGAAGCCCGCACAGAGAACGAGTGGCGCCTGGCAGAGGTTCGTGCAGTTCTTGCGAGCCTTCGCCGAGATCTCCGAAAAAGACTCCGGCAATGTCGGCTTCGGTTCGTTCTAGTGGTCTTCGGCCGCGCCTGAGATGGCGAGCTGATCGACCAGCTTCACGAGCGTGACGAAGGCCGAGTACTGCCCGCTCTGCTGTTCCGCGAACACCGCGCCCACTTCCTGGATGGCGCCATGGTCTTTTTGCCGGACCACCTCGATCGAGAGGGTCAGAAACAGCGAGGGATTCAGGTAAAACCGCAATTCGCAGATCTCCCCCGCATCGAGACGGAACTCGCCAAAGGTCTCGATTTCAAATCCGATTCCGAGCTCGCTGATGTCCCGCACCTGATGCCGCGCGAAGCCCAGTTTCGGCACGCACACATGAAACGAAAATCGCTCGAGGATCTCGCGTCTCCGGACCCGTCTTTTCTCGGTCTTGCTCATAGCCCCTCCCTCGATGGCAGCCCGCCCGCGGTCTTCGGCGCCTTGAAGAGCACTTCCGTACGCGTGCGCATGAGGTCGAGCGCCTGCCGGGTCTCGCTCAGGAGTTTTCCGTGACGGATGTCGAATGCGTCGCGATCGCCGCCTTTTTCGAAAAACTCCATTTCGAGCAGGAACAGCGACCGCATCGATTCATAGGCATTCTTGATCAGCTCATAGGCCTTGCCGTAAAAAAACTCATTCTGGAGCGTGTCGGGAGTCCAGGTCTGGATGGTCTGCTCGAGCTGGCCGCTGATCTGAAGCCAGGCTTCGCTTTCCTGCTTCCATTTCGATCGCAGTGCCGCCTGCGGCTTTTTCGCGCGGTAGAACTTCTGGAATCCGCCGGTGAGGGCATTATGCTGGAGGATCAGGGTCTCGGCGTATTGCTTCAGCTCGCTGAGTTCTCGCTCTGCCTTTTGCCGGATGCTGTCGTGAAACGCTTTCAGGCGGGTCAGATAGACCTCATCACGCTGGCCTCCGAGGAATAATTTCTTTGCCGATACGAATTTCGCGCTCGCGGGCACATCAGTCGGAAGACGGATCTGCGCCCGACTTGCGGGGATCGCCTCGAGGGACGCCTTCAGCTCGTCCTCCTGGGTGTCGGCCTCGAAGGAGTAAACCATGTATTCACCCTTCGGAATCGGCTGACCGCCTTCCATCAGGATCGTCTCGGTTTTTGCGAATCCGTGCGAGAGGGTGATGTCCGCGCGGGTCGAGAACTGCAGACGGTTCAGCAGGGTCTCGGGTTCTCCGATGATCAAAAGAACGAGCTTGGTACGGTTGGGCAGATTGCTCGCCACATAAAAGAAGGGCCGATTCGGATCGGTGGTCGAGACGGCCAGCCCGATGCTCGCACCCGAGTCGATGGGAGCCGTGCGGGCGGAATCGAGTTCGGCGAGATCGGAGGCCGAGATGTCGGCGATCCGGGGCACGAGCTTCACGGTGTTCCGCAAAAATGGTGCTCTCGTCACGGCCGTCTCGAGAATCGGGCGGGCGCGTTCGTGGAGCGATGGATTTGAAGTGCGACTGATCGCGATCAGCGCGCCGGCCGAGACGATCGCACCGATGAACACCGACAAGAAAAGACCGCGAACGAGAATCTTCGCCATGGGTCTTCGATCCTTGGCGGCAGAAGCCGGAATCGATGCCAACGAGGGTGCCGGAGTCGCCGCCGAAGTCTTTGCCGGATCGAGTGCGGGTTCTCCGGTCGCATCGACCGGGGCTTTCTCTTCTGCCGGATTCTGTTCCGCAACGGGGGCGGGTTCTTCGGCCGGAGCGGAAAGTAATTCATTCAATGCCGATTCGAGATCGGGAACCTGATGGAGCATGAGCCAGTCGGCCATCCCCTCGCGCCACACATAGCTTTCGGGGGTCAGATGCCCTTGTTGTTTTTTTACAAAAACCTCCTCGATGCTGAGAGGTCCCTCATGGTGATCGCCGACGTACACAAACCACAATTTTTCATTTTCAGAGTTCATTTTTTTGGGCTTTCCGTTCACTCTAACCTTAATGGAAAAGCACGGGTTAGGCAATTTCCGACTCGGAAAGTTCAGCGTGGCAGGATACCCCGACGACCTCGGCATCCGGAATGTGAATGGACGGCCCGGGGCCGCAGAAGGGCCGGCGAGGTTTTGGGAATTTTTCATGAAGCTCCGGGGAAGAACTCCGGTCGCTTCGGCGCTGCATCGACGGGAGCTTGCCGAGACAGGGGCTGATCTGGAGCGGAATCTCACGACGGCGGTCGCGCTCACCCGTGAATTGACCCGCGAGTTGAACCAAAAAACCGACGCGCTTGTGGTCGTGGGTGGCGGTCATGATTATGCCTACCCCTGGGTCAAGGCAGTGGTCGAGGAGCTCGGACCGAAAAAGAAACTCGCGTGCCTGAATCTCGATGCGCACTTTGATCTTCGCGATCCGTTCCCGGTCATGACGAGCGGAGCGCCGTTTCGGCGTCTCATTGAGGAGGACATTCTCGATCCCCGCCGTTTGATCGAGTTCGGAATTCAAAATCACTGCAACGCTGCCGAGCTTTGGGAGTATGCCAAAAAAAAGAAAATCCAAACGGTTCCGTTCGAGCGACTCCGAGGCGGCCGCGCGGTTCCGGCGTTCAAGTCTGCTCTGGCCGCTCTTTCGAAAAAATCAGACATCGTGCTTTTATCGGTCGATCTCGATGCCATGAGCCTTGCGGT
>JBEIJY010000014.1:0-55955 GCA_040380025.1 Bdellovibrionales bacterium | reverse complement strand
AGGGGGGCTGACTTTAAATGTTGGCGCGCGCTCTGCTACCGCTAATATACCAGCTTCAAGCGCTCCATGATCGAGCCGATCACCTCATCTTGTAGGTCGATATCCATCTTTTTTGATACTAGCTTTTGAACCTTCACTACCGCTTCGATGTACTCGATCTGCTCCTTTAGGGTGAAGCGCTCCCAGTTAGAGTTTCCCTTAAGGCGATTGTGTGACTTGAGGAGGATCTGGATATTATCCGGATGGTGGTTGCCTGGATCTTTGGGGTTCAGGATCGCCTTTGCGTGTTCGAACTCGAAGTCGAGATTAAAGAAGCTCTTAAGCTGTCCGATGATGGCCTCAAACTCCGCTAGACGGTATTTTTCTTTGGTCCCGAGCTGTGCTTCCTGTGTCTTGATTTTTTGAACCCGGGTTAGCGGTTCTAAATCAGCCTCGAGGGAGTTCTCTTGGTAATGAGAGGCCGCCTCTTCTGAAAGAATTCGAACGCGTTTTGGGCGTTCTGACTCATCGACCTCGATTTTTCCCGCGAAGCCATCCGACGAGACCCAAGAGCTGATGCGGGCGGCAATTTCACGGAGGCCGGTTGAGGGGCGTTTATATGCTTTAGCCTCTTTGTCTGCCTTTTCGAGGAGGTCTGGATAGATTTCACCGACTCTGATGGCCCAAGCGGAAACAGTGGTCCAATCGTTGATTTGCCTGAGGGCATCTAGGTACTTTTCTGAGACGGGGGGTTCGCTAGATTTTTTTTTAGGCATGTGGGTTCTCCTCTGTTTTGAGAAGCCACGTATAGCGCATCCCAAAAAAGATTAGCTCTTCGAAGGGGATTGCACCGTAGGCATCAATCCGTAGCGTCGTCATATGAATCTTGCCCTTCGTTGGTTTCTAAAGCTCCATCGAACGCCGAAGTAGATCGGGTCCATCGGGTTTTCTTAGGGCTATTCGTTTCAGTAGGCAAGGGGTCTTTGAGCCACTGAGTCTTTAGCTCTTGAGCCTTTATTAACAGCTGCTCTCTTAAACGATCATTTTCAATGAAAGAAGGTTCGCTCTCTCCCTTAGGGCCAAGTTTCTCTATACCGAGTGACTCAAGTTCAGCTACGACCCGCTTTATCGTGCTTTCTTTACCCCGGAAATATTCGCTTCCCCGAATCCGGATGAAGTGCCACCCCAAACGCTCCAGCACCATCTGCCTTTGAATGTCGTCCGAAAGGCGCTCAGGCGGATGGTAGCGATCACCGTCACACTCAACAGCGATTCTCCTTCGCGCACCCTCAACCACGATGTCGATTACATAAGCTCCCACTGAGAACTGAGGGGTAATTCGAAACCCAGCATTCATTAAATCAGCAATAACACCTTGCTCAAACACCTGTGAGCGCGGATCGGCGCGCATTTGTGTCGCTGTGATCGCAGCTTTTAACGCTCCGGGGTTTTCAGCATGGTGAATCAGCCTCAATCTTAAGTCACCTGGCTTTAGGTCTGTTGTGGGGTTCAGGGAGTGAACGACCCATAGTTGATTACGGGCCCGGGATGCGGCTACATTGAATCGCTTCTTGAATTTGTCGTCTTGGCGCATGGATAAGGGTGGCGCTTGGCACGTATCCACCATGGAAAGTAGGATTACATCTCTTTCGTCACCCTGGAACTGCGGAGGAATCCCGCACAGGATTGAGTGCTTGGAATAGGCACTCATCGGGATTCGTCTTTGGAGGATGCTATCAATGAGAAGCGGCTGTTCTGTGCCAAGAAGCCCAATGACCCCGATGCTGGAGTTGCTGTATTCTGGCATCTGCGTCATGGCAGCCACCATTGCGGCCACCTCGTTCGCTTCCTCAAAGTTTCTCTTTTTGTCTGAGTTAGTACTTGTAATTCGATGAGCCACCACATGTCGGGAAAACGGACTACTGGTGGCCTCTCGCAGAGGTTTGATCTCCCCGTTGTAAGAGAGCTGGTTAGAGAACTCGATAATATCTGGCACGCATCGGAAGTGCTCCACGAGCCGAATGGTTTCCCCGAAGGACTGAGCGGCCAGATCATATACAGAGGTCGAACCATCGTAGAGGAGCCGGTTTGGGATGCCCTGAAGCATCTGTTGGATCAGTGCTAAAACGGGATCGATCTTGGTGAATGAGCCTAGAGGGGTCACCTGCTTATCATCACCCACGACTAGGACTTGCTTCGCAATCGTGAAGGCTGCGAGGGCGGTGATGTCGCTTTGACTTGCTTCATCTAGAATCAAGACATCAAATCGGGGATGCCCGAGCTCAAAGCTCTCATATGCTCGCGAAAGGGGCATAATCCAAACAGGAACTGCCTCTTTACAGTCTCTGAGTAAACGCCTCGATTCGCGTTTAAGTTGGGCGTCTTTCTTACCGGTTCCTGACTTAGTAATTTTATTTTGTATCTGTTGCCAGCCCTTTAAGGCTTGTTGTTCCTTTAGGCCTGTGCGTTCTTGCTGGTATCTCCAAGCTAGTTTCTCAACATACTCAGCATTGACCTGTGCCAGTTCCTGCTTAAGGCCTGAAATCTTGCGCTGCACCTCTTGGTAGTTCTGAGAATGTCTTTTCTCAAGCTCCTGACGCCACTGGGCTACTTTCCACGCCAGGTCGATAGCTTGGGGTGAGGTAGAAAGAGCGTGAATCCCCTGTCGGATCTCGATGCACTTTGCCCAACTTGGCGCTACACGAGCGAGTCTTTCCAAAAGGGATTTTCTTCGGTCGAAAACCGGTTTCTTACCCTTAATCTCTAGGTATCTGTAATAAGCGGACTCGTACTTGCGCGAGTCGAGAGTCTCCAATGCCTTTGCGAAATCAATGAGGTATTCGCGTGAGTTGTGCAAAAGGCCCGAGTAGAGCTGCACATCGCCTAAGAGTTGATCCTTTAGACGGGTTAATTCTCTCAAATTTAACCAGACCAACCGCGCATCGATGGTCGGAATGATCTGTTGATTGATCAGATCACGGATCATGCCCGAGTAAGTGCTGGGGGTGGCAGAGGCCTGAAGTTTCCCCCCAGAGGAGGCTATCTCGAGGCCCTGCGCCGTAAGGGTGGCTTCGATTTCACCCCACGACTTACTCCAAGAAGTTGCGAACTCGAGTGGCGTCAAAAACTGTTTAGCGGTGAGTTCGGGTTCTTTATCGTGTAGGGAAGGTCCGCCCAGCTGCGTAACTTGCCTCTCCCAGCGGGTCTTGAGGGTAAGCCTAGCTCGCCTGGTTTCTAGGAGTGCGACCAAAGACTCAAAGTGCTCAGGTTTAGATGGTTTTCCGCCGTCAACAGAAGCCCTCTCCATGAACAGCTTCCAATCCCCTCGAAACAAGGTACTCAGAAATCCTAGGCTGTTTCCGGATTTAAGGTGGTCCAAAATCTTAAGACAAGTAGCTAGAGCTTGATTGGTTGCCTCGAGTTCATTTGGGGCTTCGACGGGTACGGAAGGACCGTACGCAAAGATCAGCTCAGAGCGTGTTGCGATATCCTGGTTGCTCTGCCGGATCTGAGCAATAAGCGAAAGCCAAGGTTGCTGTCGCTCGGCCTCCGAGCTTGAATCGCCTATCACTCTGTGGATCCAATCGTGTGACGAAAAAGTTTCGGCGATTCTATGGAGTTGATCTCTCAAAGCAGAGAGTTTGACGGGATCTTGATTGGAATGCTGCCATTTTCCTGCATTATAGTTTGCGCTTTGAGCGTCGATTGCCGAGATCTCGGTAAATAGAGCAGCTGCTTCCGAGGGCTTGGGCAAGGAGGTCAGCTCTGGTACGCCTTCTTGAAGGCAATTCTCCTCGGTCGGAGAGATTCTCTCGTTTGTAGTGTATAGTTCTCTCAGCTCCTCTTCAGTCAGCGAGAGTGGCGCTCCGTCTTCTAAGGGACCGGGAATCCACGCATGATTTTTTTCTAGCTCATGAACTCGTCTTGCAGCCTCCGAGGGCGATACACCTTCGCCAGCAACGATAATGTCGGTGTACTCGCTCTTGCGGATATGGAGTGCTTCCGTTTCCGCTGCTTTTAGTTTTTCCTTCAAGTCGGCTCGTTTCCGAGAGCGCGCAGCGATTTCGAGCGTTAGTGACTGACTGTCCGTTTTTGAAAGGTAAGTGACGATCCCGTTGATCGATTCCTCTAGCTGAGCCTTACTCTCCTGGTCATTGTCTAGAACTGAGACGCAAAGTGGTCGTAGTGGGTCAACAACCTTTTCCCTTACGACCCGCAGAGCTTTGGCTGTATGGCTCGTTACCAATATGGTTTTTCCGTTAGCAAGGAGGTGGCCGATGATGTTCGCAATTGTATGCGATTTTCCAGTCCCTGGCGGGCCTTGCACCAAGACGGAGCCCGACTTTTCGAGGCGTGTGATGATTCTCTGTTGCTCTTGGTTCGCGGGTTTTGTGAGGAGGAAGTCGATTTCCGGATCACTTTCGGCTGTGATGCCGTCATTGTCGGCATTGTTCGAGCCGATGTCCTGCTGTTTTTCAATTCCGGCAACTCGCATCAGAGCTTCTGGAGCGAATTTCATCTCGGGTAGGTTGTCGATCAGGCGATCCAGTGCTTCAGCGAGACCTTGCGCTCGTGTTCCAAGAAAAACCACCGGATCTTGAAAGATGGATGGGAAGTTGCCCTGGTTGTCTTCCCTGGTTTCGATGTACTGACCATCCTTGAAGAACCTTTGGATCAAAAACTTAAAGTATTCGCCGGTTTTTTGTCTCGCGAGGGGATGAACTTCGGTTTCGATTAGCCTTTGATTGATATCTCGGATGGCCAAACCGTCGAGTTGGTGATGTCGAAGAAGTGCATTGTACAGTTCGGGGGTATCGTCTGTTTCGCGGAGTAGAAACTCTGGCACCGAGGAGTTGAATTCGAGCTCCAGCTTCTTCAGAAGAACCGGGTGGTCCACTTGCCCAACGGCGCTTTGCCAAACAAGGACGCCATTTCCGAGGTAGAGCTGATACTTTTCAGACTCTCTTTGCAAACGGCCATGAAGTTCAAAGAAATTTGAAAAAACCTCTGAGGCAGCTCTGGCAGGAATTTCCGCGGTCTTCCATTTTTCTCGCCTATCGTTCCACTCCTGAAATTCAGTTACCCTGAGCCTGTCATCATTGAAGTTTTCTGTTAAAGTTTGCCCGTTTTTGTCGGTGATGTTCTTCGCGGGAATGTAGGTAGCTTCGTTCTCCAGTTGCTCCCAGCCCGGAGCAAGCCAGTTTAAAAGGGATTCCTGGGGAGCAGGGCAGGCGGTTTCTTTCGGTCGCCTCACTCTCAATACAACACCATCAAATTCCTCATCACCCTCGGGGATTGCACCAATCTGAATCGTGGGGTAGGCCGGTAACTTAGAGAAAGATTGTCCCCACTCATACGCCTGTAGGCGACTGATTGGAGGGGTTTTGATCTTTGTGAGCTCCCTAAGGAAAGAAAAGATCTGCTTAAGTCGCCCCTTGGCAATTTCTTCTAACTGGTCGTTCAAACCTTATCTCCTTGGGGCCGGGGTTAGCGATTCTTTGTATAACCCATCAACCGGCGTAATGTGTTGTTTTAGTGCATTAATTTATGTCATCCTGACACAATTAGGCAAGGCACCTCCCGCTTCATACCTAAAAAAAATCGCCCCCATCTTTGGAAGCGGTTTTGGGGACTTTTTTAGACAGTCCCGGTCTTTTGGAATTTCACGACAGTGTCACCAGAGGTCACGCTTGAGCGTCCTGCTCGCGCATTGAGGGAAGGGCCATTCCGCAGATCCACCCTTGACCGCGCCCTGTCGATCGCTCCATTTTGAAAGCACATGAATCTGCGTTTCATTTTTTTCGGACTGCTGAGCGGCGTACTCTCGGGGGCGGTAGCGTCCCTCTTCCTTTTTTTGCTCGAACTCGTGACCCGGTTTCGAATCTCGCACCCGGGATTGATCTATCTTTTACCGCTCGCGGGTTTTGCGATCGGTTGGGCGTATCATCGCTATGGCAGTGAGTTTTCGGACGAACATCGACTGATCCTGAGCGAAGTCCGGGACCCGAAAAAAGTCACACCGCCTCACACCGCGTTTTTTCTCCTTAGCGCATCTTTGCTCACCCATTGGTTTGGTGGATCCGCAGGTCGCGAAGGTGCCGCTGTTCAGGCGGCAGCATCCCTTTCGGATCAGTTATGCCGATTCTTCAAAATCAAACCCGAGGAGCGCGCGGTTTTGCTGATGTGCGGAGCCGGTGCCGGCTTTGGCGCGGCTGCGGGCGCTCCGTTGGCCGGGGTCGTGTTCGGATGGGAGGGATTCCGGGCGCGGGGATTTCGCTGGGCCATGATCATTCCCTGTTTTGTTGCATCGATGGTCGCGTTCCAGGTCACTCGTATTTTTGGAGTCCATCATACGGTTTATCCGGTTTCAGTCATCCCCGATTTCTCGTGGGTTTGGGCTCCCTCCCTTGCTGTCGCAGGAATCGCTTTCGGCCTTTCGGCTCGCGTTTTCAAAAAAATGATCAGGTTCGTGAAAGAAGTTCAGGTTCGGTTTGTTTCCTATCCGCCGCTCAGGCCCATGATCGCAGGGTTCATTTTGATCGCGCTTACCTTGCTCCTCGGAACGGATCGCTACAACGGACTTGGCCTCGAGACCATTCAGGAGGGGTTGATTCATCATACCGCTTGGACGGATCCGCTCCTGAAAGGTGTCTTCACCGCTCTCACCTTGGGGTCAGGGTTCAAGGGAGGGGAGTTTATTCCGCTTGTGTTCATTGGAACGACATTGGGCAGTGCACTCTCTGCGATTCTCTCTGTGCCCGGGCCTCTCTTGGCGAGCCTCGGGTTCTCGGCTGTGTTTGCGGGCGCCGCAGGTGCTCCGATTGCGTGCTCGATTCTGTCGATCGAGCTGTTTGGCATCGGGCTCGCTCCTTATGCACTGATTGTGTGTTTGATGAGTTCCTTTGTTGCAAGAGGCGGCCGCTGATCGGGCGATTTCGATCCCCCATGGCCGAGTTTTTGCTAGCCTAAGCAGGGTCGATTGCTGTCGGCAATGAGATGCCCTCCCGGAGGAATTCATCATGAAACGCCTGCTTGTTTTGACTATTTTATGGGGAGCGTTGGCTCCGGGGCCCGCCCATGCGCGATACAAGAATGAATCTTCGGCGGGGGTGGTCGCGACCACCGGGAACGCGCGCACATCCTCGCTGACACTCAAGCAAAAAAGCGAGTTGGACTGGGGCCCTTCGTCGCTATTGCTCTTCGGAGATTTTTTGACGGCCTCGAATCAGGGGGTCGAATCGGCATACACGTGGGATATCGGCGCCCGATTCAAGCGGGAGTTGAATCCGCGATTCGGCCTCATGGCGGGGCAGAAGATCGAAAGCAATAAATTCCAGAATCTTCTTCAGCGGTACAGCACCGATGCGGGTGGGTTTTATTCGATCCTGAAAAACGAGCAATGGACCTGGTTCGCCGAGGCCGGCTACCGGTTTTCGCGCGAGAATTACCCCTACGGGTTCAAGAACTTCCAGTTCGTGCGTCTGTATCATGAGCTCGAGCGGTTGTTTTCCAAAACCGTGTCGATGAAATGGTGGGTGGAGTATCTTCCGAACCTGACCCTGTGGCAGGCGTATCAGCTGAACTCCGAAGTCTCGCTGACCGCCATGCTGAACGAGGTTTTTTCGATCAAAACGGGGTATCTCGTCCGGTACTACAACGCGCCGCCACTCGGAACCCCGTTTCAGACCGATACGCTGTTCACGACGGCGATTGTCGCGAGTTTTTAGTTCGGGGTCATTTCGCGACAAGTTCGCGATCAAAGCGGCTATGATGAAGATACATCATCGTGACCCCGATCGAGCTGAAGACATGCCAGAGGGCGTGGCCCTGAATCCAGTGGTTGTCGGGATCGCAGAGGACGCGGCTCGCATCGAGGGCCGAGAAGGTGATGGCAATCGCCATGAATGCGACGCCGGCCCCGAAGAAATTCAGGTTCGGTTTTGGCTTTGATCGCCGGTAAATCAGGATCTCTGCGCCGATGATGAGGAGCGTCTGCACGAGAATGAAGGCCTGGATCGGAAATTCCGTGTAAAAATCGCACCACACGGTGAGCGCCGTCGTTCCCGCGACGAGCGACCAGAAGTTCACGGGGTTCATGGCCTCTCGAATCCACCCGAGCCTTCGCAGTTGAATCAAAATCATCAACGAGGTCATCAGGTACATCCCGAAAAAATCGAGAATCTGGAACACGAAGGTGAACGAGGCATGATAGATCGCCGAGCACAAACCCATGGCGATCATGACCCAGGCATAAGACCGGATCGCCCTCGATTGGAATTTTCTGCTGTGGACGGCGATGAAGGCTCCCGCAAGCAGATACGCCAGGTTCGACCAGGTGTTCGCCGGTTCCATGATCCACGAGTTGTTTTGGGCCTCGCACCACTTCAGATTGGGCTTTCGCCACTCGCTCAAGCGGTACCAAGGACTGCTCTGATCAGGGATGGACGGAATGTGGTCTCGGTTCATGGGGTGCTTCTTCTTGGTTCGGGTGTGGTTTGGAGAAGGAATTCACATCGAAATGGGTAGCCGAGATTCCGCCAGTGATACGAGCGTGGTCCCGAAAGGGTGAACTCAGCATTCCGGTCGGAGCAAACCCCGTCCATGCAGGGGTAATCGTACGGGCCCATGCTCCCGCAGTCTCCGACATACTCCACCCGCAAGAGGCGGATTTCTTCGGCGATCCGGTGTACCTCTACTCTTTGATCGCAAAGGGCGGGCTTTTCAGCGCAATGGTAGAGTCCTGACTGCAGTGAGGCGGTCAAAACAAGAGCAAGGGAGACCATGGGTCCATCATAATCGTCGTGTTTCTTCGTGCAAGGAGTTCCTGCTCAAGAGGCAACGATTCCGTTTCTCCGCTCTCAAACTCAGCTTTTGGACAGATCGTTCGGAAGTTCGTTCGGGTTTTTTTCGTGCGCCGGGAAGTGAGCCTTCAGGGCTTCTCCGACGATCTGAACCGCGAGAAGAATTCCCTCGGTGGGGCTTTTTTGATGGATGCGTTCAGAAATTTTAGGTGTGAGAGCAAGCCAGAACTCCTCGCCGACCTTTTCATGGATGCCCTGATCGCCAAAGAGGGCGAACTTGCGAAGGGCCGGATTGACATAAATCAACACGGCGTTGCGCTCGAGGGTGTTGGTCATGCCGAGTTCATGAAACCGCTTCTTTGCCTGTTCGAGGAGGTCTTGCTCCTTGCGGTCATACGAAAGATGCACGCGGATCTCGCCGCTTGTTCCGGCCTCGGCGGCTTCGATGCCGGCCATGATTTTCTTTTTTCGGATCCAAAACTCACCAATCACCGCTCGCACCTCCACCGCCGCTGAATCCGCCCCCGCCAGAGAATCCACCGCCTCCTCCTCCGAATCCGCCACCACCTAACCCGCCGCCACTCCAGCCGCCGAATCCGCCGTGCCCGTGTCGACGGGTCCGCGAGCCCAGTGTGGTGGTGCGAAGAACATTTGCAAAAAAGAACAGAAGGAGGACCGGAAGCAAGAGAAACAAGAGCGCCGCCCGGCGTGCGGCTTTTCGCTCGCTCGGGGCATCGGTGGCGAGGATTTCGGCCTCGTCGCCCCGGATTCGCCCGATGACGGAACGGGCTCCGTCTTCGATTCCCTGCGCGTATTCTCCGGCGCGAAACCGCGGTTTGATGCGGGTTTCGATGATCCGCTTGCTGATTGCGTCGGTCAGGACGGGCTCAAGCCCGTATCCGACCTCGATCCGGATTTTTCGATCCTTCATGAAGAACGCAAGCAGGACGCCGTTGTTCTTGTCCTTTTGCCCGGGTCTCCATTTCGTAAACAGCCGGTTCGTGAAATCCACTGCGTCTTCGCCGTCGAGCGAGCCAAAGGTGGCGATCACGATTTGATTTCCCGAGCGCAGGTCCTCTTCGCGCAGTTGCCGGCTGATTCGGGCCCGGTCCTCGGGCGCAAGAATCCCCGCCCCGTCGTGGAGATAATCGGGAGGGCTTTCGGGTAGATCGAGCGCAAAGCAGGCTTGCCCGATCAAAGCGCCCTGCAAAGCAACCAGTCCTGCAAGCAGGACGGTCATGAGCGATCTGCGCTCGAAGAATCGAGCATGATTTGGTTTGCTAGAATTTGACTTCGGGAACATTCTCCGCTCCCGCTTTCGCTTCGAAGTACTCGCGGGGTTTGAACCCCTTGGATTCGGCAACAAACGAGCGGGGGAATTGACGGATGGCGGTGTTGAACTCGCGGGCCGCTTCGTTGAAGCGTTGCCGTTCGACCGTGATGCGGTTCTCGGCGCCTTCGAGCTGACTTTGCAGTTCGATGAAGTTCTGGTTCGCCTTCAGCTCGGGGTAGCGCTCGGCGACCACAAGGAGGCGCGAGAGCGCTCCCGAGAGCTTTCCTTGGGCCTCGTCGAATTTTTTCAGATCCCCGGGCGAGGTCACTTTCACCTGGCCCACGGAGGCCCGCGCCTCGGTGATCGAGGTCAGGACCTCGGCTTCGTGCTTGGCGTATCCCTTCACGGTATTGACGAGATTCGGAATCAGGTCGGCGCGACGTTGGTAGACGTTTTCGACCTGCGACCAAGAGCTGTTCACTTTTTCATCGAGAGCGACCAGGCCATTGCCTGCGCTGATGTACCAAAGGGCCCCGGTTCCGAGCAGGCCCAGGAGAGCCAGGAGGGCGATCAAACTTGATTTCATGGGTTCCTCACTTTTTTGTGAATCCTAACACGGGTTTGAGTGGGTGAGAAGGGTGGGGTCATGGGGGTTGTTTATTGAGGTGTGCCTTTTAAGTTATTGAATTTATGAGTTTAAAATACATGATTGAAGTTGTTGAGATTTGTTTAATGCGCTGTATAATCGTAAGTGGGGCCCAGTTCGAAGGGTTGTTTGGGGGATAGGGGATCATGAAAAAAAGAGTGAGAGTCGGTTTGGGCTTGGCCCTGATTGCGCTGTTGTTGTGGCTTTTTCGGGATGCCCCGGAGTTCCCTGCTTCCCAGCTCCGATCTCAGAGCGCGCCTAAGCCTGTTCCGGCAACCGTGTCTGCGTTGAAGGCCGCTCTCGAGGTCAGCCCCCCGGTGGTCGCGCTCAGTCCCTCTGTTTCGAAGCCACAACAGCAGGACAAGGCTCCGGTTCCCAAGGAAGATGAATCCGTATCGGTCCGGACGGACCAGGTTGATTTGTCGGGCGGGTATTCCCCCAAGACTGATTTTCTCGGAGTCGGTTTTGTGGCCCGTTCTTCCTCGGTGGTTCCTGCGCCGTCCGCCTCCTCCAGTCCTGCAACGGTGCCCTTCATCGGAATCATTCGCGCTCCGGCGTCGAATCCTGCAAGCGTTCCACCGGCGCCCGTCATTGCGACGCTCGAGCCTCAAGGCAACCCTGCTGTCCCTTCTGTGCCGGTGCAACCGCAAATTACTGAGGTCAAGACTCAGACCGCCGCCCAGCTTCGATTCTCGGTTTCGCCTCCGACAACGGGAAGAGCAGGCGAAAGCTTTGGCTTCGCCGTAATGGTGTTGGATCAGGACGAACAGCAAGTCGCTTCGAGTGCGGCAAGGATCTCGATCGCGGCGTTTCGGGATTCTTTGTGCACCGAACCGGCCTTGCCCGCTCCCGGCGGAGCGGCAAATCTCGGAGGCAATCTTGAAGTGGCCGCCTCGGAGGGGATCGCTCGACTCGAACGAATCACTTCCACTCGGGCCGGTTTGCTCTATGTGAAGGCGAGCGCCGGAATTCTGAAGAGCGCTTGTTCGAGCGCAATCGAGATTTCTTCGGGTCCGGCTCAAGATCTCGTGAGAATTTCGGGCGATTCGCAGTCGGGTACGGCGGGAGAGCAGCTGGAGATCCCGCTTGTGGTCGAGGTGCGGGATGAGTTCGGGAATCCTGTTCCGAATGCAAGCATGAGTTTTGCGGTGCAGTCGGGCGGCGGCAGTGTGAGCCCCGCTCAGGTCGCAAGCGACGCAAGCGGCCGTGCGAGCACACGGTTCACGCTGGGAACGAATGCTTCTCTTTCGCAGTCGGTTCGGGTGACGAACGAAGGAAGAGATGTATCTTTTACGGCAACCGCTGTGGCAGGAGCGCTTCATCGTCTGACCCTTCTTCCTGCGACGCTGGCACCGTCTGCCGGGGATTGCATTCAGGTTGTGATTTCGCGGGAGGATTCGTATCAGAACCTTGCCTCCCCGGCGACGGCCACGGCGGTGAACCTCTCGGTGACGGGGGGAGGGGGATTTTACGACACCAATAACTGCTCTGGAGCGATGACGGCTCAAACAACAATTGCTTCGGGATCATCAGGAACAGTGGTGTTCTTCAAAAGCACCCTTGCCGGTGCGAAGACCATCACTGCGAGTTCGAACCCGCTTCAGCCTGCGAGTGAAGGGCTCATGGTTGTTCCGGGATCGCCCTCAAGACTCGCCTTTAAAAAAGAGCCCGGGAATGATACCGCGGGACGCCCTTTTCGCTCCCAACCCGAGGCGGAAATTCGCGATCAGTACGACAACCCAGTTCCGGCTTGTTCGACGGGGAACTCTTCGTTTCAGTTGTCTCTGGCCGAAGGAGATGGCGTTTTGTCGAGCACCGATCCGGTTCAAGCGAGTCAGGCGCTTGCAAACTGGTCGGGGCTATCGATCAATACGGTCGGAGCAAAACGGATCCGTGCCTCGGGATCCTGCGGCGGCGTGACTCTTTCACCGGTGGTTTCGGGGGTTTTTACGCTGAGGAGCGCGGTCTTCAAGGGATGGACCGGAATCAAGGCGGTGGGCAGGAAGATGCCTTCGAATAAAGCGCGGAAAATCAATGCTGTGGGGGATTCTGTCCCGATGGATCAGCAACCCGCCGAAGTCACTCTGAGTTGGGATGAGGCCGCGCAAGTGAGCCCGTCCGGACCGATCGAAGGCTACAATATTTATCGCGCCACCACTCCGGGCGGGCAGGATTACAATTCACCTTTGAATGGTACCCTGATTGGGGCCGCAGTCCGTGAGTTCACCGATGCAGCCGTGGTCGGTGGCGCCACCTATTACTACACCATCGCCCCCGTGGTCGCGGGGGCTCCGATCCAGATGCAGAATGATTTGAACTCCACCGATCGGGAGGTCACGATCATCACTCCGCCTGCGAATATGGTGCTCTTGCACCGTTGGGCCGCGAACCGCGAGATGTGCGAGGAGATGATGAGAACCGGAAATCAGGCCACTGATTCCGGACCTGTCCAACGGAATAATCATTACCGGTGTTTTGTGAAAAACGGAGCAGCGGGCATGATCAACGGGCATTTTGATCTCGGGTACTCGATGTTCGTCGATGCCTACGGGCAGGGATGCAATTATGACGAATATGATACTGCTGAAACCTCGCCTGACGGAAGGATTTCGGCGTCCGAAGGAACAATCTTTTACAGTCGCAAAAGCGGTTACTGCAGTTATTCAGAAGGACGCCCGGAGCAAAAACAATGGCGGACTGCCATGGTTCTTACAGGCGGAACCTCGCCTGCGGTGCTGAATAAAATCGCATCCAATGAGCCCGGGCTTCCTCCTTTGGTGAACCTATCCCAGAGCGGGGCTGCGATGCTCTGCGGAGCACAGACCATCTCCGTCGGTGGCCAGTCCCTCGCCAAGCGGTTGATTCGCAGAAAAGAGCAAATTCTCGTTTCGGCTTGGAAGAAAACCCTTTCGGATGCCGAGATTCTCAATATCGAGCGCGGAACTTTCGCCAACTCATGCAATACGAATGGTGGTCAAGGTCTTGCATTTGACGATAGCAACACCGCGAATGACCGGGATCAGTGGGCGCGTAGTTTGACACCCGATTCGATCGCCTCGGCACACCGGGCGGTCCGGATCGGGAGTGATGTGACTCGTAACTGTGTTTCGCGGTACGGGGCTCAGGACATGGTCGGAAATGTCAGACAATGGGCCTCTGAGAAGTTCAAGAACTCTGTGCAATATCCGGCGAATGGAGAAGTGGAGGTCTCTTCCTGGGATCCCGCGAATCAGGATTTCTCCGGGGTGACCTTGACTCAAAACAGCACGACCATTTCGGTCGTGAAGTTCACGAGAACGAACCAAATTCTTCTCCCGCTCGGGATCCCCGTGAATGAAACGAACGCAAGTGCGAACTCAGCGCATTCCATCCACACGTTTTCGGCGAGCCGGTTTCGTGAGAACACATTCATGTCGTTCACGGGTGATGCGGCTTTGGGTCTTGCGTACGGAGGAGCGAGTCAAACTGATACTCTCGAGAACAGGAATTCCATCGCCGGACGGTTCTGGTTTCGCATCAGAAGCAGCGGAGAGCGGGCCACGGGCTTCCGCTGTGGAGTCCAGCTTCCCGAGCCTGTGCAAAATCAGTGATTCTTTTGCGAATTTAAAGCCCGTTGTGCTTTAAAAACAACTCCGGATCGGGATCCTGGCCCCGCCATTTCCGATAGAGCTCGTTCGGATCGGCGGTTCCGCCGCGACTCAAGATCAGTTTCCGGAGGGACATCGCCCGCTCTTTGATTTTTTCCGGGTCCGAGTACCAGAACTGGAACCCGTCGGCATCGAGCAAGTTCGCCCACAGATAGCCGTAGTATCCGGCGGCGTACCCGCCGCTGAAGATGTGGTCGAATCCGGGCGAGATCACCCGGGCCTCGTCGAACTGGATTCCGGATTGTTCGTGAATGGCTCTCTCGAAGTCATCCACGAGTGCCGGGCCGGCCGCGGTGAATTCCTCGCGGATGGAATGCCACTCAAGATCGATCAGCCCGAGAAGCATTTGGTTCTGGATTTTTCTTCCGGCGCGGAAGGAGCTGGCCGCCCGGATCCGGTCAGCCCAGTCGGCCGGCATGGGCGCGCGGGTTTGGTAATGAATGGCGGCGGTCTTCAGGAACTCGGGAGTAAGGACCCAGTTTTCCATGATCTGGGACGGGAACTCGACAAAGTCGCGGTACACGGCGGTTCCCGCGAAGGTCTTGTACCGGACCGTCGTAAGGCATTCATGAAGAGCATGGCCCATTTCATGAAACAGCGTTTTTACGTCGCTCACGCGCAGAAGGGTCGGGAGGCCCTCGGGGGCGCGGTCGATGTTCATCGAGACTTGCAAAATGGCCGTGTCGCGACCGGCGCGGGAGACTCCGGCCTTTTGGATTCCGGCCTTCCACGCGCCGGGTTGTTTCGTGCTCCGCGAGAACAGATCCAGATGGATCTCGGCCAGATGCTTTCCGGTCGAGACATCCAGAACGCGGTAAACCTCGACCTCGGGCAGATAGCTTGTCAGCGCAGTCTTCTCGATCTTGAGTCCGAACAGGTTCTCTAGAAAATCAAAAACCTTGCGGGTGGTATGTCCGACCTCGAAGTACTCGCGGACTTTCTCGCGATCGATCCGGAACTTGTGTTCCGATAGCCTTGATGCATAGTAGGGTTCGTCCCATGCGGGAATCTCTTGGATGTTCCGGTCGAGTGTTCGCGCAAAGGCCAGGAGCTCCTGCTTTTCGCGTTCGACGGCGTGCTCGATTCGCGGGGCGAGATCGGCGTAGAATTTTCGCAGTTGTTCGACATTTTTCGCCATGCGATTCGTCAGGACCCGATCGGCGTAGCGTTCGTGTCCGAGGATGCGCGCTTTCTTGATTCGGAGGTTCGCGATTTCGATCACCAAAGGGCGATTGTCGATCTTCCAGGCTTCTCCCGCCTCTTCGGGCGTGAGATACCGCGAAGCGACGCTTTCTTGGGCGAACGCATGGTACAGTTTTTGGCGCAATTCGCTGGAATTCGCCTTCTCCATGATGACTCCCACGAGTGACGACTCCCTCAAGGGAATCCAATGGTCACCATTCCCGTCGCGTGTTCTCCGTACGGCCTGAAGAACTCGCTCCGGGACCCCGTCGAGTTCCGAAAGATCGCGGATGCGGACCCGGATCGCGTTTCTGCGGGTCAGGATGTTCTGGTCGAACTGGTTCGAGAGCACGGTGAGCTTGTCTTCGATCCGGTCGAGTTCGCGTTGATGCTCGTTCGACAGATGAAATCCCGCCTCTTCGAAGGACTCCACATACTCATTCAGAATCAGTGATTCCTCGGATCCCGGCAGTACGGTTTCGCTGATTTGCTTGATCCGGTTGAACAGGGCGCGATTGGTGTAGATCTTCTGGGTGAGGTCCGAGCTGATCCGGTTCAGTTCTGGCAAAACGCGCTGAAGCTCGGCGGTATTCCGGTTCAGATCGAGAATGCTTTGGACGCTCATGGTGCGATTCAAGTCCTCGTAGGCGAACTCGATCGCGAGGATGGTGTTCTCGAAGGTGGGGGGCTCCGCGGAGGTCAGGATTTTCAGGAATTCCTTTTTGAACACGCGCGCCTGGTGGCGGGCCGCCTCGAGAACGTGGTTCGGGGTGATCGCCGTCCACTCGATGATTTTCTGGCTCGAAAGGAGGGGGTTCCGGTTCGGATCGGGTTCTCCGACGAGAAGCTCGTTGCATGGATCCTCGGGGGTTGCCAGCGCAGGAACAGACGGGAAGGAGACGGCCAAAATCAGGAACAGAAGCGCAAGCGCTCGCCTAAGAATCATGGTACCCAATCGCATGAGTCGAGTGCTTAACGGGGAGTGTCTCGGATGTACAGGATAAAACCCCGATGGTTGCGGTTTCATGGATTTCGATTGAATCCGAAGTGTCCCTCCGCTAGGCTCGGCGCATGGAAATTTCGAATGTGTCACCGGCAGTGAATTTGGCGATCGCGCTGATCTACGCAGTCCTCATGGGAACGGCCGCTTTCGACAAGCTCAAGGCGGGGAAGGCTCCGGACTGGTTTTTGAAACCATTCGAGGGAACGGTGGTGTCAAAGCTTCCCGGGGGTGCGGCCATGGGGTTCTGGTTGATCGCATTTCTCGAGACCGCTCTCTTCGCGGGGTTCGTGCTTTCTGTTTTGGTTCCTGGTCTGTTGCCGCTCTCGCTGGTCGGCTCGCTGTTTTTGTTTGCGATTCTTTGCTTCGGGCTCCGGGTCACCGGAGAATACCAGGGCTCCGCCAACATGTTCGTGTATTTCGGCGCGACACTCGTTGCTCTTGCCTCGATCTGATCCGCTCAGAAGGTGATCTTTGATTTCTCGAGGAGCTTCGATCGGTTCAGGATCCGGATCGCGCGGCCCTTCTGTTCGATCAGGCCCTCCTTTTCGAAGTCGGCCAGAGTGCGGATCACCGTCTCGGTGGTGGTGCTTGCCCATTCCGCGATTTCTTTCCGGGTCCAGTTCTTCTCGTTGAAGTTCTCACGCAAAAAAAGCAGGGCCTCGGCGATCCGCTCCGGGGCGGAATGCGATGCGACCCTCTTCAACCGTTGCTCCATTTGCCGGAAGTCATGCGAGAGCTGCATCAGGAACTTCAGGGCGAGGTCGGGGTTTTTTGAAATCAGTCCGAGAATCGCGGATTTCGGGATGAAACAGATCTCGGCGTCATCGACCACAATTCCCGAGCTCTGGTAGGGCTCGTCCGAAAACAGCGCGCGGTATCCGATCATGCTTCCGCTCTTGAAGATCTGCATGAGATGCGACTTTCCGGTATCGTCGAGCGATTCGAGTTTGACGGTTCCCGAGGAGATGCAATAAATTCCGGTGGCCGGATTTCCTGCATAAAAGAGGTACTGGCCCGGTTTGTGTTTTCCCACGAACTTGGTTTCGTCGAGGAACTTCAATTCCTCTTCGTGCAGGGAGCAGAGAAGGCTCTGGCCCCGGCTTTGGCAATTCTCGCACTCATGCTTTGCCCGGCTCACTGTGTCCTCCAGAACATGACGCTCGTCATGTTTTTTATCAGGCCCATCATAACACCCCGGACGCCCCCTTCGCTAGAGTATCGGTAAGGAGACGAAAGCCATGAGTAAGCCTGTTCCGTTGATTCAAAAATACATGACCACCACCCCCCACTCGGTAGGAAGGGAGCAACCGCTCTCGATCGCCGGAAAGCTGATGAAGGAGCATCATATCCGCCACCTTCCCGTGATGTCGGACGGCCAGCTGGTGGGCATTCTGAGCGATCGCGACCTGAAGCTCGCCATGTCGCTGAATGGCGTGGACCCCGAGATCTGCAAGGTCGGGGAGATCGCGAACGAGGAGGCGTTCTTGGTGAAGCCGGATGCCAAGCTCGATGAGGTGGTTCAGTTGATGGCCGAGAAGAAAATCGGAAGCGTCCTGGTCGTGGATCATCACCGTCTGGTCGGGATTTTCACCACCACCGATGCTTTGTCTGCATTCGGGGAACTGCTGACCACCCGTCTCGCCCACTAGGAGCAAGGAGCAGGGAATGGAAGCGGCGCTTTGCTTGCATTGCCGACAACCGGTCGGGGATTTCAACGATCCCCGGTTTTGCTGTTCCGGATGCCGGGCCGTGCATCGCATTTTGATGTCGGGTCCGTTCTCGAAGTATTACGAAATGAAGGAGGAAGGGGTCTGCTTTTCTGAAAGCAGACCCGTCCGCCTTGAGGGGCGGGATTACGCGTTCTGGAATGAAAGCTCTGAAAATCCGCTCCGGATTTATGTCGAGGGGGTCCACTGCACCGCCTGCGTCTGGCTCCTGGAAAAGCTGTCGGAGGCACTGCCTGCCGATGTGAGTTCCTCGACCCTGAATTTGTCCCAATCGATTCTTCGGGTCGGGCTCCATCAGGGCGCGGACCGGAGTCGCGTCGCGCGGATGATCGAATCCTTGGGGTATCGCCCCCATCTGACCGGGAGCGAGGCCGAAGGGACCTCCCACCTCGAGCGCGAAAACCGCAAGCGTCTGGTCGACATCGGCGTGGCCGGCGCGCTCGCAGGGAATGTCATGCTGATGAGCATTCCGTTGTATTCGGGAGTGAGCGGGGGATTCCGGACGCTCTTCGAATGGCTCTCGTTCGGCCTTGCGATTCCTACGGTGTTTTATTCCGGACGCAGTTTTTTCGGAAATGTCCTTGCGGGACTAAGAAACGGTTTTTTTCCGATCGACGCGCCCATTCTTCTCGCAATCCTGACTGCGTTTTTTTATTCGGTGTTTTCGCTTTTTTCGGGAACCCACGATCTTTATTTTGACAGCCTGACCGCACTGATCTTTCTTCTTCTTTCGAGCCGCTACCACCTTGCGCGGATGCGGCAGGCGACAGGCCTCAGTCCAGCCTTGATCGGCTGGTTCCATGCGCCCTTTTCGGGATCTGTCGGTGACTCAGTGTTGCTTCATGCCGGTGAGGCGATTGCCTTCGACGGGCGCTTGCTCACAGGAAAAATCTGGGTGGATCAATCCCACTTCACCGGGGAATCCGAGCCCGTGTTGGTGAATCCGGGAGATGCGATTCATGCCGGAACCCGCGTGGTGGATGCGGATGCGCAAGCCCGGGCCCGGGTGGAAGCAGTCGGTGCAGGCACGAGACTCCAAAAGTTCCTGTCAAGACTCGAGGAGGCGAGAGGACAAAGAACGAGGACCGAACGGGCGACAGAGCGCTGGGCGGGTGTCCTGCTGAAGACGGTTCTGCTCATCGCTTTGATCGCAGGGACCGCGTTCTGGTCTGCCGGGATGGGTTCTGAGGGCTTCAAGCGGGTTTTGGCTTTGCTGATTGTGACCTGTCCCTGCGCCCTCGCACTTGCCACACCGCTGGTGTACGGCCGCGCCGCAAGCATTCTTTTGTCGAAGGGCTTGCTCTTGAAGAATCCCGAGGCGCTCGATGAAGCCCTCGGCGTGAAAACGATCGCCTTCGATAAAACCGGAACCCTGACATTCGGGACCCTGAAGGGGAGCGCGAGTGAGCTTCTCGCGCTCGATGAATCCGCGCGGGCCATTCTTGCTTCCCTTACGTCTGGGTCCGGTCATCCCGTGAGCCGAGCGCTCTATCGGGAGACTGTGGCCCTTTTCGGAACCCTCCCCGGGATCGCGCTCGAAAATCATGTGGAGGTTCCCGGCGTCGGTGTCGAAGGGTGGGTTCAGGGGGTGAAATACGGCCTCCGCAAACACCCCTCCGATGCCCGCTATGGTGCCCAATTTTATCGCGAAGAGAACGGACATGCGATCGCGATCGCAGAGTTCGGGTTTCAGGATTGCCTGAGGCCCGACTCGGCTTCGGTGGCTACGGCCCTGAAGAGTGACGGATACGAGCTTCGGGTCCTGACGGGCGACCACGAAGAACGCGCGCGAAGAGTTCTGGGGGATCTGCCTGTGACGATTCATGCGTCCCTGAGTCCGGCCGACAAGGCCGAGCGAGCCAGAGAAGCCATGATGGTGGGCGATGGGGGTGAATGATGCCCTGGCTCTTTTGGAGGCCAGAGTCGGGGTTGCGGTCCAAGGGGGGTTGGAAGCGGCCATCGATTCGAGCGATGTGGTTTCGCTCCGACCCGGGATTTCGGGAGTTTTGGAATTTCTTGCCATGGCAAAAAAGGTCAGGCGCGTGCTGGTGATGAACTTCACGATTAGCACGCTCTACAACTGTGCCGGAGCGCTCCTAGCGCTGACCGGACACATGAGCCCGCTCTGGGCGGCGGTATTGATGCCGCTTTCGGCGAGCTCTGTGTTTTTGGGGACAACCGTGTTCATGGGAAAGGAAGAACGCACATGATCATCGTGTATGCGCTCGTGCCGTTCGCCTTGCTCATGGGGCTCGGGTTTTTGTGGATTTTCGTCTGGAACGCGCGGTCCGGGCAGTACGAGGATCTCATCACCCCCGCCATCCGGATTTTGATCGAAGAAAAAAAAGAAATGAAAAAGGAGAAAAACAATGAATGATGACACTTTGAACACAGGTCCGTTGGAGACCTTCCGGTACGACGATGAAATCGTCCGGAAGTTCACTCTTGCCACCCTCGTGTGGGCCTTTGTCGCATTTTTGGTTGGAATTTACATTGCATTCGAGATGGCATTCCCGGGCCTCGGATTCAATCTTCCGTTTTTGGGCTTCGGACGCCTGCGTCCGCTCCATACGAACGCCGCGATTTTTGCGTTTGCCGGAAACGCGATCTTCGCTGGTATTTATTATTCAGCCCAGCGAGTGCTGAAAACCCGCATGTTCAGCGACGGGGTCAGCCGGTTTCATTTTTGGGGCTGGCAGGCGATCATTGTCATGGCGGCTCTCACGTTGCCCTTCGGGATCACGCAAGGAAAAGAATATGCCGAGCTCGAGTGGCCCGTCGACATCGCCATCGCGGTCGTTTGGCTCGCTTTCGGCTACAACCTGCTCCGGACGGTCCTGATCCGCAGGGTGAAGCACATTTATGTCGCGGTCTGGTTTTACATTGCAACCTTCATCACGGTTGCCATTTTGCATGTGACAAACTCAATGGCCCTGCCTGTGAGCCTCTTCAAGAGCTATTCCGCCTATGCCGGAGTCAGTGACGCGCTCGTTCAGTGGTGGTACGGACACAATGCGGTGGCATTCTTCCTGACCACCCCGTTCTTGGGGCTCATGTATTACTTTGTTCCCAAATCGGTGAACCGGCCGGTGTATTCCTACCGTTTGTCGGTGATCCACTTCTGGACTCTCGTGTTCATTTACATCTGGGCCGGGCCCCATCATCTTTTGAACAGCTCGGTACCCGATTGGGCGCAAACCACCGGGATGGTGTTCAGCGTGATGCTTTGGATCCCGTCGTGGGGCGGGATGATCAATGGTCTTCTGACCCTGAGGGGGGCGTGGGACAAGCTTCGTACCGAACCGATGGTGAAGTTCATGGTGCTTGCCATGACCTTTTATGGAATGTCGACGTTTGAGGGACCGCTTCTTTCGATCAAGAGCGTGAACGAACTCGGGCACTATACGGACTGGATCGTCGCGCATGTCCATGCGGGCGCTCTGGGATGGAACGGGTTTCTCTCGTTCGGGATGATTTATTACCTCGTGCCGAAACTCTGGGGTCGGGAGTTGTACTCGAAACGCCTTGCAAACACGCACTTCTGGCTCGGGACCATCGGGATCCTGCTTTATGTGATCTCGATGTACACGGCGGGAATCACCCAAGGCCTCATGTGGCGCGAAGTGAATGCCGACGGAGTGCTCGCCTATCCTGATTTCGTTCAGACGGTGACCCGGATCGTTCCGCTTTATGTGATCCGTGCCATCGGAGGAGTCGTTTATCTCGCAGGGTTTTGCGTGATGCTCTACAACGTGGCCAAAACCATAGGCGTCGCCAGAGGGGCTCCTCTTGCAGACGCGGAAGACCGGTACGCGCGGTTTGTTTCGAAACCGATTCTGACCGAACTCGAGGGCGAGGGGACATTCTCCCACCGCACGCTCGAGGGGCTTCCCATGGTCCTTGCGGCTCTTTCGGTCGTGGCAATCTCGATCGGTTCGGTGATTTCGCTCGCGCCGATGATCGCATCGAACGGGCTCGTGGAGTCGAATTACAATCTCGAATTGAATCGTCCGTATACTCCGCTCGAACTCGCCGGACGCGACATTTATGTTCGTGAGGGGTGTTACACCTGTCATTCCCAGATGATCCGCAAGACGGTCGGGGATGTGCTCCGATTCGGTCCGGCATCGAAGATCGAAGACTCGATGTATGATCATCCCTTCCAGTGGGGATCGAAGCGGATCGGACCGGATCTCGCGCGGGAAGGTCTGAAATATCCGAATCTCTGGCACTACCGCCACATGCTGAATCCGCAGGAAGTAGTCGCGGGTTCGGTGATGCCGGCGTATTCGTGGCTCTTCAAGGACAAGGTCGATTTCGGCGGCCTTTCGAGGCGCCTCTCTGCCATGGCGACGCTTGGTGTGCCCTACACCGCCGAAGAGGTGCGGGATGCCGCGGGTCACGCGAAAACCCAAGCGGCCGGAATCCTGAAGGATCTCGCCGAGGGCGGCGTGACCCACGCGAAGGAAGAGCACGAGATCATCGCATTGATTGCGTATCTTCAGAAACTCGGACAAGGAGCAAGAAAATGATCCGCGAATTACTGAGCCATCTGCATTGGAGTGCTCTTCCCGTCGTGAGCATGATGCTGTTCATGGCGGTGTTCCTCGGGGCCGTGATTTGGGTGTTCCGGAGGGAGAGTCAGAGCGTCTATGCCGAACTGAGCCGGCTTCCTCTTCAAGAAAAAGGAGAATCGACATGAGTGAGGAAACAAACCCACAAAAAAACCAATATGATGTTCCACTGGCAGACCACGAATATGACGGAATCCAGGAACTCGACAATGGCGCACCCTTCTGGTGGCAGTTGTTCTTTTATTTGTCAATCGCCTTCGCGGTTCTTTACTATGTTTACTATGAGTGGGGCACAGGCGAGTCCTCCGATTCCCGACTCAGGCAGGAGATGGCCGAGGTCCTCCGGCTTCAGTCCAAGAATGCGAGCGTTGCCCCGGATGATCAGGAGTTCGAAAAGCTCGCAGGGCTTGCGGCCACCCGTGATGCCGGTAAAAAGACCTACGCCACGAACTGTGCCTCTTGTCATGCGGCTGATGGCGGAGGATTGATCGGACCCAATCTGACCGATCGATTCTGGATTCACGGCAAAGGCTCTTATGGCGATCTCTACAAGGTCATCTCCGGGGGCGTTGCCGACAAGGGCATGCCCGGATGGAAGGGACTCCTTTCGAAGGACGATCTTCTGGGGGTGGTTGCTCACGTGAAGTCTTTGCAAGGAACGAGTCCGGCGGTGGCAAAGGCTCCGCAGGGTGAGGAAGCAAGGTAGCAAATTATGGCGAAACCCGTCGTTCGGGACGCATTGACCACCACCTCCGCCGAGGGAAAGCGAATCAAGATTTTCCCGGCGGAGGTGCGTGGCAAATGGACTAATCGAAGACAGTGGGTGCAGTGGGGCTTGATCGCGCTGTATCTTGTGATCCCCTGGATTCGGGTGGGCGGGCATCCCTTGTTGCTCCTCGACATCGCGAATCGGAGATTTTCAGTCTTCGGCCAGCTGTTTTTTGCTCGCGAGGTCCCGAACCTGGTCTTTCTTGCGCTGATTTTTCTTTTCGGAGTGGGGCTTCTGACTGCGTGGTTCGGTCGGGCCTGGTGCGGATGGGCCTGTCCGCAAACGGTCTTCATTGAACGGGTGTTTCGCGCTGTCGAACGGGTGCTGGAGGGAAATGCGCTCGAACGAAAGAGACTCCACCAGGGGCGGTGGACGATCGGCAAGTTCCTGAAAAAATCAGCCAAGTGGGGAGCCTTCATCGCGATCGCGCTGGTTTTGAGTCACAGTTTTCTTGCTTATTTTGTCGGCAGTGAAGCCTCATTCGGGATGATGACCCGTTCCCCCTTCGAGAGTCCCCGCTCGTTTGTCCTCGTGCTTCTTTTTTCGGGCGTGGTGCTCTTTGATTTTGGCTGGTTCCGCGAGCAGTTCTGCCTGGTTGCCTGCCCCTACGGGCGTTTCCAGTCGGTGATGATGGATGATTCCTCTTTGTTTGTTCATTATCACCGGGAGCGGCAGGACTGCATTGACTGTTATCGATGTGTCAGTGTGTGCCCGACCGGAATCGACATCCGGAACGGGGTCCAGATGGAGTGCATCGCGTGCACGGCATGCGTGGATGCTTGTGACCTGGTGATGGACAAGATCAAAAAACCTCGCGGTTTGATCTCGTATGCAAGCATTGCTTCGATCGCAGGAAAACCCTTCCGGTTTCTCCGCGCCAGACCCTTGGTTTATCTGGCGCTTCTGCTGATCAGTCTTTCGATCCTGGCCATTCGCCTCGCCGGCCGGGAGGCCTATTCGATCGAGGTGACGCGCGCGGTGGACATTCCCTATCAGGTGCTGAAAGACCGCGAAGGTTCCGAGCTGGTGCTGAATCACTTCAAGGTCCATTTGGCGAATATGGGGTGGGACGCCCTGACCCCCGAGGTTTTGCTCGAAGAGGGGGATCGGGCCCGGGGGATCGAGCTTGTTCTTCCTCCCGGATTCGAGGATCCGGTCCGGAGAACGGTGGAATCGGGCGACCGGAGAGATTTTGATTTGTTCGTGAAGATCCCGAAGTCGGCTTTGGATTCCGGCTCTGGCAAGGGAAAGATTCAGCTCCTGACCCGATGGAACCGTGAGGATCGATCCCTGACTCCCGTGAAACTGATCGGACCTGCGAATGATCTTTAAGGTTCTTGCCGTTTTGATTGCGACCCTTTCCGGAAGCGTGCATTGCGGAGCCATGTGCGGGGGCCTCAGTCTTGCCGTGGGGCCGTCTCCCGCGCTTCAGTTTCGGTATCAGGCCTCAAGATTGGTTTCGTATCTTGCAATCGGATTCCTTGCCGGATGGTTCGGTGGGGCCGTGACCGCGCCCGATGGAATCCCGGAGCTTTCCCTGGCCGCCGGGATATTGCTTTCGTTTTTTCTTGTGGCCTCGGGGCTTCATTTGCTCTGGCGCGGACGCCCGATCGAGGGGGGCGGTGTCTGGTCGCGGTTTCTTTGTTTTTTGAACGAGCGCACGCTCGCCTTGCTCGGACCGAACCATCGCGCGGTCGCAGTCGGTCTCCTGACTCCGCTTTTGCCCTGTGGATGGCTCCTTACGGCCCTGATTCTCGCCATGGGTTCGGGAAATGCTCTTTGGGGAGTCTTGATCTTTCTCGCGGTTTGGGCGGGTTCTGTGCCGGTTCTGACCGCCGCACCGGTGGTCGCGCGGCATGGTTTGCGGCGATTCGGAGCCCGCGCAAGAAAGTGGGTGGCAGTGGCCATGATCGGAGCCGGATTCTTCTCTCTTCATCAGCGGCTGGACTCCCATCCGGCTGATCATTCCGGGGCCCCTTCGGTTCTCTGCCGCTGACTCAAAATCGGGTTGATTGTTCCGCAAAATGATTTATTGTCGCGTTCTTTGAGGATGAGTCCGGATCGGCGGGAGAGGAGCACGGCATTGCAGACAATTTTTTCGAAAAAGATGGCTTTATTTAAGGCATTTTTGACTCTTTCTTGTGTTCCGGTCCTTGGGGTCACGGGAATCGCCCGCGCCGAGATTCCCGCAGCCGGATTTTCCTTTCAGAAGGAAGGGCAGGAAATCAGCGGGGCCATGCTCGTGCTCGAAGACGCCGCCGATGTGCAGGAGCTGGTGGCGGGCTTTGGCGCCGAGGTCAAGAAGGCCCGGTCGGTGAATCGCGATGTGAAGGTGGCGGTTCACTGGGTGGATGCGGTGCCCGTTTCGGCCGATCGCGGTCTTGCCTCAGGAGATGGCTCCGAGGAGATCGCGCGCGAGATTTCAGAAAAAGTGCCGGGGGTCGAGGTCGACGGACACCGGATCCGGATTCCCGAACTGAAAGAGACGCCAGAGGGGCTTACGGAGTCCCAGCTTCGGTATGTCCGGAACGCCGACCGCTTTGTCTGGATCATGCGAATCGGCGTTGTGGGTTCGGTCGAGTGCATTCACCTGTTTGTCACCCACCATGTCCCCGCGTGGATTCCGATCGGTGCCGGTCTCGCAACGATGTCGGCCATGCTCTTCAATGTGATCAACACCGAGCGGATCACCAATGCCGTGAATTATATGAAATGGAAGGCGTTGACCGATACCGAGATGGTCGAGATCAACCAAAAGATCGCCGGGATGAGCCGGTTCCGGAAGGTCCTGGAGCTTCCGAGGATTTATTTTTTCTCGTTCCTGTATGAGGTGGCCTTTCAGGGGTCGCTTCAGGCGGTGATTCACGGTTTGTTCCATCTGGGTGGGGTTCCCATGGCGTTTCTTCCGGACAAATTCTTCGGTTCGATCGTGGTCGGAAATTTCGGCGAAACCGCCTTTGACCTTGCACAAGGGTCGTATCAAGAGACCCGTGCAGGAAAAGTGGTCGAACCGATCCGTCGCGCGAACATGCGCATGATCAGCGCGGTGGGATCGATCTTGAGCGTGGGCGGGATCTTGATGTCCTCGCGAGCGGTCGAGGTCGGGTACTGGAGTCTCGGGGCGATGGTCGCAACCGGGCTCGGTCTTACCGCTTATTATCGGTACACCGATCCGATTCATGAAGTGACCCTGCCCGTGATCGCGGCAGGTCGCACGAGGCTCAAGCGATTTTTCGGCTCGGTCGAAGAGTACCTGAAGAAAAACGGCCCTGCGATCTGTCAGTCGCTCTTGAAACCGCCATCGCGGTAGATCAGGCGCCCGGTTTCAGGATCACGATGATCACAGCCGAATCGCCGTTCGGATTATAGCGCCGGATTCGCATCATCAGGGATTGGCTTCCTGCTTTTTTGACTGCCGCTTCGGCTTGGGCCACGGTCGAAACTTCGATTCCTCCGATGTCGATGATCAAATCGCCGCGGGCAAGCCCGGATTCGGCGGCGGGCTTGCCGTAAGCGAGATCCGAGAGGATCACCCCCGAAGAGGATTCGACTTCTTTGAGCGGGAGCCCGAATTCCTTCGCATTGGCCTCGCTTCGCTCGACGCATTCAAAGCCCCAGACGGCGAACGCGCTCTCAATCTTCTTATTGTCCTTGCTTCCTTTCGGAGATTCTTTTTTCGGGCCCCCGGCAAATGATTCCACCGGACGCTCTCCGACTTTCAGGGAGATCTTTTTCTCTTCGCCTTTCCGGATCAAGACAAGTTCTGCGGCTTCTCCTACCGGGATCGCCGTGATCCGGGTGGTAAGGTCGATCGGGCTCGAAACCTTCTCGCGATTCACCGAGGTGATCACGTCATACGGAAGGATCCCCGCCTTGGCCGCCGCTTGGCCGGGGAGCACCTCTGCGATGAGGACTCCCTTGGTTCCCTTCGGGAGCTTCAGTTGTTCGGCCAGATCAGGGGTGACTTCCCCGACGCTGACCCCGAGGTAGCCGCGGGAGACGCTGCCCTTGCTCTTCAGTTGTCCAAGAATCTGCTTCACGGAATTGATCGGAATCGCAAATCCGATTCCTTGTCCGCGGGCATCGATGGCGTTGTTGATGCCGATCACCTCGCCCTTCATGTTGATCAGGGGACCGCCACTGTTGCCGGGATTGATCGACGCGTCAGTCTGGAGATATTTCGCAAGCCGCATCTCAGGCGCCTTTCGCTCCTTGGCCGAGAGGATTCCGTGGGTCACGCTGTGGCCGTATCCCAAGGGGTTTCCGATCGCGAGCACCGGTTCGCCCACTTCGATCCGGTCCGAGTCTCCGAGCGGAAGCGCGATCGTTTTTTCTTTGGTCTTGACCGAGAGCAGAGCGACGTCGAGCTCGGGGTCGCGTCCGACAATTTCGGCCGGAACCGATTCCTCGTCTTCATCGAACTGGATTTTCACTTCTTCTGCGCCTTGAATCACATGGTAATTGGTCAGAATGAATCCGGATTCATCGATCACGAAACCCGTGCCAAGCGAATAAGGAAGGGGTTTTGATTTCTTTGAAGGGGGAGGAAGGGGTTCCTCACGCCACTGGGGCGGGAGCCTTCCGCCGAAGAATTCCTCGAACAGCCCCGGGAACCCGCCCGGAGGACCGGGACGCTGCAGGCGCGGTCGCGCAAACGTCGAAATGTTCACCACGCCCGGGCTCACTTTTTTTGCGAGATCGGCGAACCCGCGATCGGCAACCTGGGCGGAGACGGGATGGGCAAGGGCAAGGAACAAAACACCAGAACAGAAAGATCGGAGCAGAGTTCGGTTCATCACGGTTTTGGATTCTATCATGATTTTTAAATGGGATTCCAGATGCTCGCGTCAAGGGGAGGCGGGCGAAATCAAATGAACTGGAGTTGATTTTCATCGTGCGTTTCGTTGGATTTTCGTCTACCCCTGTCGGGTAATGGCAAGGGATTGGAATTTGACGCCCATCGGTTCGGTCGAGAGCTGTTTTGAAGAGAAGTTCGGGGTTCCCCGGCAATCGCTCATGACCTCAGCCGCGCGCGGGGTGATTCGCTTGGAGCGCGAATTCTCGCATCCGGATGCCTTCTTGCATCTTTCGGGGTTCAGTCATCTCTGGGTCGTGTATGTGTTTCACAAGGCCCAGAATCCGAATCATCCCAAAAAATGGTCCAATACGATAATCCCTCCGCGGCTCGAGGCTCCGCCGCGAGTCGGTGTGTTCGCCTCGCGGTCGCCGCACCGGCCGAATCCCATCGGGCTTTCGGTGGTGCGACTCGATCGAATTTGTTGGAACGAAGCCGGACAGGCGGAATTGCGGGTGAGCGGGCTCGATATTTTGGATGGATCCCCGGTTCTCGATGTGAAGCCTTATGTCGCTTATGCGGATTCAGTTCCGGAGGCGCGGAGCGGTTGGGTGGAGGGAGAAATTCCCCGATATGCGGTCCGATTCCTCGAAGAGCCGCTCCAAAAAGCGCGCGAGCTCAATCTTCAGGAGTTGATCGAAGAAACGCTCGCATGGGACCCCCGGCCGCGCTCCCAGCGGGAACGGCATCCGGCCGGCGATCCCGCAAGCGAGGGGAAGCGATTTGCCTTCCGGCTCAAACAGGCCGACATTCACTTTGAAATCCGTCAGGATTCCTCTTCTGGAGTCGTGTTCTTCGTGGTCGCCGTTTTGCCCGATGGATTGTGAGATCGGATTCTTTCAGAATCTACTTAAGGATCTGAAATTGTGCTAAGACCGGTACCCATGGAATTCTCTCTTTGGTTCTTTTTTCTGGTCGTTGTTTTCATCATCATTCTTCTGAGCGGAATCGTGACGGTCCAGCAGGGCACGGTCGTGGTCCTGACCCTGTTCGGAAAATACTCCCGCACCCTTCGAGCGGGGCTGAACTTCAAGATTCCCGTCATCGAGCAGGTGTTCTCGCGGATCTCCCTCCAGAATCAATCGGTGGAGCTCCAGTTCCAGGCCGTGACGATGGATCAGGCCAATGTGCACTTCAAGGCCATGTTGCTCTACTCGGTCATGAATTCCGAAGAAGAGACGATCAAGAATGTCGCCTTCAAGTTCATGGATTACCGGAGCTTCATGCAGACTCTTGCAAGAAGCGTCGAGGGAAGCATCCGCTCGTTCGTCGCGACGAAGAGACAATCCGAGATTCTCTCGCTTCGAAGTGAGATCACGAACGCCGTGAAAGACAACATGGACCATCATCTGGCCGAGTGGGGGTATCATCTGATCGATCTTCAGGTGAACGACGTGACGTTTGACGAAGAAGTCATGAAAAGTATGAGCAAGGTCGTGGCCGCGAACAACATGAAGGCGGCCGCCGAGAACGAGGGCCAGGCCTTGCTGATCACGAAGACCAAGGCGGCTGAGGCCGAGGGGAACGCCATCCGGATCCAGGCCGAGGCCGAGATGAACGCGGCGGTGCTTCGCGGGCAGGCGGTGGCGAGGTTCCGGGAAGAAGTGGCGAAAGGAATGAGTGCGGCGGCCGGCGAGCTGGTGCGGTCGAACCTCGATTCTTCCTTTATTTTGTTCAGCATGTGGACCGAGTCCCTGAAGCAGATCACCGAGAATTCCAAAGGAAACCTCTTCTTTTTGGACGGCTCCGTGGACGGCATGAACAAAAGCGTGCGCGATCTGGTGGCGCTCACCGCACGCGACAGCTTCTTTGGCTCGTCTTCTTCGGGCAAAGACGACCGGAAGTAAATTGTTGCACTTAGTCATCAAGGGAACGGTGCTACTCTTTTCGTATGGTCGCGCCGCCCACTGTTCTTATCATCGACCTCGGAACCTCCGGGCCGAAGGTCTCGGTCTTTGATTTTGAGCTTCGCCTGATCGCCTCCGCGTTCCGGGAAGTGCCGCTGGTGTTCGACGGAGAGCGCGGAGTCGAGCAAAGGCCCTCCGACTGGATTCTCGGCATCGAGGCCGCAATCGATGCCATCGCCTGCGACCACCGCGATGCTCTGGCTCGGGTGAAAGTCATGAACGTGACCTCGCAGTGGTCGGGAACGGTGGCCCTCTCGCGCTCGGGCGAGCCGCTCATGAACGCGATCAACTGGATGGATTCCCGCGGGGCCCCCGACGCCGCTCGACTCACGGACGGGCTGATCAAAGTCGATGGATACGGACTGATTCCGACCCTTCAGTGGATTCGCATCACGGGTGGGGCTCCGACCCGCTCCGGAAAAGACCCCATTTCGCATATTCTTTTTTTGAAGCGCGAGCGTCCCGCGATTTACGAAAAAACCTCGGTGTTCCTCGAACCGAAGGATTATCTGAATTTTCATCTGACCGGCCGCGCGGCTGCTTCGTTCGATTCGATCACCCTGCACTGGCTCACCGACAATCGTGAGATCGGAAATATCCGATACTCTACCGAATTGATCTCAAAGAGCGGAATCGACCCCGAAAAACTCCCCGAGCTTGTGCCTGTGAATTCCATTCTGGGAACCGTGCGTGCCGAGGTCGCCTCCCGATTCGGAATCCCCGCCGATGCCGTCGTAGTCTCGGGGACGCCCGATCTTCACTCGGGCGCCGTAGGTTCGGGAGGAGTGCGCGATTTCGACCCGCATCTGTATATCGGAACCTCGGCGTGGATCATCTGTCATGTGCCCTTCAAAAAGGCTGATTTGTTTCATAATATCGCAAGCATTCCATCGGGGATCCCGGGGCGTTACCTCATGGTGAACGAGCAACAAACGGCAGGGGCATCGTTGCAGTTCTTGAAGAACCGGATTTTGTTCCCAGCAAACGGCGTTTCCCGCGAGCGTGCGCCCGAGGATGCGTATTCGCGCATGGATGCTCTGGCCGAGACAGTGCCCGCGGGTTCGGAGGGGTTATATTATTTCCCCTGGCTGAACGGAGAACGCTCTCCCTCGGATGCCTCGCATCTTCGGGGTGGCTTTGTGAATCTGTCCCTGCGTCACGAGCAGAAGCACCTGATTCGTGCCGTGATGGAAGGCGTCGCGCTGAATCTTCGCTGGCTGAAGGAACACACCGAATCGTTTTGCGGCCGGGACTTCGAGTCGATTCGCTTCATCGGGGGAGGCGCTCGCTCGTCGGTTTGGGGTCGCATCCTTGCCGATACGCTCGGAATCCCGATCGAACAGATGAAGGATCCCCTAACCGCGAACTCGAAAGGCGCGGCCGCACTGGCTCTAGTGGCAACGGGCGAGATGTCGATGGAAGAGATCGGATCGCGGATCGAAGTCGCCCGGGTGTTCGAACCCGGGGCCGATCAGGCGGTTTATGAACGCAAATTCGGCGCCTATCTGGATTATCTGAAGCGGAATGAATCGTGGTTCCGGGAACAAAACGCGGGGAGCTGAAATGGAAAAGGAACTTGCGAAATACCAATGGATCATCCGCCTCTTGCCGAAATCGATGCTCTCTCTGCTCGAGAACCGGATCCGGCAGGATCCGCGGTTTCGGGCAAAAATCGAAGAAGAAGACCGGAAGCTGACCGAGTCGCTTGAGCACTCCCTGAAGCCCTATCACGGACGGTTCGAGCGGCATGATGCTCTTCCCAGAAGTGGAATCCCGAAAGAAAGACTCCTCTCTGAAATTCGCTCCATGAGCGACCTCGAGTCGCCGAAGTGGCGCGATGGGTTTGTTTCGGGCGGGATCTACCACGGAGACGCCTCTCACATTGCATTCTTGAATGAGGTCTACGCCCTCCATTCGCAGAGCAATCCCCTGCACAGCGATTTGTTTCCGAGTGCGACGAAGTTCGAGGCCGAGATTGTCTCGATGGTTGCGAATCTTCTGGGACGCGGGGAGAGCGCTCCGGACGTCTGCGGTACCGTCACCTCGGGCGGAACCGAGAGCATTCTTCTTGCCATGAAGGTGTATCGCGATCGTGCACGGCGCCTCCGGGGCGTGAAAAACCCCGAAATCATCGCTCCTGTGACCGCTCATGCGGCGTTCGATAAGGCCGCGGGGTACTTCAACATGAAGCTCGTGCATGTGCCGGTGCGAGGGGACTTCACGGTCGATCCCGGGGCGGTGGCCAGTGCGGTGAATCGCCGGACGGTTGCGATTGTGGGTTCGGCGCCGGCATTCCCTCACGGAGGAATCGACCCGATTGAGGAGCTTTCTGAGATCGCCTACGCGCGCGGAATCGGTTTTCATACCGATGCCTGTCTCGGGGGCTTTGTGCTCCCATTCGCCGAAAAGCTCGGCGAAAGAATTCCGGCCTTTGATTTCAGGCTCCGCGGGGTGACCTCGATGTCGGTCGACACCCACAAGTACGGGTACTCCGCCAAAGGCACCTCGGTCGTTTTGTACCGAAACCCGGAGCTCAGGCGCGAACAGTTCTTCACGATCACCGATTGGCCGGGAGGTTTGTATTTCTCTCCGACGCTTTCGGGCTCGCGGCCGGGCGCGCTCAGCGCCGCATGCTGGGCCTCACTGCTTTCGATCGGGGAGGCCGGGTACCTCGATGCGACGCGGGCGATTCTGGATGCGGCAAAGAAACTGAAAGAGGGAATCGCGACGATTCCGGAGCTGAAGATTCTCGGAAACCCCCTTTGGGTCCTGGCTTTCGGCTCGGAATCGGTCAACATCTATGAGGTCATGGACCAGATGACCGCGAAGGGATGGAGCCTGAACGGCTTGCATCGGCCCGAGTGCGTGCATCTTGCGGTGACGCTCCGGCACACCAAGGTCGGAGTGGTGGAGCGATTTCTGGAAGATCTGAAAGAAAGCGTCCACGCGGTCAAGACGAATCCCTCACGAGGCACGGGAATGGCGCCGGTGTACGGAATGGCCTCGAGTCTGCCGTTTCGGGGATTGGTGGCGGATCTGCTGAAGAAAACCATCGAAGTTCTGTATCGGGTGTGACATGAGATCAGGCGCCTCACGAGTGCGAATCACTCCTGAAATCAAGATATCCATCCCTCTTCTGGGCTGGGGAGATCCGAAGCATTGGGCCACGCGGGTCGAGACGGAGATCCACTCGCGCGCGGTCGCGTTTGAGAATGATGCGGGCGCAAGGCTCATTTTTGTGAGTGTCGAAATCTGCTTCATTTCAGAGTCGATCCGTCGCGGGGTCATGAAGCGCCTTCAGGATCGCGCGGCGGATCTGGCGTTTCAGGAGCACGAGGTGGTCCTGACCGCCACTCACACCCACAACGCGCCCGGCGGGTACTGTCATTCGATTCTCTACAATATTCCGAGTCGGGGCTATCATCCCGCCATTTACGAGACCTATGTGAACGGAATCGTCGACTCGATTCTTGGTGCCTGGCGCGCGCGCGTTCCCGCGCATCTGGTGTTCGGATCGGGCGAGATTCCGCTCGAAGAGAATGTCGCCTTCAATCGTTCGGTCGCCTCGTGGAACCGGAATCCTGATGTGCCGAAGGTCTCGGAACGGGAGCGGAATCGCGCCTTGTACCGGGTGATGGACGTGCTCGGAGTGCAGGACGCCGAGGGCGTCCCAATCGCGCTGATCAGCTGGTTTGCGGTTCATTGCACGAGCGTGCATCGCGATTTCTTCGCGGTTCACCCCGACAACAAGGGAGTGGCCTCCCTCCGCCTCGAGACGCACTTCAAGTCGCTCGATGCCGATACGGTGGTTCTCTTCGCTCAAGGAGCCTCGGGCGATGTGAGCCCGAATTTCAAAAAATACTGGTTCAAGCCCGAGGTCCGCGGCGCCTTCCGCGACGATCTGAAGAGCTGTGACTTCAATGGCGAGATCCAGGCGCGCCATGCCCTTCGGATCTACGAAGAGTCTAAGCGCATGCCGGGAGATGAGCTCGGCTCGATTCTTCGCCATCATGACTGCACGGCCATTCCCATTCCGCCCGAATGGGTGGGGGGACAGACCGGAATCACCACCGGGAAGGCCGCCCTCGGATGCCCCTTCATGGAAGGAACGGCCGAGGGCCGGGGTGCTTCATGGCTCATGGTGAAGGCGCTCGAGATCGGCCTCCAGATCGCGTATTTCTTGAAGGGACGACGAATCCGCACGCGGGCACACGGAAGCAAAATCATCTGTATTGATCTCACCGAGGGGCGCGTGTTCGGAGATTCCACACCCGAGGATCTCCCGATTCCCGGACTGATCGATCCGACGATCCGGATCATCCGGTTCTGGTCCCGAATCCGGGTCTTCAAGGGTGAACCCATGACTCCGACCGTGATTCCGGTCCAGTTGTTCCGGATCGGTTCTGTTGCGTTTGCAGCCGTACCGGGTGAGTTCACCACTCAATCGGGTGCGCGGCTCCGCTCCCTTCTGCAGTCGAGATTACAGCCGCTTGGGGTCACGCGCGTGGTGATCTCGGGTTATGCGAACTCCTACGCAGGCTATGTGACCACCGAACAGGAGTACGAGGCACAGGCCTACGAGGGGGCGTGCACCCACTTTGGCCGGTATACCTTGCTCGGGTATCTGCGCTTGTTCGATCAGCTTGCCTCGCGCTGGCTTCGGGAGCCGGTTTCGTCCCCGGTGCCGGAGCTTCCGCCCCCGGCGCTGAAGTCCACCACCTACCTGAAAAAACTGAGCACAGGCCTCGTCGAAAAACGATGGTGACCGGATTTCATTTTCCGATTCCGCTCAATCACTCAGGATTCATCTGGTCTCTTTGATCTGAAAGCTCACCCCGCCCGAGATCAACACATTCGAAGGCACAAGGCCCGAGTAGACCACCGATTCCCGAGTGGTTTCGGTGAGCCCGAGCTTGATTCTCCGGGAAGGCTGGTCCTTTCGCTTCAGCAAAAGAACAATCCCGGTCGGATAGGGTTTTTGATCGAGATCATAAAACACGCGGACCCGGTGCAGGTTCTCGTCGGTTTCGATGCGATATTTCCGCCCCTTGTGTTCCACAATTGTCCCCTGCGGGAGTACGGGTTCCCGCGGCGGTTCCCCGGTCAGGGAGAGGGCGATTCCGCCCGAGATCACGAGAGCGAAAAAAAGAGCCAAAATCACGTATTTTTTCGACTTCATCGACTCTCATCGAAGCAAGGCCGGTGCCATTCGGTTTTGTTGCACGCACCGTTTCCTTTGGCACCCCGCTTGCAAAGCTTTTGATCCGGATGGGTACCGGCCGGAGGACGGGCAAGTTTAAGCCTTTCCCCGGCCGGCGGGATTCATCCGCTTCCTCTCTCCTCAAACATCCATCATGTTCTCGCTCAGGTCCTCTTCGCCCAATTCATCAGGTTCGGGGGTGGAAAGCGGAACCATGCCGTATTCCCGCTCTTTTCGATACAAGGTCCTGCGGTTGATGCCGAGAATCTGCGATGCCTTGTCCTTGCGTCCGCCGGTCTTCTCGAGAATCAGGCGAATGTATCGCTCTTCGAGCGTGGTGAGTGTCGGATAATCCGAGGTCGACTCGCCGAAAAACTCATCCGGTGTCTGGGCTTCGGGAGTGGGAATGTCATTCTCATCCACGAGCGTTTGCGAACAAAGAACGATTGCGCGCTCGACCACATTCTCGAGCTCGCGCACGTTTCCTTCCCACTTCATTCCGATCAGCTTCGCAATGGCCCGCTTGGTGAAGCCCTTTACCTTCATCTGGTTCAAGGCAGAATATTTTTTGAGAAAATGCTCGGCAAGAAGAGGAATGTCCTCCTTCCGATGCCGGAGCGGGGGAATCTGGATCGGAATCACACTCAGACGATAATACAGGTCATCGCGGAAGCGCCCCTCTTTCATGGCAGTCCGGAGATCCTTGTGCGTGGCCGCAATCACCCGCACGTTCACATCGATCGGAATGTTTTCCCCCACAGCGCGGATTTTCCGCTCCTGAATCACCCGGAGCAGTTTCGATTGCAAGAGCACATTCATGTCCCCGATCTCGTCCAGAAAGATCGTACCGCCGTTTGCCTCCTCGAAAAGCCCGCGCTTTCGTTGAATCGCACCCGTGAACGAGCCCTTCGCGTGTCCGAACAGTTCAGACTCGAGCAGGTTCTCGGGAATTGCCGTACAGTTGATCGCCACGAACGGTTTGTTCGCCCGCGGTCCGCTCTCATGGATCGCCTTCGCGATCATTTCCTTTCCGGTACCGCTTTCGCCGGTGATCAGCACGTTCGAATTCGCACCGGCGATCCGCGACACGAGATCATAAATGCGCTTCATGCTGTCGCTTTTGCCAATCACGTTCCCGAAGTTCCAGCCTTTCCGGACCTCAGCGCGAAGGGCCGTATTGTCCTTTTGAAGAGCCCGGAACTCTAGGGCCTTGATCACCGTTGCCTCGAGCTCGGTCAGCTTGAAGGGCTTCACAACATAATGGTAGGCGCCCTTGTGCATTGCTTCGATTGCGGTTTCCACGCTTCCGAAAGCGGTGATCAGCACCACCGGGATCTCGGGTCGTTTCTCGCGCAGGAGTTCCGTCAGCTGGATTCCGTCCATCTCGGGCATCCGGATGTCCGAGATCACGACGTCAATGTCTCCCTCAGAACCGGACTCGGCCAGGGCCCCGCCCGGCGAGACGGCATCGAGCGCCTCTTTGGCAAGCCCGAAGATGTGCGTTCGGAATCCGAGCCCCCGGAAGAAATCCGAAACCAGCACCCGCATTTCGCGGTCGTCGTCGATGATGATGATGTTCCCTTTTGTGTCGCTCATGATGTGTTTCACCCCATTCACATGTTTCGTGAATTTTCATACACCAAGGATTCTCGAATGGGATAGCGAAAATGCAGGGATTTTCAGTAAAGAATGTTTGAAGAATTGATGGAAAACAAGGCTTTTTTGAATCGATTCCGGTGTGATACACCCGATGCCGGATGAGTCCCTTTCTGCGTCATCATGAATCGAAGCGCCTCTTGCTCCACAGTGTCGACCTTGATGAGTATCAAGGTTTTTCTGACATGATCGAATCCTTGCCGGGTCAGGAGTTTGTGCTCGAGTGGAGCTCCTCGGCCGGCCACATCCTCGAACTCGCCTCCACGGGGTTTCCGGGAGTGATTCTGCTCAGTGATTCTGTGGGAGTCGAACAGGCGCGGGATTTTCTGGTTCGCCTGAGGGATCTTACCTCCGCACCGCCGGTTGTCGTGATCGGAGATCCGGGAAAAGACGGATTGGATTCCGATGGAGTTGCCCTCGGAGCGGGGGATTTTTTGGTGCGGGACGAGGTGACCCCGGCACTTCTTGAGCGCGCGGTCCGGTATGCAATGGGACGCATGCGCCTGCAGGCCGATCTGAAGGAGCGGGATGCACGCATGCTCATTCAGGAGCGGTTGGCATCGGTCGGGGTTCTCGCCTCGGGCATGGCGCACGAAATTGGCACACCGCTCGGTGTGATCCGGGGTCGGTCGGAGGTGATGCTCATGAAGAACCGCGACCAACCCGGGTTGAAGAGGGATCTCGAAATCATCATCTCGCAGGTCGACCGGATCTCGAATCTCATGCGTTCACTTTTGAACCTCGCGCGGGGGGATGACTCCAAGCGCTCGGGACGGGTTGACCTGAAATTGGTGGTGAACGAGATCATCGAGGTCATGGCGACTTCGTTTCGCTTTCACGAGATTGCGATCTCGAATTCCATCCCGGACGGTGTGATTCTCGAGGCGCGGGCCGGAAGCGAACCTTTGCATCAGGTTTTGCACAGTTTGTTTCAGAATTCGATCGAGGCGATCGAAGAAGCGCGGAGAGGGGGAAATGCCGGTCCCCATTCGGTGCGGGTGTCTCTTGCTGATGCCGACGAAAGCCGGGTGATGACTGTTTCTGATTCCGGATGTGGAATCCGCGCAGAAGATCAGATCCGTTTGTTTCGCCCGTTTTTCTCCGCCCGCCCGATCGGAGGCGGTCTCGGGCTCGGACTTGCTCTCAGTCAACGAATCGTGCAGTCCTGGGGCGGCACCATTTCGGTAGAGAGCCAGTTCGGAAAAGGCGCGAAGTTCCATCTCAAGTTCCCGAAAGCACCCTGAGTGATCGGCGATCTCATCAATGGTCAAGTTTCCCGGGCACAAATGCCCGCCCCCAAAGCTCGAGAAGCTTGTTCTCAAGCTCGATGGGAATGTGCGTTCCGGAGCTCCCCGTGAACCCGAAGTAGACGCTCCGCTCGAGCCGCTCGTAACACTTTTCGGCCGTTCTGCTGTGGGGTTCACGACGGATGCATGACTCGTAAAATAATTCATGGAGGTTTTCGAAGGGAGGAGTCGAGAGGGTCTCGTAAGAAACACCTTGGAGGTATTCAGCCTCTGCAAGAAAGCGGCTTTTCGGATATCGCCGCATCATTTCATACAAAAGTGAAGTAAGCCGAAGGAATGCCATATCGGCGGAGTGATCAAGCGGATGGGTCCGCCGCGCCGAGGCCTCCGCATATCGTTTTTGAATCTCGAGACGCAAGAGAGCCTCTCCCTTCGGGATGGATCGGTCTCTCCTCCAAGAAAGAAGGTCCCTCTCCCAGGCAGCAAGCTCCCTTTTTAAGAAGAACGGAATTCCCTCAATCTTTTTGATCCTTCCGATCAGCTCTATGGCTGATTGCGGGTCCCGGTTCACGCGGAGAATCAGAGTCAGTGACTCCCGAAGCGCATCATGCCAGGACTGCAAATCACGCTTGATCGAGCCGGGCTCCAGCAGAAATCGCTCATATCCGCTCAGAGCGGTCTTGGTTTGATGAAGCGAGACTGCGTATCGGGCTTGATCGAGTGCCGAAAGGGAAGAGACGAATCCGGGCAAGGATTTCTGATCTTGCGTGCTCCATTCGGGTTCGCGGGAATGGCATCCGAAGCAACTGGCCGTGAGGGAGCGAACCATTTGCCGTGAAACCTCGAATTGGCCCAGCTGATGGGCCGAAAGGGCAAGGCGGATCTGGTCCGAAAGGACCGGGGCGAGGATCACAAGACTCGGATCATTCGACTCATTCTTTCCGTTCGGGATCTCATGCGAAAGCTGAAGCAGGCCTTCCAACCCTCGACGGATCTCGCTCCGGTTTTTGTCAGCCCTCCAGGTCTCATCGCGCAGGGACAGGGCAAGGAGGGAGTTCAGGGTACTCGAAATTCCGCTCATGGTCAGCTTCGGGTCTGCCCGGGATGGAGAGGAGGAATAGACAAACAGAATCAAAAGCAACACTCTCACGAATTTTTTTTATTCAGGAATCGGGCCATCACGAATCAAGCCATTCTGAGCAGGCAAGAGATTGTCCGAGTCTTGGCCCGCCCCTTGCTACCACTTCCATCGTGAAAGATCCGGTTTCCTCGAAAATCCGATGGTTTGACACTCTCCGGCTCGAAGACCTGGACCTTGTCGGGGGTAAAAATGCCTCACTCGGTGAGCTATTTCACTCCGTCCGTAAAGAAGGGGTGCGTGTTCCCCGGGGATTTGCGCTTACGGTCGGGGCATTTCAGGAATTCATGAAGAGCAATCGGATCTCTGGTCTTGTCCAAGATCTGCTCTCGGATCAGGCCCGAATCGAGGATCCGGTCAGGATATCCTCGATCGGGGAGCGAATCCGTGCGGCGGTCCTGTCGGGACGATTCGGGGACGATACGCGAGATGCGGTCCTTGGAGCGTATCATGAACTTGTCGATGTCCGCCGGGGACGGCTCGATGTTGCGGTCCGGAGCAGTGCCACGGCCGAGGATCTTCCCGAGGCGAGTTTTGCCGGACAACAAGACACATTTTTGAATGTGGAAGGGGAGCGGGATTTGCTTCACAGCATTCGAAGTTGTTTCGCTTCCCTCTACTCGGATCGCGCCATCATGTATCGCTCCGAACGGAACATCAGTCATACCAAGGTGTTTCTCTCGGTGGGTGTGCAGGAGATGATCCGCTCCGATCTTGCTTCCTCGGGAGTACTGTTCACGCTCGAACCCGAAACCGGATTTCGCGACCTCGTCGTGATCAACTCTTCTTATGGCCTCGGCGAATCGATCGTAAAGGGATCAGTGAATCCGGATGAGTTCTGGGTCTATAAGCCGCTTCTCGAAGACGGATTTTCTCCGATCCTGAAACGCGAGGTCGGCTCGAAGGAACGCTCCCTCGTGTATGACCAATCGCAGAAGTCAAAAACGATCGAGGTCGAGGTCCCGCTCGAAAGAAAAATCAGGCTTTCTCTGACCGATGCCGAGGTGATCGAGCTCGCGCGGGCCGGGACCATGATCGAGCATCATTTTTCGATGCAACGAGAAAACCCCACCCCGATGGACATTGAATGGGCGAAGGACGGACCGAGCGGGGAGCTGTTCATCGTTCAGGCGAGACCGGAGACGGTCCAGAGCCGGAAGATTCCCGGTGCCGGGACCCGCACTCTCCAGTATTTCATCGAGGAGGCGGGGCCGGTGCTCGCCCGCGGAAAAAGTGTCGGCAATGAGATCCGGACCGGAACCGCACGCGTGATCTACTCGGTGAAGGATCTTCACCAGCTCAAGGATTCCGAGATTCTCGTGACCTCGAAGACCGACCCCGATTGGGAACCTGTTCTCCGGCGGGCTTCGGCAGTGGTGACCAATCGCGGGGGACGGACCTGTCACGCCGCTATTCTGGCTCGGGAATTGGGCATTCCTGCGATTGTGGGAACGGGAAACGGCACCACTTCGATCCGAAACGGCGAGGCGATCACCGTATCGAGCGCCGAAGGCGATGTCGGGTTTGTGTATCGTGGAACGACCCGGTTCCGGACCGAGGAAATTCCGGCCTTTTCTTCGGGAGAACTGCGAACTCAGATCATGCTCAACCTCGGAAGGCCCGACGATGCCATCCGGAACTCGTTTCTTCCGAATTCGGGAGTCGGCCTTGCCCGAATGGAGTTCATGATCAGTTCCGGCATCGGAATCCATCCGATGGCGATCGCCCATCCGGATCTGGTCACGGATCCCGCCGAGAAAGAAAGAATCCAAAAGAAGATCCCGCCCGGTGAAACACCCGAAGTCTACTTCGTTCAAAAGCTATCCGAACAAATCGGAGTGATCGCCGCCGCATTCTATCCGAAGCCCGTGATTCTTCGCATGAGTGATTTCAAATCGAACGAATACGCCGCTCTTGCGGGGGGCTCCGCATTCGAGCAGGAGGAAGAAAATCCCATGCTCGGGTTCCGCGGCTCGTTTCGCTATTGGAACGACGCGTACCGCGACGGCTTCCGCCTGGAGTGTGGGGCCGTTCGCAAGGTTCGGTTTGAAATGGGCCTCGTGAACGTGAAGGTGATGATTCCTTTTTGCCGCACCATCGAAGACGCGAAAAACTCTCTCGCTGAGCTCGGAAAATCAGGGCTTCGGCGTGGTGAAGGCGGCCTCGAGATCTGGATGATGTGCGAAATCCCTTCGAACGTCATTCTTGCCCGTGAGTTCCTGGAGCTGTTTGACGGCTTCTCGATCGGATCGAATGATCTGACCCAACTTGTGCTCGGGGTGGATCGGGATTCCGAACGCCTGGCCCCGCTCTTCCAGGAGCGGGATGCCTCGGTCAAGGAAATGATCCGATCCGTGATCCGGACCGCTCGCGCCCTCGGCAAGCCGGTCGGGATTTGCGGCGAGGCGCCGAGTGATGATCCGGAATTCACGGAGTTTTTGATCGGGGAGGGAATCCACAGCATTTCTCTCAACCCTGATTCGGTGTTGAAGATCCTCCCGATCGTGGAACGGGCGGAAAGAAAAAGGCGGGAGGAACATGGGTACTGAGACCGTTCGCAAATCAAGGCTGATTCTGTCGGTGGATCCGTTCGAGCAAAGACTTCGCCCTTCGCGGAAAGCCCTGCGGGAGCTTCATCACTGGGCAAAACGAATGGCCTCCGGGGTCGAGGCCGTGCATGTGTTGAAGGAGTCCCCCCGGCTTCCGAAATTCAACCAGATATACACCAAGGCTTACGACCGGATGAAGCTCGCCGTCCGGAACCTCGATCTGCCGGTGCCGGTCGGTGTGAAGATGCTCTGGGATGAGGATGATTCGGGTGCGGATCCGGCGATTCTGCTTACGGATTACGCAAGGGATTCGGGCGCGGATCTCATTCTCGTGTCCTCCCATGGACGACGCTGGCTCAGCCGGATGGTGCTCGGGAGTTTCGCCGAAAAGGTCCTTCTTCACGCTTCCGTTCCGGTCCTGTTTTTCGGTCTCTTACCCGGTCCCCACGATGCCCTCGGGAAAGTCCTTTTCGCCACGGATTTCTCGGAGGCCTCGAAAACCGCGTTCGATTTGTTCTTGAAGCAAATCCGGCCGATGGATGCCGAGGTGGTGATCCTTCATGTCGCCGAATACCCGAACCTGATCACCGGCATGAGCCTCACCGGGGTCGGAGCCTATCTTCCCGAGACGTACTGGAAGGTGATGAAGGAGTCGCTGGTGAACGAGGGCGAGCAGTGGGTCGCCCATGCCCGCGAGCGGGGAATGCGCGCGCGCGCCGTGATCGAGGACGGACTCGGGGATGTCGCCGCCGCCATTCTAAAAACCGCGCGTGTCGAGCACGTGTCCCTGATCGGACTTTCTTCGGTACGAAGCGAGCTTCAGAAGGTGGTCATGGGGAGCATCTCGACCCGGGTGTTCCGCTCCCACGGAAACAGCGTCTGGGTCTGCGGTCCACGGGTGTTCGAGAATCCGATGATCTCCGCACCTCCGCGCCACGTACCCGCGCCTCCCCGGGAGCTTCGATGAAGAAGCTGCGGGGAGGGACGATCTTTCTCGTGATCCTCGCGATCTGGCTTCTCATGCTCGTGCGGGAGGGGATGCGGCCTGTTGCACGAATCGAGCAGATTCCCTACAGCCGGTTTGTCGAGCTTTTGGATCGTCACGAGGTGCTCTCGGTGCGGGTGGCGGGGGAGCGGATCGAGGGTGAGTTCCTCAGACCTCCCCTTACGGAATCCGCGCGCTTTGCGACCGCAAAGATGGACGATCCAGGGCTCGTTCCGCGTCTGATCGACTCCCGCGTCCGTTTCGAGTCGATTCATGAAAGCTCGTTTTTCCGCGACTTTCTATCATGGGTCGTGCCGGTGCTCACCCTCGGGTTGTTCTGGTGGTTCCTTCTGGGCCGTATGGGTCGCGGACAGGCTCAGCTCGGAACACTCGGGCGTTCCCGTGCCCGGGTTTTCGTCGAGCGCGATCTGAAAGTCCGGTTTGCCGATGTCGCAGGGGTCGATGAGGCAAAGCAGGAACTCCAAGAAGTAGTACAGTTTTTGAAATCCCCGGAACATTTTCAGCGACTCGGCGGGCGGATGCCGAAGGGAATTTTGCTGGTCGGACCGCCGGGAACGGGGAAGACCCTGCTTGCCCGCGCCGTGGCGGGCGAGGCGAATGTGCCGTTTTTTTTGATCAACGGCTCCGAATTCGTCGAGATGTTCGTGGGCCTCGGAGCCGCCCGGGTCCGCGATTTGTTCGAGCAGGCGAGGAGTCATGCTCCCTGCATCATCTTCATCGACGAGATGGATGCGCTCGGCAAAGCCCGGGGGTTCAGTCTCGTGAGCGGGGGCGCGAACGACGAAAAAGAGCAGACTTTGAACCAGCTTCTTGCCGAACTCGACGGGTTCGATCCCTCCAAAGGGGTCGTGCTTCTTGCGGCGACGAATCGGCCCGAGATTCTCGATCCGGCGCTCCTTCGTTCAGGGCGCTTTGACCGGCAGGTGGTGATCGACATGCCCGATCGGGGCGGACGCTCGGCGATCCTTCGCATTCATCTCAAAAAAGCAAAACACGATCCCGCGGTCGATATCGACGCGCTTTCGGGCCTCACAGCGGGTTTTTCGGGTGCGGACCTCGAGAACCTCGTGAACGAGGCCACCCTGATCGCGACCCGCAGGGGCGCGGAGCGGGTGGAGATGCGGGATTTCACGGCGGGAATTGAGCGAATTGTGGGCGGCTTGGAACGAAAGAGCCGGATTTTGAGGCCCGAAGAAAAACGAAGAGTCGCCTATCACGAAATGGGACACGCCGTGGTCTCGCTTGCGGTCGAAGAGGGAGAGACGGTTCACAAGGTGAGCATCATTCCACGGGGGGCAGGAGCACTCGGATACACGCTCCGACGCCCGACCGAGGACCGGTATCTCATCGACCGGAGGGAGCTCGAGAACAAGCTCTCGGTTCTTCTCGGAGGCCGTGCGTCCGAGTCGATTTTCTTCAAGGAGGTCTCGACCGGAGCCGCAGACGACCTTGATCGCGCAACCGAGATCGCACACGCCATGGTCACGCGATACGGCATGGGGGCCGATCTCGGCCTCATGAGTTACGGTAAACCCACGAGTCCGTTTTTATCGCCCGAGCTCAAGGTGCGGAACTACGATTACAGCGACGAAACCGCACGCCTGATCGATCATGAGATCGCGCGCATTCTGGAGCATTCCTACACGACCGCATGCAAGATCATCCGGACCCACAGTGAATTCTTGGATGAGTGCGTGCGTCTGCTTCTTGAAAAAGAAGTGCTCGACGAAGCCGAGCTCCGGGATCTCTGGCAGAGGCACCGGGGCGGGACGAAACTGTCCCTGGCCGGGACTTCCGGTGCCATGACTGCATCGGGGCCTGCCTCTTTTTCATCTTGAGCGTGGCACCGCCCTTGCTTTCAATTTTGATGCTGGTCAGGCCGAAAGAAGGTCAAACGAACCTTGAATTGGTGCCCTTCTGCCTGACCCGGATTTGGGGTCAAAAGCCCTGCATCCGGGGGTTGTGGAAACTACAGCTGAGGGGTGTCTTTCAGGTTCCAAATCGAGACACCCCTCATCTGTAGGTTGGTTCACTTTTTATTCGCGCTTGCTGATTTCGCGGCCGATCCACGCACGGATCTTGGTCTCCAGCACCGACAGGGGCAGGGGGCCATCGCGCAGGATCTCGTCATGGAACGCCGGATCGCGGTAGTGGTTCTTCAACCTTGAGCGGGCAAGAGCGCGAAGCTCTTGGATTTTGAGTTCCCCGAGCTTGTACGAGAGGGCCTGACCCGGGATCGCCATGTAGCGCTCGATCTCGGCCACGATGTCGTCCTTTCCCATGGGCTCATTCTGCAGGCAGTAGGCAATGGCCCGCTCGCGGCTCCAGCCCTTCCAGTGAATCCCCGTGTCGACCACCAAGCGGAGCGCCCGGTGCATCGCGTATTCGAGGTTTCCGATGCGCGAGTAGGGGTCCTGATACAGCCCGAGCTCGCGCCCGAGGCTCTCGGCATAAAGGCCCCACCCCTCGACATAGGCGTTGTTGCCGTTGAAGCGCCGGTATCTGGGCAGATCGAGTTCCTGCTGGAGTGCGATCTGAAAATGATGCCCCGGAATCGCCTCGTGCAAAAACAGCGTTTCCATCGACTTTTTCGAGTATTTTTTCGGGTCCGGCACCGGCACCCAGAAGATCCCGGGACGCGACCCGTCCTCGCTCGGGTTTTGATACGCCTCGCCCGCCGTGTCGGCCTTGAATTTCTCGACCTCGCGGATCTCGAATCCCGCTTTCGGTGTCAGACGAAATAACCCTTCAATGCCGGGAAGCATTTTTTTGTGGATGTCGCGGTAGGCATTCATCACTTCGTCGGCCGACCGGAACGGATACAGCGCCGGATTGCTCCGGAGCGCGGTAAAAAACTGAGGAAGCGAGCCGCGGAATCCGAGCTCTTTTTTTACGGCTTCCAGTTCCGCGCGAATGCGTGCCACTTCTTTCAGGCCGATCTCATGAATCGCGTCGGGATCCAGAGCAGTGGTCGTGTGGTAGCGGGCGAGGGCACGATAATAGTCGCGTCCGCCACGAAGGGCCGAAACGCCAGAGGTTTTCCGGCAACGGGGCAAGTATGTGGTTTCGACGAACTTCAAGAGATTCCGGTACGCCGGATAGACCTCATCGCGAATGGCGGTCTCGTATTCAGGACGGATCGCATCCTGTTCGGCCTTCGACATACTTGCCGGGAACTTCAAAAGCGGTTTGTAAAAAACGCTCTCTTCGATCTTGGCAGAAAGGATTTTCTTCAACTGCCGGACTCCCTTCACCGCAAGGGCGCGGGGTACAGTGATCGATTTCTTCATTCCCTCGCGCATTTTTTCTTCGGCCGCACGAAGCACGCCAGGCACTTTTTTCATCCTCGAGAGGAAGTTCCGGTAATCGCTTGCCGTATCAAACGTCACATAGCTCGATCCCGAGGCGATTTCGGCGAAATCCAAGAAAAAGCTCGCAAACTGATTGAAGGACATCAGGTAATCGAGATCCGCATTCAAAAGCGCGATTCCCGCATCGAGGTCCGTTTCGAAGGTGAGGCAGCTGAAGCGGTCCGCATCGGGGAGGTCCCCGCATCCGAGCGCGCGAATCTCTACCAAGGCGCTCTCCATCGCGGCCCTGCTCCGGGCGCGGTATTCGTCTGACACGCCCGTGGCGAGTTCGGCATCATAGCGTTTGTCGCCGATCGAGGAAGCGTAGAGCGGATTCAACTGCAAAAAAGTCTCGAAATACCGGTCCATGATGCCGCGAAAGGCTTCAGTTTTCTCGGTTTGTTTCGCCGTTACCGGAGGAGACGACGAGCATGAAGAGAGCACAAGGAGCGTGAGGATGAGGAACTTTTGCATGCCGACAGGCTACCGGAGAGAGAGATGAGGAGCAAGATTCTCATTCGCCTTTCAGCGCCTCGATCGGATTCAGGAGCGCGGCTTTCCGAGCGGGCCATAGCCCGAAGCCCATGCCGACCAGGCTCGAGAACCAAAAAGACCCGATCACCGCGGGAATCGAAATCGAGGTGGTCCAGCCGGCAACGACCGAGACGAGCAAAGAGGCCCCGATGCCAAGGCTCACACCAAGAAGTCCCCCGAAAACCCCGATTGCGGCCGATTCGACCAAGAACTGCAGCAGAATGTCGGCCGGGGTTCCCCCGATCGCCTTTCGGAGTCCGATCTCGCGGGTACGCTCGGTCACCGAGACGAGCATGATATTCATGATCCCGATCCCGCCCACGAGGAGTGAAATCCCAGCAATGATCAATAGCAACACCGAGAGGGTCTTGCTGGTTTCGGTCAGGGCGGACTGGATGTCGGCCATGTTCAAGATCCGGAACGCTTCCTCGGATTGCGAGGGCGGAATCTCGTGGCGGGACCGGAGCAGTTCGTCGATTCTTGATTTGGCCTCGCCCATGTGGGAGCCCTTTTCGATCTCGACTTCGAGGATATCAAGCGAGGTCTTGCCCAGAATCCGGCGCATTCCGGTCAAAAGCGGCACTTGCACCTGATCGTCCCGGTCGCCGAATCCGCTCGAGCCCTTCTCGGGCAGGATGCCGATCACCCGGAGCGGAACCCGGTTCACCTTGATCGTCGATCCGATCGGGTTTTGCGTGCCAAAAAGCTCCCGCGATACGGTGGCCCCGATCACGGCAACGAGGGCCCGTTCGCGATTCTCTTGCTCGGTGAAGTAGCGGCCGATCTCGGGAATCACAGCGTGCATCCGCGCGTACGAGGGAAGCGTTCCATACACGGTCGTGATTCCGTTTTTGTCCAGATACGACACGCGCTGATTTCCGCTCTGAACGACCGAGCCTGTGTTCTTGACGCCCGGAATGAGCCGTGCGACGGCCTCGGCATCTTCGGGCGTGATCTTGAGCCAGTCGGACTCGGTCGAAACGCCGCCCACGCGGATGGGGGCGGGGCGCACGCTCAAGAGATTCGAGCCGAGCGAAGAAAGCTGGGTCTCAATCGATTCCTGCGCGCCTTTTCCGATCGCAAGCATGGCGATCACGGCCGCGACGCCGATCAGAACACCGAGGGTCGACAAAAAGGTCCTGAGCTTGTTCGCAAACAGCGACCGGAATGCTTGCTTGAAGAGCTCGCGCAGGCGGTTTCCGTGCTCGGGGCGCGCTTCCGCCGCAAGGGTCGAAGAGGGGGCGGGTTTCGTGTTCTTCGGGCTTTTCTTGCTTTCCGGTGCCGGCGCTTCCCGAGTCCGATCCGACTCGATCCGTCCGTCACGGATCGTGATGATCCGGTTTGCGGCCTCGGCCACCTCGGCCTCGTGGGTCACGATCAGGATCGTCATCCCTTCTTCGTTCAGTTCCTTCAAAAGACGCAGAATCTCGGCCGAGCTTTTGGAGTCGAGGTTTCCGGTCGGCTCGTCGGCGAGGATGATCCGGGGGCGATTGATGAGGGCGCGCGCGATCGCGACTCTTTGCTGTTGTCCTCCCGACAGCTGGCTCGGACGATGATGCACGCGCGATTCGAGCCCCATCCGGGCAAGGAGGGCGAGAGCCGGAGCCTCCGGCATCGAGCGAATCGAGTAGAGCAAGGGGAGCGAGGTGTTCTCGAGAGCGGTGAGCCGTGGCAGAAGATGGAACTGCTGGAACACGAAACCCACTGTCTCCCGCCTTGCCTCGGCAAGGTCGGCGTCGGAAAGCTTCCGGATGTCCCGGCCCTCGAGAAAAATCTCTCCCGAATCGGGCCGGTCCAGAAGGCCCATCAGGTTCATGAGGGTCGATTTTCCCGATCCCGAAGGACCCATGAGGGCCACGAATTCTCCGGCTTCGATCGCAAGCGAGACTCCGCGGAGGACTTGGACTTTTTCGTCACCGAGCGGAAAACTCCGCTCGATGTTCCGAAGCTCGAGGATCGTTTTTTTTTCGGTCCTCATGTCAGTGGCGCATCCGTCCCGATCCGATCGGGCTGAACGGGTTTTTCGGGAGCGAGCCCGCCTTGAACTCCACAGGCTTCAAATCCGGCACCCAAATCGCTTGCTGATCCGCGAGACCCTCGACGATCACGGTGCGCTTCTCGTTCGCAGGACCCGTTTTGACCGGCACACAAGGGTCTTTCAGCGGATCATCGCTGGTTTTCTGCCGAACACAGGCCTGGCCGTCCTGGCTCTGGAGCGCCTCGCTCGGGATCGTGATCGCATCTTCGAGCTCCTTCAAAATAAACATCACATTCGCAGTCATTCCCGAGAGCATGTGCGGAGGTGCATTTTCGGGCAGGACATCGACCACATAGCCGGTCACATTGTTCACGGTGCGCGCATCAAACCCGATGTGCACGACCGAGCCCGTGATTTTTTCTTCCGGGTACGCATCGAGCACGATCCTGGCCTTTTGCTTCGGTTTCACTTTTGCAATCGAGGTCTCATCGACCTGTGCCTTGATCGTGAGTCGGTCCGACATGACCAGAATTCCCTCGCCCGCATTGAAGGACTGCCCGGGTTCGAGCGAGCGCAGAATGATCATCCCGTCGATGGGCGCGTAAATCGGAGTCGCTTTATAAAAGTTCTTCCAGCGTTCGAGCTCGGTTTCGCCTTCGGCCCGGGCCGAATCGAGCAGCGCCGCCCGCTCCGTCGTGCTGACCCACGCGAGCAGGCGCCCCTTTGCCACCCTTTGCCCTTCGCGGACGAGGATTTCCTCGACCCGGCCTGCGATCGGTGGCTTGATCACCAGGCGGTTCTCGGGCGAGACGGTACCGGTGGCGATCACGGTCTCGAGAAATTTCGATTTGGTGGCTTTTTCTTCGTGAAAGGTCGCCTTCTCGGGCTTCTTCCGGAACCCCCTCAGCAGTCCGGCCACTGCAACGATCCCCGCGATTCCGGCGATGAGCCAAAACATTTTTTTGGTTTTCAGATTCATGGATGGTCTCCGATTCCCAGGGTTTGCCGGTAATTCGCTTCGGCGATGGCGCGATCGCGCCTGCTCGCAAGTGCCGTTTTCTGGCGGTTGATCAGATCGCTCTCGATGATGTCCCACTGCTCGAACATCAGAAGCCCCGTATGGTAGCGTTTGCGCGCGATCGTGGCGCGGATGGTGGCGGCCTCAAGAATGTGCAAATCCACCCGCAGTTTGTGAATCGACTGGCGGAACGAGAATAAGCTTTGCCGGAGCGAGGTCAGGGTCTCGAAGTCGACGACCGTGCGGTTGCTCTCGGCCGAGGTGATCGATTCGAGCGCGCTCCGATAGTCGCGAAGCGTGCTGAGCCCCGAAAACAGCGGAATCGTGAGCGCAAGTCCGAGCGTCCACTGGCGGTTCTCGTCGAAGCTCAGGTGCGAGGCTGTGTTCCGCACCGAGCCCGAGAGATCCAGACTCGGAGAAAACCCGCTCAACGCGACCTCGCTCGTGCTTTCGGCGAGCTTGATCTTGCCCAGCTGGATCCGGTGCGCCGGCGTGACCGGAAGCAAGTCCTCGGCACGCGCCGTCTCGGGTGGCTCCGAGAGCGGAATCTCGCCTGAGGCCTCGAAATCGAGCGCGTCCACTCCCACGACATGGGCAAGGTTCTGGGATGCGATCACGAGCTGGTCGCGGGCCACGCGATTCTCGTATTCGGCGAGCTCCATCAGGGTCTTCGAGAACAGATACGAGCCCTGGTTCTCGCGACCGAGTTCGTATTGGGCGCGCACGAGGCGCTCGTTCTGGATTCGTCGCTCGTGGATGGCCGCGGTCAGCGTGATATTCTCGCGGGCAAAAAGGTACTGGGCGAACACCTGCCGCAGGTTCGCGCTCACTTTGGCGCGCACGGAATCGAGGTTTGCGCGTGCGACCTCGAGGTTCGCTCCGGCCTGCCGGTTTCGGCCCCGATCGCGTAGACCAGAAAACAAATTGTACGAGACATTCACGCCCGAGGTGTAGCGGGGGTCGGGAATTCCGGCGGGATCCGAGCGGCTCATGCCGAGGGACGCCTCAACGCTCGGAAAAAACGCCGCATACGAACCTTTCCAAGTCTCTTCCTGCGCGCGAAGGGCCGCCCGCGCGGCGAGCAGTTCGGGGTTCGCGCGATCGAGCAGATCGACACAGTCGCGGAAGCTGAGCGTGGTGGGTCCCGCGAGAGCCGAGGAGGTCACGCTGGCACTTCCGAGCAGGAGGAAAACCCACGTCCTGACCATGATCCCGACCATCAAAATGAAGCTAGCATTTCCCGCGCCGGTTGGGGTAAGAATTTGCGCATGAATCCCACGCTACAAAAGAAACTTCACGACTCCCTGGTCGAGGTGATCCGGAAGACCTCGGCCGAACTTCCCGATGATGTGTTTCGCGCGATCGAGGCCGGACGCAAAGAAGAATCGGCCGGATCTTCGGCAAAATACGCGATGGACATCATTTGCGACAACGTCGGCATTGCCAAACGCAAGTCCCAGCCCCTCTGCCAGGACACGGGCACGGTGCTGTTTTACATTCATTTTCCGATGAAGACCGATTATGCCCTTCTTCAAAAGCTGGTAAAAAAGGCTGTCGTTTCGGCAACCAAAAAAGGCTACCTCCGGCAAAACAGTGTCGACTCGATCACTGGCAAAAACAGCGGGAACAACATCGGACCGGGCGCTCCCGTGATCCATGCCGAGCCCTGGAAGAAGGACTTTTTCGAGATCAAGCTCATGCTGAAAGGCGGCGGGTGCGAGAACGTGGGTGCCCAGTACAGCCTTCCGGATTCGCGCATCAGCGCGGGCCGCGATCTGAACGGGGTCGAGAAGTGCATTCTCGATGCGGTTCAGAATGCGCAAGGAAAGGGCTGCGGGCCCGGAATCTTGGGTGTTTGCATCGGGGGCGACCGGGGAACCGGCTATGCGGCCTCGAAAGAGCAGTTTTTGCGCAAAATCATCGACAAGAACCCCGTCCCGGAGCTTGCCGCGATGGAGGAACGCGTGACCCGCGAGGCGAACCAGCTCGGCATCGGACCGATGGGCTTCGGCGGAAAGACCACGCTTCTTGCCACCAAGATCACGGCCCAGAACCGCGTTCCGGCGTCGTTTTTTGTGAGCGTCTCGTACATGTGCTGGGCGTTCCGCAGGCAGGGCGCGATCGTCGACAAAAAAGGAGGGATTCAAAAATGGCTGTACTAGAAAAAACCGGCGGTGCGATCCAGCTCACCGCACCCTTCACCGAAGAAAAAATCCGCGCGCTCAAAGTGGGCGACATGGTCGAAATCTCGGGCGAGCTCCTGACGGGAAGAGATGCCGTGCACAAGTGGCTCGATTCGGGCTATGAGCCGCCGAAGTCCGAGGTCGATCTCAGGAATTCCATTATTTACCACTGCGGGCCCGTGATGATGAAAAGGGGCAAAAAATGGGTCGCAACCGCGGCCGGCCCCACCACCTCGATTCGTGAAGAGCCCTATCAGGCCAAAATCATCGAGCGGTTCGGTATCAAAGCCGTGATCGGGAAGGGCGGAATGGGCGAGAAAACCCGCGAGGCGTGCCAGAAGTTCGGGTGCGTGTACCTGCATGCGGTCGGGGGCGCGGCCCAGGTTTTGGCCGAGCGGATTATCGAGGTCGACGGAGTGTACGGGCTTGAGCAGTTCGGAAGCCCTGAGGCGATCTGGAAGCTCAAAGTCGAGCGCTTTCCGGTTGTGGTTACAATCGATGCGCACGGAAATTCGCTTCACAAGGACATCGAAGCGGAGTCCGCCGCAAAACTGAAATCCATCACGAACTCGATCGGCAAGGGGTGAGGTTCGGCCTCATCCGGACCTGATCCCACCCTCACCAATGCTTCGTCCGGAACGGGGCAAGCGGGCGCTCTTCGAGCGATTCAAAAAATTCCCGAAGATCTTTCGGAAGATCCGATTCGAATGTCAGGGTCTCGTTGCTCACGGGGTGCCGGAATCGCAGGCCCGCCGCATGGAGCGCGTGGCGCTCGATCAGGAGCCGCGCTTCGACCTCGGCGTAGCGCGAGCTTGTGGGGCCCGGAATCTCAAACGCATCCTCGGGCGGCAAATCATCGCTCATCGATTCCTCCGGGTCTCCCTCTGTTTCGGCGTCTGCATCGGGCACCTCGGCATCTTCGACGGGCTGCGGGCTCACTTGCGATGCCTCCAGGTCTCGCGCGCCGTCAAGGAGCGCCAGGGCCTCCTCGTCGCTCATGCCGTAAATCTTATCGCCCACGAGCGGGTAGCCCGCTGTTTCGGCATGCACCCGGATCTGGTGCTGTCGTCCGGTTCGTGGAAAGCACGCAAGAAGCGTAAAGACACCGTGTTTTCCCGAGCGGGTCTCGATTTTTTCGAACAGGGTTTCTGACTCAAGGCCCCCTTGCTCTGTGGCAAGTGGCACCATCCGCAAATTGATTTTTCCGCGCAGGGGCTTGCCGATCGATGCGGTCACACGAAATTGCGCTTCTTTCGGCTCTCCTCGAACAATCGCGAGGTAGTACTTCTCGGTCTCGCGGTTTCGGAACTGTGCGGTCAATGCGTTGCACGACTCTTTTGACTTGGCGAGCAACAAAATTCCGCTTGTCTCTTTGTCGATTCGATGAACGAGAAAATAATTCCTCTCACTCTTCAAATCTGTCCGGAACCCTTGGGTCTTCAGGTGGATCAGAAGCGTATGAAAAAAGAACCTTCCGGCCGGATGGACCGGAAGATTTGGCGGCTTCTCGATCACCAGGATGTGCTCGTCTTCGAACAAGATCTTATAGTCGAAATTCACCTCCGGCTCGGGTCGCTTCACCGATAAAACCTGCACGATGTCGTGCGGTTGAAGAGCGAGGCTCGCCTTGATTCTTCCGGTGGTCTGGTGCGGGGCATTCTCACGGATCACCGTGATCGCGCCTGAATCAATGATCTTTTTGATCCGCTCCCGGGAGCGCTTCGGATACCGATCCATCAGGAATCGATCGAGTCGAATTCCTGCCTGGTTCGGCCCGACAGAGTGGGTGACCCGATAGTGACTTCCGGAGACGGTCTTGGTGGTGTCGCTCATAATTTGCGTTTGCGAATTCCTTATTTGTTTCTTACGCTCTCGGTGGGGAATGAAAAAGGGGGAAATAATGACACCTAAGCAATTCGCGTCCGTTATTTTACTTTTAACCATGATTTCGGGGCTGGCAGAGGCTTCTCCGATCGTGATCGTGCCGGACTCCGTCCGTCAGCAATACCAGTTCGAGAAGGCAACCACGCCTGAGCAGGCGGCCCGGGAGTTTCTTCAAACGAACGCGCCCGATCTCGGCGTGCAGCCGGACCTGTCCGATCTCGAGACCGACTCGGTGACCGATACGCCGGCCGGATTCGTGGTGCGCTTTCGGCAAATGGCCCATGAAATCGAGATTGATCGGGCTGATCTCGTGGTCACGCTTGCCCACGATCTGAGCCCGCTCAGCTATGTGAACGACACCCACCGCTTGTCGGGGCTTCGGCTCGAAAGCTCGCCCCAGTTTGCGATGGAAGAGGCCGAGGCGCGCGAGATCGCCTACGAGAAGCTGAAGCTTACCGCATCGCCCACCCGCGAGGAGATCACCCGAAAACTCATCATGAAGGGGCGCAAGCTCCGGCCCGTCTTCCAGGTTCAGCTTTCGGCTCCGGTCGATCGCCGGTACGCTTGGGAGCTTCTGATCGATGCCAACTCGGGAGAAGTCTATCGCTCGAAGGATTTGATCCTGAATCACAAAGACCGCGCCGCAGTCCGCGTGAATGTGTTTGATCCGAACCCCACCATCAAGTCGGGTTTTGCGGTCGATGGGACTCCCGGATACACCGACAACAACAACGCCAATTCGGATTTTTTCACGAAAATCATGACCGAGGTCACCCTCGATAACCTGACCCAGCGTCAGGATGGCAAGTACATCATCGCCGGTCCGAACATGGTCATGGTCGATTCCGAGTCGCCGAAGAATCCGGATTGCTCGTTTTCGGGCGAATCGTACAAATTGGCGAGGAATCAGCCCTGTTTCGATGCGTTCAACATCTACTATCACATCGACAAGCAGATGAAGTATCTGAACGGGCAGTTGGGGTTCAACCTGAAGCCCATGAAGTACGCGGGCGGAGTGAAGGTCGATCCGTACGGATTGAACGGCCAGGACAACTCGCACTATAGTCCGTTCTCGGACGAGCTCGCCTTCGGCGAGGGCGGGGTGAACGACGGGCAGGATCACGATGTGGTCATTCACGAGCTCGGACACGCGCTCCATAGTTGGATCACCAAAGGAAAGCTCTCCCAGGTCGAGGGGCTTTCAGAAGGATCGGGCGACTACTGGGCCGCTTCCTATAGCCGTCAGTTCATGAAGCCCGGGCATGTGGCCTACTTCTGGACGTTCTCGTATGACGGCCACAACAAGTACTGGCCCGGACGCTCGGTCAATGTGGCGGCGAAATACCCCTCCGGTGCGCAAGGGTCCATTCACAGCGCAGGCCAGCTCTGGGCGACCGTGTGCATGGAAATCCACGCGGCGATCGGAAAAGAAAAAGCCGACAAGCTCTTCTGGACCGCGCTTGCAAGCTTGAATTCAAGCTCAAGCCAGCTCGATGCGGCGAAGTCGTATGTCGTGGCCACGAAGCGGCTGTACCCGGGAGACCTCGAGACCGTGGTGCAGAAGTTCGTCGCGCGCGGCTACACTGTTCGCTGATTTTTGCGCGGATTCCGAACAGATTCTCTGTAAAATCATTCATCAATCGACCGGGTCGGCGGGATTCCTGCCGGCCCGGTTTTTTTATGGCCGCAGAAGATTGACCGGCCAAAAGCAGCTTTTTTGATTGCTCCCGGCACTTGGTACCGGTTTCGCGGAAGGGCTGGCAAATAAAAAGGGTTCCGCCTCCGAGCCGGGTCCTCCGGCCTCGCTTTCGCCATCCTGGCTCGCGAGAGTCGGCGAACCCTTTTTATT
>JBEIJY010000013.1:0-58014 GCA_040380025.1 Bdellovibrionales bacterium | reverse complement strand
TGGGAGAGCTTCCAGCTCCGGGGCGGAAATGTCGTGATCAGTGTGCTTCCGCCGATTTCTACAAAAGAGCTCAACTTTTCTGATTTGGCGCCCTTCACCGAACGCGTGCGGCAGTCCATGATCGAGGAATACGCGCGGGTCACGGCCCTTGCGAATCAGCTCGATCTCCGCTAGGGTTTCAGCCCATGACCACTTGGGTAGTGATTTCCTGGATTTTCGTTGCGATTCTTACGGCCGTGAATGTGTTCGTTTTCTTGAAGCTCAAAAAAGCCTCCGAACAGATGATGAAGATGGCCTTCCCGGGCGCGAAGAACATGAACGAGGCCATGTCGCAAATGCAGAACATGATGAGCGGCCGCGGCGGAAAAGCCGGAATGCCTCCGAATCTGGCCGCCATGATGGGTCAGATGAACCAGCCGCAAATGCAGGCACAAATGAAGGCCGCGATGGAGATGCTCTCGAAGATGCAACAAGGGGGCGGCAAGGGCCGTCGTTAAACGTCGTCGCTAATTCCGTTTTTTCTGGAACTGATCGAGCGCCTTCTGGAATTCCGTCCGAAGGTGAGTCCCGATCGACGCATCCAAGTTCAAAAAATCGAGCGTCTCCGCCAGGGCTTCGACGGTCGAGACGCATTCGGGGCGCGGTTCTTTCCGGATTCCGCCGTACAGGGACTTTGATTTCGGCACAATGTGAATGCGCTTTGTTTTGGTGAGCCAGCCATTCCGCCACCACAGGGTTTTCGCTTGCGCCCAAGTTCCATCGAGCAGGATCAGGCCCCCGATCTCGGGATTCTCAGGCGGGTCCACGGGTTCGCCTTTTCGGTTCAAATAGTAAATTCCGGGCTCCGCGGCGCCTCCCGATCGGGAGTCTTGCTTCGTGCCAAGATACAGCGTGTGCCAGAGCCCGGGCTTTTGCAGTTCCTCGACATTCTCGATTTCGTCCCAGCCTTTCAAGGCATGGCCGAGATTTCGCCACGAAAGTCCGGTCTTGATGAACGAGGGTGCGATGTGGTCGCGGATCAGCGCGGCCGAGCTCACCTCGGCATCCGCGCGCGAGGGCTCCTTCGGGTGTTGGAGAATGAGAACCGGCACAGGAATTTTGAACATGGCTCATCTTACCGGAAAACCTTCTTCTCAGTCCACCCCGCTTCCGTTAGGCTCATGGCATGAATCCCGATCAGATTTTGGACCAATTCCATCAGTGCGCCCCCTGGACCCGGTTTGACGAATGGACCGGCATTTGGGTCGAAACCTCGCGCGGGAGCACCTGCGTGATGTTCGGAGAAGATCAGGAGGTCGATTTCAAGATGCTGATCCTTCGGGGTGCGGATTCGGCAAACCGGTTTTTGCAGTACCGGGCAGGCGAATGGATTCCCGAGTTCGGCCTTGATTTTGCGACCACAGATGGAATTCGGCTCGACATCGTCGAGGAGCAGGTCGAATCGTATGTTTCGTGCAGGCCCGGGTTTCCGCCCGCCCCTCCGCGCGTCGACGAAAAACAATTCCTCTTCGAGGTGCTCGATGCCGTCAATTACCTCGTGAAAAAACTCGATCAAGATGAGCTTCCCGTTCTCGGCGAGTCCGAAGACGAGTGCTATCACCTCTGGAAGGTCGCCGGCACCTGGCGGGCCGAAGTGCGGGAGTTCCCCGAGGAGCAGTTCCAGAAGTTCGATCCGATCCAGATTGCCGGCGCGCGCCTGAGCCGGATTCACGCCGCGAATCTTCCCCGCGACGGGGTGTGGGAGGCGGCTCCGTTTTTTCTTCCGGCGACGCGGTTTCAGGGGAATGACGAGGTGTTTGTCCAGTGTGCGGCGGTTGCCGAACGAGGAACAGGGCTTCTGGGACTGGTGACCCTCGAGGCGCATGCCAGTCCCGAGCAGGAGGTCGCCGAGGCCATGCTGGGCTCGATCGAGCAACAAAAACGGCTTCCGCAGTTCCTGGTCGTGAAGGACGAGCGCCTGGCCGAGCGGCTTTTGCCCTTCGTACAGAGTCTCGGGGTCCAGCTTCGAATCCGGAAGCGACTGCGCGAGCTCGAGCAGATTCGCGATGCGATGATCGAGGAGTTCCCCGATGAAGATCCCGCCGAGGATTCCGCCGAAAACTAATACGAAACCGCAAGCGCGGTCGTGGGGAGCAATCTGCCCATTTGAATGTTCGTTTGCGGGGAGCGGGCTCGGCCGAGGGAGGGTGGAATGATTTGGTTTTTCCCTCCGAGCCGCGTCCTGCGGCCTCGCTTTCGCGCGTCACGCGCTCGCGAGAGTCGGGAAAAACCAAATCATTCCACCCTCCCTCGGCCGAGCCCGCCCCGCCATCAAGCACAATCAAATACGGCGGTTTTCGACTTTATCCGCCGTTGCTCTTTCCTGGCATTTTTCGCTGAAGCGCCGGGATCACGCGGCACTGTCCGTAGCCATCCTGCGACTGATAAAGCGTGCAGGTCAGCTCGTGGCCGATCCGCTTGCTCATGATCTCGAATGCGCGCTTCCGCGCCCCGCCCAGGATCACTTCTTTCGGGTTGTACGGATGAAGATTTCTCACGAAGCAATTGTACGCGAGCACATCTCCTGACGAATTGAAGACGGTGATCCCGTCCATGCCGAGCATTTTTTTGATGAGACTCGCATACGATCCTAGCGACAGCGCGGTCGCCTCATCCCTTTTTTTCACATAGCGGCGGATCGCCTCCGAAAGCCCGAAGCTCCGGTTCAAAATCACCCCGTCCGACAAAAGCGCCGGATACGGGTCCCCGGCCCGCAGGACGGCGGCAAGCGTGCCGTGGGGAGCCGCCAGCATCTCGACGGCGATCCGGTGGTAGAACGATTCCACCTTCAGTTTTAGGTTCGGCGGAACGTCCTCGGTCAGGGCCGCCACCCAATGCAGAACCAGATGCGCCGGATTTTGCGAGATCTCCAGAAGCCCCGAAAAGTCGATGTAGTGGAACCTTCCGGACGAGCTCCGGATCTCGACCAGTGCCTCGCCGATCCGCTGAAGCCCGATGATCACCGGTCGTTCGAGCGCAAGCCCCCGCAGGCGCTGAAAGGTCGACTCATGAAGCGGAAAGCGATCCGTCCGGAAGAGCCCGTAGTGCACTTCGTGGTTTTTGGTCGCAACATAAATCGCCCATTCGTGATTCTGCGCGAGCGGACCGCAGGTCTTCAGGATCGTCCGCGAAAGCGTTCCTCCGAGGGTGCCGGATCCGATCTCGACCGGATCATTCCCGCGCAGGTGGATCAGAATCTCTTTCAGGTCGGGACCCAAAAAAAGAAGAGGCACGTTTTTCACGCCCTCCTCGCGATAACCCGAGATTCCCACGATCAATTCGGCCAGCAACGAGCCAAATAACTCGGCTTCGGAATGGTGGGCGCTGAAGGGGCCGGTCAGTTTTTCGATCTGGGGGCGGAACGAGAGGACGCTTCCCATGCGCACGGAGTGATATCGCGAACAGGCCGTGCTCGAAAAGGCACGGGGCGTTGATTTGCGTGTTGGGTTACGCGTTGGTTTTAGGTCGTTGATATTGGTGGAGATGCACGGATTCGAACCGAGGACCTCTTCCATGCCATGGAAGCGCTCTACCAACTGAGCTACATCCCCACACACAAAGGATTGAAGGGCCTCACAGTAAATCAAAGACGCCCCCGTGAAAAGAGTTTTTTATGGTGCGGGGCCGCCTTTTTGCATACAATGAATGGCATGAAGAACTCCGTAGTGTTTCTTGCTTTGCTTGTGGCAGCGGCGTGCTCTTCCTCGCCAGAAGCCAAAAGTCCGTCGATTCCCTCCTGGGCTTCCCGGCCCGGCGATTCGTACCCCGAGCAACGCTATCTCTCTGCGGTCGGGATCGGGGCCAATCGTGACGAAGCCATTCGCGATGCAAAAAAACAGATGGCGGAATCGTTCTTGCTTCAAATCAAAAGCTCGACCCGGGTGAGCGCCGAGTCGGCGCTCGATCAGACCACGGCAGGTTCCAGCTCGGGGTCCGCCCGGCAGGCGGTTCAAAAAGAAGTGAGCCTTGAGGCCAACGCAAGACTTCGAGGCGCCGAGGTGAAGGAAGTCCAGAAGGTGGGTTCCGACACCTACGCCCTCGTGGTGGTCGACAAGCTCGCGGCCCGTTCGGGTCTCATGCTCGAGGCAACCCGGCTTCAGGCGCGGATCAACGCGGGTCTTGATGCGCTCGAGTCCCGGTTCCTCACCGAAAAATGGAACGAGATTCGCTCCGATCTTCAGGATCTCCGCTTGCTTGCGGGCGAGGCCTCGGTGATGGGCATGGGTGCCCTGATCGACGCCTCTTCGCTCGATGCGAGGCTTCTCTCGATCGAGACCGCCCTCCGTGCGAAGAACGAAAAGCTCCTGTTCGCTCTGAAAACCCTGAAGGGCGAGGAACGCTATGCGCTTGATCTCGAGCAATGTTTGCAAGATCGCGGCGCGCGGGTCCACTCCGGCGATCAGCCTCCCGAGGGGGCCATCCGGCTCGAGATTTCTTCGGTCGAGGAGCCCCAGCACTTCAAGGTCGAGGGCTGGGTGAAGCTCCGGTTGCTGGTGACCGCGCGGCTCACCGACCCGAAGGGCGCGCATTCCGTGGCCTCCGCCGAGAGAACGGCGAACGGAAGGAGCCGCGAGGCGGTTCTGCAAGAGGCCGTGCCGGGGCTCTCCCGTGATTTGTGCGAGAAGGTTTGGGGCCGGATCAACGAAAGAAAGGAATGAGGAAGATGAAAATCGCAAGAAACATCGGATTTTTACTGGGAGCGGGAGTGATTCTCGGAGCCTGCGGCGGCGCACCCGTCCGCAAGGTCGAGGTCGAGGCGCCCACCTTCAAGGTGACGGACGCGGCCCCGGGCGGTCGCGAGGAATGGCTCGATCAGCCGAACTCGTGGGCCAAGAACGAAGGGCTCGATACTGAGAAATTTTATTATTATTCCGGCGAGGCCCAAGGGGCCGACAAGCGCATGACCTGCGAGCGGGCCCATGCGGATGCGATGGATGACATCGCAAAACAAGTGAGCACCTTCGTGAATTCGGCGATGGCGCGCGCTTCGTCCGAGTCCACCGGGGCCGATACGGGCGGATCGACCGCCGTGTCCGCATCGCAGACCGAGACTTCAAGACTCTCTTCGCAGCTCTCGAAGACCCTCGTGAGCGGAGTCGAGAAACACCGCCAGTATTGGGAACAACGCGATTATTCGAGCACCGGTGGAGCGAAGTCGATTTATCATTGCTGGGTGCTGGCAAAGGTATCCAAGAAACAAGTGGACGACCTGATCACCCGGGCCCAGACCATCCGCTTCAAAGAGGATGCGGGACTGAAGGCGAAGGTCGAGAACAAGCTGGTTGACCTCCAGAAGGAGTTCGAACAGCACATGAAGTCGCAGTGACTTCGGATTCAATCAGAAGGAGAAACCTCTCATGAAAACCAAAACCATTCTCATGCCGATGCTGCTTGCCGTTCTTGCGGCACCCGCCTGTTCCTCATTCAAGGCGCAAAGGGTCGATGAGGCCAAGGCGGACGAAAAGGCCATGGAGATCACCGACAACTGGGTCGACGGCGACACCGTACGGGTGATCGACGGTGCCATGAAGCAATTGTATGTCCACAAGCGCTTCAAGGAGTACGGATCGAAGTTCTCGGGCAAGCGAATCAAGATGTTCGTTGGCGAGATCCGAAACAACACCTCCGAGTCGTATTTTCCGGTGAAGGACCTCGAGGATGCGCTTCTGCACCAGATCTCGGATTCGAATGAATTCACCCTGATCGATGCCTCCAGACGGGATTCGCTTCTGAAGGAGATCACCTATCAGAACGACGGCATGGTCGATCCGGCGCAGGCGAAGAAAATCGGTCGCCAGTCGGGTGCGGATGTAATGATCTTCGGTGACATCAATATGAAGCCCGAGACCCGCAACGGGAAGACCATCAAGACCTACACGGTCAATCTGCGCCTCACGGACATCGAATCGGCTGAGGAAATCTGCCGCACGCGTGAGAAAATCAACAAGTACAGCGAGGGCGGCGCCAAGTGGTGATCGCTCCGGAAGGGCTCAGAATGGCCCGGATTCCCAAGGGGTTCCGGGCCTTTTTTTTGACGTCCGTTTTGGCGGGGGCCGCGACTCTGGTCTCGGCCTGCGCTTCCTCGGACCAGATCAAACTGAAGGAGTCGCGCGAGCACTACCTTCGTGGCGATGCCGCCGGGGCAGAAGCGCTTCTGTATTCACCCGACGTCCTGGAGCACGAAGAAAGCCGCTTGCAGCATTATCTCTGGTTGTCTTCGGTTGCGATGAGTCAGGGACTTTTCGAGAAGGCCCTGTTTTATCTGGAGCGTTCCAGGAGCCTCACGCTCGAATTGCGGAGCGATCGTGGCGGGTTCGACTGGTTCTCGAAGGAGTACAAAAGCAACCCCGTGGAGTTCTCGTATGTGCAGGGGTTTCTGGTTCTCTCGAATCTTCTTCTGGCCGACGCGGGCGAGACGCCTGCGTGGTCCGTGCCCGAGCTGAAGCTCCCGCAGGGCGGGGTTCTGGTTCCGGCACAGAGTTTTCCGGCGCGGAAGTATTCCCCCGCTGAGGTGGCGCAGTTCCGGACCAAAGCCCGCGCGGAGCTTCTGGCCTGGGATCAGCATCTGACCGTCCTGAAGCGGACCTTCCCCGATCAGAAGTTTTATCAAGAAGATGTCTTCGCGCGGATCTTGGGCGGATTCGTCCACGGGAGCGGCTCGACCTCGCAGGATCGCCGCACGGGGGAACTTCTCGCGCTTCAGGCAAAAGAAAATCTTCCCAAGATCATCGACGGTCTCCCCACGCTTCAGGGCGGGCGACAGGAGCTCGAAGCCCTGCTCGAAACCCTTGCTTCCCGGGCAAAGGGCAAGGGAAAGGGGCCAGACAAGCAGTCGGACAAGCAGTCGAGCAAGCAGGAGCCGGGAAACACCGACACTCTGGTGATCGCAGACATCGGTGCTGTGCCCGCCTATCGTTCTCGTAAAGTAGTGGTGGGGCTTTCGTTGCTGTTTCAAAACATCGAGAATCCCGTGTTGCGGGCCCAGCTCGAGCAGATCGGGTTTCAGGTCCTGTTTCAGCTTGCACCCGAGTTCGGGTTGATCGCATTCACGGGCGCCATGGTCGGAGCCGCGAGCTCATCCGACGACGAGGATCCTCCGCGGTTTCTCACCGATGCCGTCGATCAGGGGCTCGGATTCGGAATGGCATTCCCCGCACTTCGGTTCCCGGACTCCAATGTGAAGGTGCGACTCAAGCTCGTAGACCTCGCAGGAAAGGAACTCGAGGTTCCTCTTCCGGTTTTGAGCCCGCTTCAAGAAATCCTGGCCCGGGAGTTGCGCGAACGTATGGATGCGGAATGGTCAAAAAAGGCCATTCAAGTCGGCTTGCAGTATCTCGGCGTGCTGGTCCCGGCCGTGATCGCGTATCGCGCAGCAGATCAGGACCAGAATCTCCTCGCAAAAATCGGAATCCTGGCCGGGTACATGATCGCCAAAAAAGCGATCGATCGGGCGAATGCCCCGGATCTTCGATCCTGGGCGCTTCTGCCCTCGATTCTTGCCGGAGGCCGCGTCGCGGTTCCAGAAGGGCGCTATCGGGCGCGGCTCGAGGTGGTCCACTCCCGCGGATCGCAGCTGTTCGATTGGGGCGAGATCGATTTCGCCCGGGGCGAGGGGCGGTTGCTGTACCGCAAGGCGGGAGAGGTTCCGGCGGTCTCGGGGGGACCCGGAGCCCCGGTCGCGACCATCCAGCCCTGAACTTGCGGAAATCCGCCGATTCTGACACGATCACGGCGCACAAAAAGGAGCCGATCATGGTCAAAATTGAAAAAGTCATCGCACGCGAGATTCTCGACTCCCGGGGCTATCCCACAGTCGAGGTAGAACTTCATTCGGGGAGCACGAGCGCGAGCGCGATTGTGCCGTCCGGTGCGTCCACAGGCGAGGGCGAGGCCCTCGAGCTTCGGGACGGAGATGCCGCACGCTATGCGGGCAAGGGAGTCCTGAAAGCGGTCGCCCATGTCCGGAACGAGATCGCTCCCGCGATCACCGGAAAAGAATTCCTCCGCCAGTCGGTGTTTGATGATGTGCTTCGGGAGCTCGATGGAACCCCGTTCAAGTCGAAGCTCGGTGCGAATGCGATTCTTCCGGTCAGCATGGCTTTTGCGAGACTCCGGGCCCAGATCGCCGAGCATGAGGCAGGACCTCTTGCTCTGACCCGCGATCTGGCAAAGACCTTTGGAAGCCAGGGAGTGACTCTTCCGGTGCCGCTCATGAACGTGTTCAACGGCGGGAAGCACGCCGACAATGGCATCGCGATCCAGGAGTTCATGATCGTTCCCGTGGGATTCCAGAAATTCTCGGATGCGCTCCGGAGCGGGTTCGAGGTGTTCCATGCGCTCAAGAAGATCCTGACCCGGAAGGGGCTCACCACCGCTGTCGGAGACGAAGGCGGTTTCGCGCCGAAGATCTCGGCCGGAGAAGAGGCGGGCCCCGGTTCGCACGAGAAGGTTCTCGCGCTTCTGCTTGATGCCATCGATCTTGCCGGCTACAAAGCGGGGTCAGAAATTTATCTGGCGCTCGATTGCGCCTCCAGCGAGTTTTCGAAAAAAAGTGCCTCGGGCACCGTGTATCAGTTCGAGGGGGCCGAACGTAGCGCGGCCGAAATGGTCTCGATGTATGAAAAATGGATTTCTCAGTATCCGATTCTCTCGATCGAAGACGGTCTAGCCGAGCACGATTGGGAAGGATGGAGAATGCTCACCCAACGGATCGGGCATCAGGTGCAGATCGTGGGGGATGATCTTTTTGTGACGAACCCCGAGTACCTGAAGAAGGGAATCGAGACGGGAGTCGCAAATTCCCTCTTGGTGAAATTGAACCAGATCGGTACCGTGACTGAAACCCTTGAAGCCATGAAAATGGCGCATCTGGCTCGCTACACCACGATCATTTCGCACCGGAGCGGCGAGAGCGAAGACAGCTTCATTGCCGATCTCGCAGTGGCCACCGATGCGGGACAGATCAAAACCGGATCCGCCTCCCGCTCGGACCGCACGGCCAAATACAATCAGCTCTTGAGGCTTGAACAACACCTGGGGGCTCGTGCTACATTCAAAGGGAAGGGATCGTTCAAGACCTCGTGAAACCAAAATTCAAGCTCAGTCTGAATCGGGTGTGGCTATCGTTCTTCGGGATCTGGCTTCTTCTTTTGAGCGGAATTCTTGATTTCTGGATTCAAAGCCCGGGCGCGAAGCAGTGGTACCGGGTCAGTTCGATGCTCCGGGAGCGCAGGCGGGAGATCGAGACCGTCGAGGCCCGCTCCGCCTATTTGAATCAGGTGGCGCGGGAGCTCCAGTCGAACCCGGTGGCGCAGGAGCGTGAGATCCGGAAGGTCCTGGGGTATCTGAACGATCAGGAGGCCGTGTTCGAGTTTTCGTTGTGACCGTTCGCCTTGAGTTTCCCCCGATGTCCCTTTGACATCCGTCCGGATTCCGTCACAATGAAGGAAGGGGAGGGCGTCAAGGAGCGATGCAAAAAGGACAAGTGATCTGGTTCAATGATTCCAAGGGATTTGGATTGATCGAGAACGAGGACGGCGACACGGTTTTTGTGCACTACAGCTCTATTGAGGGAGATGGGTTCCGGAGCCTGAGGGTCGGGCAACACGTGCAGTTCGATCTGTATGCCGATGAGGCCAAGGGTTTCTTTGCCCGGAATGTCATTGCCTGCTGAGAGTATGCTCATTCAAACAAGAAAGCCCCGTCCACCCGGGGGATCCGGGCGTCGAGGCCTTCTCTGAGAGAGTCCATCCGTTCCGCGATCGAAATTAGAGCTGAACGGCGATGGGGGTTGGAGAAGAGTTCAGGTAAAAGTATGCGGTGGCCCCTATGATTCCGTTTCCGTTGGGTCCTCGAGCCAGCCAAAGCCCGATCGAAGAAACGCACGGTCCGAACTGGTTCCCCTGCATGTTCGGATTCATTCCGTTGTTCCAGCCGTTATTCCAGCCCCCGCCTGAGTATTGCATCAGCTGTGCTGCTGCGTATTGGCTCAGCTGAATCGTTCCGGAGATCATGTTCGGTCCCGAAATCACAAGTTGGGGAATGCTGCCATTTGATCCCATGTAGGAAGCGGCAAAATTTCCGTTCATACCGTTATTATTGAAGCCGTTATTGAAGCCATTATTGAGCATCGGTTGTCCCCCCATGACCACTTGGCCATAGGTTCCTTGGAACGGGGGGGTTGGAATGTTTCCGGCAAGAATCCGGATCGATTCAATCCTTGCTCCTTGGGCGGTGAAGCTGAAAAGACCGTTTTGAATGGGCTGGCAACCCCCCTGACCGTAAAAGTTATTCCCATTCGGTCCGTTTAAGCCGAAGGGATTTGGTCCCATCGGGTTTGTATTCGGGGTGCCGCAGGCGGTGAGGGCGATCGCAAAAACCGCTCCCATGAATTTTCCAAAAGTTTTCATCTCTCTTTTTCCTTTCTCGTTTCGTCTGGACTCTCACGAGTAGAAAAAGCAAGAGGGATGCCAATTCTGATTGTTTTGGTATGTTTTTCGTTAAAAACATGAAATCATTAGCTTTTTTGGCATGACTCCTTGAAGTCACCCGCGCTTCTGGCGCTTTCGGACGGGCAGAAGTGTCGAAAGTTTGTACGGGCGGGGATCGCGCTCTACACGCGGGAATCGAGCGCGGGAAAGAGATCCTTGGCCTCGCCCGTGATTTTTAAGCCCCGTTCGTTTAAAAATTCGGGACGGTACACCTTCGACACGTATTTTTGGCCCGAGTCACAAAGAATGGTCACGATTTTGTTGCCAGGCCCCATTTTTCGCGCGAGCAGGTAGGCGCCGCACAGGTTGGCTCCCGATGAGGAGCCAAGGAAGATTCCCTCCTTGCGAACGATGTAATGAACCATGTTGACGATGATCTCGTCCGGAAGCTCCGTGGAGTAGTCCACCCGGCAGGGCCTCACATTCGCGGTCACCGCAGCCTGTCCGATCCCTTCGGTCATGGTGTCGCCCTGACTCACCTCGGCCACTCCTCGACTGAACCAGTTGTGCATCGCAGATCCCGCAGGGTCGACGCACCCGATCCGGATGGCCGGGTTTTTTTCTTTCAGGTACATCGAAACCCCGGCGAGCGTTCCGCCTGAGCCGATCGCACAGGCAAACCCGTTCACCTCGTGGTCGGTTTGCTCCCAGATTTCAGGTCCGGTGCTCTCGTAATGCGCGCGCCAGTTCGCTTCGTTCTCGAATTGGTTCAGGTAGAACGCGCCCTCGCGCTTCGCGGTCTCCTGCGCGATGATTCGGTAGTTTCCCGGAGACGGGTACGGGGCCGAAGGAACGACGATCACCTCCGCCCCCATTCCTCGGAGCGTGTCGATTTTTTCTTTCGATTGCGAATCCGGAACAAACAACTTGGTGCGATACCCGCGGATGTTCGCGATCAGCGCAAGGCCGATTCCCGTATTCCCCGCCGTGGCCTCGATGATGAGTCCGCCGGGCCGGATCAGCCCTTTCTCTTCGGCATCCCGGATCATTCCGAGTGCCGCGCGATCCTTGACCGATCCCCCCGGATTCATGAATTCCGCTTTGCCGTAAATCTCGCAGCCGGTCATCTCGGACAGCGACCGGATGTACATGAGCGGGGTGTTTCCGACGGACTGGATGAAGTCTTTTTTCAGCATGGGGATCTCCTAATTCCCGAGAAAGAAATGGACCACAAGAAAGAAAATCCCGATCGCAGAGCTGATCCAAAGAAAGCTCTGGTAGGTGTTCTCGGAGAGATTTTTTTGCAAATTCTCGATTCCGATCCAAAAAACAGTGAAGAGCACGGCAACGGCGGCCACGGCATTCAGGGGGCCGATTCGAGAGATCGCATCAGAAAGGCCTGTGTCCGCGAGTTGGATGCCGGTCCGGGCGAACAAAGACATCCCCAAAAGGAGCATCGAGTATTTCAGGATCGCCTCGTAATGGTAATTGCAAAAGGCAAAGCCGATCCAAAGGAGTCCGGCCAATGGAAGTCCCGGATGAACCGACAGTACTCCGATCGCCGAAATGAGCACAGCATGAGAGAGATTCAGGTGGTTCAGTCCGTTGATCCGTTTGTTCCAACGGAAGGAGGCGCGGAGAAATCCTCCGAGGGCGAAACTGAGGACCGACAAGAGCACCGGATGCCCGGACCACTCCAGCTCCTCCAGTGGCCTTGCCACGACAAGTGAGGCAAGCAGGTTCGGAAGGAAAACAATCAGCAAGAATAAGAGAACGTGTTGGTCGAGGGTCCGGCGGCCGGGATGCAGGCTTCCCGGGTTCAAGAGGGAACGGATCAGAGCCGAGAAAATACCGAGCCAGTCGTACCGGAATTGAATCAAAAAGACGATCGAGGCGACCAAAAAAACGAGAAGCTGGATTTCGGCCCCGGGGACCGGCCAATGAAGAAGTGCCTCGAACACGGAGCGGGCGAATGCTGTCGAAAAAGGAAGAAAGGTCGGGAGCGCGCTCAGAAACGCCTCAATCAGGGTTTGAAAGGTCGTCATGGTGGCGTAAGGCTAGCACGGCAGGCGGATCGGTCAAATAGATAAGGTCGGTTGAACACTTACAATCAACTTACCTTCCGCACCTGTCAAAAGTCCTTCCTGCCGTGTTCCAATAGGGTCATGAAAAGCAAAGACCTTGGTTCATACGGTTTGATTTTTGGCCTGATCGCGTCGCTGGGCGTGGCGTGGCTCTCGGTCGATGGGCTGTTGGGATCCAACGGCCTTTTTGGCGTTTGGTTTCAAGAAGGGACCCTCTGGAAGATGGGTCTGATCTGGATCGGGCTTGCCCACATCACCATCTCCTGCATGAGCATCGCGTTCCATCGCTCCCATACCCATCAGGCGGTGAAGCTTCATCCGGTGGTCGATGCCGCCATGCAGACCTGGCTCTGGGCGGTCACAAGCATGTCCAAGGCCGACTGGGTCAGCGTGCATGTGTACCACCATACTCATTCTGACACGCCGAAAGATCCCCATAGCCCGGCCCAAAAGGGATTGCTTCACGTGTTGTTTTTGGGTGTGTTCGATTACTCCCGCGCCAAGTCCGATCCCGAGGTTCTGAAAATCCGGAGCCGGATTCCCATGAACGCCTACGAGGGGTTCATCTCCCGGCATCTGTTTTTGGCGCCGGTGGGGTTGGCGGTGGGGCTCATGGTTTTCTTCGGACCCGTGTACGGGCTCGTCATGAGCACCCTTTGCTTCTTGATTTCTCCCGTGTTCGCAGTGGGCGGGGTGAATGCCTTCGCCCATGCCTTCGGATACCAGAATTACGACGCGAAAGACGAGAGCCGGAACCTCGGGTTCTTGTTTCTTCTGAACTGGATCATTTGCGGCGAACTCGATCACAACAATCACCACAAATACCCGAAAAGCCCAAGCTTCCGGCACCGTTGGTTCGAATTTGACATCGGCTGGGTGTATATCCGGATGATGAATTCGATGGGTCTCTGCCGGATCACAGGACGGGTTCCGGTGTATCGCGCAGGAGCGGTTCTGCGCGCTTCTCTTGCGACCAAGTAGGTTGCCGGTTCTGTTTGACCGATTCCCCGATCGAATTAGTTTTGCACTTCATTCGAAAAAAAGATATAACGCGACGCACAAGTAAAAATCTTGGAGGATTTCATGGTTCGTGTGTGTCGCAGGATGATCCGTGCCGGTGTTTTCGCGTGCGTTTTTTTCCTCTCGGGAGCGCAGGGAGTTTCCCATGCAGGAAGCCCGGAGGCGTGCTTCGGATTCTCTCCGGGCGAAAAGCTCTTCATGGCGGATTTTTTCGAGGTCACCATGAGCTGCGAGGGAACCGAGATTCATACGATCACGTTTCCGCTTCAGCGAGCCGTTCCCCGGGATCTCTCCCATCCCGGGTTCCGTGAAGCCGTCGATGCCTGGATCGATGAGGATGAATCCAAGAAAACGCTTCCGATCGATGTGAATGTCCGCCAGTGGTACCACGCCCTCGCCTTGAACAAAGACGTGAAAGCCCTCATGGATCGCGATTTGTTCGCAGCCGATGGAACCTGGTCCCGTTTGTGTTCGGTCGAAGAGCAGAACGATCCGAACGGAAGACCGCAGTGGCTCGCAAGACTGCAAGAAGGGAACGAGAAAATCGCGATTCCCCCTTGCGCCGCTGAAGGACGCCCCCTCCGGATCCGGATCAAGGCTCAGTGCACGATGAAATTCGGTCAAGAGAAGTCGCAAGCCAATGCCACCCGGTATGCCGATCTCGTGCGCTTTCTGTATCATCTCGCACCGGGTTCGATCGATCAGGGCGAGATCGCTCCCTACCTTCCCGCGGATGCGGTTCGAACCATGTGTGATCTCTTGGTCAAGCAAGGGGACCTCGAAAAATACGCCCATGAATTCAAGATCACCTTGAGACCGGCATCCGATCTTTGCGGGCCCGAAGAAACCCGGGAGCTTTCGTTCCGGGTTCCACAGTCGGATCCCGAGCAGTTGGAATTGCAATGGGAGCAGTTCGTGCGTTCTGGGTATTTTGAGTTTTGGGTCGGAGCGGATGCGCCGCCGGTCGGGCAATCCGAGAAGATGTGGTTGCCCGGGCAAGTCCTGAATTCGAGACTGCGGTCCATGCTGACCGGTTTGAAAGAGGGCGATCAGCTCATTTCCACGCTTCAAGCCGAGGCCCTCGTTCGATTGCACAATGAGCTGAATTTCGCGAATCCGGTGAGTCTGCCTTCGTGTGACCGCGATTTCAGGATTCACATCGTGCCGGTCTGCAACCTGAACACCATCATCCGCAAAAACGACGGAGCGTTGGATGAGCGGTATTTCGCGTTGCTTTTGGCGATCGAGAGCCATGTGGACAACCGACTCTCAAAGGAGCGGCGTCCGTAACGGAGCGCATTCCCGATTCCGGGTCCGGGAGATCCCGGGTTGCCTTGATGTCCCGGGTGCGATAAACCAAATCCGACAAGGGAGCGCTATGAATACGATTTTGCTAGGGGCCCAATGGGGCGACGAGGGCAAGGGCAAGGTGGTCGACCACCTCTCCGCCGCCGCTGATTTTGTGGTCCGGTTCCAGGGCGGGAATAACGCCGGGCACTCCCTTTGGGTGGGCGGAAAAAAGACCGTGCTTCATCTGATTCCAAGCGGGATCCTTCATCCTCATACCACCTGTGTGATCGGAGAGGGCGTGGTCCTCGACGCGATCGTACTGAAAAAAGAAACCGATCATCTGAAAGCCTCCGGCGTATTCGCGCAAGAGAGCGAGCGCCTGCGAGTGTCGTCGCGAACGCATCTGATTTTGCCCTTGCACCGCGCGCTCGACCAGGCCCGCGAGGCCAAGGCTCTCGGAACGCGCGGACACATCGGGACCACGGGGCGCGGGGTGGGGCCTTGCTACGAGACGAAAGCCCGAAGAATCGGGATCCGCGTGGCGGACTTGTTTCTTCCCGAGGCTGTGTTGCAAGAAAAAATCGATCTTCTGATCGGAAGCTACGCGGGCGAGATTCCAGCCGAGGCGTTGAAGACCATTCGCGAAGAGACAGCCACGGTGTTGCCGGGAATCCGCTCTTATCTCGAGCCTCTGGTGGTCGATTCGCTCGATCTCCTTCGTGCGGGGCACGCTCAAGGCAAGCGCTTTCTGTTTGAGGGTGCGCAAGGGGTCATGCTCGATGTCGATGCCGGGACTTATCCTTACGTGACGTCTTCTCACACGACTTCTCCGGCGGCAGGTTTGGGAGCCCCTTACCCGAAGCTGACCCGCGGAGCGCGGGTAGTGGGAGTGGCCAAGGCGTACCTCACCCGGGTCGGATCGGGCGATTTTGTGACCGAGATGCGCGGGGATTGGGATCCTTCGGAACCCGCGATCGCCGAAGAAATCCGTCAGGCCGGCGGTGAGTTCGGTGCCACCACGGGGCGCCCACGGCGCATCGGCTGGCAGGACCTGGTGGCGCTCCGCTATGCGGTCGAGGTGGCGGGAATCGACGAGCTCGCCATCATGAAGGGCGATGTGCTTTCGAGCGGGCTTTCGACCTTGAATGGCAAGATCAAAGTCTGTGTCGGGTATCAAGACCAGGACGGAAAAGACTGGTCCGGATTCCCGGCTCTCGAGTCCTCATTCCGTTCGATCCGGCCGCGCTATGAGACTCTGAAGCTCTGGAAGGTCGCGCGCGAATCCGACCCGGAATTCAAGGCGTATTTGGATCTCATCGAGTCCTTTCTGGGCATTCCGGTGCGCTATGTGGGCTATGGTCCGGAGCGGGAGCAAATGGACATTCGTGGAGGCTCGCACTGATGACCTTCCCCTTCGACAAACGTCAGGTCCGTCTCGGCGTGGCCGGGTTCTTCTGCGTTTCTGTTTTTTCACTCCTTTCGCTGAAGCCCTATCTTCCCGCAGCCGTTTACCATAACTTCGCCACGATTTATGATTACCGGTTTTTTTCGAACCGCACGGTGAAGGCCCTTCCGGGCGCTGTGCCCCTTCCGGCCTCGGCGCTCACGATGTCCGACCCGCCCGAAAAAACCGCAACGCTTCTGAAGGAGCTGAACACCACGGCTTTGTTGGTGCTTCAGGACGGCGCAGTGGCGTTCGAGAAGTATTCGGGCGATGGTGGCCGCGAGGTCCTGTCGGGATCCTTCTCGATGGCCAAAAGCATTCTGGCGCTTCTTGCCGGAGCTGCGCTCGAGGACGGGCACATTCGAAATCTCGATGAGCCAGTGTCGCGCTACCTGACCGAGTGGGAGAATTCTCCGGAGGGGAACATCACGATCCGCGAGCTTCTCCGGATGACCTCCGGCCTGAACTGGGACGAAAGCTATTACAATCCCCTGTCGATCACGGCCGAAGCGTATTACGGAAGCAACCTTTTGTTCACGGCGCTCCGCCAGCGCCTGATGGAGCCGCCCGGGACGCGGTTCTCGTATCAAAGCGGAACTTCCCAGCTCCTCGGGCTTCTCCTCGCCCGCGCTGTGAACCGGAATCTGGCCGATTATGCCTCCGAGAAGCTCTGGAAGCCGATCGGTGCCGAGAGCGATGCCCTCTGGTCGCTCGATCGCGAGGACGGGATGGAAAAGGCCTACTGTTGCTTCAGTGCGCGGGCCCGGGATTTTGCCCGAATCGGAGAGCTCGTCCGGAACCTCGGGCGCTGGAACGGAAAGCCCGTCGTGCGCGAGGAGTATATCAAAGAAATGATCCGACCGCATGGGGTGCCGAACTCAGAAGGCAAGCCCGTGGACTATTACGGGTATCAGTGGTGGGTGTATCCCACCGAGTTCGGGGGTGTTCCGTATGCCCGGGGAATCCTCGGGCAGGCGATCATCGTGCTCCCGCAGAGAAACCGGGTAATCGTGCGTTTGGGCAAGGGAACCGCCGAGCGCATCGATCATCATCCGATCGAGGTACGGGAACTGATCGAATGGGGACTGAAGCACTGATGCTTTTGCTCTTCTTGGGCGCGGGTCTCGGGTTGGTTTTGTTTCTTCCCGCGATCCGTAGGGGAAGTGCGCGAATCTTGTTTCGCGCACTCGTGCCGGCATGGCGCTATTTCGACCGCGAGGAGCCGGTTCCGGTGCTCTGGTTCCGGTGCGGAGGCGACTCGCAGAACGGTCATTGGCAGAGGGTTTCCCGCTCCCAAGTGCTTCGACCGGTTCATTTTTTTTGCAATCCGGCGGGAAACCTCGTCTTGCTCGAGGACTCGCTTTTGCGGCTCGGTGTCTCGGACGAAGCTGTGCTTCGCCCGTGGATCGTGGAGCGTGTGCAGAAAGAAGCGCGGATTCTTGGCGGTGAAAGCGGCGCCGGGCGGGTGCAATACCGGATTGATCTCGAGGATCCGGCCACCGGACAAGTGATTCGCACCGGAGAGATTCAAGAAACCCCCGGAGATTCGTCATGAATCCGGAAGCGTCATTGATCCTTCATGCCGTCGGAATGATCGCCTCGCTTGCGATTGTTCTGCAAGCACTCGAAATCGGGATTGCCGTTTGGAACAAGTCGGCCGAACGCCAGGTTCCTGTGACCGCAGTCGCAAGAATCCTGGAAGAGTCTTCTTTTTTTTCTGCAAGAGTGTGGCGGGGCTTGCTCACGAGCCGGTCGATGATCCTCATCCAAATCCTTCGCATTGCGCTCGGCATTTGGGCGTTTCGCTTCGGACTCGGGGCCACGGGCTGGAGTGTTCAGCTCCTGCTGACACTGTTGACGATGCTGCGGTTTCTCGGAGCATGGAACGGCGGAAGCGATGCCATGACCGTCGTGGTGCTGACCGGACTCATTGCCGGATCCTTTCGTCCCGAGGCCGGACTTCTTTGGATTTCACTGCAGTCGATTCTTTCGTATTTTCTCTCGGGAATTCGGAAAGCGCGGAATCCCCGTTGGTGGAACGGCAAGGCCCTGCGGGGGTTCCTGATCGCAAGTCCGGTCTCGAGCGCATTCCTGAAACGGGAGGTCAGGTTGGGATCAGTAGCATTGGGGCCGATCTCGGCGGTTTTAGTGCTGTTTCAGCTCCTGATCCCGTTTCTTCTGGTTCCGCATCTTGTGCCGGTCGCGCTTCTGTTCGCGGCCTTGTTTCATGTCGGAAACGTGGTTTTCTTCGGGCTCAATCGGTTTTTCTGGATTTGGATCGCGACGTTTCCCGCCCTCGTCTGGTGGGCGACGAAATCCGGGCTGTTCAGGTGAAAATGGTGGCTCGGGGCAGACTTGAACTGCCGACCCCCGCGTTATGAATGCGGTGCTCTAACCAACTGAGCTACCGAGCCGAGAAGAGTGGAAGACCCTTCTTTTATCCGGAGTTCGTCGTTTCGGCAAGTCTGATTTTACCGGTTTGATCCGCCCGAAAACCGGTCGGTGGCCGCAACGAGCGCCCGAGCGATTCCGGGTTCCCGCGAGGCGTGCCCGGCATCCGGAACCGCCACGAACTTCGCCTCGGGCCAGGCCTGGTGAAGCTCCCAGCCGGTTCTGATCGGGCAAACCACGTCGTACCGGCCATGAACGATCACGGCCGGAATCGAGCGAATCCGGTGAAGATTCTCGAAGATCCAGGTTTCGGTCTCGAAGAAGCCGCGATTCACAAAATAATGGGTCTCGATCCGAGCGAGCTTCACGGCAAAATCATCGGTCATCATTGCCCGGATCATCTCTGGCGGAGTGTAGAGACGGCTGGTGGTCATCTCCCAGGTCGTCCACGGCACCGCCGCCGCCAGCTGAACCGCAGGGTCCGGATCGATCAGGCGTTTTCGGTAGGCGGCGATCATGTCGCCGCGTTCGAACTCCGGGATGAAATCGCGGAACTTCTCCCACTCGTCCGGAAACAACTGCGAGGCTCCCCCTTCTTGATAAAGCCAATCGAGCTCGGACTTCCGCACCATGAAAATCCCGCGCAACACGAGCTCGGTCACCCGCTCCGGATGTTGGATCGCATACGCGAGGGCAAGTGTGCTTCCCCAGGAGCCACCGAAGACCTGCCAGCACGCAATCCCGAGATGTTCGCGCAGGGCTTCGATATCGGACACGAGCTTCCAGGTGGTGTTCTCGTGCAAAGACGCAGCAGGAAGCGACTTTCCTGCGCCCCGCTGATGAAGAAGGACGATGCGGTACTGATCCGGATCAAAAAACCTGCGGTCATCGGGCCCCGCGTTTCCACCGGGGCCGCCATGCAAAAAAACGACGGGCTTGCCGTCGGGATTCCCGGATTCTTCAAAATAAAGCGTGTGGCCGTCGGTGACGGGAAGCATTCCGGTCATGCGCGGTTCGATTGCGGGGTAAAGCCAGCTGACAGGGTCTTGTCTCATCATGATTGGGTTTTATCCTTGAAGTACACTTGAAGAAACTCAAAAAGGAATTGTTTGATTTCGACATGGATGCCTTCATTCAGCCCGTGAAAGCGACATCCCGCTTGATCCTCGCCCCTGCGCGTGAAGGTGATTCCAAACTGCGGGGTGCCGATCCGCTTGTTCCGTAGGATCAGCTCGCAGTTCTCGAGCTTCAGGACCTCAGGAAACTGATCGGCGCGGATTTTGAGAGCGGCGCCCGAAACACTCAAATCGAGGATCGGAAAGGATCCCCGGTCGCTCGCAAGCCAGGCCGTTCCGGCGGGCAAAGGGACCCGAAGCGCCTTCCTTCTTTGGTTCTGATAGAACGCCTCGGGAATCCGGTACTGATAATGGGCTTCGTCCATCCTCCGGACGATCTCGGTTTTGAACAACAGCTGGGTCGTGAACACATGGGTCTTGAAAAAACTTCGAAGTCCGGTTTGAGAGCCGGTTTGAAGCGCGAACGCATCCGGAACGGATTTCCAGTGCACGGTGAAGAGTTTGTTCTTCTCGTTCCACTCGATGATTTTTCCGCGTGCGAGATCGGGGCACCCCTCGACACTGACTTCGACCTCGGGCTTGAGTTTCCGGACCTCGAGAATGATCCGGTTCCGGATTTTCGGGTTATCGAGAAGGGCATAGGTAGGAGCGGTAAAGAGTTTCCGGGTGATCATTCGGTTCTCTCCCTTTCGAGGAATGCAAGATAAGCGGCGCCAATCGCGCCACCGGCATCGCCGAGTTGATTCGGAAGGACCGCAGGTGGTTCTTCGGTCAGAAAACAGCCCTCGCTCAGGCGCTCTTCAAGTCCCGGATAGACATCTTCTTCGAGGCTCAAGCCCCCGCCGAGCACGATCACGTGCGGGTCCAGAATGTTCGAGAGATTCGATAAGAACCGGACGAGGGTTTCGCGGTAGGCCGCGATGGTCGCGGTCGCAAAGGGGTCCTGCTCCCGGGCGAGCCGGAACACTTCGCGTCCCGGGATCCCTTGCGATCCCGGGGCCCGCAACTGGTAGGAGAGTTCGAGAGCGGGGCCCGAAAGAAACTGCTCGGCGCATCCGAACTTTCCGCAGTAACAGGGCCGATCGAATTCTCTCAAGGTGATGTGGCCGATCTCGCCCGCGCCGCCGCGTCTCCCGCGGATGAGTTCGCCCCGGGCAATGATTCCTCCTCCCACTCCGGTTCCGAGCGTCACCCCCAACAGGCACAGCTCGGAGAGGGGAAGAGCATTTTCGTGCGCCCACGCGGCACCGGCGCCAAAGCGGGATTCGGCGAGAGCGAAGCAGTTGGCATCGTTCTCGAACACCATCACCCCGTCATAACCGAGATGGCTCCGGAAGGTTTGCTTCAGGTCCTGATTCCTGAAAAACGGAATGCTTCCCTGAACCATTTGCTGGAGCACCGGATGGATCGAGCCCGGAAGACCGGTTCCGATTCCGGCGAGGTCGCCGACTTGCAAGGATTCGCCGTGGAGTAATTCTTGAATGAGCACCCGAAGATGGTGCAGATATCGGGACAGTCCGTGGTTCCGGTCCGTGGGAATCCGCTTGCGTGCAACAACCTGATGGCTCGCAAAATCCTTCGGGTTCGAAAGCGAAATCAGGGTCACTTCGGTTTTTGTGCCCCCGATGTCGATTCCGAGGTAGTGGGTGCTCATGGTCCGAGCTTATCAAAGATGGGAAGTTTTGGGAGAGGGACATTGCGAATCGCGGATGGATTCTTTAGGATCGGCGGGACGGGATCAAAAGGGGGAAGTTCTGAATGAGACACACGGGAATTCGATTGCTTGCCATGTCTGCTTTTGTTTTGGGGCTCTCGCCGGCCTTCGCCGATCAGGGCGGAGTCTCGCTCAAGAAGCTTTCCCGGAGCGAAATCCCCGAGATGCAGGTCGAGGACGCTTCTGCCGATTCTGATCGGGAGGGCTCACGCGAGTTGTTCCGGACCGCGCTCCTTCGTCAGATTCCGGAGTGCAAACGACTCCCTTCCCACTTCGTCGTTGCCGGAAGCAAGATCGCCCGCGAACGCTGGTGCGAGGGCACGGCCCGTTGGTTCCTCAAGGAACTGGATGCGGGACTCGGATTGAAAGAGATTTTCGCCAAGGCGAGGCTGCAGTTGGATTGGTACCGCTCGACCGGAAAACCCGATACGGGCGAAGTGCAATTCACGGGATACTTCTTCCCGGTCCATCGGGCCAAGGAGACCCCGGATGCGGTCTACCGGTATCCGGTGTATGCGGCTCCGTCTGATCTTCGAAAACCCTATTTCACCCGCGCCCAGATCGAAGGCGAGGGAGTGCTCCGCGGGAGGGGGCTTGAGCTCGGATACCTCGATAATCCGGTCGATCCTTTCATTCTTCAGGTGCAGGGCTCGGGTGCTCTTTTGTTCGAGGATGGGCAGGGGGGCGTTACCCGGAGAATCGTGAATTATTCGAACGAGAACGGAAGACCCTACACCTCGCTTGGTCGCAAAATGCGGGAGGCAGGAATTCCCGAAGAGTTCATCAATCTTCAGGGGATCCGAAAGTATTTCGTCGAACTTCATCCCGAACAGTGGACGCAGTTCGCGTATCAAAACGAGAGTTTCGTGTTCTTCAAACAGGAAGACAAAGGCCCCTACGGCAGCTCGGGCGCGATTCTGACTCCGCTTCATTCGGTGGCGGTCGATCCGAGGCAGTTCCCGCTCGGAATGGTGGGTCTGATCCGGACGGAGCGCCCGGATGCAGTGGAGGGCGATCAGGCGCTCAGCTGGAAGAGTTTTGCCCGGTTCGTGGTGGCGCAAGACACGGGGGGTGCGATTCTCGGGCCCGGACGCGTGGATGTGTTCTGGGGAGAAGGTCAGTATGCCGAGGTCGCGGCGGGCCGGACGGACCGGACGGGCGAGCTGTATTTCATGGTGGTTCCGGCCAAGAAAAGGTGAGGTATTGCGGTTGAAATCCCGATTTTGGATCTGGAACCCGCTCAAACTGCCCCCTTTGAGTGTGCTTGACCCAGCCCCTTTCCCGAAACACCGTACAGATCAGGCACACTCAAAGGGGGCAGTTTGCACCGGTTCCAGGCCTTCACAACGAATCCGGCCCTGGCCCGGCCGTTCCGTCCGGTTTTTTTGCCGCGTCTTCGTGCGCATTCTGGCTTTCCATCGCGGCGGGAATTCCCTCGCGCACGACATTCATCGCGTGATGGAACTCGCGCCCCCAGTTCACGAGACGTGACCAGCACAGCTCATCCCAGAATTTCCCCACTTTTTTGACATTCCTCTTGGCTCCGCTCACCACCACAGCCACCCGTCCGGCCAAAACACGAAGAAAATCCGCCAGCGCCTTGCGATCGCGGGCCCGCACCAAAAGGTGGATCCTCCCGCCCTCGATGCGCGCCTGAAGAACCTTCACTTTGAAGCGCTCGGCGTAGGTGTACATCATGCCGCTGATCCGGGAGCGGTTGCGCCTGTGCTCGAGCGACCACGCCCCTTTAGCGCGTTTCGAAGAGAGAACCACATGCAAAGGTGCTTTTTTCTCGAAGGGGCGGGCGGTTTTGCGCTTCCCGCGCGATTGCGGTCCGCCGTGCGCGACACGGGGGTGGAGGAGGGCGCGGATCTTCGCGCGGCTCCCGGATCCGACGGGGAGGGTTTCGTGCAGGGCGCTTTGACGGAATTTCGTTTCGGCCATGAATCAAAGATAGCACATTTTCATGCTGGGGCAATGTCATGTTTACGATTTTTTTCGGGCAGGGGCGGGAACAGGCGGGGGGAGGGCTTTGACGATTTGCATCAATCATGAAACGATGCGGGCATGAGTTCAGCACCGCTTCGATTTGAAGTCGAAAAAGAAACCCAAGACGCACAAGGAATCGCGCGAGCACGCGCCGGAAGGCTCTTTTTGCGAAAACACCCCTATGCCGTGCAGTTGGGCGCTCGCGCCATGGGGCCGGGCGGTCGCAGGGGAGACCCAGCTGGGTCCGCAAACGAGTGGTTTGAGATCGAAACCCCGACCTTCATGCCCGTGGGAACCGTGGGCTCGGTCAAGTCCGTCTCGACGCGGGAGCTGCGCGAGATGGGGGCGCAGGTGATTCTAGGAAATACCTATCATTTGTATCTCAGACCCGGACATCAGCGGGTGGAGCGCTTCGGAGATTTGCAAAAGTTCATGCATTGGGACGGCCCGATCCTGACTGATAGCGGGGGCTTCCAGGTGTTCTCTCTGGCGGGGCTGAACAAGATCACCGATCAGGGCGTGACGTTCCAGTCCCACATCGATGGTTCCAAGCACCATTTCACGCCTGAACTCTCGATGGAAATCCAGCGCGCCCTTGGTTCGAATATCGTCATGGCTTTCGACCAGTGCCCCCCGTTTCCGGCTACCGCCGAGTTTGTCAGTACGGCCATGAAGCGCACCCTGGCTTGGGCGAAGCGCGGGCTTGAGGTGCCACTCAAGGACCACCAGGCGCGATTCGGGATTTTTCAGGGCGGTCTTGATCTGGAACTTCGAAGGAAGTCCATTTCTGATCTTTCGGGCTTGCCATTCGATGGCTTCGCTCTCGGCGGATTTGCGATCGGAGAGCCGATGGAGATGATGCACCAGCTGGTCCGCCATGTGGCCCCCCTGATGCCGGCAGAGAAACCCCGCTACCTGATGGGAGTCGGTCGGCCCGAGGATCTTGTGGAGGCGGTTCGGGCGGGCGTCGACATGTTCGATTGCGTGATGCCGACCCGAAACGCCCGAAATGGTCAGTTGTTCACATCCAGGGGGCGGATCAACATCAAGAACGCCCGATACATGGATGATGATTCTCCGCTCGACCCCGATTGCGTTTGCGAAACCTGCCGGGACTATACCAAGGCGTACCTCCGGCACCTGTTCGTGGCGGGAGAAATGCTTTCGGCCCGATTGAACACGATTCACAATCTACACTTTTACTTGAACCTGATGAGGCAGATGCGCGAGGCGATCCGTGCGGATCGGTTCGCGGAATGGGCCGAAAATTTCTATTCCAAATTTCAGGTCAAGCAGTTACCCTCGTGAGAATCATGAAAAATTCGATTCTTTTTTCTTTAGTATTCAGCACTTTAACCGTTCTTTCTGTTCCCGCTTCGTTCGCCGATGAGGTGGTCGAGCCATCTGCTCCGGCTGTTGTAGCTCCCGGCCAACCGGCCGCCCCCGAAGCCGCAGTCGCAACCCAAACCACAGCCGCTCCGGCCCCCCAGCAACCGGGAATGCTCGGTATGGCTCTGCCCTTCGTGGTCATGCTCGGAATCATGTACTTCCTGATGATTCGTCCCCAGCAAAAGCGCATGAAGGAACATCAGGCGCTGATCAGCAACCTGAAGAACGGTGATGAGGTTGTGACCTCGGCCGGAATTCTCGGAACTGTCGCCGGAATGAACGACAAGGTCGTCACTCTTGAGGTATCGAAGAACGTACAGCTCAAGGTTCTGAAGAGCCAGGTGAACCAGGTCGTCAAGGGCCAGATCAAAGATCTCCAATCGAACGCCTGAAATCAAAATCGCATCAACATCGTGATCGGGAGGACGCATGAGTAAGAAGTGGTGGAGCAAATTCTCGCTTTTGGCAGTGGTGACCGTGGTGGCAATCCTGATGGTCGCCCCGACGTTCCTGAAATCCGGCGCCGGGCGCATGCCGTTCTCGAAGAAGATCAATCTGGGGCTGGACCTCCAGGGTGGCCTGTATCTGGTCATGGGCGTGGACTTCAACAAGGTCTTCCGCGAAGTGACCGAACGCCAGATGGGTTCGTTTCTGGAGCGCCTGAAAGAAAAGGGCGTGTCTGTGACGGACTCCAAGCTCCGGACCGAGGGGGTGCCCGCCGATGATCCGCGGATCCGCTTCAAGGTGGACGCAGCGAAGAAGAGCCAGATTCTGGACATCCAGAAACAGGATTATCCGAGCCTTCGTCTGACCGAGAACGAGGGCGAATCCCTCGAGTTCGGACTTTCGAACGAGTTCCGGAATGACAACCGCGAGAAGATGCTGAATCAGAGCATCGAGGTCATCCGGAACCGGATCGACGAGTTTGGCGTTTCGGAGCCTCAGATCTCTTCGCAAGGAAATGATCGCGTCGTGGTGGAGCTTCCCGGGATCAAGGACGTGGAGCGCGCGAAAAGCCTGATCGGCCGTACTGCCAAGCTCGAATTCAAGATGGTCGACGAGGAGGCTCTGCGTTCGATCGCTCTGCCGGAACTGGTTGCCAAAATCGAAAAAGAAAAGAACCTCGAGTTCAAAGAGGGCGGAGACCTCAAGTTCTCCGATTATGTGCGGCAGATCAACGAAGCGGCAAAATCACAAATTCCCGAGGGCGATGAGATCGCGTTCGAGAAGTCGGGTACGATGCGGGTTCCGTTCCTGCTCAAGGGCAAGGCGGAAGTCACCGGCGGGGATTTGCAGGACGCCCAGGTTTCTCCCGATCCCGAGACCAATCGTCCGCAAGTGGCTTTCGAACTAAATGCGCGCGGGGCCGCGAATTTCGAAAAACTCACCGGCGATAACATCGGCAAGCGTCTGGCCATCGTGCTCGACGGAATCATCCATTCCGCACCGAGCATCAATGCGAAAATCGGAGCGCGCGGCGTGATCACCACCGGCGGCGGGGCATACGAAGAAGCCCTCCGGGAATCGCGGGATCTCGCCATCGTCCTCCGTGCCGGCGCTCTTCCTGCCCAGCTCGAGCTCATGGAGCAACGAGTGGTGGGACCCAGTCTCGGTGCCGACTCGGTCGCAAAGGGAGCCTTTGCGAGCTTGCTCGGGATTCTCGCGGTGTTCTTGCTGACTGCCGTGTACTACCGCATCTCGGGGTTGATCGCGGTCGCATCGCTTCTTTTGAATGTGCTTCTTGTGCTCGCGATTCTGGTCTGGCTTGAGGCGACGCTCACTCTCCCCGGGATCGCGGGGATCGCGCTGACCGTGGGAATCGCCGTCGACTCGAACGTGGTGATTTACGAGCGGATCCGCGAGGAGCTCGGGCTCGGGAAGTCGCTCACGGCCGCCATCGAGGCCGGGTTCGACAAGGCCTTCAAGACGATTCTCGATGCCAACGTGGCCAACGGAATCGCGGCCGTGATCCTGATGATGTACGGATCGGGTCCGGTGAAGGGATTCGCGGTCACCATGATCGTGGGGATCGTGACGACCATTTTCACGGCGGTATTCGTCTGTCGCGTTTTCTTCGACTTCTATCTGAAGAAGCTCGAAGAGCGGGGCGCAAAAACATTGAGCATCTGAGGCGAGGGAGCGAATCATGTTTCATCTGATCAGTCCGAATTCCAACATCGATTTCACAGGCAAGCGTCTCCTTTGGGTTTCGCTCTCGGTGGTGATGATCGCCGCCACGATCGCTTTGTTCTTCACCAAGGGTCTGAATTACGGCATCGACTTTACCGGAGGGGCCGAGGTGAAGGTGCGGGTTCCGACCGCCTGGGACACCGCGAAGCTCCGCGAAACCCTCGAGAAGGGTGAGTTGACCGGACTCAAGATCCTCCAAATCGGATCCCCGGAGGAAAGCGAGTTCATGATCCGCGCCCAAGAAGAGGGGAAGGACCTGAACCTGATCGTCAAAAAAATCGGCGACACGCTCGGGACCGACCTGAAAGCAGGGGAGTTCGAGATCAAATCCGCGGACATCGTGGGCCCCTCGGCGGGTGGCCTGCTGCGGAAGAACGGCTTCCTCGCCATGTTCTACGCCCTGATCGCGATCCTCCTGTATGTCGCGATCCGCTTCGACTTCCGGTACGCGCCGGGAGCGATCCTGGCCCTTTTTCATGATGCGATCATTGTGATCGGGATCTTCATCGTCACCGGCAAGGAATTCGATCTGACGGTTCTGGCGGCGATTCTGGCCCTGATCGGGTATTCGAACAACGATACGATCATTGTTTACGATCGGGTCCGCGAGACCCTGAAAATGAACCCCGGCGCGAAGATCGAGGATGTGGTGAATCAGTCGATCAACCAGACCCTCGGACGGACCATCATGACCTCGCTTTCGACGTTCGTGAGCGTTGCCATGCTTTGGGTGTTCGGCGGGCGGGTCTTGGAACCCTTCTCGTTCGCCTTGATGTGCGGGATCGTCGTCGGTACTTACTCTTCGATCTTCATCGCATCCTCGATGGTAATCATCCTGACCCACTACCGCGAGGACCGGAACAAACGCGGTCCGGGCAGAAAAGCACGCGAGGTAAAACTCTCTCCGGAAGCCCACATCGGACTCTGAGACCGTGACGGCATTTTCATTCAAAAACGAGGAAGGGTCGCGCAAAGACGCGGCCCTTTCGCTTTCCAAAGAAACCGGGATGAGTCTCCTCGCCGCCACTGTTTGCGTGAACCGCGGAATCATGACTCCGGGCGAGGTCGATACGTTCGTGAATCCACGCCTCGATTCGCTGACCCATCCTTTTCGGATTCTGAATCTCGAAAAGGCGGTCGATCGGATTCTGGCGTCCCAGCGCTCTGCGAACCCCGAAAAAATCAGGGTCTACACCGATTACGACGTTGACGGGACCACCGGCGCAGCGCTTTTGTCGTGGTTTTTCCGGGATCTCGGGTTTCAGTTCGATGTCGTCCAGCCGGACCGCTTCAAGGACGGCTACGGACTGAACACCGGCGCCGTCGAGAAGGCCCACGAAGAGGGCGTCTCGATTTTGATCACGGTGGACTGCGGGATCACGAGCTTCGAGCCGGCCGAGAAGGCAAAAGCCTTGGGAGTCGATCTCATCATTGTCGATCATCACGCGATCGACCCGAAGGGTGTTCCGCCCGCATTCGCGGCGATCGATCCACAGCAAAACGACGATCCCTCCGGTCTTCGTCAGCTTTGCGGATGTGCGCTGGCCTTCTATCTTTGCATGGGAATCCGGATCAAAGCGCGCGAGAGCGGGTTTTTCAGCGAGCGAGGCATTGCCGAGCCCAAATTGCGGGAACTGTTGGATCTCGTTGTCATCGCGACAGCGGCCGACATGGTTCCGCTCATCGGAGACAATCGCGTTCTCGTCCGACACGGGCTTCAGGTGCTTCGAGAGACTAAAAAACCGGGCTTGCGAGCACTCATGAAAGTGGCCGGAATCGAGGTCAAACTGGTAAGCGCCTCGAACCTGGGGTTTGCGCTCGGACCCCGGATCAACGCCTCCGGAAGACTCGGAACCGCCGAAACGGCGTATCGCCTGCTGACCACCCGCGATCCCGACGAGGGTCAGCGACTGGCGCAGGTTCTGGAGCGCATGAATCAAGAGCGCGCCGAACTTCAGAATCAGATTTGGGACGAGGTCCGGGAACGGGTCAACGAGGGAATCGGCGAGGGGCGTTATCAGCATGCCGTGGTGGTCGCGTCTCCGGGCTGGCACGAGGGAGTGGTCGGGATCGTCGCTTCCCGTGTGACCGAGCATTTCAAGAAGCCGGCCATCGTTCTTGCGATCCGCGAAGATGGCATCGCAAAGGGAAGTGTCCGTTCGTTCGGCGGACACGATGTGCTTGCGGCTCTTCGTCTTTGCAGTGACATTTTATTCGGGTTCGGAGGCCATCGTTTCGCCGCCGGTTGCTCGCTCGATCCGTCCTCGGTCGAACGCTTCGCCGCGCTTTTTGATGCGAAGATCAGCGAGGCAAGGCCATCCGATTCCTCGCACACCCTCAAACTCGAGTGCGAATGCGAGCTTTCCGAGCTTGATTCCAAGGTCCTGACCGAGCTTGAATCGCTTGCGCCCTTCGGTCCGGGAAATCCGGAACCGCTCGTCGGGGTTCGGGCCCGGGTCGAAGAACAGTCCGTCCTGAAGGGCAGGCACCTGAAGCTCCGCCTGGGGTCCCCCGGGGTGAAGCGATTCGATGGCATCTGGTTCAATGCGGCCGAGAGCATGGAGTTCGCCGAACTGGTCGAGAATTCGGCGCGTTCCGGTGAATGGTGTTTTTTCGCGGGGATCCCCGAGTTAAACCGATTCATGGGACGAACCACGCCCACTCTCCGGATCAAAGATGCCCGCTCCGTTCCCTGATCACCGGCCTGTTTCCGGTTTCAAAACAAGGGGAGTCTGTTCTACGCTCCAGCCATGGTTTCTCTGATTTTCTTTTTGCTCGTGCTTCCCGCCTCGATGGCCGATGACCTTCCCGCTCCGGTTCCCGTCCAGGTTCCGGTCTCGGTTCCGGAGAAGGAACGGAACCGGATTCTGAAAGGCATCCGGCAAACGATCGAAAAAGATCAGAGAGAATTCGACCAGCAAGAAAAACAGCTCCGGCGTGAGCTGGTCCGCCTCCAGAACGAGCGCCGCAAGGCCTGGCGCGAAAAAGAACGGAAAGCTCGCCGCCAGTATTTCGAATCCCATTCCAGCGGCCCGGAACGCCGTGCGTATGTGCAAGATTTTGTGAAACGCAAAGATGATTTCGATTACCACGAGAAAGTGGAGTGGACGGAGTTCAAGCACAAACAAAAAGAGGCACGAGACGCGCTGAATTCATCGCATCGTCGGCAGTTGAAGGAAGCAGAGGAAGCCCTGAAAAAAGGCCTGATGCCCGAGGGGCTCTGACTCGCACGGGCTCGCTCCGCTTCAGACGCCCTTGGTGTCGGCTCCCCAAAGGTACTTGTGGAGTTGGATCTGGAAGCGGACCGGCAGTCGGTCTTCGAGGATCCAGCGCGCAAGATCGGCGGGATTCACGCCCTGGAAAGTTCCCGGAGATCCCGCCGCCCGAACGGCGGGCGAGAAAAGCACCTCACGTGCCCGGATCGGGTTTTCAGCGAGCAGTTGTTTCGCCCAATCATAATCCTCGCGCGAGGTGATCACGAACTTGACCTCGTCTTCGGGCTTTAGAAATTCCAGATTCTTTTTGTATCCCCCGCGCTGATACCCCGAACCCGGGGTTTTGATGTCAAGGATGATCCGGGCATGCGGAGCGAAGGCCTCGATCGGAACTTCGCCGTGGGTTTCGATCGAAACGCGAAATCCCTCGCGTTTCATTCTTTGAATCAAGGGCAGGGAGCCCCTCTGCAACAGCGGCTCGCCGCCGGTCAGAAGAACGTGCGGGGTTTGGTACTGCCTCACCTCTTCCAGAATCCGCTCCGCGCTCATTCGGGTTCCCCCCTTGAAGCTATAGGCGGAGTCGCAGTACACGCAGCGGAGATTGCATCCGGTCAGCCGGACAAACACAAAGGGGACTCCTGAGAGGGATGTTTCGCCTTGCAGAGAGTGGAAGATTTCGGTGACGAGCAAGCCTTCAAAAGCCATAAAAGAAGCCCATTCTATCCCACAGGCCAGAAACAATAAAGGCGCGAGTGGGCTCTCACACCACTCGCGCCTCCGTTGCTGAAGAGGGGGCCGGATGAGGGTCCGCAGGGGTGAGCAGACCAATGGGTTCCGGAACCCCCTTTGAAGCTTTGGAAGGCTTCTTCACCTTTGGCAGCCCGGCCGACTTGGGTCTCAGGGGTTGAAAGACCGTTAGTCCCGTAGGTTTTGCGTCTCCGATGTTTCCATCGGGTTGCCTTTTTCAAAGGGGGGAACTGGGTTCTCCTGCCTCTTCATGAGTCCCGATCCCTCGGGGCTCAAAAATTTCATCGAAAACGGTTGTCTTTGTTTGCCCTCCGTTAAGAATTGCTCACAATTATGATTCTAGCGCATTGCATTACTAGCGCAAGAGATTTCGGATTCATTGGGAAAGTTCCTGATTTCACTGTAAGTTCCAGAAGATACCCATGAAGGATCAGGCTCTTTCCTTGATTTTGGTTTTCTTGAGCTTGGCGGTCTCCCCCTCCGTCTGGTCGTCCTCATTGATCGAGCACGAAGAGGAGCGGGTGGTGCCGTTGCGTCGATCATTGCCCTTGTATCTTCAGCACAACCTCGGAAGCGTCTCGGTCCAGGGCTGGGTCCAGGACCGGATCAAAGTAGTCCTGAAAAAACGATTGGTCGCCGAGACCCCTCTCCGGGCCGAAGAGGAGTTCAAGAAAATCTCTTTGGTCACGTTCGAAGGACCGGATCGGCATGAGATCCGCGTGGGCCACTCCCAGGGTGCGGATCTTGTTTCAAAAATGCGGAATCGCTCCCGGAGCGCGGTGGAAGTCGATCTCGAGATCAAAGCACCTTATCAGACTGATCTGACACTGGTGCTGGGCGAGGGTCGCGAGCTGAAACTCGAACAATGGCGAGGCGGAGTGACGGTGAGCGGGAAGGGGAATCGTCTCCGGTTCTCGAAGCTGACCGGAGGGAAGAATTTTCTTGTCCAATGCGTGGAGTGCGACACCGAGGTCCGGGAGTCCAGGATCCAGGGCCGGATTTCGGTCGGTTCGAAACCTCTTCTCCTCTCGGATATCGAAGAGGTGGATCTCTCGATTGACGGATCCTCGGGAGAGATCCGCGTGGAGCGGGGAAGCGGAAGTCTCAATGCGCGTACCACAACCGGAAGATTGAATCTCACGCGGTTTCGGGGGCAGGTGGCGTTTCAAAGCGAGGACGGAGGGGCCTTTTTGAATCAGATGGACGGAAGTGCGGACATTCAGACCCGGAGCGGACAGGTGGTGCTGGATTTCGATGGAATCAAGGGACCGGTTCGGGTGGATACCGAGAAAGGCGACATCCAGATTTCGCTCGTGCCCCAATTCGAAGGCCTTCTGGATTTGATGAGTCTGCGAGGAGAGGTGGTCGTGCAGTTTCCGTATGATCTTGCAGGAGTCCGCAACCGGAATCGATACGGACCGAAATCTCCGGGGAGAGTCGAGGGAATCGTCGGAAAACGAGCATCTCCCGTCATTCATGCCCAGAGCAAGGAAGGCGGAGTTCGGATTCTCCGGAAGGCGCCAAGCCGATGAGAATTCTCGTGTTCCGCATGAGCAGCATGGGAGATGTTCTTCTTTCGACCGCGTTTCTCGAGAACCTCCCGGCATCGGCGCAGGTGGATTGGGTGATCGCGCGGGAATTCGAATTTGTCCTGAAGGGACATCCGAAAATCAGACGTCTGATTGCATTCGATCGCGCCAAGGGGCTTCGCGGATGGTGGCAACTGATCCGGGCGCTGTCGCGGGAACAGTATGATCACAGGGTTGATCTTCATCGAACGCTTCGCACCGGACTCGCATTTTTTTATTTTCGATTCGCAGGCTCCGGGCGGCTCCTCCGGATCTCAAAAGAACGGATCCGGACCTTGACGCTTCTTGCGCTCCGGAAGCACGCATTTTCCTCCTTTTTTCCGACGCCCTACTGGATCCGCTTCGGTCGCATGGCGAAGAAAATCGCCGGCACCCGTTCGAGGGATGCTCTTCTTCCTCCCTCGTATCTTCCAATCCTGGAGGCCTCCGGGCTCGAGGATTCGACGGTCCTTCGGGAGTACGGACTCACCGAAGGCGGCTATTTTTGTGTGATGCCGGCCTCGCGCTGGGTCACGAAAGAGTGGGGAGCCGATCGGTTTTTCGAGGCCATCCACCTTCTTCGCGACCGCGGTCTCGAGCCCCTGATTCTCGGTCGGGAGCGCGATCCCGCCTGCGCACGACTGAAGGAGCTTCTGACCGCGGCGAATCTCCCGTTCCGGGAGGCCCTCCGTGAACCCAATTTTTTGAAGACCGCGGTGTTACTGAAACACTCCGCGTTTTATCTGGGTTGCGATACCGGGCTGTCGCATCTTGCCGAGTCGGTCGGATGTCCGGCCCACGTGGTCTTTGGCCCCACCCAACCGGAGCTCGGATTCGGTCCGATCCGCGCGAAGAGTCGCGCGATTTCGTATGGAATGGGGTGCTCTCCTTGTTCGAAAGACGGAAGGGTGTGTCGCCGGTTTTTTGATCCGTATGCCTGCATGAAACGATTGAGCGCGGAAGATGCGGTTCGCTTCATCCCCGGGGCCCGACCATGAACGCCCTTCTTTGGCTCATCGACCGGATCGAACAGTGCCGCTGGATTCTTCGGGCTCTTGGGGTCCGGAAGGCCCGGATCCAAGCTTTCCTCGATCGATCCCGCTTTGATTCCCCCATTCCGGATCCGGACGGGGCTGCTCCTCGGGATACGGTGTGGTTCCACGCCTCGAGCCTGGGTGAGCTCGAGATGATCCGTCCCTTGATCGAGGATTTTCTAAGCGCAAAAAAACGGGTGGCCGTGAGTGTGTTTTCGGATTCGGCCCTTTCTGGTCTGCGGGACCTGGCAGGCCAGTGCGTGTTTGCCGGGCTTTCTCCACGGGAGGGGCTTTGGGTCGAGGTATTCGCGCGATTCGGAGTCCGGAAGCTCGTGCTGTCGAAGTATGATTTCTGGCCCGGGATGCTCGATGCGGCCGCGCGCTTGGATCTCCCGGTTCTGGTCATCAATGCCGAGGCGCGCGGCTCGTTGATCTCGATGAAGCGACTTTTTCGCGCTCTCGGGCGCCCCCTGCCCCGGTTCTGGTTTTTTTCCAATTCGGAACAGGCCCGTTCCCTGCTCCATGCGCAGTTTCCCCGCGAGAGGATTTTTCCGGGAACGGATCCCCGATGGGAACAGGTGTGCAGACGACGAGAGAGAGCCGGGAACGGCATTTCCTCGAATGAAGCCCGGATTCGGTTCTGGGCTTCCCAGATGAGCGCCTTGCCGGGGCCTAGGATCATTCTCGGAAGCGCGTGGATGACGGATCTCGAGCAGGTGATTCCGGCAATCGAGACTTCCGCCGGATCGCTCGTGGTGGTGCCGCACTCGCTCGAACCCTCGAATCTCGCGACCATGCAGGAACGGCTCGAGCGGTCGCTTGCGGGACGGTTTTTGCTGGTTTCGGAGATGGGGATCCTCGTGGAGCTGTATTCCCACGCGGATCGGGCAATCGTCGGAGGAGGGTTCGGAAGAAGCATTCACTCCACACTCGAGCCCGCGATCGCGGGCCTTCCGGTGGCCTGCGGACCCTCCGGAGTCGAGAAATTCCCGGACGCGCTCGAGCTTCAAGAACGGGGTGTTTTGCGGGTTTGCGGGTACGCGGAGGACTTCCGTTCGTGGATGGGCTCCAACGGCACCCAGTCGCTTTCCTCCGCCGAAATCGCCCGGAGAAGACGGGAGTACCTCTCGTTGCTTGAAGAGTCCTTGCGGATTCGGTAGCGTCAATCGCTGATGGAACTGCTTGCGCACTATGATTTTGCCATTCTGGGAGACCACCCGGCCGGACTCTGGGCCGCGCGGCAGGCTCTTGCGCTCGGCAAAAAGGTTTTGATCGTGCCGGACGGCGTCGCTCCGCCTGCGATTCGCATTCCCAAAAGAGTGATGCTGGACTTCGGACTCGACGGACAGGGGCCTGCGGATCGGGCGCTCGATCCGATTCAGATTCTGACTCCCGCACGGCGATTCCGCATCGGCGTCACCCGTTCCGACCTCGAACGCGAATACGAATTCCAGTTCGGATCGAAGGCTACGCAGGGAACCATGCCGCGGGAATTGTTTCGGGGACTGGTCCATCTTGCGGGTGCGAGCGATCCGGGCCCCGCCGATCTGCCGGACTGGGATGCTTGGATTGCTCGGGTTCTGGATCTCGTTTTGATCGATCGCAATGTGGCCTCCTTGACCGGGAAAATGATCCGCATTTTGCTCGACTCGGGGGCTCATGTTGCGAAGCCCGGCCAGCTCCAGCGGATTTTCGTCGATCGCAAGGCATTGGCCGGGATCCAACTCTCCGGACACTCCCGCATGATCTCGACGAGGGCCGGATTCGTGTGCGGACCATTTGAACGGTTCCGTGCGATCATGACCGAGTTCTGTCCGCCGGTTTCGGAATCGGTGGGATGGCAATTCGAGATGCGGCTCACCTGCGCCCCCGAGGCTGTGCCCGGCGGAGCCGGGAGCCGGATGCTTTATGTCGAGGAGTCCGCGCCGATTCTGGAGATTTTGCAAGACACACCGGGGGATTTTCTTCTGCGCACGACCCTGCCGCTTCAGGAATTCACGCTCGATCGTGCCTATCAGCGAAGACTCTGCGAGCGGATGGTGGCGGTGCTCGGTCGATTCATCCCCGATCTGGAGTACAATCTGAAGAGTCTGTTCCCCGATTTCCGGGACCCCGAAAAAACCGAGCAATCGACTCTTCCGTCCCTCTATCCGTATTCGAACTGCCTTCAGATTCCTGTCGAACGCCGCATCCAGGGCCCGGTTTCGATTTCGTGGTTCCAGTCGCCCATGGAGCGGCTTTTTGTCGCGAGCGAGGAATCCGACCCCCGCATCGGCACCATCGGTGCCTACCGGGCGGTGGTCCGCGCATTTGAGTTTCTCGCCAAGAAAGAACCGGTCACGGGTCCGACTGTTCCTGCGCTCGAACAAGATTTTCGCTGAATTTCTGTTTTCATCCGATGACGGATTTCCTAAACTTGCGATTATGAATCATTTCCGACTCTCCGTCCGTTCCGAAGCAGGGCGCTCCCTCGGATTCCTCGTTTTCGATCTGAAGGGCGAGAAAGTGAACAAGTTCAACCGCGAGGTCATGACGGAGTTCGAGACGCTTCTGCAAGACCTGCGGCGCCGAGCGAATGAGATCGAGGCACTGGTCGTGTTTTCGGGAAAGCCCGGGAACTTCATCGCCGGAGCCGACATTACGTTGTTTCAAGCGGCAAGCACCGCACCCGAGGCGCAGGCGCTTTCGGAAGCGGGTCAGAAACTCTTGAACGAGTGGGAGGACCTTCCGTTTCCGCGCGTCGTTGCGATCAACGGCGCATGTCTCGGGGGAGGATGCGAGCTCTCGCTGGCAAGCTCCGCAATCGTGATGTCGAATGATTCCCAGGCCCGGATCGGCCTTCCGGAGACTCTGCTCGGCGTGATTCCCGGAATGGGTGGCTGTGTCCGGATGCCCTGGAAAGTCGGAATCGCGCAGGCGCTCGACCTGATTCTTTCGGGAAAAACCTTGAGCGGAGAGAAGGCCTATCGTGCGGGTCTCGCCGATGGACTGCTTCAAAAAGAGAGTTTCGAGGAGTCCGCAGTTGCATGGGTGCTCAAGAATCTGGATCGACTGAAGCGCGGAGAGCGGATCGCGAAAGAGCCGAAACTCGGAGGCATGGGCGGGCTTGCGGGAGCGCTTCTCGAGAACAATCCGCTCGGCAGGAGCGTTGTTTTCAAAAAGGCGCGTGAAGGCGTCCTTGCCAAAACCAAGGGGCAGTATCCGGCGCCCATGGAGGCCATCCGGGTCATCGAAGAAACCGGAACCGGCTTTGGCGGGAATTTCAGGGGAGAAAAACGGGCCCTCGCCATGCTTCGCGAGGCCGAAGGATTCGGTCGTATGGCCGCAACCGAAGTGTCGAAGAACTGCATCCGAATCTTTTTTCTGACCGAGGCCGTGAAAAAAGCGAACGGGCTCCCCGAGGGAGTCGAGGTCACGACCCGAAAAATCGCGTCTGCCGCCGTTCTGGGAGCCGGGGTCATGGGGGGTGGAATCGCGCACCTTTTCGCGGACAAAGGCGTCACCGTGCGGATGAAAGACATCGCCCTTCCCGGGCTCGAGATCGGCGTCCAATCGGCGCTTGCTCTCTTCAAGAAGAGCCTGAAGCGGAGATCCATCACCCCGCGCCAGTTCGAGCAAAAGCTCGCACGCATCGCCCCCACCACGACCTATGAAGGGTTTCAAGGGTCCGAGGTCGTGATCGAAGCCGTGGTCGAAAAAATGGATGTGAAAAAGTCGGTCCTTCGGGAACTCGAAACTTTTGTTCCCGAGTCGACGGTGATTGCGACCAACACCTCCTCGCTCTCGGTGAGCGAGATGCAGACCGCGATGGCGCGGCCGGAGCGGTTCTGTGGCATGCACTTTTTCAATCCGGTTCACCGCATGCCGCTGGTCGAGGTGATCCGTGGCACGAAGTCCTCGGATCAGGCCGTCTCGCAGATTTACCAGTTCGCAAAACAGATCGGGAAAACCCCGATTGTCGTCAAGGACGCTCCCGGGTTCCTTGTGAACCGCCTCTTGATGCCGTATCTCACAGAGGCCGCCATTTTGGTTTCGGAAGGCGCTCCGATCGAGGAGCTCGACCGTGCGTTGCTCGAATTCGGCATGCCGATGGGGCCGATCGAGCTCATTGACGAGGTGGGCCTCGATGTGGCCGAGAAGGTCGGACACATCCTTCATGCCGGTTTCGGGGAGCGGATGAATCCTCCGAAGACCTTCGAGAAGCTCTTGCAGGAAAAACGTCTCGGCAAGAAGACCGGCTCGGGATTCTATGTGTATTCCGGATCCGACAAAAAAGAAAAGCATCTCGATCCCGCCGTGTACGGCCTTCTCGGAATCACTCCCGTGCCCCGAAAATTCGAGGCGCAGGAAATGGTCGAACGCTGTGTGTACAGCATGGTGAATGAGGCCGCGCGCTGCCTCGACGAGAAAATCGTGGCCTCATGCGAGGATGTCGATCTTGGCATGATCATGGGAACCGGATTTCCCCCGTTCCGCGGCGGACTGCTCCGTCATGCGGATTCCACGGGGCTTTCGGCCATCGTGGAGCGTCTGAAGGAGCTCTCGGGACGCCTCGGTTCGCGCTTCGCGCCTTCGGAGGCGCTCGTCCGGTACGCAAAAAAGGGTTCGTTTTACCCGTGAAAAGCTGGGTTTATTTTGTCGCCCGCCGCTACATCCGCTCGAAGCGGAACAACCGGTTTTTGAGCCTGAGCAGTGCGCTCTCGATGGGGGGAATCGGTCTCGGTGTCGCCGCGATCATCATCGTCCTCTCGGTGATGAGCGGATTCGAGACCCAGCTCCGCGCCAAGCTCGTTTCGAGCGATCTGCATGTGCTGATCACGCCGCGCGCGCAAATCCCGGGATTCGACATGGGGCTTGTCCCGAAAGGCGCGATCGAGAGCGATCCGGCATTGGCGGCGGTTTCGACGAGCGCCGAGGTGGATCTCCTGAGCTGGCAGTTGAGCTCCGAGGTGGTGATCCGGCACGGAAACAAGGTATCCGGAATCCAGCTGAAGGGCGTGGAGGATGCGAAGCTCGCCCGGGTCCGGAAGACCCTGACCGAGGAGGCGCTCCCCCAGATGCTCATGGGCCGGGAGGGTCCGGAGTCCTTCCGGCATCCGGGAATCTTCATCGGGCGCGAGCTTGCCTATGAGATGAACCTGATTCCCGGGGACTTTGTGACGGTGATCTCGCCCTCGCGCATGGAGGGTCCGTTCCAGAACATCCCGAGGATCAAGCGCTTCGTCGTGGAGGGGATTTACCAGCTCGGTGTTCCCGACCAGGAATCCCATGTGGCGTTCACCCCGATCGGGAACATGGAGAACTTTCTGCGTCGCAAGGGCGTGGTGAGCGAGGTCGAGATCGCACTCCGGGACTCCTCGCGGTCGAGCGCGTTCGTGAAACGCTACTTTTCCGCGATGCCGGATTTGAGAGTGCGCGATTGGAACGAATTGAACCAGAATCTGTTCGCGTCCATGCGCCTTGAGCGTCTTGCGATGTTCCTGATCCTGCTCTTCACGGTGGTGATCTCGAGTCTGAATATCGTCTCGACTTTGACTCTTCTGGTGCAGGAAAAAATCCGCGAGATCTCGATTTTGAAGGCCATGGGGGCCGCGCCCGGGAAAATCCGCGACATCTTCGTCTGGAAGGGGATCCTGATCGGCGGGACCGGGGTGCTGTTCGGCGCTCTCGGTGCGATCGGGATCTGCATTCTTCTGAGCCGCTACCCCTTCATCACGCTTCCGGATGTCTATTATGACCGGACTCTGCCGGTATCGTTCGATCCGGTTTATTTCGCCGGAGTTCCGCTGATTTCTTTTGTGATCGTGTGTATTGCGTCTTACTATCCGGCCCGCGGGGCGGCGAAGCTCACTCCGCTAGAAGGAATCCGGGAGTTTTAAATGTTCACAGGCATCATTCAAAAAACAGGCACCGTGCGCGCGCTCGGGCAAAAGCCCGATCAGGGGCTTGCACTCGAGATCACCAATCCTTTTGCGGTTGATCCGTCCGAGTCCCCGATTGTTCTTGGCGAAAGCATCGCGAACAACGGTGTTTGCCTCACCGTGACCCGCGTGACCGGGGAGCATCTTTGTTTTGATCTCGCCCCCGAGACCGTCCGGGTGACGGCGCTTTCGCGGCTCAAAACCGGAAGCAGGGTGAATCTCGAGCGCGCAATGAGGCTCGGAGACCGCCTCTCAGGGCATTGGGTGCAGGGGCACGTCGACGGCACGGCGAAAGTCGCAGAAGTGCTTCCGATGGAAGGCGGGTGTTACGAGATCGCCATCGAGCTCCCGGAGCCTTCGTTTCTCCGGTACTGCGTTCCCAAGGGTTCTTTCACTCTGGACGGGATTTCCCTCACCATCCACAAAATCGAAAATCAACTCCTCTGGTTTCAGATCATCCCCCACACTTGGGCGGAAACGGCGCTTTCTGATTTATATCGTGGTGATTTGGTCAATTTTGAGGTAGATATTCTGGCCAAATACATCGAAAGACTGAAATCATGAATGAACGACTTTTGGCGGCCGTGAACGCCCTGAAACAGGGTGAGATGGTCATCCTGGTGGACAGTGAGGATCGGGAGAACGAGGGAGACCTGGTTCTGGCGGCCGAATTCGCCACTGCCGAGAAAATCAACTTTTTGATCCGGAAGGCCTGCGGTCTCGTCTGCCTTGCGCTCGAGTCCGAGCAGGTTGACCGCTTGGGGCTTCCTCCCATGGTGCCCGCAAACGAGAGTCCCCGAAAAACCGCATTCACGGTTTCGGTCGAAGCCGCGCATGGAGTTTCGACCGGGATCTCTGCTGCCGACCGGGCCCACACCATTCAGGTTGCGGCCGATCCGAACTCGACCCGCAAGGATCTCGTCGCACCCGGACACGTGTTTCCGCTTCGTGCCGCGCCGGGAGGCGTGCTCGAACGCGAGGGGCACACCGAGGGATCGATCGAGCTCTGCAAGCTTGCGGGGCTTCGTCCTGCGGCGGTGATCTGCGAGATCATCAATGAGGACGGATCGATGGCAAGAAAGCCCGACCTCGAAGAGTTTTCGCGCAAATACGGCATTCCCATCGTGACGATCGAGGATCTGGTCCGGCATCAGGTCCGGCATGCCGACTGGCTCGCCGAAAGCGCACCGGCGCGGTTTCCGAATCGCTTCCAGGGATCCATCGGACACGAGTGGAAAATCCAAGGATTCCGGAACCGCCTGACCGGCGCCGAACACGTACTTTTGTTCACCGAGAATTTCGGCCAGAACCCCAGTCAGAATCCGGCCCGGAATCAAAGCGATGCGCCCTTGGTGCGGATTCACTCCGAGTGTCTGACCGGAGATGCGCTCGGGTCCTCCCGTTGTGATTGCGGAACCCAGCTTCAAAGCTCCCTGCGCATGATCGCGGAGTCTCCCTCGGGCGGTGCGGTGGTGTACCTGAAAAACCAAGAAGGCAGGGGCATTGGTCTCTGGAACAAAATCGAGGCCTACGCGCTTCAAGACCGCGGACACGACACCTGGGATGCGAATCTCGCTCTCGGGTTCCGCGCGGATGAGCGCCAGTATCAGGATGCCGCGAAGATCCTGCTTCTGAAGGGTGCAGAACGGATCCGGCTTTTGACCAATAATCCTGCGAAACTTGCCGAGATCCGGAACTTCGGAATTGAAGTCGAGGAGCGTGTTCCGGTCGAGGCCGAGGTCACGCCCCACAATCAGGAGTATCTCCGGACCAAGCGCTCCCGCTTCCGTCACGAGCTGAAAAATCTATGAATCCAAGAATCGCGATTGTCCGCAGCGAGTTCAATGAAACCGTGACCCAAGGTCTCCGCGCCGGAGCGATCCAGGCGCTCCGCGAACACGGAGTGCGCGAGATCACGGAGTTTTCAGCGCCGGGTGCGTTTGAGATTCCGCTCATCGCAAAAAAGCTGGTTGAGTCCCGTAAGTACGACGGAGTCGTCTGCCTCGGGTGTGTGATCAAGGGGGATACGGCGCACTTCGAGTTCATCAGCCTCGGCGCCGCGCTGGGGATTCAGCTCGCGAGCCTCGAGACCGGAGTTCCGATCTCGTTTGGAATCCTCACCACTTACACCGAAGAGCAGGCCCGCGCCCGCTCCTCGGATGATCCCGAGAACAAAGGGCGCGAGGCCGCTCTCGCGGTTCTGTCGACACTGAAGACGCTTGGATCAATTCACTGAGGAAGAAATTCCTCAGGCCGCGTCGGGCTCCTTCAACGATCCTTTTTTGTTCTTCACCTGTTCCTTGTTTTTTCTCACCTGACGCTCAAGATGCCGGATCACCTCGTCGATCGCCGAATAAAGGTTGTCGGTCGTGGCCTCGGCGAAAAATTCGATATGGTCCCCGGTCAGGTGGCAGTGGGCGATGTGCAGGTGCTTTTCGACCGTGAAGTTCCAATCGAGGTTCAGTTTCCCCTCGAAATATTTTTTCAGTTTTTCGGATTTCCTCCGGGTGATGTCGTCGATTCCAGCGGTGGACTGCAGGTGTTTGTAGCTGATTTTGAGATTCATGGATTACTCCTTCTGGATTCCGGTTGAATTCGGAGCGCGATCCTTCGGCCCCACACTGATATTTTACCTGAAACCAAAAGGCCGTTGCGAGAAATTTCGCCACGGCCTTTTTTGCCCTGTTATCGCATCATTTGTGTCCAGTACCGGAGGTTCGTCGCGCGTGCGATCGAACATTGACTTTCGCTCAAAAGTTCGGTGTGCGGTCCGATGTAGGGATTCATCAGGTTCGAAGTGTTGCGGATGTGGTAGAGACCCATGTAGTGACCGAGTTCATGCCCCACCGTCAGTTGGTTTCTCGCATATCGCGATTCCACGAGTGTCCCGTGCGGACCGGATCCCGGCATCTGGGTCACGGCGATGGTCGAGGCTGCGAATTCGCCGACGCTCACGACGAGCATGGTTTGTTTGTCGTCAAATGCGGATCGGATTCTTGACCCCTCCGAGCGCCAGTTCGGATTCATGCTCAGACCGAATTCAGTCGGATTCGCCCGCTCGTACTGCTCGAGCTGGAATCCGATCTTGCACGGCGACCACACCACATTCAGTTCCGCGGTCAGGGTCTGCGCTTCTTCCCCGCTCAGAACGGTGTTTCCCTGGCTGTCGTCGTACGAGACCATTTTGAGTCCGAGGCACTGGTACTCGGGATCGTCACTCTGGCAAGAGCGCGCGGGAGTCGCACCTTCACCGCCGGATCCGCCGGGAGAAGGGGACGGCTGACCTCCGGCAACCGGAAATGCGCCCAGCTTCGGGTCAAGAAGACCTGGCGGGATTTTGCATGCGCCGAGCAATGTCGATGCGCAAATCAAGGTGGATGTGAGCAGGGTTGAGACTGGGGTCGAGACAGGATTTGATTTCATGATGCCCTCTTCCGTTGAGTGGTGTGGTGTCCCGCAATCCTTTTGCGGGGCTTTTCGGGAGGGTAATGGGAAAAACTTTCCCGTTCCAAAGACAAAAACAATTCAACAATTGCGACGCGGAATCTAAGAGCAGGCGAAATCCCGGGGGGGCGGGAAAACGGAAATCAATTCCTCGACTTGCCGGAGTGCATGAAAAAAAGACCGGGATTTGGCGCGAAACGTTGATTTTTTGAAGCGGAGGGTGAAAAAAGAATTTGGTTGGCTCGACTGGGATCGAACCAGCGACCCCTACCATGTCAAGGTAGTGCTCTACCACTGAGCTACGAGCCAACACAGAGTGGTCTCAGGAAGGTAACGATCGGGGATTTTCTCGTCAAGCGTCATTTTCTCTTGCTGAATTGATAAACTATGGTAATTGATTTCCAGCGCAAAGGGAGGTTCCGTGAAGCATCATTCTGTTTCTGTTTTTTTTCTGCTCGTTTCTGTTTTCTCTTCCTCGTCCGTGCATGCCCAGCTCGTGAAGGAGATCCATCTGAGTCCTCCTGCGACCGAGGAGGTGGATCCGTTCCATGAGATTGCCTCGATCACGATCACGGCCAAAAAAAGCGCGGATCGCAAACTCGACAAGAATTCGCTCGAGAAGGCGAGGGTGGAATTCCAGGCCACCTTCAAAGACAACCCTCAGCCGCCCGCCGGAGCCGAGGGCTCGAATCCGCTCGCGATCGCGGATGTGCTTCTGAAAGCCTGGGATGTCGTGCGCGAAGGACAAGCGGTCGTGAATGTCGAGTCGAACAATGTGAAGGCGCTTCCGAATGTCGCAAAGGACCGCTGGGAATCCTTGACCGGCTGGAAGCCCGAGCATGGGGTCGAGTACGGAATGCAGTTCAAGAATTACTATGGCATCACCGTCATGGACATCCGCTATGATGTGCGTCTGATCTACGGCGGAAGCGTGAAAAAGAACGGGCGCTACATCGCATCCGCCCGCGTGATCCCGCGCTTCGTCGATGTGCTTTGGGGATTCAACGTGAACGTGCAGGTTCGGGAGACAGCGATCCAGAACCTCGGAACCGAGAAGGATCCCTTCGCCGCGATCTCGCTCGATGTGATCCTGAATTACGGAAGCTTCCTTCGCCGCACTTCTGAAACGGTCTCGTTCCGGCTGGATGCCGACGGGGCGATCTTCGATCTTTCGAACGGCAAGGCGTATTTCGCGAACCACCGTCGCTAAAGAAGATTCTTCAGCAAAAGAGCAAGGGTCCCGAATGCGATCGCAAGCGCAATCCGGACCCGCTTTTTTTGATAGAGCGGGATCAGGCTCTGGCGGAACGTGGTTTTGGAGGGATCGAATGCGGATTCTCCCGCTTTCCAGGTCTTTAGGAGTCGCTCGGCTGCGATTTCCGCATCCCGGTCGGCCTCGCGGACCGGAATCATCGATTCGATCCTGAAGATCATCTTGCGGGAAAGATCAAGACTCCTGCGGCACTGGTCGCAAGCCATCAGGTGGTTCTGCAAAAACAACCGCTCGCGACCCTCGAGTTCCTCATCCAAAAAAGATTGTGTCCAAGGCTCTGTGACCTTGTATTCCGGACAGCTCCGGCCGAGAGAGGTGGGTCCCCGAGGGTACTCCACCGGATCGGACATTTCTTGAAAGCAGAACTTCATGCGGGTCGCCCACGCCCATGGGGCGATCAGGCGGGAATCGATCCCGAGGACCCGGGCGATCCGCGCATAGCTCCATCGTTCGAGATGAAGCGCGGTCATCAAAAACCGTTCGATGGGCGCAAGCCTGAAAAAAGGATGCTGGAGCAGAAATGTTTTGGGAGGGGAGCGCTCGGCGCGCTCGATCAGCATCTTCAGCGCGCGCTCCATGGTGGAATCCTCGTCGAGCCTGAGAAGGCCGACACTCGTCAGAATGTCTTCGCTGATGGGAAGGGATTTTTCAAAATCACCCCAGAGGGAGTGACTGATCCGGGTCAGGGTTCGTGTCGCGTGTATGTCCAATCCTTCGGACTCCTTGCTTCCATTAAACCACAGCTTGACAGCAAGTCATTAGATTGTTGTCATGATATCCATGAAATTCCTGCTTTTTTGGGCTTTATTGCCGCTTTCTTCTTTCGCACAGGCTCTGGAAGTCAGTCTGTTGACACCCGAGGGGCCGCGCGTGCTGAAAAGCTGGACCGTCGATGGTCTCAAAAAGCTCTCCCGAGGAGGCATGATTCCGGCAGAGGGGCTTGTTTTCGAGGAGTCCACGCGGAATCTTGATTTGAATGCGCGGGCCGAGATCGATCTCATCACCTTGCACGGGAGCGACGGAAAGGTTGCGCGCATTCCCCGGTTCATGATCTGGAAGGGAAGCCTGAAGCTCCGGCTAGGGCAGGGTGGAAAGCTCCAGTCCCGTGCGAGTGAGGCTCCGCCCCTGATTCCTTCCGGATTTTTTGCAGTGGAAGACATTCGGAAGATCGAACTCTCCCGTGCTTCCACGTTGTACCCGGGAACCCGCCTCCAGGTCCGGACAAACCCGGCCGCTTCCCGGGGCGAAAAGCTCTTCACCCAGAGCTGCATGGCCTGCCACAGTCTCCGCGAAACACCGAAGCTCGAAGCAACGCTTTTGAATGAGTCCTACCTCAGGGACTTTTCGAAGAACCATCGCCCCACGGGCGGGATCGTGCTCGATGCCCGCGCTCTTCGCGGTCTGGTTGCATATCGCGAGGCTTTGGCTTCCGGAAAAATTAGTGTAAACTCCTCGAGATGAAATCCGCATCCGAAGTCCGCGTTCGTTTTGCGCCCTCGCCGACGGGCTTTTTGCACATCGGCGGTGTCCGCACTGCCTTGTTCAATTACCTCTATGCTCGCCAGCAGGGGGGCAAGTTTCTTCTTCGCATCGAAGACACCGACACCGAACGCTCCGAACCCCGATTCACCGACGACATCCTCACCTCGCTTGCCTGGCTCGGAATGACGGCCGATGAGGAGATCTTGTATCAGTCCAAGCGCCTCGACCTGTATCAAAAGGTCGCCGAAGGCCTGATCGCAAAGGGGCTTGCCTACCGCTGCTACTGCACCGAAGCCGAAGTCGAGGCCGGACGCGAGCAAATGATCAAAGACGGAAAAAAGCCCATGTACGCGCGCACTTGTCGAGACAAAAACGAGGCGCCTGCGGGAAGGTCTCACGCCATCCGTGCGAAGTTTCCGCTCACCGGCACCACTTCGTTCACGGATCTGATCCGGGGGGAGATCTCGTTTCCGAACGAGGATCTCGATGATTTCGTGATGATCCGCTCGAACGGCGTGCCCACCTACAATTTTGTGGTCGTGGTGGATGACATCGAGATGCGGATCAGCCACGTGATCCGTGGTGACGATCACATCAACAACACCCCGAAACAGATCTTCCTGTATGATGCGCTTGGCGCGGTGAAGCCCGTTTTTGCCCATCTGCCGATGATCCTCGGGCAGGACAAAAAGAAACTCTCGAAACGGAACGGCGAAACTTCGACCAATGCGTATCGGACGGAGGGCTATCTTCCCGAAGCGCTGTTGAATTTTCTGGTGCGGCTCGGCTGGAGCCACGGCGATCAGGAGGTTTTCTCGCGCGAAGAGATGATCGCGCTCTTCAAACTCGAGGACGTGCAGGTGAGTGGAGCGGTGTTCAACACCGAGAAACTGTTGTGGATCGCGGGCGAGCACATCAAAAAAGCCGATCCCGCACGCTTGGTCGAAATTCTGAAATCCGATTTCGCAGGGGCATTCTCGGCCGGATCTTTTGCGGTGCTTGATGGCGAGCTTCCGCTTGCCCTGATTCCCCACCTGCAACCCAAAGTGAAGCTCTTGAAAGAACTCGCATCCCAACTTGATCCTCTGCTCGATCCCGCGGTCCGGGCGGTTGACTCCTCGGGGCTGAAATGGAACCGCGATCCGGCCCAGAAAGCCGGAATCAAAGAAGCGATCGCGAGTGTCCGGGCCGGACTTGCGGCGAAGGTCGCTCGAAGTTCTGTCAAACGGCTTGCGGATGCGGGGGTTGATCATGCCGGAATCGATGCGATTCTGCGCGAAACCTGCGAGAAGCACTCGATCAAGCTCGGAGATCTGACCCAGCCGATGCGTCTTTTCGTCACCGGCCATCCGCAGTCCTCGATCGGGCTGTTTGATCTTTTGCCTTTGCTTCCGTGGTCCGTGATCGAGGCAAGGCTCGAAGCCTGTCTTCAGTCGTGATCGCTCAAAGATCGCCTTGAACCGGGCGGATCGTGATCGATTCGACCGAGCTCCGGGATGAGGCGAACAAGGCATCCACCATCGGTCCTGCGATATCGGCGGCTTCCATCATGCGCGCGCGTTGGGCTTGTTCGACCTCTCCCCACATCGGTGTGAAGGTGGCGCCCGGCTTCACTTCGAGAATCCGGATCCGGTCTTTTCTTCCGTGGAGCTTCAGTACATCGAGGAGTCCGCGCTGGGCATATTTGGTCATGCAGTAAATCGCGCTTTGCTCGAAGGGCATCTCGGCCGCAATCGAGGTGACCACCTGGATCTGGCCGCGCAGGCCATCCCGGGGTGTCTGGGATTTCATCTGCAGATAGGTTTTTTGCAAAAGTAAAAACGTCGCATGGATGTTCGTACGGCTCGTGAACTCCAGATCCTCCCAGGTGAGCTCATGAAGATCACCGAACCGGCCCACTCCGGCGGAATGGACGAGAATATCGATTCGCCCGAAGCACTCCAGGCACCGGGTGACCGGCAGAACCGCATCGTCCGCGAGGTCGACAGCCAGAACTTCAACCGAAATGGAAAGGGTTTCGGCCTCTTTTCGGAGCTCTTCGAGGTCGGATGCGGTCCGCGAGGTCAAAAACAGCTTCAGGTCTTTCCGGCGTGCGGGATCGAGCCGGAAAACCTCCTCCACAAACGCCCTTCCGATGCCTTTTCCGGCGCCGGTCACAAGAATCACGGAGTCAACGATCGGGTGTGAATTCATGCCCACCTCTGGTATGATCCGTTTATGCCCCACCTTTACGAGGTCCGCATCAGAAAAGAGGCGCTCAAGTTCGCTTCCAGCCATATGACCGTTTTTCCGGACGGCTCCAAGGAGGCCTTGCACGGGCATCAATATCAGCCGACAATCCTTGTGCGGTTCCGGGATGCCTCGTTCGAGAACATGATTCCTTTTTCGGAGCTGAAAGAGGGAATGCGGGGGATTGCCCGCGAGTGGGATGAGAAGACCCTGATCGCCGTCAAAAACCCCTTTTATCGGGAGATCTCCCGGAGCGAATCCGAGATCGAATTCCGTCTCTGCGGAAAACGCTATGTTCTTCCGTCGGATGAGGTGGTGCTTCTGGAGATCACGAATGTGACTTGCGAGGAGCTTGCGCGTTGTTACTTTGAGCGCCTGTCGGCCGCCCTTCGGCCGGTGTTCGCGGCATGTCCGCCGCTCTCGATGACCGTATTGATCGAGGAGAGCCCCGGACAGGGGGCTTCATACACCCATGAAAACAACTGCTGACCGGTTTTTCCGTCTCTCGGTGTTCGGGGAACTCAGAGCATCCCACAGCTTGGCGGGGTTCGAGACTCCGCATTTTCATTTGTTCCGGGTTGCGGTGGAATTCCGCATGCCCTTCCCCTTGCAGGGCGACCGCGTGATCGATCTGGTTCTTCTGCAAAAGGTTCTGGATGGTGCCCTTGCGCCTTTGCAAGGAACCTACCTGAACGAAACTCTGGGCCTCAGTCCGACGAGTGAGAACCTTTGTGTCTGGATTTCAGATGAATTCGAGCAAAGACTGTCCGGCGCACCGCTCGATTCCGTCTCGGTCGAGCTTTGCGATCTCGATGGCCGCGCCATGGGAAAGGCGACTCTCGGGCCATGATCCGTCTTCAGGGAGTCGAGAAGATTTTTCCGAAAACCGGGCTGGGACTCGGGTCCATCCGTGCCGAATTCCGGGACGGGGAGTGGGTGACACTTCTCGGGCCCTCCGGTTGCGGAAAAACCACGCTTCTCCGGCTGATTGCGGGTCTGGAGTCACCGGGGGCCGGATCGATCGAGTCTTCCTTTACCCCGAGGCAAATCGGATATGTGTTCCAGGAGGCGGCCTTGCTTCCTTGGCGGACGGTGATCGAGAACATCACGCTCCCCCTGACCATCCGGGGAATGTCGCGAAAGGAAGCCGAAGAGAAAGCCATGCCGTGGATCCGGAAACTCCGGATCGAACGCCACACGGGGAGCAAGCCCCGGGAGCTTTCGGGCGGGCTCCGCATGAGGGTGTCGCTTGCGCGCGCGCTGATCACCGATCCCGGTCTTTTGCTGCTCGATGAGCCCTTTGCAGCCCTTGATGAGCCGATCCGGATCGAACTTGGTCTTGAGCTCCGGGAGCTCTTCCGGAGCCTGAAGCCCACTGTGGTCATGGTGACCCATTCCATCACCGAGGGCTTATGGCTCTCGGATCGTGTTCTTCTTTTCGAGGGACAGCCCGGGAGGGTGGCGCTCGACCGCGGGATCGATCTCGGGCCCGAGCGAACGCTCTCGCAAAGAGGGGACCCGAAGTTTCTGTCGCTCGTTGAGGAGTGCTTCTCGATGCTGAAAGGAGGGCTTTGATCATGGGTTGGAGGCCGTTTCTTTTTCCGCTCATTCCTCTTGCGGCGATCACTCTTCTTGCCGAGTTTGCGGTCGAGAGCGGGCGCATCCCGCGCTTTCTTCTGCCATCCCCAAGCCAGGTCCTCCGGGTCATGATCGAGGATCATGCTCTTTTCATGCAGGCTTTTCTCGAAACGTCGATCGCCTCGGTGTCGGGATTCCTCATCTCGGTCGCCCTCGGGCTCTGGATCGCCCTGGCACTCTCGATCTCGCGCCTGATTCGCGCGATGTTTTATCCGTATGCGATCTTCTTCCAGACCGTGCCGATCATCGCGATCGCTCCGATCCTCGTGATCTGGCTCGGATACGGGACCCCGACCGTGATCGCGAGCTCCTTCATCGTTTCGGTGTTTCCGGTGATCGCGAACAGTGTGAACGGACTGCTCGCGACGGAACCCGCGCTCCTCGATCTTTTCCGTCTGATCGGAGCGACTCCGATGCAAACCCTGCTCCGGCTCCGTTTCCCGGCGGCTCTGCCGCAGATCCTGACCGGCTTTGAAATCGCCTCGGGGCTCGCCGTGATCGGCGCCATCGTGGGCGAGTTCATCTCGGGGACCGGGCTTGGCGGAGTGGTCGATGCGGCACGGAACCAGCAAAGAGTGGACCGCGTTTTTGCGGCGGTTTTGCTCGCATCCGTCATGGGAATTGTTTTCTTCGGGGCGATCTCGCTCCTCTCGCGGATTTTGGTGGGCCGGAAGGAGGCCCGTACGGAATGAAAAATCGAATCAGGATTCTCACGGTTTTTTTGTCCCTTTTTTTATCGCCGCTTTGCGGGGTCGCGCAGGCGCAGACCCTCGCCCTGAACTGGAAGCCCGAGCCCGAGTTCGGAGGGTTTTACGAGGCGCTGTTCAAGAAAATATACGAAAAAGTCGGACTCAAGATCGAGATCCTTCCCGGTGGCGCAGGACAGCCGGTCGCCCAGATGGTCGCCGGAAAAAAGGTGAAATTCGGAACCGTCTCTTCGGACGAGGTGCTCCTTGCGCGCGCGCAGGGAGCGAAAATCGTGGCGCTGTTCACCGTGTTCCAGAATGACCCGCAGGGATTCATGGTTCATCCCGAACGGGGGATCCGCTCCTTGAAAGAACTCTTCCAGTCCGAGGGAACGATCGCCCTCCAGAAGGGACTTCCTTACACCCTCTGGATCGAGAAGATGTATGCGCCGATTAAGGCAAGACTGGTTCCTTATACGGGCGGGATTTCGAAGTTTCTCGAGGACAAGAAGTTCTCGCAGCAATGTTTTCTGACCTCCGAGCCGATCGCCGCACGGCGCGAGAAGTTGAACCCCGTGACCTTTCCGATCTCAGATTCCGGCTTCAATTCGTATCAGACGGTGATTGTCGTTCACGAGGACACGCTTCGCGACGAAGGGGAAATGGTCGGGAAGTTCCTGAAAGCCACGAAAGAGGGCTGGACCTCGTACCTGAAGGATCCGGCGGATTCGAACCGGGAGATGCAGAAGCTGAATCCGTCCATGAGCCTTGAAACCTTCAAGGAATCCTCGAAGATCCAAAAGCGATTCATCGAGACCGCCGACACGAAAAAACACGGCCTCGGATTCATGAGTCGCGCCCGTTGGGAGGAGCTGTACCGGCAGTTGATCGAGGTCAAGCTCGTGCCCGCCGGCCTGGATGTCTCCCGATGCTATCGTCAGTAGGCGCGCGGTCCGTCAGAATTTGGTTGTTTTTCGCGTCAGGTTTGAGACGATTATTGCACTCATAGAAGAGTTTCGATCGAACTGACTCGATCGAAAGGATAATGGACTGACCTTGGGGGGTAAAATGACCAAAAGGATGGCGCTTTCTTGCGCGCTTCTGCTGACCTTGTCTCTGACCGTGCATGCACACGGGCTTCCGGAGACCGGGAATGAACCGACTGAAATCAAGCTTTGCGATTTCGCACCGGAACACGATCTTCGGATTCCGGTCGACAGCAAACTCGCGGGGGGAATCTCGCGAGAGGAGTACGATCGCGTGATCGATCGTGTGGAGGCGCTCTATACCAAGATCGTGGCCGCTCGCGGAGCGACCCTGCAGATCAATCGCAAGTGGACCTCGGATGAGGTCAATGCAAGCGCCACCCGCAGCGGAAAAACCTGGATCGTGAACGCCTACGGCGGTCTTGCGCGCTATCCTTCGATCACTCCGGACGGAGAGCTCATGGTGCTTTGCCACGAGATGGGGCATCACATGGGCGGATTCCCCCGGTACTCCGGATTCGGCAGTGCCTGGGCCTCGGATGAAGGGCAATCGGACTACTTCGCCACCATGAAGTGCTTCCGCCGGATCATCGAAAACGACGACAACGAAGCGATTCTTGCAACCATGGAAGTGCCGGTTGATGTTTCCCGCGGATGCCAGCTCGGATTCGTGAGCGCGAAAGACATTGCGATCTGCAAGCGCTCGGCGATGACCGGAAAGGTTCTCGCGCAGGTGCTCTACGAGCTCGGCCGCAGACGGGGAGCGCGCTCCGCGGAACCTGCAAATCCTCCTGCCTTCGACACTCCTTCGCAAGCCCAAGTGAGCGCCACCAGTCATGGTCACCCGCTCGCCCAGTGCCGGCTTGATACCTACTTTGCGGGCGCAATTTGCGGTGTTTCTGGACTCGTGGATTTCGGCGGCACGGAGGGTGTCACCGGAGCGTGCAGCCAGGAAAATCGGGATCCGTTCGGGTTCCGTCCTCGGTGCTGGTACAAACCCGCATCGGGCAACTGGCTCTGAAATCAGGTTTTTTTGAAATGAGATTGACGGTGGGACAAATCTTGGCTAAGGTTTGTCCTGCCCTCAATCAATTTGGAATGCGGTCGTGGTGGAATTGGTAGACACGTACGTTTGAGGGGCGTATGCCGAAAGGCGTGCTGGTTCAAGTCCAGTCGACCGCACCATTCCTCTCCTGAATCAAAAAACACACATAAAATCAATACCCGCCCCCCTTGCAAAGGCCCGCCACTTTGGGCACGATCGAACGCTCATGAATACTGAACAATTCAAGAATGTGGGCCGAAATGATCCTTGTCCCTGCGGGAGCGGAAAAAAATTCAAGCGTTGTCATGCAGATGACGAATCCCTGAACGAAAGTCCGGCCGTTCCGGCCCAAACGGACGACGCTTCGGCCGAAGCTGCGGCACCCCAGTTCGACCCCTCCAAAATGGATCTGAACTGGCTTGCCGAGTTCAGCAGCGCCCTTCAGAGGCTTCCGAAAGGCCAGCTCCAGCAACTCCAATCCCTCATGAAAAAAGGCATGATGGGCAAGGATGTGAGCCGCGAGCTCGAGGATCTGCAAAAAAGACTTCCGCCCTCCGTCCAGGCGCTTTTGAAGAAATCCCCCGAGCTCGAAGCCCAGCTCGAGAATGCCTCGGCGAATCCGGAGAGTCCCGGCGAGCTGACCGACGAACAAAAAGAAAAGCTCCACGAAATCCAGAAGAACAACGAAAAATCCGGCCTCTCCCGTTTGTGGAGCCGCTTCCGCAAGAAATAATCCAGGAAAATCCGATCCCATGACCTTCGAAAAATTTCTCGTTTCCCAAGTCCCCGGAGTCCCCCTTGCTTCCGCGAATGCGGTGCTGGAGTTGAAGACGGAAGGAGCCACCGTTCCTTTCATCGCGCGCTACCGGAAAGAAAAAACCGGCAATCTCGATGAGGTGAAGATCCAGAAGGTGATCGACCTGAAAGAGGAGTGGGATGAGATCCTGAATCGCCAGCAGTACATCTCGGGAGAAATCGAGAAGCAGGGAAAGCTCACCGGTGAGCTGAAAACCGCGATCTTCGGAACCTTCGACCGGAATCTCCTGGAAGACCTCTATCTTCCCTACAAGCAGAAGAGAAAAAGCAAGGCGACCCTCGCCAAAGAGGCGGGACTCGAACCCCTGGCCGACTGGATCTGGGATGTGGGGCACGGAAAAATCTCGCCCGAGGCCGGGCAAACCCTCGAGATCTGGGCCTTCACCTTCAAGAACGAAGAAAAAGGCTTCAAGGATGCGGAGTCCGCCATCACCGGCGCCACCGACATCCTGATCGAGCGCATGAGCGAGGACCTCGCACTCCGGCAATTCGTGCGCGAGACCTATGCGAAGCGCGCCTTTCTTCGCACCTTGAAGGCGGAGAAGGCGAAACCGAACTCCAAATACCAGAACTACTTCGAGTACGAAGAAAAGGCGCACGCACTGCTGGAGCCGCGCTCCTCGCACCGGTATCTTGCGATCCGGCGCGGCTGGATCGAAGAGGAGCTTTCGATCTCCTTCGGAGGATCAAAGTCGGATCCTGCTTTTGAGGCCGATCTGACGGGCCACTTTCAGTCCTTCGCAGCAGGGGATCGCGAGAGTCCGGTGAAGGGCCCGCTCGAGAAAGCCGCCCGCATGGCGCTCAAAGCCCATGTGATTCCCGGCATCGAAAACGAGCTCCACAAGCAACTGAAGGATGTGGCCGACCAGATGGCCATCCAGGTGTTTTCTGAGAACGTCCGGAAGATCCTGCTTGCCCCGCCCTACGGCCCGAAGCCTGTATTGGGCGTGGATCCGGGGCTCCGGACCGGTTGCAAACTCGCGGTGATTGACGGTTCGGGAAAGTTTCTTTCTGAAACCGTGATCCGTCTTCATACGGAGTCCGAGAAGGCGCAAGCGAAGAGCTTCCTTCTGGCTCTCGCCGAGAGCGGCGCGATCGCCTCGATCGTGGTCGGAAACGGGACGGCAGGCCGCGAAACCGAGACGTTCATCCGTCAGACCCTGAAAGAGAAGTCCATTTCCATTCCGGTCGTCATGGTGAGCGAAGCCGGGGCTTCGGTGTATAGCGCAAGCGCTGTCGCCCGCGAGGAGTTTCCGAATCTCGATGTGACGGTCCGGGGCGCGATCTCGATCGCCAGAAGGTTCCAGGATCCGCTGGCCGAGCTCGTGAAGATCGATCCGAAGAGCATCGGTGTCGGGCAGTACCAGCATGACGTGTCCCAGACCGGCTTGAAGCGCGCGCTCGACCATGTCGTCGATTCGTGCGTGAACGCGGTGGGTGTGAATGTGAACACCGGTTCCGTGCATCTTCTCTCGCACGTTTCGGGAATCGGGGAGGGGCTTGCCCGGGCGGTCGTCGAATATCGCGAGGCGAACGGGATCTTCAGGTCGCGCGAAGATTTGAACAAAGTGCCCCGCTTCAGCAAAAAAACCTATGAACTTGCGGCCGGGTTCCTGCGCATCCCCGAGAGCGAGAATCCCTTGGATCGCACGGGCGTGCATCCCGAGAAATACGCCGATCTCGAGGCGATCGCGAAAGCCCGCGGGAAATCTGTGGCCGACTTCATCGGAAAAGGCGCAAAAGAGCTTCTCTCGGTGCCCGAGGCGAAAGAGCGCCTCGGAGAATTCACACTGAAGGACATCGTGACCGAACTCGAAAAACCGGGCCGGGATCCGCGCGATGTGTTCGTGCCGGTCCAGTTCCGTGAGGATTTGAGCGAGCTGAAGAATGTGCAACCCGGGATGATTTGTCCCGGCGTGGTGACGAATGTGACCAATTTCGGGGCGTTCGTGGACATCGGCGTGCACCAGGACGGACTGGTCCACATCTCGCAACTCGGGAATCGTTTCGTGTCCGACCCGAGTCAGGTGGTGAGCCCGGGCGACAAGGTCACCGTCAAGGTGCTCGAGGTGAATCTCGAGAAATCCCAGATGGCGCTCACGATGCGTCTCGAGGAGAAGCCGAAGCACGAGCCGAGATCGAAAGCGCCTGTGGAGCCGAAAAAACTCGTGGTGAGCTACGAGGGCGACCGGAGAATTCCCGAGTCCCGTCCGGCGCCGAGACCCGAAATCCGACCCTCGGGAGGGAAGACCTTCTCTCCGCCTTCTTCGGGCGGAGGGCGTCCGATTCCTCCGAAAGAGCGGACCTCGAAGCCTGCGCAGGTGTTCAACAACCCGTTCGCCGGATTGGCCTCGCTCAAGGATTCCCTGAAAAAATAGCCGTTGGGTTGATGATAAAGACCGCCCCGTGTGTGCATCCTGCGCGGACGGATGGTCGCGTCCGCGGATTCACCTTTTGAGCCGGTTGCAATGCGCGTAGACCACGTGCCGGTGCCGCACTTCCTCGAAGCCCATTTCCTTCACCGCCCCCGCCTGGGCCTCTTCGAGTTCCTCGTTGTGGAACTCGAAGATCTCTCCGCAATCAAGGCACACGAGGTGATCATGATGATCGGGGGATGCGATTTCATAGAGCGCCACTCTTCCGCTTCCTTGCAGGGTCTCGATGAGAAGTCCGGCCTCGCAAAGAGTCTTCACGCTCCGGTAGACAGTAGCGGGGCTGATCTCGGCATGCTTCGCGCGGACTTCGCGGACCAGATCCTGGATTTCGAAATGGGTTCTCCTTGCGAGCGCGATTTCTGCGACTTGCTCCCGCGGCCGGGTCGCACGCAGTCCCTTCGACTTCAGGTGATCGTTCAGAACTTGCTTCCAATTGCCCGTGAATTCCTCGTTTTCATGGTTGGACTCTTCGGGACGTTTTCTTCCGCAGGGCAGGGGATTGATCATGCACACACTCTCGGAGCTTGCGAGGATTTCGTCAACTCCCGCTTTTTTTCCAGAATTCAGTTGTCAAACAAGAAAAAACATCTAATCTGAACGCATTGGAGGAATCAATAATATGAAGAAAAACACCAAAAAAACGACCAAAACGACCGCGAAAAAATCCACCGGAAACAAGGCTGCGAAGAAAAGCACCAAGTTCTCGATGATCAATGAGCTTCACGCAGCCGTCCTCAACATCGCGACTGCCGGCAAAAACGGCCAGATCAAGATGAAGCGTTCGGACCTGAAGAATGCCGTGGAAAACACTTTCCTGAACGGCGCGAAGAAGGCCGCTTCCGGCGAGCGCGTACGGTTCCCCGTAATCGGCGTTCTTGCCCGCCGGGATGTGAAAGCCCGCAAATCCGGCAAGGGCGTGAACCCCTTCACCGGCGAAGAGATCATGGTCAAGGGCCGTCCCGAGTCCAAAAAGCCTCGCTGGTCCTTCCCGAAGAACCTGAAGGAAACCTTCGCAGACAAGAAAAACTGGTAGGATTCTTTCCACCATTTTTTGAAAGATCGTTTTTGAAAGGGTCGGGGCAGAGATGCCTCGGCCCTTTTTCATTTTTGTGGAATGCTTCAAGTTTTCTACGGATTCCTCCGATCCGTCCGGAGAGGTACCCATGATGGACGAAGAGACAACACACGAATCCACCCCACAGGAACGCCGGAAGACGCTCCTGATCCACCCGTCTTTCCAGCTCCGGTTCATCTCCTGGATGGCGGCTCTCGGAGTCCTGGTCATTCTCCTGATGCGGATCTCCCACTCCTGGTTCTTTTATCGGCTAAAACTGCAAGCGGTGTACGCGGGAGTTCCGCAAGGGCATGTGTTCTATCAGTTCATCGCCGAACGACAGGCGGAAATGACTTGGATCGAGCTCGGGTGTTTTGCCGGGGTGGTGTGTTTGTCGACGGTATTCGGGCTGATTCTATCTCATCGGATCGCCGGTCCCTTGTTCCGGCTCCGGAGCCATTTCGAGAAAGTGGCCGAGACGGGCCTGCCCGAGCCGCTCCACTTCCGGGAAGATGATTTCTTCCGGGACCTGCCTGATGCCTACAATTTGCAGTTCCGGAACCGTGCGGAGAAAAAGAAGGCAGGCTGATCATGTCGAAGAAAACATGGTTCCTTTTTCTTTTCATTTGTGGCGTCTTCCTGGGCGTGAATCACCTTCTGAATCGCGATCCTTCCAGCGATGCTGACGTGGCGCCCTCGCAAGGACGGGGGCTTGCCGGCGAGGATCCGAAGGCGCAGGTGGTGCAAAAAATGGCGGACTTCGTGGAGTCACGGCCCCAGGCGGTTTTGCCCGATCTTTCGGCTTCCGGAAGCCCTCCCCGTCAAAATGGAAACACCCCCGAGGTGGCCGGATATCCCCTGAACCGGGCTACAGCGGACAATCTTGAGACTCGTGACGGACTCGGGCAGTTCCATCTGGATTCCTCCGAAGATGTCTCGGAATCGATCCAGCAGGTCCACCATGCCTGGGGCGAGGTGGGAGAGGCGGATTTCGAGCAAAGGCGGGCCCTTCTCGGAATGACCCGGGGACTTGCCGGAGTTTCGGATGATCCGTCTCTTCGGGAAACCATGCTTCGGGAATATGACTCGTATCAGGCCCAAGGCAACCCCAACCGGAATCCCGACTATGCGGGCCAGGCGCTTCAGGACTATTTGAACCACGAGACCGACGAAGAACGAAAGATGGAAGAGCTGAAAAAAAGAGGAATTCCCATGTATCGAATGCCGGCTTCGACGGAAGAGCCGGTGGAGCAGTAGTTCATACAAACTGCCCCCTTTGATTGCGCTTTTGCGCTGAGCGCGCTCGCCCAAGGGGATGGGATGATTCCGTTTTTACCTCCGAGCCGGGTCCTCCGGCCTCGCTTTCGCCATCCTGGCTCGCGAGA
>JBEIJY010000012.1:0-60329 GCA_040380025.1 Bdellovibrionales bacterium | reverse complement strand
CTGGAGTTTGTCGGATTAAGACAAATGGAGGGAATATTAGTGACGGCACTCCTGATAACCTTGATAAGGTCATCGAAGTGATTAAGAGACATAAACAATACGTTACAAAGATTGACGCGAAATTTCGGTATAAAATGCAAAATCGAAATAGTGCTATGTCAGTCGCAAAACAGATCAAAGAAAAGCTCGATCAAGCTGTGGGCCCAGAAAAAGTAAACGTCATAGTGGATGAAAGCGGCTTCAATAATGTCGAGTACAACAAACAGCAAAGCGCCCTCGAGTGGACCATTCTTTTGAAGGGCGAGGACGACACCGAGGCAACCAAAACCGCGGTGAGCGCGGCAGGCGAGGAGATCAAGGCAGCATTCGAGAAACACTTGCCGCTTGATCAATCAAATGCCACGCAGCAACCGGCGGCAGCCGCTCCGGCGGCTGAAGTTCCGGCGGTGGCTCAAGTTCCGGCGGCTCAAGTTCCGGCGGTGGCTCCAGCTTTGACGGCTCACACTTCGGCGGGTCAAATGAATCAGGCGGCTTCTGTTCCGGCGACTTAGGGAAATCCGTCCCCTTCGAATGGTGTCCCGAGGACTACCGTTTTTACGATACCGCAAGCCTCTTACAGCGCGCAGTATCGCGAGAACCAAAACCAAAGGAACAATCAGTTCACCAATGTTTTTGGTAAAGCTGTTGATCCGCTGAAGGATGCATACCCCGCCGACAAGTCAAAACCTGTCGCCAGTGCTCCGGCCAAAACACCGGCGGCTCCAAAGGCGACTGCTCCGGCAGCTCCCGCCGTAGTTAAGACTAAGCAATCGTTCATACCTGGGGTAACCAGGCTGGCGCCTCGTCCCGAGCAAAATCAAAATGTTGGTGAACAAATGAATCAAATCGTGAACCAATCCTTACAGACAGCGATGAATCCATCACCAGCAGCCGCGCCGGCGAAACCGTCGAAAGTTCAGGGTCCGAGAATCCCGGGCCCCGAGACTGCGCATCGCGGGGATAAGAATTTCAAAGTAAGAAGAGATTATTGATCCGGACTTGAACTCGATTTTTCCGCGGTCGGGGAGTTTCTCCGGCCGCGGTTTGCGTTTTTGGGCCCGGTTCTGCTAAAGTCCCGCCATCATGCACATTCGCGGCGACTGGCAAAAGCACACTGAGTTTCACGATCTTTCTCCTGCGGCGGTTTTGGAGCAGGTGCTCGAGCGCACCGCCCATGTGCTTCGCGAGGGAGCGCTTCCGGTGGTGGTGTTCGATCTTGATTCCACCTTGTTTGATGTCTCGGGCCGTTCGCTCATGATTTTAAAAGAGTGGCTCGAGCACCCCGAAACCGCGAGCTTTCCCGAGACGCGCGAGAAGCTCTCCTCGATCGAATCGCGCGACATGCGCTACTCGCTCGAAGATGTCTGGGAGATCAAAAAAATCCCGCACGGCGAGGCCCCGTTCGACCATCACTTCAAGCACGCAAAGCAGTTCTGGCGAAAACGCTTTTTTAACAATGATTATCTGGTGCATGACGAACCTACCCCGGGGGCGGTCGAGTTTGTGAACCGCTTGCATCAAATGGGCGCGATGATCGTGTACCTCACGGGGCGGGACATTCCCCTCATGGCCTTCGGCACGTTTGATCAGCTTCGGGCCCACGGGCTTCCGATCGAGACCGATCGCACGCGGCTGATTTTGAAGCCCAAGCGCCACATCGATGATCTTGAGTTCAAGTCCAAGGCGGCCGAGACGATCTCGGGCCTGGGCCGTGTGGTGGCAAGCTTCGAGAACGAGCCCAAGAACCTGATCGCCATGCAAAAGTGCTTTCCGAAAGACACGATGAACATCTTCATCGACACCGTCAGCAGCGATCATCCGGCCCCCTCGGGCAAGGGGATTTACCGCATCCGTGAGTTCCATTTTTAGGGGCTTCCCCCGTCCACGAAGAGCTTGACTTTTTAGGTCATGATTTGTAGGCTCCGGCGACACATGAATCGTTTTCAATGGATGGTCGGCATTCTTGGTTTCGCTTTATTTGCGGCAAATCCCGCTTTGGCCGGGGAGGCCTGCACGATCGGGCCCGGTGGCACGCAGGTGTTCGCAAGCCCCGAGACGGCAAGCCCGAAGAAGGCGGCCCCCGTGCGCGTGGCCCGCACGAACGCCCATCTGACCGAACTGAAGTCCGTGTGCGACATCGCGCTCGCGGTGACCGACTGTCATTTGCGGCAGGGGACGGGCTTTGAGATCCGGTTTCAGTCCGAGGTGAATCAGTACGGCGATCGCGGCTGGGCGTATTCCTACCTGAGCAGTTCCCGCCACGACTATGCAAACCGGTTTTTTCCGAACGAGGCAGAGTGCCACTCCCGTCGCCAAGGTGTCGCCGTGAAGGCCGTCGATGAGGCGCAGTCGGCCATTTATTACCGCGATGCGGTTCCGCAGACCGGTGCATCGGTGTGCTCGTTTTCGCCCGATCACGAGGAGCTCAGTGCGGGGAATAATACGATTCTAAAAATTCGCGTCGCGAAAACCCCCGACAACCTCGAAGACCTGAAGAACGTCTGCGAGATCGCCTACGCCGCCACCTCGTGCGCCGAAACGGTGCGCTGGATGTTCCGCGAGTATCCGGTTCTTCAGTTCCAAAGCGGGTATCCTTGGGGCGAAGACGGCTGGGTGAAGACCTTCGCCCAGACCAATATCGAAAAAGAGGATGGTGCTTCTTACTGGCGCCGCTCGAACTGCGAGCTCCGTCGCTCGAAGATCGCCCTTGAGGCCGCGGACCGCGCGCAGGAAGAGCTCCTCTGAATTTCTCACAGAAGATCCTCAGCATCATTCCCCCGCTCGTGCAGGTCAATACCCCGTACCCTGCCACGAGCTTTCTGACCGGGTTCTTGCGCTCGAAGGGCTACACGGCCGTGCAGGAAGATCTCGGGCTGAAGCTCGTGCTCCGCTTGCTCTCGCGCGAGGGGATCGCCCGCGTCGAAGCCTCGATTCGCGAGCGGGCGAAGCGCGAAGCGCCTCTTTTGCAGGACCCCTCGATTTCGTTCTTTTTGGAGGCCGCCGCGGACTACCAGCGCACCATCGAGCCCGTGGTCCGGTTCTTACAAGGAAAAGACCCGACGCTTGCGCACCGGATCGCTGCGCGCACGCTTCTTCCCGAGGGGCCGAGATTCACCGCGCTCGAAGCAGAGGACCTCTCATGGGCCTTCGGCCTCATGGGCACGCAGGATCAGGCCAAGCACATCGCAAGCCTGTACATCGATGATCTGACCGATGTGATCGCGCGCGGGGTCGATTCCGAGTTCTCGCTCTCTCGCTACGGCGATCGTCTTGCGGCGAGTTCTCCGACGTTTGATCCGCTTTTGGCCGCGCTTTCGGACGAAAACGGCCTGATCGCCTCGACCCTGCGCGAACTCGTGCGGGACGCGATCCGCGCCCACGCGCCCGATGCGGTGCTGATCACGATTCCGTTTCCGGGCTGTGTGCTCGGCACGCTCCGGATCGCAAAGACCTTGCGAGAAGAATTCCCCGCGATCCGGATCGGCATCGGCGGGGGCTATGTGAACACCGAGCTCCGGGGCCTGAAGGACGCGCGGATTTTTGATTTGGTCGATGCGATCACGCTCGACGATGGCGAGCGGCCGGTCGAGTGTTTGCTCGAGTTCTGGCGCGGGGAACGCGGACGCGAAGGGCTTCTTCGTACCTTTTTGCGCTCGGATAAAATCCGGACCGCCGTGGAATGGTGCTCGAACGAGACGATTCATGATCACCCGCAGACCTCGACGGGGTTTCCGACGCTCGACGGACTTCCGATCGGGGAGTATCTCTCGCTGGTCGAGATGCTGAACCCGATGCACCGGTTCTGGTCGGACTTGCACTGGAACAAGCTCATGCTCGCTCACGGATGCTACTGGCACCAATGCAGTTTTTGCGATGTGAGCCTTGATTACATCAAACGCTACGAGATCTCGCCCGTCGACCTTACGATCGAGCGCATGAAGCGGCTTCAGGCCGAGAGCGGGTCGAGCGGGTTTCATTTTGTGGACGAAGCGGCGCCGCCCGCGGTGTTGAAGGAGCTTTCAAAGAAGATCTTGGACCAAGGCCATTCCTTCAGCTGGTGGGGGAACATCCGCTTCGAGAAGACCTTCAACCGTGAGCTTACGGCCTTGATGGGAGATGCCGGGTGTGTCGCCGTCTCGGGCGGGCTTGAGGTCGCCTCCGATCGCCTGCTGAAGCGCATGAAAAAAGGAATCACGGTCGAGCAGGTCGCGCGGGTGACGAGGAATTTTCGGGAGGCGGGAATTCTTGTGCATGCGTATTTGATGTACGGGTTCCCGACCCAGACGGAGCAAGAGACGATGGATAGTCTGGAGCGCGTGCGGCAGTTGTTTCAGGCCGGATGCTTGAGCTCGGCTTTTTGGCACCGGTTCTCGACCACGGCGCACTCGGCGGTGGGGCTTGATCCGGATTCGTTCGGGGTCAAGATTACCTCAAGGCCCGAAGTGCTCTTTGCCGAGAATGATCTACCCTTCGAAGACCCCACGGGAACGGATCATGATCGCTATGGTTTCGGTTTAAAAAAGGCGGTTTATAACTACATGCTCGGAATCGGTCTGGATCAGGATGTCCGATCGTGGTTTGATTTCCGCGTTCCCCGCGCCCGCGTGGAACCGGATTTGATCGAAAAGGCAGTACGACATGGCGAAGGACATTCCTGAGAGCTCCCCCCGAAGCAACCCCGAAAAAAAGCGCACGATCCTTGTGGTCGACGATGAGCCGCAGATCCGGCTTCTTTTGAAGGAGTTTTTGTCGGAGCAGTTCACGGTCGAGCTCGCCTCGAACGGCGCCGAGGCCGTGCAGGCCTCGCGGTCGGTCCGGCCCGATGTGATCCTGATGGACGTGATGATGCCCGAACTCGACGGGATCTCGGCGGTGCGGAAGATCCGCGAGAATCCCTCGACGCGCTCGATTCCGATTTTGATGCTGACTGCGGCCAATACCTCGCGGCAACGGATTCGCGCATTCGATTTCGGTGCGGATGATTACATTTCAAAACCCTTCGAGGTGGAGGAGCTCATTGCGCGCATTCACTCGAAGCTTGCGCGGGCCGAGGATTTTCGCCGCCCGCCCTCGGACCGGATCGAGATCGCGAATCTGGTGATGGACCTGAGAAGCCAGGAGGTGTTCCTGGACGGAAAGCTTTTGGACCTTGGCCCGGTGGAGTACGGGATTTTGGAGCTGTTCTTAAGGAACCTCGGAGCCGTCGTCTCGCGAAGGGCGATCATGGAGGCTGTGTGGCGGGATGAGTCCAAGAACGACCGCCTCATCGATGCGCACCTAACCTCGCTTCGAAAAAAGATCTCGGCTTTTCAAGCCGAACTCAAGACCGTCTACGGCGAGGGCTATCGCTTGAAGCTGAAGACAGGGTGATCTGTCCCCCTTGAGTGTGCCTGAACTGAAACACCGGCCGGAAAAGAGGCGGGAATAAAAAAGGGTTTGCCGACTCTCGCGAGCGCGTGACGCGCGAAAGCGAGGCCGCACGACGCGGCTCGGAGGCGAAACCCTTTTTTATTCCCACCTCTTTTCCGGACGGAAGGTCAACTCAGGCAAACTGAAGGGGTACCGCTCAAAACTGGAACCCAAGCCCCAGTGTGACCGCATCGCTCGTGTTCGTCCGCTCCCGAAGATCCCCGATCGAGTTCCCGACCGTCTCGGAATATCGCATGATCCGGTAATCAAGGTGCAAAAGTGCGAACCGGTTCAGCCGGATCTTTTGCCCGATCCCGAGGAACGGCGTGAGGTTTTTTCCGGTCTCGGTATCGGTCACGCCGGCGCCGCCCAGTAAGAACAAATCGAGGTAAATGATGAGCTTCCCGAAGAGAGAGGCTTTTCCGTACAGAAGATTCGCATTTGCCTGCAATCCATAAAAGGCCTTCGGCGCATTCCGGTACAGATCGGCCGCGGGGGCCTCGCTTCGAAGTTTTTCGTAGGCGTCCGAATCGCGGGTGCTCGCCTTCCACGCAATCGCATGAAGGCTCAGATCGTTGCTGAAGTGATAGCCGATCGAGCCCCCGTAGCTCGTGGTCGAAAAAAACGGATCGCTCGAGACGCTTCCGCCCAGCAAATCGACTTCGACATGGCCCTCGTTCGAGTACTGCCGGTTCTGGACCACCCCGAGCTCGGATTCCTTTCCGCCCGCCCAGTATTTTTCGGTGATTTTCGAGACATCCACGGCCTCCCCTTGGGCAAATGCGTGCAGCGGGCTTCCGAGCGCCAACAGAATGAGCAGAAGCATTGGGTTTTTCATCGATTTCCTCCTTGGGATTGGTCCGATCCCAGTTTGATGTATTTTTCTTTCGCATCACAAAGGCTGTGAACATCGGCCTTGATCGCTCCGAGCTCATCCTCCCAGACTTCTGTCGACTCGATCTCGCCCGGGGCGATCCGTCCCCAGCTCCAGGTGTCGCGGTGGCTTGGGCCCGGCTTCTGATCGGCAAGGCGGTCTTTGACTCCTTCGAATTCCGGGTGGACGCTCTTCCACACCAAATCCCGGCTTGCCCCGCGGTAAATCTCGACCTCGATCAGGTCGACATTCGCGCGCACGGCCTCAAGCGAGCTCAGGAGCCTCCGGTTTTGCAGGGTGAAGTCGCGGTTCACTAGGGCCACGAGATCTTTTCGAAGCGCCGGAAGCCCGCTCTCGTATCGATCGGCGAGCGAAGACCATGCGCGCAGGGCCTCCTGAAATCTTCCCATTCGAGCAAGGCCTTTTCTGAGATCCTGATACCGGAGCGAGAGCTTCTCGGGGAGGGGGTCCGAGTTGCGACGGCTCGCGATCGCGCGCTTTGCTTCTGCGATCAGAGACTTCATTTCTTTTTTGGCGTCGGAGCTCATCCGTGCGAGCTCCTGCTCGGACTCTTTTCGGATCGCGCTGATTCTGCCCGGATGCGAGAAGAGCGCATTCAAGGCGATTTGCCGCGAAAGAAAGCCCGGCCTGCGAATCCACTCGCTTGCGAGCCTTCGTGGAAAGTCCTCGGGGCGCTTCAATGCCGCGAGCGTGAGTGCATAGCCATCGGCCGGGTGCGGGTTCTTTTTTAGCCAATCATACGAGTCCTGATACCCTTGCACGAAGGCGCGGATCATGCGGATCGATTCGGGAAACATGCAAAGCTCGTTCAGGGCCATGGCCGAGACCATGAGGGGCTCGGGCGCGAAGGCGCTTCGCAGGGCACCCGAGCGGATTTGAATCCCGACCCCCAAGGCATCGTCGGGCCTGCGATCGAGCAGATACGCCCACGAAAGATTGCTCAGGGCCTCGATGGCGCGGTTCGAGGTTTTGCTCACTTTTTGGAATTCTGCCGCCGATTCGCGGAATCGCGCGACCGAATACAGCGCGCGACCAAGGGCAAGATGAAGCTCGTCGCGATAGCGCGCAAGCGGACTTCCCGGATGGAGTTCGATCGAGCGGAGCACGGACGAAAGAAGCGGAATCGCGCCAGAATAGCGGCGGTTCTTCAGTTCTTTGAACCCCGAAACGAGCGAGCGATGCGGTTCGGGGAGCACCGAGGAAAGCGGGGATTCGCTTTGCATCAGGAACGGAATCAGGGTCGCAAGCTCGTCCGGGCTCCAAGCGAGGATCTCGCGCGGGGCCGGTTCCGGCGCTTTCAGGTCGGGATTTTTAAGATCGGGGAATTCGGATTCGATCCGCGCAAGGCACACCTGCGAGGCACGCCGCAAGGTGCGGTCGCGGGTGTGCTCGAGGAGCGAGAGAAATGCGCTTCGGGCGACCGGCAATAACCCCATCCGAAAGAGCGATCTTCCGGCCCAGTATTCGGCAAAATCCCGCTCAAAACCAGAGTTCTTCAGGAGCGCCGAAATCCGCGAGAGCCGGATCGATCCGGCCAATCCCGAAAGAAACGGGGCATCGGCCGCAATCGAACGTTCAAAATCGGCAGTCCATTGGGATTTTTTTTGGGAATCCGAAAACATCCAGCGCTCGGAGGTCGTACAAGGGTCCCGAACCGAGGCGGGACCCGTGCTTTGCGCCAATGCCGAAAGGGGAGGACCGCTAAGAGTGAACAAAAGAGCAAGATGGATCATGGGTTTCACCTCGAAAGACTCTTAAAAATGAACGGATACGTTACGGCGACCACGACGCCGCCACGGGGCTCGGGGAACTTCCAGCTTCGGAGCTTCCGGAGCAGGCACTCGGCCACCTCGGCGCTTCTCAGGCCCGTTTCGCTCACGCCGGCCTGCGGGACCTGTCCGCTGGCATTGATCCTGAAATCCACCAAGAGCCGCCCCGCGAGGGTGGGATCACGAAGAATTCCGTTCTCGTAACAGTAGCGAATCTCGTTCATGTGCTTGTGGATGATCCGTGCGACTTCCTCGCGCGTCAGCCCCTCGTCGACCGATGCCTCGGAGGTGTCGAGTCCGACCTCGAGTTGGCCTGAGCCCTGGCCCTTCACGCGGATTCCGCGGCCGGATCCGTATCCGGTCTCGGCCCCAAGCCTGGGGGAGCCTTGCAGGGCCGCGCCAAGGAGGCCTTCGGCGGTTTTTCGGGTGCCGCTTCCGGCAAGCGATCCTTCGGCCGACATCGCGCGCGAGAGGTCACTCACGGCTTTTCCGGAGTTCATGAGCGAGTAGCGCGAAAGACCGGTCTTTAAGACCGAACGCATATCGGTTTGCACTTTTTTGCTCTGAAACGCCCGCGCCACCGCTCGGGCCTCGGCGCGCGCTGCGGAGGCTCCTCCCGTTGCTTTGGGTTTTAAATACTTCGGACGGGTCAGAATGAGTTTCGCATAGGGAGCGGGGATCAGTTTCGGCTCCTCCTTCCCATCGGGTTCGAAGGACCGCACGGCGAACACCGCAAGGAGCAGAAGCGCAAATGCGGCGAAGCCGCGCTTCAGATCGCGCTGAAACACCCGGTCCTCGGGGGCGGTCTCGCCCCGCGAGAGCAGGCGAAACGGGAGCGCGCGGCGGGATTCGGTCCAGTTCACGGCCGGAACCGCAGAGAGATCCGTGACCGAGAGGATCTCGCCCATCGGAAGAATCCCCGTCCAGCGGTCACGAAGGCGCAAGGTTCCCTCGTTTTTTTCGAGAACGAGTGATCCGGAGCGATTCAAGGGCAGGGGGGCGAGTCCATCCCAGCGCACAGGGAGCCGTCCCTTCAGACGAATCAGGTAGCGGTGCGGAGCACGTGCAGTACCACGGTTTGTCGTCTTCATCGGATCACTCCCATCTCGCTCAGGAGCACCTCATCGCGATCGGCAAATCCTGAGCGCTTTTTATACAAATGCCGATCTGCATCCCGGTCGATCTCGCTGATTTGCTGGAACGAATCGAGCGGCCTTCGGTTGATTCCTTCGACCAGCTCGTCCTCGAAGTTCAGGTTCTTTGAGCGTTTGGTCTCTTGCGCTCCAGAAGTGCTCACGAGGATTTGCCCCAAAATTCCAAACACCGCGATGACGACGACCGAGATCCCCATTCTCATTGCTTCCTCCGTTCGAAGCACCGGATTGCCTCTTTTTTCAGCGCGGAGTCGGGGGCCTCTTCGATGAGCTGAAGCCCCTCGGCGCCCGTTCCGTTCATTGCAAGCACAAGGCCCCTCAGCACCGGTGCCGTGGATTTTCCTGGTTCTCCCGCTTGTTCGGCCGATCCGGCGAGGTGAAACAGATAATCGGTGTTTCCGGATTCCACGCTGATGCGCCATTCCTCCCAAACCGCGGCAGGAATCGCCTCTTTTGCGGCATTCGAGAGCAGGATCGTCCTCGGGTCTGATCCCTCGGGCGAGAAGACGACCTCGTCGAACTTGCTTGCGGCGCTTGCAAGCTCGGTGAGTTTGTTTTGAAAGGGCTTCAGCAAGTCGTCTGGCGTATGGATCGCGCGAAGACCCGCGACGAGATCGGCGTGAATCTGCTCGAGTTCGCGGAGTCCGGCCTTTTTCACTCCGGCCCAGCTCAGGCGCATGACCTTCGAAAACGCGAGGTCGATTTCGGCCATGAGCCGCATCCGGCGCTCGATCGATCCCGGAGAGGCCCTGAGCGGAGCGATTCCGGGTGCCGATTGACGAATCGCACGCATGGCGGTCTCGGATCGCTCGATCAGAAGCGGCGCAAACCGCACCTGAAGCGAGGGACTCAGCGATTCGTACGACTGCCCGAGGCGTTGAAGAAGAACCAGACGATCCTGAAACGGAAGCTTTGCCGGATTCTTGATCGCAATCAGGGCCCACAGTGCGCGGTGGGATGGCGGGGCCTTGATCGTGTTCCGGAAGGCCACGGGGTAGGGAGTCGTGCGCTCCTGGCCCTGATCGAGAACGCGAATGAGGGGAATTTGGGCACAAAATGCGGAATTCATGCCCGAACACGCCGAGGGGGTGGCAAGAAGGCTCTTCAGGCCCTGCTCATCGCGGGTCATAAAGCGGTATTCCAGAATCGAGCGGGTCAGGTTCCCGTCCGCAAAGCGGGTCATTTGTTGGTGTTCTTCGAGGTCCGACATGGCGTCTTCGGTTTTTCCGAGCGACCGCCTCGCTTCGGCGCGAAGAAGCAAAAGCGCGCGCGTTCGCGTGGGGTCGGAAGGGTCGGTCAGAAGCCCGGTCAGCTCGGTCTCGGCGGTTGCAGAGTCGCCCGAGGCGACGAGTGCCTTTGCATGAATCGTCTTGCAATCCGTGCGCACCACTGAGAGGCCTTTCATGAAATCCCCCTCTTCGATCGCCGATTCCGCGGGTGCGCTTGGCGAAGATCGAGTCAGTGCTTCAGCAAGAGCACAGAGGTGATTCCAGTCCTTGCTTTCGCGATAGGTATCGAGCGCAAGCGAGAGAGCGGACTTTCCTTCGGGGGTGTTTGCATTGTTTTTTCCGAAATCGAGCAAGGAGTCCACGGCGCCGGGCCGGTCCCAGTACAGGTAGGCCGCTTTCTTTGCCTGAAGCACCAGACCGCGAATCATGCTTTGATCGTTGGTTTCGCTCTTCGATTGGCCCTGGCCCGATTCAGACAAGACGCGATCGACCCGGCCCACCCAGGAGCGGAGTGCCTCGAGGTTTGCGGGCGTGGTCGTAAAAACCGGGGCCCGGAGCGCCAAAATGGGCATTTTCTCTGGGATCAGGCCCTTGGTTTCGAGGTCCCGGTAGAGCGCCGAGAGCAGACGCATGCGAAGGGATTCAGGCGTGATTTTTTTTGCCTGAAGGGCTTTTTCGAATCGCGAATCCAGGAGGGCCTCGTATTCCTTGCCGGCCCGGGCATGCTCGCCGACTTCAAAGAGAGTCTCGGCCAAGGCGTAGCGCGCGAGAATCGCGGGGCCGGAGTCGCGTCCGAGGAGTTCTTGCACCGATGCGGTCAACGAGACCAGGGGCTCGAGCAACACCTCGCCCAGTGCTTCGCGCTGAGTGGCTTTTTTGTTTTTCAGGACGAGCTGATGCAGATCCGCAAGCGCGCGCGAAATCAGCGCTTCGATTTTTGGTGCCATGGTCGCGTTTTTGAGTAATTTCGAGTCGGCGGCAAGGTCGGCGATCCGGTCCCAACGGCGTTTCTCGAAGTGCATTTGGTACACAAGGAGCGTGATTTCGGCGGTTTCAGGAAGGGCGCGGTGCGAGCGGAGCATGAGGTTCTTTACCGATTCGAGCTCGGAGGTCAGGGTGTAGGCCTTCAGGAGCTTCGCGAATCCGAGCGCGGTCCGCCCGAAGTTCGTGCCGCTCGGGTCGGCTTCGCGGAACGTGCGCAGGGCTCCCTCGACCGAGGCGAAGGGCTGTTTGCGGTGGATCGCCTCGAAGTGAAACAGCGCAAGATCATGGAAGGCGCTCTCGAGAAGCGCGGTTTCGGCGCCCGGGGATTGGGGGTTGTTCGCGCCTGAAGAGGATGCTGCTCGGGAATCGGATTTTTCGCCGCGGGTTTTGGCCTGATACCAGCGGATTTCGTCCAGGAGCGAGCGAATGGCTTCTTGGTGGCGCCCGAGGTTGAACTCGCTCCAGGCGGCCTTATGGATCGACATCGCAAAGTAGGGGGAGCCTGGCATTTTTCGCACGCGGCTTAGGTGCCGAAGCGCTTCTTCGTGCTGGTTTTGATCCTGCTCGAAGGTCGCAAGATCCATGAGCGCGGAGTCGAGCAGCGGAAACCGCGGCTGGTTCTGGACGAGATGAAGATAATCCTCTTTGGCGGCGGAGCGATTTCCGAGTTCCGTCAGGGCTTTTCCGCGCTTGAAGCGCGCAAACGGCGCGCGGGGATGGTCGGGGTGCTCGCGCAGAAGCCTGGAATAGGCGTCGATCGCGCCCCGAAGCGATCGGGTATGGAGGGGCGAGCGTTCTTTTACGGACTTTCCCTCGCTGATCCGGAAGGAGAGCCCCGAGCGTTCGAGGTACAAGTCGCCCAGTCGAAGAAGGAGCTCGGATTCCTCGCGCGTCCCCCGGTGGGTCTTGATCAGGGCCTCGAGCTTATGGATTCCCTGATCCTGAATCGAAAGGGCGGCAAGATCGCTCTCGAGCCGGGTCGCTTCGGCCGGCATGGTAGCGGCAAAGGCACCCCCGGAGCCCGAGAGGCCCTGCTGTGCGATCAGGATCGAAAGAAGAATCCCCCCGCTCATGGCCGCACCACCGCGAATTTCACATCGGAATACCCGTAGGCCGAGAGGGCCTTCAGGACGCGCTTCAGGGTCGAGAAGGGCACCTTCGAATCCGAGAGAATCAAGACCTGTCCGTCGTTTTTTACCGCATCGTTCTTGCTTGCGATCAGGTCCTGCTTTTTTCGCTCCACTTCGAGGCGTTTTGAGAGCGCTCCCTCGAAATCCCGATAGCCTGCCACAAATTCCTTTTCGATCAGGATTCCCGCCTCGCCGAGCTCCACCTGAAGCGCCGTATCGGGAATGGTCGTCGAATTGTGGCCCAGTGGCAGCCGCGTGCCCGCAGAAGGCGCGATCGCAAGCGCGTCCGTGCTGATGCCTTTTAGCAAGAACACCAGCAGGATCGTGAAGATGTCCGCCATCGAGGTGATCTGGAGGCTCATGAGCCCCGATTCCCCTTGCGGCTTTTTCTTTTGAAATAAACGCCGTTGATTCCGTCTCATGGATGATCTCCGAAGTCTCCGATCACGACCGGAAGCGAGGCCTCATTCAGGTATCCCATTGTGGCGGCGATCGCTTCGAAGTCGGTCTTGTCGTGCGCCGAAAGGAGAACCCTCGTCGCTCCCACTGCCGGCGTTTTCGCGGCCGAGAGCTCGGCGCGAAAATTTCGCACCGATTCCGGATTCTCGAGATAATACGTGAAAAAACCCGATTTCTTGCCCTTCTCGCGAAGCTCGATTGTCTTGCCGTCCCGCACCCGCACATGAAGCTCGGTGAGCGGCTCCTGTGCGCCGGGAGCGATGTCTGTTCCGGGAGTGGCGGCCTCGAAGAACCCGATCGAAAGAAAACTTGCCGACGCGAGAAGGAAGGTGATCAGGACCGTGAAGCAGTCGATCACGGGCGTGATGTTCACCTCGACGTCTTGCGGGAGCGAGCTCTGCGTGAGCGCGCCTTGCGGATCGGCGATCATGGGGTTCTTCCTTCTTGGTTGTTTTGAAGGGTCGCGCGTTGAATCGAATCCAGAATGAGAAGCCCTGCGGATTCGAGCTCCGCGATGAGGCGGTTCGCTTTGCTCGCAAAAAAGCTGAAGATCACCATGCAGGGAACCGCGACCGCAAGGCCCAGAAGAGTCGCGTTCATCGCGGTCGAGATTCCGTTCGCGAGGAGGGCCGCTTTTTGCTGAGGATCGGCGTGGCCCACGGCCGCGAAGGATTCGATGAGTCCCGCGATGGTTCCGAGGAGTCCGAGGAGGGTTGCGACGTTTGCGATCGTGGCGAGATAGCTCGTCCGTTTTTGGATTTTTTGCGCGTAGTGGTTTCGCGAGAGCTCGATCGAGTTCAGGATGAGCTCTTCGGGCTGATGCGCGCGTTCCAATGCCGAACGCATGAGCTCGGCGCTCGGCTTGCCGCGGAACTGATCGCACAGGGTGACCGCCTCGGTGGTTCTTCCGTGAGCGACGAGGTCTCCCATTTTGTCAAAGAATCCCTCGATGTTTCCGATCGAGTAGCTCCGGAAGAGCGTCCGTGCGCGTTCGAAGATGATCGCGCCCGCGAAGACGGCCGAAATCAAGATCGGCACCACATGAAGAAAGTTGCTTTTGATGAAGTCGAGGATTTCCATGGTCAGTTCTCCTTGCAGGTGCGCTCGCGCGCGACGAGGGTGTTCCAATCCCGCAGAATTGCGTGATCGGTGAGGGAATCATTGGTTCGGGCGAGGGCCTTCAGCTCGTTCAGGCCCGCGCGGAGCTCGGCCGTGTCGGCTTCGTGGTGGGAGAGAGCCGGGGTTCTGGGGCTGTTTGCGGCCGCACGGCCTGTCGGGGCAGGTGAGTCTGCACGGCCTGTCGGGCCGTGTGGTGGTGTGAGAACATCGCCGGTCAGCTCATCCATGAACCGTCGTGCGGGTTTCGCGCAGGCTTCTCCGCACCGCGCGCTTCCGGTGCAGTACGAGACGCGGATGATGCTCTCTGGTCCCACCACGGGTCCGATGACGATCTCTTTTTTTTGCCCCCGGCTCGAAACCACAAAGTCGACGGGAGTGCCGTCCACCTTCACACAAATGCTCTTTGGCTGGATGTCGGGGCGCTCGAGAGGGAAGGCGTTCAGGTGCTCGAGGAACTCGTCGATGGGAAGGGCGCGGGAGTTTGCCTTGTGGCGGTACTCGCGTACCCAGCACAAACTGCCTTCTTTGATTGTTCCTGGTTTAGGAAGACCATGAACAGACAGAGCCGGAATGATTCGGGTTTTGTCCTCGTTTGCGAGCCCGGATGGGGAGGCTAATTCCGAACGTCCGGGCTTTGCATTAGAAATAGAATGATTCCGAGGTGTTGGCGTCATTCCGGTCGTTAATGGTGCACAATCATCTGAGGCAGTTTGCGGGTGGCAGACGCCGACGCGGGGCTTCGATGCTTGGCTCTCGGCGGTGGGAGTAGGGAGGTTCGGATTTTGTACGGGATTGTCATCACCCGGGTTTGGCTGCGAAGCATCTACGATTGTGGAGTCTTCCACCGCCGTTGTTTTTGCTGCGGGAACCTGCACTCCCGGCCCCATCTGCGCGGGCCTAAGCAACCAGACTCCCCCCCCGATCAAAATCAGAACCACCAGGACGATGAAAATGGTTCTCATGGGTCTCTCTTCCTCCGTGATCGATCTTGGTGCCGTCAGTGGACCAAAAGCGTGATGGGGCAAGTTTTGGGGGAGGGGGGTATAAATGTCAAGAAAATTTAACAATCGGAAACTGCCCGTTTTGATTGTGCATGGTTTTAGGCGGAATTGGCGTTTCGCCCGTTGATTTGGCCCGAAATCAGGGAGCGATTCCAGAGCCGATCCGGGCGAATCAGAAAAATGGGTTAATTGTTGGGAATTTCATGCGAAAAAAAATGGGAAGTCTCTATTCATGCACAATCAAGACGGGCAGTTTGGGAGGATTAGCGTGTTGTGGTACCGCACATAGAGCGAGAGATGATCCACAAGCCCTTCGACTGTCTTCGTCGTGCACCACGTCCTGCGAAAAAGGCGGTTCATGTTTGCCCGCAACATCGCACAGGTGTGATTCAGGGCGAACAGCGGATCAAAGCCGATCTTCTTCAGCTCTCCCTGACCCGTGATCGCTCCCCGTGCTCCCTGATACCGCGTATGCCTGGCTTCGGGCAGATACCGTTTCACATGCTTTGGGTAATGGGGATTCTCGTCTGATTCAATCAGGACCTCGGGGTGAAGAATCCGCTCGAGATTTTTGAAGAATCGGTTCCATCCCTCATGCCGCTTGTCTTTTCTCGGACCGTATTTTCGAAGAGAAATCTTCGAGAGTGGTCCCTTTGCCGGCATTTGCGAAACTTGGAATCCGAGAATCTCACGGGTTTGGCTCTTCACCATGAGGGTCACGCTCAGGGGTTTGCACTTCGTGTGTTCGAAGGTTTCGAGGTCATCGAATTGGACACTCCTGATGGAATTCGGCTCGATGCCCTTGAGCCATTCCTCGTGTTCTTGCCTGGCTCTCTTCGCGAGCAGACGGAACTTGTCGACGATGGTCCTTTCGGTGGTTTCGAGCAAATGCGCCATCCTTCTTTGGCTCACTCCCGAGCAATAGAGATTGAAGATCTCGGAATTCAGGTGCCGCTTCTTTTTTCGGTAATCGGGAGATCGGGTGGCGCTCGAAAAATTCTTTCCGCAACATCGGCATTGATAGCGATCGATGAACCTGCGGTCCGAGAAACGGTAGTAGCTTCCTTTTCGGACGATCGGTCTGGGTTTCGGACCACGGCGACGGGGGATATGGGCACAGGGATGGATTTTAGGGCACAATGGATTCGGACACTGGATTCGCATGCGGGGGGAGAAGGCAGAGACTGTGCCAACTGCAAACTGCCCTGTTTGGTTGTGCATGGTTTTCGAAAACAGGATTCATATGCCGGAGGATTCGCTGTAACCGAGTGACAGATGAAAATCGCCGTGCCCAGGGCCTAAGAATGTCTTGATGCAAGCTTTTGCAATTTAGAGAGAATTTTTTTTACTGGAGTCTAATTTTGCACAATCAAAGCGGGCAGTTTGGGAGAGTTGCCAGATCTTGAGATGGCGCACGGTTCTCGAGACCCCCTCCAACACCGAGATCATCACTCCCTCGGTCCCGTCCCTCCAGGCCCCGTAATACACATAGTTCTTATAAAACATTGCCGGGAATGAGAGCAGGATCCGGAGCAGATTCGTCCTGAGGCCGCTTTTGTAATCCGCTTCCGCCTGGATCGTCGTATAGTGGTTCATCTTGTTCAGGATCCGCTCAATTCTCAGATCCTCCACATGAATGATCGGCTCGTCGATCCTTCTCACTTCGTCCGCGCACTCGACCCCCTCGTGGACTTCGCCGGTGAAGCGCAGATGATCCCGATAAAACAAACGCACATGATAGGACGGATTCCAGATTCCATGATGAATCGGTTTCTTCAGAAAAAACTCCTGCCGCCGGACTTTGTACTGTCCGGGAGTCAGATCGGGACTCTTCAAGAGCGACTGGATGCGCTCTGCGAGCTCCGGCGAGCAGGCCTCATCTCCGTCCAGAAAGAAAACCCATGGGCTTCGTGCCTGGCTGATCGCGAAATTCCGCTGGGCCGAGAATCCCATCCACTCTTTTTGTAGGAATCGGATTTTCTTCGCCCAGGGTTTCGCGGGGTCGCCACAAATGGCCGGCGTTTCATCCGTGCTGAACGCATCGACCACCACGATCTCATCGCACCAAAGGAGCGACAAAAGAGCGCGCTCGATATAGCAGGCTTCATTTTTCACGATGAGGAGGGCGCTGATCGATCGCATGGGTGTCACTTTATCGTAACATCGCGAAGTTTTCGCACGAAAAACCGCGCCGAATGAACATGCTCAAGGAGATCCAGCTCGATCGGCGGCATCTCTCCTGTCATCATCGAGGCCAGAATCTCCGCGCCGTACGACGAGTAGGTGATTCCCCGCGATCCAAGACCCGTGAGCATCCACTCGCCCGGCTCGGGCTCCAGATCGGGACCCGCGATCTGCCGAGCGCCCCGCAGAGTCCTCTGGTACGCGTCCCTGAGCCATGCCGGATCCACCACGGGGCCGATCAAAGGGAGCTTGTCGGGGGTCGACATCCGGTAGCCTGTCCGCGTCGAGACCACATGATCGCGCGTGAACTTCCCGATCTCAGGCCACTTCCCGGCGTCTTCGAGCAGTCGGGCCGTGTCGATCTCTTCCTGATCCGGAAGAATCGTCTTTGCCTGATAGGTTGCGCCCAAAAGGTGAAACTCATTCTTCGTGATTTCCGGTGCGAGCGGCGTCAGATACCCCTCTTCGACCAGGCAATGCGGGAGGCGCGCTGATTCGGGCGTGGGCCGCAATAGCAAGATCTGTCCGCGAATCGGACGCGTTGGAAGGGCGTCCAGAAGGGGATGCAGAAGAGGGGCGCTTCCCGGAAGGCGCGGATCCGCGCCCATGGTGTACACGACGTGATGGAACCCGCGAGAAACTGCTCCCGACGGATGATGGAGCGAGAATTCTTCGCCTTCTCGTTCGACCCGGATCACCGCATCGGCTTGCAGGGAGATTCCCGGGTGATCAAGCCGCGCGCGGCATAGTTCTGCCGGATTCAGCATTCCCGCGAGTCCGAAAAACGTGCCATTTTCGCGGAGCTCGTAGAAATCCTCCGGATACTCCGAAGCAATCAGGGGCGCCGGGTCGGAGAAGTCCTTTCTCAGGATTCCGCGCCGTGCCGGAACGCGAAGCGAGTCCAGCTCGCGCAAGAAATGCGCAAGCGACGCCTGTGCGAACCGGCTGATCGGATTCGGAAGTTTTGAGATTTGCGTGTTGAACAGCCCTGCGGGATTTCCCGAAGCACGGGTGGCGATTCCATGTGCATCGAACACGCGCACCACCGCACCCCGTCCGGCAAGGGATCGTGCGACCGCGGAGCCGGCGAGGCCCGCGCCGATGATGGCGACACGGTTCCGGTCGGGCGACAGGCGCGAATGATTTTTTTGCGAGAACCACGGGGGAGGGCTCAGTCCCTGCAAACTCCAAACTGCCCCATTTGATTGTGCAGAGTTAGGGGGCGCGATCGGCAGAAGGGATGGGAGGGATTCGGATTTTTCGGATTCTCGCGACCCCGATTGGTGAGCGCGAGTCCTAGAGCCCCGACCCGAGGGTAAAAGCGGAATCATTTCGCCGCTCTCGGCCGATCCCGTTTCATTACCCTGCACAATCAAATGGGGCAGTTTGGGGGAGGTTCGTGGGGCGGCCGCGAAAACCCCCGTCAGGCGCTCGCGTTTTCTTCCGTAGCCTGGAACCTTGGTGACCTGGAATCCGGCCGACTCGAGCGCCCGCCGGACCCAGCCCGCAGAAGTGAAGCTCGATCCCCGCGCCTCCTTTTTGGAATGGCGCGCAACCTCGGTGAAGATCTCGTCCGAGAACGCGTCCGGATTCCGGCTCGGGGCGAATCCGTCCCAGTACCAGTGATCAGCCTGGAATTGCATTTTTCCGAGCATCGCAGCCGCATCACCCAAGACAAGCGTGAGACGCACCCGGCCGTCAAAGAGCCGGATGGAATGCACCCCGGGAACCAGCAAAGGATAGGCTTGCAAGAGCGCGCTCGATGAACGCGCGAGTTCCGGGTAGGCCGAATAGAGGCGCACGAGATCGTCCCGATGGACCGGATGCTTTTCGAACGAGATATACTCAAGAACCGGACTGTTCGTGGAGGCTCCCAAACTGCCCTCTTTGATTGTGCAGGGTAATGGCACGGGACCGGCAGAAGGGATTGGAAGGATTCGGTTTTTGCCGACTCTCGCGAGCCAGGACGGCGAGAGCGAGGCCGGACGATCCGGCTCGGAGGCAAAAGCCGAATCCTTCCAATCCCTTCTGCCGGTCGCACTCCCTAACCCTGCACAATCAAAGAGGGCAGTTTGGAAGTGGCGCACGGTCAGAACAAAATTGAGCCCGACACCGAACCCGATCTCCGCAACCGTGATGCGGGGTTTCCCCGAGGCGAGCGACTCGGCGAAGCCGCTTCCTTCGATGTAAACTTCATTCGATTCTTCGATCCCCGAGACGGGCGAAAAATACACATCTTCGAAGAGCGGCGAATACGGGGTGCGCTCGTCGCGAAATTCAAGGCGGACGACTTTCAATCAAGGCTCCTTCGGGATGCGGGCAGAAGCTCTTCCATGTCGGGGGCGAGATTCTCCGAGAACTCGAGTCGTTCCTTCGACATCGGATGCGAGAACGAAAGAAAACACGAATGCAGGGCGGGACGGTGGAAGAGGCCCGCGCTTTTCGGCGTGCCGTACTTTTGATCGCCGATCAGGGGATGATTCATCGCCAGCGCCTGGGCGCGGATCTGATGGGATCGCCCGGTCTCGAGCGTGAATCGGGCAAGAGTCAGGAGATCCCCCGTCGAAGGATGCGGGAACCCGAGAACCGGAGTCATCTCGAGAATTGCGATCTTCGCGCCCGGGACCGGACGGGTCACGATCCGGACCTCATTCGTGTTCAGGTTCTTCAGCATCAGGTGTTCCCAGCGTCGGGGCTCATTCGATTCAAATGAGCCGAAAAGAATCGCATGGTAGCGACGTTCGAGCTCGCCCGATTGCAGTTGGTTCGTGAGTCGCTCCGCGCTTTTCGAGCGTTTCGCGACGACCATGAGGCCGCTCGTGTTGCGATCAAGACGATGCACGAGCCCGACATATTGTCGCCCGAAGCGGGTCCGCAAAAGATCGACCAGTGAGGGATCACCGGAGGCATCTCCTTGCGAGAGAAGCCCCGGGTCTTTCGAGAGGACCGCAAGATGCTGATCCTCGAACAAGATCCGATAGGGTGGGTTCAGCGGATCGGAGTGAGCCATTCTTCGGGGAGTCCGCCGAGTTCGCCACGGACGAGATCCGCATAGGTCTTCTGGATGCGACGGGTGAGGGGGCCGGGTTTTCCCGCATCCGGACCACGGCCGATCTTGCGGTCGTCGACCGACGAAACGGGCGTGATTTCCGCCGCGGTTCCGGTCAAAAACACCTCGTCCGCGCAGTACAGCTCGTCGCGGGTGAAGCGGGTTTCGATCACGGACAGATCCATCTTCCGGAGCATCGTGAGCACGGTGTTCCGGGTGATGCCGTTCAGGATCGAAGTGAGCTGGGTGGTCTTGATCACGCCGTCCTTGATGATGAACAGGTTCTCGCCGGTTCCCTCAGTCATGTACCCTTCGTGATCGAGCATGAGGGCCTCATCGTAGCCTTGGGTGATCGCCTCGCGCTTCGAGACCACTCCGGTCACATATCCGCCGGTGATCTTTCCTTTGGTCATGGCGCTGTTCACATGCGGCCGCACGAAGGTCGAGACCTTCAGGCGCGCGCCCTCGTTCACGCCCTTGTCGCCAAGATAGCTGCCCCATTCCCAGGTCAGGATGGCGAGTTCGATCTTGGGATTCGCGCCCGGGAACACGCCGAGCGGGCCGTCGCCGATGTAGGCGATCGGACGGATGTAGCACTCCTCGAAGCGGTTTGCCTTGCATGCCTCGATCGCGGCCTCGACCATCTGGTCGACCGAGTAGGGGATCTCAAACCCCATGATCTTCATCGAGTCCTGAAGACGCTCCATGTGTTCGCGAAGACGGAATACGGCCCCGCCGCCCTTCTTCTGGCGGTAGGCGCGGATTCCTTCGAACGCGCCGGTGCCATAATGAAGAGCATGGGTGAAGAGGCTGACTTTCGACTCTTCCACACCGAGAATGGTTCCGTTGATCCAGATTTTGTCCCCTCGTGCCATGGTGATTTCTCCCTTGAAAACCCATGGATACCCGATCGGAATCCAAAGGTCTTGTGATCTTTACTGATACGTTTTCAGTATTTTTTCTTGTATCACAGCTTCGTCCCGATCGAGGGTGAAAATCGCATCGGGTTCGAGGCTTTTAAACCACGTCCGTTGTTGTTTGGCGAGCTGGTGGTGGGCAAGGGTGATCTCGTCGATGAGGCCCGCGGTTCCGGGCCGGAGCTTTCGACCTTGCGGCTTGACCCCGTCGAGATGATCGAGGATCTGGGCGTAGCCGACCGAGCGGAGGATTCGCGAGCCCGGGAATTTTTCGCGGAGCACGCGGGTCTCCTCGATCCAGCCGCGGTCGAGCATGGCGCGGATCCGCACGAGCATTCTCTCTTCGAGCGCTGTTTTCTCGCGGTCGACGACAAAAAGCCGGAATGCCGGATCAGGCGTCCGGCTCATTCCGGACTCGAGCTCGGAGGGTTTTTTTTCGGAGAGCGCCAGAATCTCGAGCGCGCGGACAAGCCGGTAGCGGTCGTTCGCTCCGATTTTTTGCGCATGTACGGGATCCTGCGCCTGCAGTCTCAAGAACAGCTCCTCGAGCGGAACACCCTGCAACTCCGCGCGGAATTCCGGCGAACCCGCCGGTGCATCCCACATTCCGTAGCGGAGCACTTTCAGGTAAAAGCCGCTTCCGCCCACGATGAGCGCGCGTTTTCCCCGCGAATGGATTTCTGCGAGGGCCTTCTTGCAATCCGAAAGGAATCTTCCGGCGTGATAGTTCTCGAGCGGATCGGCCACGTCGATCAGATGGTGGGGGATTTCGTTTTGCTCGAGTTCAGAGGGTTTTGCCGAGCCGATGTCGAAGTGCCGGTAAAAACAGACCGTGTCGGCGTTCACGATCTCAAGCCCGAGCGTGCGCGCGATCTGCAAGGCAAGACTGGTTTTTCCGACCGCGGTGGGGCCGGTCAGGACAATCGACTGAACCATTCTTCGACCTTTGATTTCGCGATCCGGATCGCAGTGGGTCTGCCGTGCGGGCAGTTCCCCGGGTGTTCGCACTGATAGAGCTTGCGGGTCAGATCGATCGCCGGAATCGGATCGATCATGTCGCCCGCCTTGAAGGACGAGCGGCAGGCCTCCATCGCGATTTTTTCGAACAGGGTCTCGTCCCAGACGAGCGACTCGGCATCGATTTCGGCGACGAAAAGCCGCTCGAGCAGGTTTTTCAGGCGCTCGGTGAGCGCACGGTTCCCCCATACGGCCGGGACGGCGCGAAACAGCACCGCTTCGCCCCCGAAGACCGCGGCATCGAAGCCGAGTGCGCAAAGAACCGGAAGTTTCGGCTCGATCTCGGCAAGCGATTCCGCGGGGAGCTTCACCACTTCGGGCACGAGCAGGATTTGCGTCTCGATGGTTTCGTTTCTGAGAATTCCTGCCTTCAGCTTTTCATAGCGGATCCGCTCGTGGGCCGCATGCTGATCGATGAGCGTGAGCTCGTCGCCCCTCTCGAAGACAAAGTAGGTCGAAAACAGCGTGCCCCGGAATTCCCCGAGCGGGTTCTCGTCGAACGAAAGAGCGGGCGTGAACTCGCGGGGTTGAGAAGCGCCCATGCCGGGCAGGGGCGGCGAGAATTCGGCAGAGAATCCGGCAGAGAATCCAGCAGTGGGGAAACTTCGATCTCCCGAGGATCGTCCGCCTTCGAGCATCCACGAGGAAGCGCCGAATCCGCCGGAGTGCGCCGGCGCAGGAATCCGTTCTTCGTCCAGAATGTGCTGAAACGCGGCCGAACAGAGGGCAAAGATCTTGCCCGAATCAAGAAAGCGGATCTCGGTTTTGGAGGGATGCGCGTTCACGTCGAGATCCGATGCCGGAACTTCAAGATTCACCACGCAAGCAGGATAATTGCCCGGTAAAAAGGATTGCCGGAGCGGATTCAGGATCGCCATCTGAAGCGTTCGATCCCGGATCGCGCGCCCGTTCACGATCTGGATCATCGAGCGGGTGTGGGGAAGGCTCAGGCCTTTCAGCCAGATGACATGAATGCCATATGAGCCTTCGATCTTGAATTCCTTCGCATCAAACGGATTGTCGTTCGAGAGCATCCGCACCGCGCGCTCCCGAAGGCTCTCTGCGGGAAGCTCAAGCACCGTGCGCCCTTCGGTCTCGAGCTGAAAGCGCACATCGGGGCGGGCCAGGGCCAGGCGCTCGAGAATGTCGCGCACGGCGCTGGACTCGGCGCCCGGGCTTTTCAGAAATTTCAGACGCGCCGGCACCTGCGAGAACAGCGAAGCCACCCGCACCCGTGTGCCGTGAGGCGCACCGGGAAATGCAATGTTCGCGATCCGTGCCGCAGACACCTGATTCGCGACTCCATGGGCAAGCCGGATCTCATGGGTCTCGTCGCTCCCTTTGGCGCGCGAGGCGATCGAAAGCTCCGAAACCGAAGCGATGCTCGGAAGTGCCTCTCCGCGGAATCCGAGAGTCCCCAAGCGGGTCAGGTCGTCGAACTCGCGAATCTTGCTCGTCGCATGCCGGCCGATGCACACCTCAAGGTCCGCGCGATCCATTCCTGATCCGTTATCGAGGATTTCGATCAGGTCGGTTCCGCCTTTTTTGATCCGCACCTCGATCGAGGTGGCGCCCGCGTCGATCGCGTTCTCGCAAAGCTCCTTGACGGCGCTCGCAGGACGCTCGATCACTTCGCCCGCGGCGATGCGCTCGGCGATCAGGGGGGGGAGAATGCGGATTTTCGACATGGAGAGGGTTTAACCGAAAAAAACGCGCTTATCCACGGGAAACCGTGACCCGGTTCCGCCCCCCGTTCTTGGATTCATATAGTGCCCGGTCCGCCGCCTTGATGAGATCGCTTGCGGATTCCATCTCAGGTGTGAGTTCCGCAACGCCAAGACTTGAGGTGACGGGAATCCGTGTCCCGTCATGACGGAATTCATGGAGCTGGACCTTGCCCCGGATCTGTTCTGCGCGCTTGGCCGCATCGGCAAGCACCACCGAAGGAAGAAGAATGCAGAATTCCTCGCCGCCGTAGCGCGCGAAGATGTCCTTGTTGGTTTCGAGAACCGCGGTCCCGCGGACCAGATTCGCGAAGTTCTTCAGGACGGCGTCTCCTCCTTCGTGGCCGTGGGTATCGTTCACTTTTTTGAAGTGATCGAGATCCAGGAAGATCAGGCTCAAAGGGGTCAGCAGTGCTTTGGAACGTTTGAATTCGGCTTCGATCACTTCGAGAAAATATCCCTTGTTGAAGCATCGGGTGAGGGGATCGGTGTTCGCGGCCTGGTTCAGGTTTCCGTAAAAAAGAATCTCGATCTCCCCGGCCGGCAGGTATTTCACAATCGTATTTCCGAGTTGGATCAGGTCTTCTTTTGCGAGCACAATTTGCTGGTTCGGAGCGATTTTTTTTCCGTTCACGGAGGTTCCGTTCGAGGAGCCGAGATCCTCGATCGCGACAGACCCGTCCTGGGCCTGAATGATCCGCGCATGCTTTCTTGATACGGAGGAATCGGCAATCGAGATTTCCGCGTTGGGATCCCGACCCACGATCATTTCGCTTGAGGTGATGAAAAAACGATGTCCTTGGGGAGTCCCCCGGATCAGGATCAGGCACGGGGGTTGTTCCTTGGCTCTTTCGAGCTCCCGGTTGATGGTTTCCTGATCGGTTCCGAGAATCCGGGTCCGGTCGTTCGGTTTTCGTTGGTCCGACATGTTGTTTTGATTGTACCGCGATACGGGAACGATTGGAAAGAGGGCGAAGCATGGGATTTCTCCTGACTCCGCAACCGAAACCGGATATGGTCTCGACCATGAAACGAAGCAGTTCCACTTTTTCTTCCGTCCTTTCCTCCGTCAAAAAAAACATCGTCCGTGCGGGTTTCGAGGCCTCGGTGCTGGAATCCTCTGCTGATTCGGTGTCGATCGTCGCCCATTCCCGCAAACTCGCCGGAAAATTCCTGCAAGTCCTGAATCTCACCGAGGACCGGCCCGGATTCGTGGTCATCGAGATTTTCGTCTCGAACCTTTCGACCACCGAGAAGTGGGTCGATGTCGAGGTCGGCACGGAGGTGCTTCCGGGGCTGATTCTGGAAATGATGAAAACGGCCGCGAAAGAGCTGGCTGCGCGAGCCCTTCCCGAGAAATCCCTTGCTGCGGTATCGGGCCGCATTGAAGCCATGGAGCCGAAGCTCGCCCTGCGGGTCCATGAGCTCCATCGACTGGAGGATCAGCTGAAGGAGGCGGCTGAGGGTACGCCCGCCCATCGCCGGATTCTGGCGCGCATGGGTCGCGTCGAAGATGCCTGCCTGCGTTCCGAGATGGGGATCTCCCGCCTTGCCCTCCGGTACTTCCGCGGTGCGATCGCCCCGATTGATCCGTTCTTTTTTGACGCTCTCGCCCGAGTGAAGTGGGGCGCGACAGGAAAGTGACGGCCGTCATCCGTTCCCGTTGACCCGGTCCCGTTTACCCGTGCCCCTCAAGGGAATTCGTACCTTCGCCGAACAGTCAGGGAGGAGGCGCGGGCTTTGAGAACATTCTGGATGCAACTCTGCATTCTCGGACTCACCTTCGGGATCGACCGGATCGCGAAGGCGAACGTGGCTTTTTTCGTCCGTCTGGGATCGTTCGGGCCCTTCGAGTTCGCGGATCGGGTGAATCCGGGATTCATCCTCGAAACGTTCGCGGATGTGAATCCCTTCGCCCGCGTTGTTTTCGTTTGCAGCCTCTACGGGTTTTTGTTTTTCGGGTACTGCTTTCTGAGCTGGTTCCTTCCCCGTGAGGTGCGGGGCCTTCATGCCTCGGTCAGTATCTTTTTCGGTTCCATTTCTGGCAATGCCTGGGATCGCGCGTTCCAAGGGGCCGTATCCGATTTCATCCTGATCCGGTCCGGGTCGCAGATCGTGTACTTCAATCTTGCAGATTGCTTCATGTGGGTCGGAATGGCGGGGGTGCTGTTCCTCGTGTTCCGGAATCAACAGGTCATCTGGCGTGACCGGTCGCGGAGGCAGAAGTTTTTGATCGATCGGGTGTTTCAGATTCGCGCCGCGTTTTTGCTGTCCCTGATCGCGTTCAGCATGATGCTGATCCTGAACCTGTTCATGTTCACCAGCATGCGTTCGCTCGGCGTGCCCTTTCCACAATCCATGGCCCTGTTCTTGAGCGGAGGCGCCTTGGGTCTCGTATTCACGGCGATCGCGTTTTTTTCGGGCGTGGTGATCTCGCACCGGAGCGCCGGAGCGCTCTACGCCTTCGAGCGGCACGTCGAGGCGCTTCTTCGCGGAGAAAATCCCCGCTTCCGGCTCCGAAAGAACGATGAGCACCGGCGTCTCATCGAGGTCGCAAACCGGCTTTCCGAGACCATCGAGGAGTTCCGGAAAAAAGCCGGATAGGCCGGAATGCTCACTCGGCCGGCACAAAATACGGATCGTGTGGAAGGGCGACGGGAACGCCATCGAGCGGGGCCTTCAGCTCAAGCCGAAGCGGAGTCAGATCGGTCGCTTGATCTCTGGGAATGATCCGCGAAAGGAGGTGTTGTCCTCCGTATCGGTAGCTCACCGGATACAGGGCCCGGGTCGACTCCTTCAGGCAAAGAGAAAGATTCGCGCCCGATCCGAAGACCCACTCGGGCCTGTGGCGCAAGATCAGCTCATCGGAAGTTTTGCAGTCGCCCTGAAGAATCGAGCGACCGGTGTAGAACTGGAGCTCGTAGAGATGATCCAGATCCCCCCCGAACTTCTGGCCTCCATCGACGAAGAACACCCGGTCCGCGGCAGTGCCGTACGATTGGATGAAGGGTTCGAATTTCCGGAGCGCCGGAAAGTTTTCGGGGCCGAGCGGAACCGGCACGGCAAGAAGAAAAGAGGGAACGGCAAGGCCGAGCGCGATCAGGGCCGAATACACGGCGATTTTCTTTCGCTCGAGGAAACCCGCGAGCGGATCAACGCAAAGAAGCGCCAGGAACGGAAAAATCGGCAAGAAATACCAGTAAAACTTGAATCGGATGGCGGAGATCACGAGGCCCGTGATGAGGGCCGCCGAGAACGGCAGGGCCACCTCGGCGCGGTTCCACCGCTTCTTGAGCACAATGCCGCCGAGCGAGGCGAGCAGGAGCACTAGCCACGGAAGAAAACTCGCCTTCAGTCTTCCGGGAAGCATCCACGGATCGACCGCGCCCCCGCCCCGGCCGCCCACGGCGGTGCCCCAGACCTGGCGCTTCCAGTAGTCGAGGACGAGATCCCAGCCACCGATCGCACCGGTGGCGATCCAGACCAGCGAACCGGTTGCGATCGCAACCATTGCGCTTTTCGTGAGAGTCGAAAACTCCTTGCGGCTGAGTTTGCCCGTCAGGAGCAGGGCGAAAAACACGGACGGGTACAAAAGAAAGGTCACCGGTGTTTTCATCCAGAGGCCGAGGCCGGCGGCGATGCCCGCCCAAAAGGGCATGTTTCGGATCCAGAGAAAGAACGAAAGCAGGATGAAAAAAATCATCGGAGTGTCGAGGTGAAAGCGCGAACCGATCAGGATGAAATCCCGGCTCAGCAGGAGGATGATCCCCGCCACCAGTCCCGAGGCGGGCGTGTACAGGACGGCTCCGAGCAAGGCAAGGAGGAGCACGCATCCGGCCGAGAACAGGCAAGGAAGAAGGCGTGCGGTCCACGCCTCGGGGCCGAGGGCGCGCATGATTTTTCCGGAAAGATAAAAAAGCGGAAAGGGATGATCGTTGAAGCGCCCGCCCGGACGCAGATTGGTGGAGAGGTTCTGCATGGGAAGAACCGGAAGAATCCCGCCTTTGGATACTTCGAGCGCAATGGTGGCGTGAGTGGTGGAATCGAGGGCCTGGAGGCTGGTCTCCTCGGGCTTTCCCATGAACACCGTGACGGCGAGGGCGAAGAGCGACAAAAACGCAAAGCGCTTCAGGGCTGTTTGCAGACGGTCGGAGTCATCCATGTCGGGACTCTAACACGATCCGGCATGAGGAATCGGGATTTCGAAAATGGATTGTCTCCCGGCTACACTCTTTGAATGAGCTTGATGCAAGGCTAGGAATGGGGAGAGGGTTCGGGAATGATTCGATTTTTGCCGACTCTCGCGAGCGCGTGATGCGCGAAAGCGAGGCCGCAGGACGCGGCTCGGAGGCAAAAATCGAATCATTCCCGAACCCTCTCCCCATTCCTCGCCTTAAAAAAAACAATCAAAGGGATCCGTTCGGATCCTTTCGCGGTATTCTCGATTCCATGGCGGGAGCGACGGATCGCGAGTGGTCGATTTATCTCATTGAGGCCGAAAACGGGCATCTTTATGCCGGCATCACGACAGATCCGGTGCGTCGATTCGAAGAGCATCGCGGCGATCCGAAGAAGGCCGCGAAGTTCTTCCGGCGCTCGCCGCCAAAAGAAATCAAGCTCCTCCATCACGGATTCACGCGCTCCGAGGCGCTCAGAATCGAGGCTCGCCTGAAGCGCATGAGCCGGGTCAAGAAGCTCGCCTTCCTCGCCACGGCCTCGAGGGACGCTTTGCTCGGGCTTTTGTCGAAAGAGTAAGCCTTGGAACGGTTCCTGCTCTCTCTTCTTTTGTGAGGAAGGGAGAACCCGGAAACCATGGAATTGACCAGCACCGCATTCGAGAATCGCCAGTGGATTCCGCGTCGTTACACCGGCGCGGGAGAAAACGTCTCTCCGCCGCTTCGTTGGAGCGGGGAGCCGAAGGGTTGCAAGGGCTTTGCGATCGTTTGTGAGGATCCCGATGCTCCGAAGCGGAATGTCTCGGACAAACCGTTCATTCACTGGATTGTGTACAACATTTCTCCGTCCGTGAGCGCGCTTCCCGAGGGAGTTCTGGCGCAGGATCGGGTGCTGATTCCGGTTTCGCTCGATCAGGGGGTGAATTCTTTCGGAAAAACCGGCTACGGCGGGCCCTTTCCGCCGGTCGGGCACGGGGTTCATCATTATCATTTTCGATTGTATGCGCTTCGCTCGCCGCTCGGCATTCCTCCGGGTGCTGATTATTGGGCCTTTTTGGAGGCCCTTCGAAATCACGTCATTGGCACGGCGGAGCTGGTCGGGCTTTACGAGCGCGAGCCCGGTCGGATTGTGGCGGTGTAGATCATGAATCTCAGAATTCTTGAGCCGAATCTCGCATCGTACCCGGCGGCGGCGAAAGAATTCCGCTGGGATCAGGAATGGAAAGCGCTCCTCGGCCCCTCCCTTTCGGAGTCGGTGAATCTGGCGGAGCTTTCCACGGCAAGGGCGGTCCGGTCGGGACTTTCGGAGCAAAGGGCAGTTCGGTTTGTGGGGGCGGGGGGCTCTCGCACCGACTGGACTTACGGGGAGCTCCACGCAAAGTCGCTCCGGGCCGCCTCGGGCCTTCGCACCTTCGGCATCAAAAAAGGCGATCGGGTGTTCAGTCTTCTGGGCCGAACGCCGGAGTTTCTTCTCGGAATTCTCGGAACCTTGTGGAATGGCGCTGTGTTCGCCCCCTTGTACTCGTCCTTCGGTCCTGAGCCGATTCGGACCCGAATGGAGCTCGGGCGCGCGAAGGCAATCCTGACGACCACGGACGCATATCGAAAAAAAATCGCGCCGATCCGTGCGATGGTCCCCTCGCTCGAGACGGTGATTCTGACCGATGCTTCTTACGAAGAAGCGCGGGCGCTTCGCGCGATTTCGTGGAGCATGCTCCTGGACGAAGGCCGCGCGAAATTCGAGTCCGAGCCGACCCGCTTGGACGATCCCGCTCTTTTGCACTTCACGAGCGGCACGACCGGCATGCCCAAAGGGGTCCTGCACGCGCACTCGGCTGCGGTCCTGCACTTCACCTCCGGAAGACTCGCCCTTGATTTTCATCCAGGTGATGTATTTTGGTGCACGGCCGATCCGGGCTGGGTCACGGGGATCTCGTATGGCGTATTCTCGCCGCTTTTGAACGGAGTCACGAGCATCCTCGACGAGGGTCCGTTTGATCCCATTCGCTGGTACAAGATTCTTCAGGAAGAGGCGGTGAATGTCTGGTACACGAGCCCGACGGCGATCCGGATGCTGATGCGCGAGGGGACGGAGCTTGCGGCGAAGCATGATCTCTCGTCGCTTCGTCTGATCGCAAGCGTGGGTGAGCCACTCAATGCCGAAGCGGTTCTTTGGGGAAAAGAAGCCTTCCAGATGGCGATTCTCGATAACTGGTGGCAGACCGAGACGGGGGGGATCTTGATCTCGAACTTCAGATCGGTCCCCGTGAAACCGGGCTCGATGGGCGTTCCGATGCCCGGAATCGAGGCCGCAATCGTGGAGCGTCTTCCGGACGGCAGTGTGCGCGAGGTGCGATCGCCCCTCGTGAAAGGCGAGCGTGCGATCCGCCCGGGATGGCCTTCGATGTTCCGTGGGTATCTCGGTGATGATGACCGCTACCGGAGCCGGTTCCGGGACGGGTTTTATCTAACGGGCGATCTCGCCATGCGCGATCAGGACGGATACTTTTGGTTCTTGGGACGCGCCGACGATCTGATCAAGTCGGCAGGCCACCTGATCGGTCCCTTCGAAGTCGAGCGCGTCCTCATGGAGCACCCGGCGGTCTGGGAAGCGGCCGTGATCGGAAAACCCGATCCGGTCAGCAAAGAGATTGTGAAGGGGTTTGTGGCCCTGAAAAAAGGGATTCAAGAAAACGACTCGCTCCGGATCGAGATTCTCGCCCATGCCAGAAAACGCCTCGGTCCCGCGATCGCACCCAAGGAAATCGCATTTTTGCCAGAAATTCCCCACACCCGGAGCGGGAAAGTCATGCGGCGTCTGTTGCGCGCCCGCGAGCTCGGGCTTCCGGAGGGGGATCTCTCGACCTTGGAGGGAGGACCATGAATCCGGAATCCAGAAAATTCCATCACCCGATGATGCGGATCCGGAGATTCGAGGAGAAGTGCGCGGAGCTTTATGGGGAGATGAAAATCCGCGGGTTTTTGCATCTTTATGTCGGACAAGAGGCGATCGCGACAGGCGTGATGTCGGTTCTGACACCCGAGGACGGAATCATCACGGCCTACCGCGATCATGGTCACGCGTTGGCGCGAGGCATCCCCATGCGCGAGATCATGGCCGAGATGTTCGGAAAATCCGAAGGGTGCTCAGGCGGCCGCGGAGGGTCGATGCACCTGTTTCATCGTGCTTCTCGTTTTTATGGCGGAAGCGCCATCGTGGGCGGGGGGATTCCGATTGCAGTGGGACTCGCGCTCTCGGACCTGCTCTGCAAGCGAAAGCGCGTGACGGCCTGCTTTTTTGGCGAGGGTGCCGCGGCAGAGGGCGTGTTTCATGAATCGATGAATCTTGCGGCGCTCTGGAAGGTGCCGGTTTTGTTTTTGTGCGAGAACAACCGCTACGCGATGGGAACCGCAATCGAGCGGGAACTCTCGCGGGTGGACCTGACCGAGAAGGCAAGAACCTATGGAATTCCCGCACTCCGCGTGGACGGAATGGATGTGCGCGCGGTGGCCGCTGAAACCTCGCGCGCCGTGGAGCAGGTACGCGCCGGGGAAGGTCCCTTCTTTTTGGAGTTTGCGACTTATCGGTTTCGTGCTCATTCGATGTACGACCCCGAGCTGTACCGGAACAAAGAAGAAGTGTCGGAGTGGAAAAAGCGCGACCCGCTCCTGTTGGAAGAACAGCGTCTGCGGGATGAATTTGGTTTCACGGATCATGACCGAATGGAGCTCGAGCGCGAGGTCGATCGCGAGATCCTGGAATCAGTCCGGTTTGCCGAGGCTGGAACCCTTGAGCCGGTGAGTGCGCTTCTGTCGAACGTGTACAAACGAGGAGGCGCCGGATGGCGAACGGAAGGGTAAGAATGACCTATCGGGAAGCGCTCCGGGCAGGCGTGCGAGAGGTGTTGCTCCGTGAGCCCTTGGCGTTCCTTATGGGAGAAGACGTGGGTCGCTATGGCGGAAGCTACGCCGTGACCCGCGATCTTCTGGCCGAGTTCGGTCCAGAGCGGATTCGCGATACGCCGCTTTCTGAGGCCGCGTTCACCGGAGCAGGGATCGGCGCGGCGATCGGGGGCATGCGTCCGATCGTCGAGATCATGACCGTGAACTTCAGCTTGCTTGCGCTCGATCAGATCGTGAATCATGCGGCGACCTTGCTTCATATGTCGGGCGGACAATGCAATGTTCCGCTCGTCATCCGGATCAGCACCGGAGCGGGCCGACAGCTCGGCGCCCAGCACTCGCACAGCTTTGAAGGCTGGTTCGCCCACATCCCGGGCCTGCGGATTGTGGCGCCCGCGACAGTCGAAGATGCTCGGGGGATGATTCTCTCGGCCGTTCGGGATCCCGATCCGGTTCTGATCTTCGAGCACATGATGCTCCTCGGGGCCGAGGACGAGATCCCGGCCGCGATTCAGGCAAGCGATCTGGATTCGGCGCGAATTCGCCGGGAAGGACAAGACGTGAGCCTGATCACTTATGGCGGTAGCCTCTTCAAGGCGCTGGAGGCCGCGCGGGTGCTGGCTTCGAGGGGGATCTCGGCCGAGGTGGTCGACCTTCGGTCGTTGCGGCCACTCGATGATCGCACTGTTTTCGGGAGCGTCCGGAAAACCGGTCGCGCGGTGATCGTCGACGAAGGCTGGCGCTCGGGGGGGATTTCGGCCGAGATCTCGGCCCGGATCGGGGAACACCTGTTCCGGAATCTTCGCGCACCCGTGGGACGGGTTTGCACCAAAGAAGTGCCGATTCCCTATCCGAAGCACCTCGAAGACGAGGCGCTTCCCTCGGTCGCCGAGGTGGTCGCGGTGGCAGAAGAGCAGGTCCGGCTCCATGTATGAGTTCCGGATGCCCTCCCTCGGAGCTGACATGGAAGCCGGGAGACTCATCGAGTGGAAGGCGAAGATCGGAGATCGCGTAAAAAGAGGCCAGGTGGTGGCGATCGTCGATACCGACAAGGCCGCCATTGAGGTCGAGATCTGGAAGACGGGAGTCCTTCGCGAGATCCTGATCCACGAGCGAGAAAAAGTGCCGGTCGGAACCGTCCTTGCGCGCTTTGAGGTGTCCGAAGAATCAGAACTTCCGAAGGAGCCGATGATCCCCGAGGTTGTGCTGTCGCCTTTGCAAAAAGTCATCGCGCGCGCCATGGAGACCTCGAAGCGCGAGATCCCTCATTATTATCTTTCCCGTCGCGTTGGCATCGACGCCGTTTTGCGATGGGTGGAGGCACAGAACCAAACCCGCGCGGTCGAGGACCGGATTCTGCTGATCGCACCCGTCTTGCGGGCCGTGATCCGGGCGTGTCTGGATCAGCCGCTTTTGAACGGGCATTACCGTGACGGGAAGTTCCTTCCCTCCCGGATCATCCATCCCGCTCTGGTCATTTCGCTTCGCTCGGGCGGAAGCATCGCGCCGGCCATTCCCGATGCGGGAGCGATGACAAGCGCCGCACTCATGAGTTCCATTCAAAAAACCGTGGAGCGACTCCGCGAGAGTGGAACCGTTCGAAGCTCGGAATTCGGCGAAGGGACGATTGCCGTCACGAATCTGATGGATTCCGGCGTGGATCGCGTGTTCGGGGTGATTCATCCTCCCCAGGTGGCGATGGTGGGTCTCGGTGCCCCGTTTCGGGAGGCGATGGAAGTGCAGGGGAGGGTGGAGTTTCGAACCGTGATCGAGGTCACGCTCTCGGGCGATCATCGGGTGAGTGATGGCCGCATCGGTGCTTTGTTTCTGAAAAAAATCGACGAGATTCTCTCGGCCGGAGATCCCCGGTGAATGACCCATGCCGTTTGGACCGAAACAGGATTCGCGAAGCCCTCCGAGCCGTCGCACCCGAAGCCGACTTTGATTCGCTGGACCCAACCCGTCCCATCCGGGACCAGGTGGAGCTTGATTCGATGGATGGATTGAATTTTCTGATTCGCTTGAAGAAACTCACCGGAGTGGAGATTCCGGCCGGAGTTGCCGGCCGGAATCCCAGTGTGAATGATTTGCTTACGGAGCTGCAGGCTGCTTCTAGCGGAATGCCTGCCAGTATGCGTATCGAACCTCGCTCGAAATGAATTCGAGAGCGTGGGGCCTTCCCTGATCGCGGGCCTCGATGTCGCGCGGTTGCCAGTAGTACATGGGCACCTTGATGAAGTAGCAGTACTGGTCGTATTGTCGTTCGCTGTAGTCCTTGTAGCGCTCGACGGTGGGGCAGGGTTTTTTCGGATAAATGAAGTAATCCGACCAGGTCTTCATGTCGACCGGCCCGCGCATGAACTGCCGGTCGAGGACCCGTTCTTCGGGCCCCGTCGCCGTTTGCACCAGCGTATACGGAGCCGCGTGGAACCACCAACGATAGCGGAATTCGCGGATGTATTTTGCGGTGAAGAACATGAAAACCTTCATGGACTTCAGCTGATGCGCGTTCTGGGCATCGTAACCCCAAATGAGGGCGCGATTGTAGCACTGCGAGCGGGATCGGGTTCTCCGGCTCATGGTCGAGAAGATCTCGGTGGCCTTTTGCGGTTCGATCACGGAGGGCTCGTACTCCGCCTCGAAGGGAGCGCTGAGGGTATCGCCGGGCAGTGGCTCGCGAACGCGATTCCGGAGCTCGCTCTGGATGCGCCGGAGACGCCCCTTCTCGCGGTTCTTCAAGAACTCGACGCTTCCGTCGGAGTACATCAGAAGATGATCCGAGGACGGATCATCCGGCGCTCCTTCTTCTACCGCGACAATCGACCTCACTTCGGGTGTGGCGTGGGCTGAAAAGCCCGACGCAAGAAACAAAACGACCCCGATCGTTCCAAAAAAACCTTGATCCTTCATGGCACCTCCATTGTCCGAGGTGTCATTAGCAATAGTCGTGCCCGCTAAAACGGAGTCGCCTCGCACTCGAGCAAGCCCTGCAAATCGGAGAGGGCTTTTTTGTCGTTCATTCGGACGATCGCATGGGCTGCGGCGAGTGCCTCGCGCTGGATCTGAAACCGGCGCAGGAGGTTTCGTTCGCGTTGGAGTTCCCAAATATCAGCCTGAACGGACTCTTCTTTTTTGTACAACTCATCCCGGAGTCCAACCTCGTCGCGATAGGTTCCATTCCGCAACCCGAGGAGGATGTCTCGGGAAACTTCGCCGTAGGAGCGCATTTGCTCGGCCAGGATCAGGGCGAGCGGCGATTGCGCTTTGCTCAGGATGTACATCTGGGACTGATAAAGATCGGGCGTGAGCGCGATTTGGTAGTGGTACATGTTCGCGGGATTCTGTAAAAACGTCGGCTCAAGCGCTCTTGCATTCAGATGATCCAAGTAGGCCGGATGGAGTGTTCCCTGGTTCAGAACATCAATTTGTTCCTGAATCGTCGCAAGTTCCTTTTGTTTCGAAGCAATTTCGGAATTCATTTCATCGATGGACTTCCTGAGGAGCGAGAGGGGCTGATCCCAAAGACGCTTCACCGTCTCGGAGGTCTCGCCGACCGTGGCCGCCATGCGCGCGAGGTGATTGAATTTCGCTTCAAACCAGGCCCTGAGCCATTTCGACGAGGCCAGGATTTTTTCGTGAGAGATTCTCCCTTCGGCCACCTCGATGAAATCCCTGCGCGCTTTCGCCCCCCGGCCCGCTCTGGGCTTGAATCCGCGGGTTTCGATGTCCTGCGCCCAGTTCCGGAGGAACACGTCGCTCGTGGTGAGCGGGATATCGTAATTCGTGTCGATTTCGGCCGCTCTGCGGTGGGCACTCAAAAGAGAGCGCGCAGCCGGTGCCAGTGCGGCTCCGGTTGCCATGTCGAACCCGGTGAGCGCCTCGGTGATGCGTCGCTCGTACCCGATGTATTTGAGCGAGTCGACCTCCATCGAGCATCCATTCGAGACTTCATCCTCGGTGGTCGCGGTGAATCCGCAGACCTTCGGGTTTGCAGTCCAATGGTTCTCTTCGTCCCGGCGGACCGACATGCCGTGGAATCCGCCCGAATAACACTGGGTCATTGCGAACACCGTTCGCTTCGCATTCGCAAGTTCCAGACGGGATTTCAGGTCGGTCACCGATAGGCAAGGATTTCGAGGTTGGGCATCGGCACCGGGCATCCCGTTCCAGAGCACGATGCAGTTGTTCGAGTAGGACGCCTCGTTTTCGCGCAGGAACGGATTCGGCATTCCATGATCCGAGACGAGAAAAAAGAGATTTCCCTTCGGATTCATTTTGTTCGGAAGTTCGGAATGAAAATACTCCTCGAGAGTCGGAGAGTCCGCCGCGCGATTGTCGGGCAGGATTCCCGGGACCAGCTCATCGACGAAATCCAGCCGCGAACGGGTGCTGAACCGATGAACGTCGGGGATCAGGTTTCGGGTGGATGGGGAGTTTCCGGCACCGAAAAAAAGATCGATCTGCCCGGGGCTCATGCGGCCATGCAGGGTCTCGAGAATCATCTGGGTTTGCAGATACAGCGAATTGCGGTTTTCAAACGGATCAAGCCCGCCCGAGAGCACGATGGCGCGATCTTCGGGGGCGGCGTATGAAACCAATGCAGGAAGGAAAATGCCCGCAAAAACGACAAGATTCTTCATAACGCGTAGCGTAACACGAGCTCAGGCGAAACACAATTCACTGGCCGACCCGCGAACCGCCCCTTCCGCTGTGTTTAATGTCAACTGCTCCCTTTGGTTGTACTCAATGAAGGAGCAGGATGGACAGAGGGGGTTGGAATCGTTCGGTTTTTGCCGACTCTCGCGAGCGCGTGATGCGCGAAAGCGAGGCCGCAGGATGCGGCATGGAGGTAAAAATCGAGCGATTCCAACCCCCACTGTCCATCCTGGACTGAAACGGAGCACACTCAAAGGGCACAGTTCGCACTAAAACGGAGTCGCCTCGCACTCGAGCAAGCCCTGCAAATCCGCAAGCGCCTGCTCGTCCTTCATTTGGATCAGCACATGGGCCGCGGCGATGACTCCGCGTTGGATCATGATCCGGGTCAGGATGTGTTGCACGCGGGAGAGTTCGGAGTACCGGTCTTCGAGCGCATCATGGGTTTCTTTCAAAAAATCCAGCTGTTCCGGCAAATTTTCATACTTTCCACCGGGCAGACGGGCCGCGTTTGCAGCGAAGATCTCTAAAAATTTCTGTTCTTGTTCCGCAAGCACCACCGCATCCGGATTGCCCGCACGGGTCAGACTGAAGAGTCTGGTTTGATACAGGTCCGGATCTTTCACGAGGAAGGAATGGTAGCGGTTCTCGAGATCTTTCAGATACTCAGGGTCTTTTTCCTTGAGGATCAAGGAATTGAGGTAATCCGGTTTCATGGCCTCGTCGATCAGCGCCGCATACTGTTCTTCGATCTCGTTTTTTTTCGTTTCCAACTCGAGGCTGGATTTCCGGAATCCTTTGAACGCATCGCGGATCTCCTTGGGCGGACGGTTCCATAAGGAACCCACGGTTCCGGAACTCGCGGCGAGGTTTTCTCCCATCCGGTCCAGATGTGCAAAGCGCGCCGCAAACCAGCTCTCGAACGGGCCCGCTTTGCTCAGAATCTCTTCGCGCGGGATTTTGTTCCGCATCACCTGAGTCAGCAACTTCTTCGCCTGTCTCCGGTTCAAGACCCGGGTCCTTGGCTCAAAGCCGGAGCTCGCGATGTCCTCGGCCCAGTTCCTGAGAAAGTACTCGCTCGTGGAGAGCGGGATGTCGAGGGTGGTGTCGATTTCGGCGGCAGAATAATGGGCCTCTTGCAGGCTCTTCGCGGGGGTGCCTTTGGGCTTTCGGGTGATCACATCCGTTCCCGAGAGCGCCTCCGCAAAAAAACGCTCATAGCCGCGATAGTTTTCGTCATTCACATCCGAGGTGCACCCCGAGGCAACCGTGTTCTCGTCGGATGCGGTGAATCCGCAAATCGCGGGATTCGCGGTCCAACGGGAGCTTCCGTCTTTCTTGACCGACAAACGGTGGAACCCGCCGGAATGGCACTGGGTCATGGCGAAGACCGTCCGTCCGGGGCTTGATTTTTTCAGGCCCTGCTCAAGCTTTTTCACCGAAAAGCAATTCCGCAGATCCTCATAAAGGCTGTTGTCCCTGGTCGTCGCCTTTCCGCTCCAAAGATCGATGCAGTTGTCCGCATAGGGATCGGTAGCATCGATGAGACGGGGGTTCGGGGCGCCATGATCGGTGACCAGCAGAAACAACGTCCCGGACGGATCGATCTTGGCGGGAAGTTCTGTATCAAAGTACTCCTTCACGACCGTTGGCGTCGCCGGACGATTTCCTGAAATGATTCCCGGCAGAAGCTGATCCACCCGGCTGAGTCCCGAGCTTTGGATGTACCGATGCACGTCCGGGAACAGCTCCTTCGTGGTTTCGTTGTTCCCTGCCGCAAAAAACAAATCGACCTGTTCGGGAGTGAGCCGGCTTCGCATGTGCTCGGCCAGGAGCTTGGTTTGCAGGTACTGACTGTAGTGATTCTGGAACGAGGAGACCCCGCCCGAGAGCACCATGATGTGACTTCGGGATTCCGGATGCGAATTTGCGATTGGCCGTGCGAGGGCGAAAACGGGAAGGAGAAAAACAGAAAGCAAAGGTCCGAGTTTCATAGGCGCGGATGTTACCACCAATTGTTGACAAAATCAATCAAAAATAAATCCGGTCGGTATGTTCGCCCTTACTCCCGATGCAGGCGCAACCGGTGGACGGATTCCTCTTCCTCGCGCGAAAGCGCCTGTTTTGCCTGCTCGAGCTTCTCGCGAATGTAGACTTTTCCTTCTTCGACCCCAGGCTGGTCAAAGGGGTTCACTCCCATGATTTCGCCCATATAGGCGGTCAAAACCGAGAACGAAAAGAACAAAGCCCCCAAGGATTCCTCGTTCAGCTCGTCGATCTGGACCTGCAGGTGCGGGCGTTTTTGATTGGTCATCACCCTTTGGATTGCGCGAAATTCGGTATCGAGGAGGCTCCCGAGCTCCTGCCCCTCCAGAAGCTCAAAGGTCTTCACCCGGAAGTCGATCGAGGGAATCCGGATCTTCGTTTTGAAGTCCGAGACATTCACAAACCAGATCACCTTGTCGTTCGGTCCGTCGCGAAGAAGCTGAAGCATCGAGTGCTGGTCGATGGCCCCGAGGGCGGGCACCGCCGTGTAGCCCTTGCCGTTCTTTCCGAGGCTCTCGGCCCAGAGCTGCACCCACCAGTTGGCAAGAAGCCGGAGCGGGGTCGAGTAGGGCATCATGAGGTGCACCGGATGGCTCTGCGCGCGGGCGAAAAGCGCATGGGCCCAGGTCAGGAACAGGTTCTTTTCGGGGGTGGCTTTCTCGCAGGCATCGCGGATTTTTTTTGCGCCTTGAACGAAGCCCCGCATGTCGAGGCCCGCAAGCGCGCCGGCAAACAAGCCCACCGGCGTGAACACGCTGTAGCGGCCACCGACCGAGGGGGCGATGGCAAGGGTCTCGACTCCCTCTTTTTTTGCAAACTCCCGAAGCTCGCCCTTTTCGGGGTCGGTGATCGCCACACACTGCTTGGTGGCGGCTTCGCGTCCGAGCGCCTTCACGAGCCAGTCAAAGGCCAGCATGAAGATCGAGATCGTCTCATAGGTCGTGCCTGATTTTGTGATCACGCATACGAGCGTTTCGCGCGGATCGAGGGTCGCGATCCGGTAGGTCCAGTCGATCGGATCCGGGTTCTCGAAAAAATGAAAGCGGATCTTGCTCTGCGCCCGGTGCTTCAGCGCATCGGTCAGCACGAGGGGCCCGAGACTGCTTCCGCCGATTCCGATGAAGAGGCAATTCTTGATTTCGGGACGCGCGAGGAATTTTTTTGCAAGCGACTCGGACGCATCGATCTGCGAGATCGAAGGATCGATGACCGCGTTGTAAAACCCCGAAACCCCGTCGTGGAGCCCGCGGAGGGTTTTCGTCCATGCGGAGTGGAGCTCATCGCGTCTTCCGGCCGGGAGATCCGTCTGAATTCCGCTCCAATCGAGCAAGAGTGGCGCGCTTCCGAAGCGGGATGCGGTGATGGACATGGTCAGTGCCTTTCTTCTTTCATGGCCCGCGAGATGACAAGCCGCTGGATCTGGTTCGTGCCCTCGACGATCTGGAGCACCTTCGCCTCGCGCATGAGGCGCTCGACCGGAAACTCCCTTGTGTAGCCCGATCCGCCGAGCACCTGCACGGCATCGGTCGTGACTTTCATGGCCATGTCGGTTGCAAACACCTTGGCTTGCGCCGCCGCGATCGAGAAGGGCTTTTGGCTGTCCTTCAGGGAGGCCGCCCGCTGAACCATGAGCTTTGCGGCCTGATATTCATTCAGCATGTCGGCGAGTAAAAATCCGACGCCCTGGAACTCCAGAATCGGCTTTCCGAATTGCTCGCGGAGGTTCGCATGATGGACGGCAGTCTCGATCGCCGCGCGTGCGATTCCGAGAGCCGTGGCCGCGATCGTGATCCGTCCCGAATCGAGCGCGCTGAAAGCGACTTTCATTCCGTCGCCTTCGTTCCCGAGCAAATTCGCCGCGGGAATTTTCACATCTTCGAGGATGATCTCCATGGTGTGCGAGATGCTCATGCCCATTTTCTTCTCGCGTTTTCCCATGCGGAGCCCGGCCGTGCCTTTTTCGAGCACGAATGCCGAGACGCCTTTCGCGCCCGGGCCGCCGGTCCGCGCCATCACGATGAACACATCGGCCTCATCGGCCTGGGTGATCCAGAGCTTCGTGCCGTTCAGCACATAGTGGTCGCCCTGAAGCACCGCCGTCGTGCGGAGGCTTGCCGCATCCGAACCGCTTCCGGCCTCCGAGAGCGCGAACGATCCGATCCATTGCCCGGAGGCGAGATTCGGAATGAATTTTTGTTTTTGGGCCGCGTTCCCGAAGGTCTCGAGAATCACCTGCGGAAGCCCCGAGACGGCGACGCTCACCGCATACGCGCCCGAGGCGGCGGCAAGTTCTTCGATTGCGGCCGAATATTCCTGGTACCCGAGACCGATTCCGCCATGGGTTTCAGAGGTGGGAATTCCGGCAAGGCCGAGCGCGCCGAGCTCCGCGATCACATCGCGGCGAAAGGTCTCGGTCTCTTCGTCATGCTCGACGATCGGGCTGATCCGCTCGCGCGCGAATTTCTTGGCGAGCGCGCGGATCTCGATCTGTGCTTCGGTTTCGAACGAAGAATCAAACAGCATGATGGGCTCCGTAGACAGGAAAGGACTTGCAAAGCTCGAGCACCTTCGCGCGCACCTGCTTCAGGGTCGATTCGTCTCCTTTGGAGTCGATGACTTGTTTGATCCAACCGGCAACGAGGCGCATCTCGGATTCTTTCAGGCCCCGTGTGGTCATCGCCGGAGTCCCGATCCGGATTCCGCTCGTCACAAAGGGCGAGCGTTTTTCGTTCGGCACGGTGTTCTTGTTCACGGTGATGCCCGCAAGATCGAGCCACGCCTCGGCATCCTTGCCCGAGACCTCTCCGGCAAGGCTCCGCGAGAGGTCGACCAGCATCAGATGATTGTCGGTGCCGTTCGTGATGAGCTTGAAGCCCCCGTCGATCAACGCCGAGGCCAGGGCCCGCGCATTCTTGATGACTTGTTCCTGGTAGGTCTTGAAGCTTGGCTTCAAGGCTTCGCCGAATGCGACCGCCTTGGCCGCGATCACGTGCATGAGCGGACCCCCTTGGATTCCGGGGAAGATGAGCGAGTTCACGGCCTTGATGTTCGCGGCCGAAGAAAGGATGATTCCGCCCCGCGGGCCGCGGAGGGTCTTGTGCGTGGTCGAAGTGGTGTAGTCGGCGTGCGGAATCGGGCTCGGGTGGAGTCCCGCCGCGACGAGGCCCGCGATGTGGGCCATGTCGACCACGAGCTTGGCGTCGACTTCGCGGGCGATCTCGCCGAAGGTCTGAAAATCAATGATCCGCGAGTAGGCCGAGGCTCCCGCGATGATCACCTTCGGGCGCTCGCGTTTTGCCATTTCGCGCACCTGATTGTAATCGAGCAAGTCCGTATCGGCCTCGAGACCGTAATGAAGGGCGCGGAAGAGCTTTCCGCTGAAGTTCACGGGGCTTCCGTGGGTCAGGTGCCCGCCGTGCGAGAGGCTCATGCCGAGGATCGTGTCACCCGGCGACAAAATCGCATGATACACGCCCATGTTCGCGCTCGATCCCGAATGGGGTTGCACGTTCGCCGCTTCGGCTCCGAACAGCGCGCAGACGCGCTGAATGGCAAGGCTCTCGGCCGCATCGACGTTCACACAGCCGCCGTAGTAGCGCTTGCCGGGGTAGCCTTCGGCATATTTATTGGTCAGAATCGATCCCTGCGCCTCCATCACGGCTTTCGATGCGTAGTTCTCAGAGGCGATCAGCTCAAGGCCGTCCTCCTCGCGCACGCTCTCGGCCTCGATGGAGCGAAAGATCTCGGGATCGACCGAGGCAAGGGAGCTTAAAAACGGATTCTGACTCATGAGGAAGGTCCTTTCAGTTTTTCGATCCGACGGGCATGGCGTTCGCCCGCATCGGGGAGGGCCAGGAGGAATTCGCGGAGGATGCGAAGGGCCGCATCTTCGGTGACGATGCGGGCTCCGAGACAAAGCACATTCGCATGATTGTGTTCGCGTGCGAGCTTCGCAACGAGGGGCGACTCCGCCAATACGGCGCGAATGGCCGGGTTCCGGTTCGCCGCGATCGAGACGCCCACACCGCTTCCGCAAATCAAAACCCCGAGATTCGCCTCCGCTCCGCGGGCGATGAGCGCGCGCGAAAGCAGGGTCGCATAATCGGGGTAGTCGACACTTTGGTTCGAGTCCGTGCCGAGATCGGTGAACGAGACTCCGATCTCACCCGCCCGGCGCTTCAGGGCTTCCTTCAGTGCGAAGCCCGCGTGATCCGACGCGATGAGGAGGTCCATGCTTCAGGAATTCACTTTCTTGAAGAGGAGCGAGACGTTCGTTCCGCCGAAGCCGAAGCTGTTGCTCAGGGCCGCATTCACGGGCTTTTTCACGGCATGGTGGGCCGTGAAGTCAATGCCGGTCTCGGCGCACTTCGGGTCGAGGTTCTCGAGGTTGATCGTCGGAGGCACGATCGAATCGCGGATCGAGAGCGCCGAGAAGGCGGCTTCGATCGCGCCGGCGGCACCGAGCAGGTGTCCGGTCATCGATTTGGTCGAGCTCACATGGAGGTTCTTGGTCTCGGGGAAGAGGCGCTTCACGGCGATCGCTTCTTGCACGTCTCCGAGCGGAGTCGAGGTGCCGTGCGAATTGATGTACTCGATGCTGCTCGCAGAAAGTCCCGATTCGGCAAGGGCGTTCTTCATGGCGCGATAGCCGCCATCGCCGTCTTCGAGCGGCTGGGTGATATGGAAGGCGTCCGAGGTCGCACCATAGCCCGCGATTTCGCAGTAAATCCGGGCGCCGCGTTTTTTGGCGAATTCATACTCTTCCAGGATCAGCACGGCCGAGCCTTCTCCCATCACGAATCCGTCGCGTCCCGTATCGAAGGGGCGCGAGGCGCGTGCGGGCTCGTCGTTCCGGGTCGAGAGGGCGCGCATGGCCGCGAATCCGCCGATCCCGAGGGCGCAGACCACCGATTCGGCACCACCTGCGATCATCACGGTCGCTTCTCCGCGCTGGATGGTGCGGTACGATTCGCCGATCGAGTGCGCGCTCGAGGCGCAGGCCGAGACCGAGCAGTAGTTTGTGTTCTGGGTATTCAATAAAATCGAAAGCTGTCCTGCCGCGAGGTTCGGAATCACCTGAGGGATGAAAAACGGAGAAATCCGGCGGATGCCTTTTTCTCTCAAGGTCGTGTGGGTGTCCTCGATTCCGGGAAGGCCGCCCATGCCGACTCCGATGTTGACGCCGATCTCGGTCGGCGAGATCCGGTCGCGAACCGAATCGAGGCCGGAATCAGCGTACGCCTCGACTCCCGCCGCCAGGGCCAGATGAATGAATCGGTCCATGCGCTTCATTTCGCGCGCCGAAACGGCTTGGGTGACGGGCGTGCCGTCTTTTCCGCGCGGGTGGAGCGGGGCAGGAAGGGGGGCGGTCGGGTCGAATCCTTTCACCTCGCCTGCGATCTGGCAGGAGCAATCGCCCGGATCAAACAGCGACACCCGGTCGATGCCGGATTTTCCTTCGACTATCGAGGTCCAGGAGGACTCCCGATTGAGCCCCACAGGGCTGACAATGCCAATGCCAGTGACCACAACGCGAAATTTTCCGAATGGAGACATGGCGGGCACTCTACCGAATCCCTGCCGGAATTGGGAATGAAAATGAGGGGGTTGGAAGGGGTTTGTGAATTGATTCGGTTGAAGCGAGGAATCTTGATCATTTTTGTTTTGAATTGTCTTTGGGGGTGGTGTATTGTGCGCTGCAATATGAAGAGTTGGAATTGGATTTGGGTGTGTTCTTTGGTTCTGGGAATTTCGAATGCGGCGCTTGCAGGGCCGTTTTCGCAAGATCGGCATTGCTCCGACAAGCGTTTGGAGTCGTACCGATCGCCCACGGTTTTTGATAATTCGATTGTGGGTCCGGGAACGGTCCGGGAGTTCAGAGAGGGGCAGTTGTATCTGATTCTCGTGGATCCCTTGGTCGAGTTCAGCACTCGTTTGGCGGATCCGAAAAATCCACTGAGTGCGAGGATCACCGAGATGCAGGTGGAGCGAGGGATTGCGATTCCGGTTCTGAAGCGATGTATGGTTACCGAGCGTGATTTCATCGGGCAGACTCTCCGATACCTGACTCTGGAAACACCACTGGGATCCGTGCGTTTCGATTTGTATTGGAAGAAGGACCTGCGAGTCATCGAAGAAATCTTCGATTTGTACGCCGAATTGACCACTCCGTTGGAAGGCGAACCGAAGGGGATCCGTCTGGAGGATCCGTCCAGACTGGAGTGGGAATCCTGGGCGCATGGAATGGAACTGGTGGGGGTTCAAACCAAAACTCCATTGGTTCAGGATCTGGATTTCTCGAAAAACATGAAAAAAGATCTTTTCACGGTCTGGACTTCCGAGAGGGATCGCTATTTTGTCTCTCCGAAGTTCAAGGACAAACTGAAAAATAGATTCTGACCCCGGGAGTTTGATCCATGAGCGCTTCGCGATCCATGCGGAATTCGGCTGGCCTCGTTTTGGCTTTTGCCTTGTTCCTCCTGGCCCTGCCCCCTGCGGCGCAGGCGCAAGCACCGGGCTCCGAAAATCCCTGCGATCGCTTGCTTCGGCAAGACCGGGGGCCGATCCACCCTGCCACGATCGACGAGCTTCTCGATCTCTTCCGCTCGGGGTTCGTCCCCGACTTCACGAAGCCCGATCAGCGGGCGATCTTCGAGCTCTATCGGATTCTTCGCTTCGGAAATCCCCAAGCGGTCGTTCCCGTGGAGTCATACCGCGCAATCGTCCGGGCATTGAACCGGCATCGCGATCTCGAAAAGAAGCCGCTCCGGAACTTCCTTTTGTTCACCGAAGAGCGGGTTCATCCGGTTTCGCCGGCGCTGAAGGGGTTCCTCGATGCGCAAAAGACGGCCATGGGAAAAGTCCAGACGCGTTTGTTTGAGCGCGGCGCGGATGCCGGGCTCTGGAAAAAGCTGGCCGTGACGGGTCCCGTTCCGGCCCATCCCGAGGAGCTTTTTTTCTGGCTTCTGGATGCGGCGAATGCAGGTCGAAACCCAAGAGTCGCCCGGCAGGCGGCGGTTGATCTGGTTCACACGAGCGGCTATCGCGATCCCGCAATCAAGGCGGAATTGGAACACGCCGATGGCCTTGTGCGCTTGCGGGCGTATCGTACGATTCTCGCAAAACGCGAGGAGTTTCTGAGAGCGGTGGGAATCAAGGAATCCTTCGAGGGATTTATGAAATCCCTGGGAGTCATCCAGCCCACCGGAGTCCACTCCACGGCGGAGCTCGAGAAAACCCTGCAAGCCCTCGAATCCGAACTGATCGAAAACGCGGTCGCGCCGGTGATCCGGCAAAGAATGATTCGTCATTTGTCGCTGGTGGAATCGCCCTTCCGGGGTTGTCTCGGCGATGATTGCTCGACCGAGAATTATCCACTTTACGGGCTTGATCCGAGTTTTCATTACTTCACCATCACGGACGAAACGGGACATTCCTCGGGCCAGGTCACCGTGGTCCTCGGGGAGGGGGTTTTGTCTTCGGGCCGGAAGCCGATCGCGTATGTCGATAAAATCCAGAATGTTTCGAGAGAAGATCTTCCGCTCCTGATCGAGGGGATCCGGCGCTCGGTGGCCGAGGATGGCTACACGCTCGCGCTTCCCGTGGACCTCGGGGAGGGGGACAATGCGATCTCGAACCGGGAGCAGATCATCTCGTGGATTCGCAGCGATGTGCCGGTCCGGCAGGATGCGTGGATTCGCAACTTCAAGCCCGGGCGGGGCGTACCGGAACTGAGGGTGGGGGATTCGTATTCGCGGGCGTTCGATCAGTTGCCGCTTCGGGAAGTTTTGCCGATGAAGGAGATTTCGGGCGCGCGGCTGGAGCCGGGACCCTTGCAATCCGCCGTATCGAAACGGGAAGTCGCTCATGAGCATCTGCTTGGTTCCCTGCCGCGCTTGAAGGCAGGGTCGATCGATGAGCGGATTCAGTATGTCCTGGTGATGTCCGCCCTCGAGCGCACGGGGCTTCTCGGGAATCCGGAATCAGTGCGGGATTTCGCGGCAACCCTGAAGGAATGGATCTCGGACCGTTCGGTCGATTTCCGGGTCCGGAAACAGATTCTCCTCACCAGCTGGCAGGCAGAAGAAATGAATCTTCCGGGGCTGCTGGATCATTTCAGCGAAACGGAGCAGGTGGTCCTGATTCAAAACCTGCTCGATACCCCGAGATTCAGGGTCAGGCTCGAGCTCGAGAGTCAGATCCTGTCCGACCTCATGATCCGAGCTCGTGACAAGCCGGCGGTCTTGCGGGAACTGATCGGCGAATATTTCGGAACACGCTGGGGGATGGCTCATGAGGGATTTTTTGATGAAATCATCGCAGTGATCACCGCTGTTCTTCGGGAACCGCTCCAGAGCAAGGCGCAAATCTTCGAAAGTGTCGAACATCTGCGACTCGCGGTCTGGACGAATCAGCTCGCCGATCTCCGGGCCGGGCTCGAGAGTTTCGAGGGCAGGGCGGTGGAGCCCGCGGTGCTCCGGTTCTTGTCCCGGTTTCATCTGTTCCGGGCAACGAGCGAGTCCGAACTCGTTCAATCGCTCGCAATCCTGTTCGAGTCCTCCGACCGCACAACCCGGCGGCTCGCGGCCGGAATTGCTGAGGAGAGCGAATCGTTCACGGGGTTCCGGGCATCGATTCCGTTGCAGACTTATCGCGAAATCCTGGCCCGTGCCGGATGGCAGGAGCTCTCGCGATTCCATCAGGAATTGAGGCTCTGGATGGGCCGTTCCGACATCGATCTCGAACGCAAAGCCTGGTTTTTGGCAAGTCTCATGGGCACGCGCCGGGGGAGTTTCGCACGGGCCTTCGAAGCCCTGCCGAAATCCGAGCGTTCCCGGATCTGGGAACCGATGGCCCGCACGAGCAATCTTCGGCTTTTCGAGCGGATTGCGACCGAACAAGGGCTCCGCGAACCCCTGTTCGATGAAACTTTCTTCGACAGTTTTCAGTTCGTGCCGGCTCCGCAGGGAGCAATGCAGGTCCAGGGCGCCCCCGTTTCCCAGCTGCAGTGGTTGTTGATCATGGGATCAAACCCGTCCCAGATCGTGGCTCCGTGGAGTCCGGTCGAAACGGTCATGTTCCACGAGATCACGGAATTCTTGCGCCGGTTGAACGAACAAGACGGACACTATCGCTATCGGATTCCGACCGATGCCGAGCAGAAGGCAATCCAGGCTTGGGAGGGGGGGCTTCCGGTTCGGGTGAATCTGTTCGAAAAAATCTGGCAGGATCTGGGGCGCGGGGTCTCGGAGTGGATTCAGGATCCGGCCCATGGCCGGAGCGTGAGGAAGGGCCCGACCCTCGGATTCCGGTTGATTCGCGAGCCGAAATAAATCTTTTCGCTTGAAAATCCCCGATTCCTCGCACAGCATTCTTTTCGATGAATCTTCGGGGGATTTCGGGTTCGTGGGTTTTGCTTTTTGCTTCTCTTCTCGCTTCGGTTCCGGCCACGGCGGCGGTCCTGTACGGACATGTCACCGGGAGCGGGATGCTCGGGTGTCTGGCCCCGAACTTCACCGGGAGGCCGCAGATCGTCGATCAGATCCATTATGAATGGTCTTGCTCCCGGAGCCCGATGGGGCCGTTTTATCCGGATTTCCGGGTGCACGGCTGCAGCTACAACTGCCGGGTTCCCGAGGGGGCGACGTATTTTCATCAGGATGGTCCCTTCACGGCGAATTGCCTCGTGGTTCTGAGCGCGAGCTGTCGGGTGCACACGCACGATGATCCGCGCTGAGTGCGCGTGACCGGATTCAAGCTTTTCTTTTTTTGCGCCATGCGTTAGCGTTCCCGCACGCATGAAAACACGCTCTTTGGTGTCCATTTCGTCATTTTCCGTGATGCTCGCGCTGCTTTTGTCGGTTGCCGGGCCTGCGATTTCCGCCCGGGCGCAATCGCCCGAAGACGGGAACTTTTGCAGTCGTCTTCTTCAGAAGGTGAAAAACGCCACCCGGCAGTGGACCGCAAAGGGAAAACTCCGGAGCGTGCAGAGCCCCCGTACGCTCGATGATCTGGCGCGGCTCTTCACGAGCGGCTTTCTTCCCGATCTTGCGGTCGAGGAGCAACGGCAGATGTTCGCGATCTACCGCACTTTGTATTTCGGCGACCCTCTTGCGCCGGTTTCTCCGAAACTCGATGACGAGCTTCTCGGGTTCTTGAAAGCGAATCCGGATCTCCAAAAGGAGCCCTTTCCCGACGCTGAGCTCTTCATGGTCCGGAAGCGTTACCCGTTGACGGACCCGGTGCGCGAGTTCGTGAAATCCCAGAAGATGGCGATGGGACAGGTTCACGCGCGCTTGTTCCGCATTCAAGAGAACCCGAAGCCCTGGAAAGAAATTCTGGGTTATCATGCGGCGACGGATGGCGAGTTCCGGGAATTCCTGGGTCGGAGTCTGCCGAGCCGGTTTCTCGATCCGCCGTTCAAGGATGATCTCCGGTCCGGAAGAAATCGTGCCGAGGAGCTTTTCGATTTTTTGTGGAAACTGCCGAAGACCCCTGCCCGGAACCAGCTGCTGGTCGATCTGGTCCATACGGTCGGATATCATGATCCCGCCTTGAAGAGGGCCTTGGGCAGTGAGGACGGCCTGGAACGCATCCGCGCGTATCGCAAGATTCTCGATGAACGGGATGTGTTTTGTTCGGTGATGGGAATCAAGAACGGATTCGGCGGTCTCATGAGAGACCTGACTGTCGCCCAAGCGACCGGGACCCACTCCGAGGCGCAGATCCAGTCCGTTCTGGGCGCCCTCGAGAATGAACTTTTTTTGAATGCCGGAATTCCCGAGGTCTCCCAACGCACGATCCGACATCTTTCGCTTTTGGAGTCGCCGTATCGCGGATGCCTGGGCGGCGATTGCTCGACACGGATGTATCCGATTCTGGGTCTTGATCCGGATTTTCATTATTTCACTCTCACCGATCAGAATGGGCACTCCACGGGTCAGGTGACCGTGGCACTGGGCACCGGGGTTGGTCCCGATGGGGGAGGGATCAAGGTCGCGTTCCTCGATAAAATCCAGGGGGTCACCGAAGAAGACCTTGCTCCGATGATCGAGGGCATCCGCCAGTCGGTGGCATCGAAAGGGTATGTTCTCGCCTTGTCCCGGAACTTATCGGAGGATCAGCTTAAAATCACGAACGACGAATACTTCGAGTATTGGATCAAGAAACGGATCCGGGTGAAGGATGCGCTGATCCGGTCTTTCCGGCTCAGGACCGCTGTCACGAATTTCAGGAAGGAGAGCGAGTTGTATTCCCGGGCGTTCAAGAAATTCTCCTGCCATGAGGTGCTTCCGCTCCAGGAATCCCCGTTCGTGACGGTGCGGAAGGGCGAAGCAGTCGAGGCGTGGAATGCAGAAGAGATGTCTGTCGAGCATTTGTTCAAATTCATGGTCGAGCTCAAGAACGGATCTCCTTCTGAACAAATCAAATACATCGCTCTCGGAAGCCAGCTCCGGGCCGGAAAAATCATCGATCCCGATGTGGAGCGGACGCTCGATTCTTGGCTGCGGGATCCAGCGATCGATTTCAGGGTGAGAAAGCAATCGTTCCTCGCGCTCTGGATCGAGCAAAAAAGACCGCTGCTGGAGCTCCTCGATTCGTTTTCTTTGGAGCAACAGGTGGTTCTGGTCCAGAACATCCTCGATACTCCGCGGTACCTCGGATTGATCCTGGAACCGGTTTCGAATCTCCCCGGTCTTTTGGTGCGGTTCCGGAAGAGCTCCGCCCTCGTGAGCCCGCTGACGAAACTGTATCTTCAGGGCTCGACGTTCCGGGTCCGGGCGGATGACGAGATTTACCCCGTTTTGGCTGGGATTCCCGACCATGCCGGAATCGATGCCTCCCGCGCTGAGGCTTTGCTCCGGCAATTGCGGGTTCCTTTCCGTTCCCAGCGAAGCGCGGATTTCGTCGCGATTTTGAACGAAAACTGGCCCTTCGACGTTCGCGAGGATTTGTTCCGGATCGCAAGCTCGGTTCTCTTCTGGAATTGGGAGGGGGATCCGTATTTGATCGAGCGCGGGCTCTCGGATTTGCTTTTGCAAGAAAACCCCGCGGCGTTCGAACTCGGACAGCGGATTCTGAACCGGGTGGCGGAGCTCACGGGCCGAAGCGTGACGGCGAATCCGGGATTTCCGGCGGTGGCATTGTACCGGAGGATCCTGAATCGCACGGGCGGCGACCAACAGAAGTTCCTGCTGGCGCTCGGGGCCTGGCTCGAGAATCCCCGGGTTCCCGCTCCCGAAAGAGCTTCGTTTTTGCTCGGGCTGATCGGCGCACCCAAAGCGCGGATGTCGGACTGGCGGGCGCGGCTCGCGGGAGACCCTGCCGTTGCCGTGGGAGAGCACCTTGCTGAGACCACGGCGCTTCCGGTGTTCGATGCCATCGCAAAAGAAGCCGGCGCCGAGGCAAGATTCCTCGAAAACGGCTCGCGCGAGAGTCTTGCTTTCTTTCGGGTGAACGGCCAGGCCTTCCAGGTGCAGGGAAGAACCGTGACCGAGTTGCAGTGGAGGCTCGTGATGGGCGAGAAAGCCCCCGGAATCGGAGTGCCTGCGCTCGATGTGTTGACCGGCGTCCGGGTCGCGTGTCCGCGCATCGCGGAAGTCTCGTGGGAGGAGATCCGGGAGTTCCTGGAACGCCTGAATGCCAAGGATGCGAGGTATCGGTACCGTCTTCCGACCGCAGAAGAGCAAGAATTGCTGGTGCGGTCGGGCGAGACCCTGCGGCTCCCCGAAAGGGTCGGTCGGTTCGAGGCGGGCAACGGGGCGTTTTTGTTGTCCGAATGGATCGAGAATCCGGGGGAGCGGTGGAAGAACACCAGGAACTGGAGACTCGGGTTTCGGTTGGTGCGAATTCCTCGGTGAGTTTTTTGACTCAATGTGTTATAATCCGCGCGTCTATGCAAGGGTTCGAGAAAATCTACTTTTTTCGTAGGACGATCGGGATCCTGGGGTTGCTGGCCGTGCTTGCCTTCCCCAATGGCATCGCGCAGGCACGAGCGGCGGACGGCGACAACCCCTGCGATCGCCTGCTGAGTGGCGGATTCGATCCGCTCGTTCCCGGATCAAACCCCAAACAAGCCGAAGATTTGCCCGCTCTCTTCGCCCGCGGCTTCTTGCCCGCCCCCATGGCTCCTGAGCAGTTGGACTTGTTCGAGTTCTACCGGATTCTGTATCTCGGAGATCCGACGTATCTCATGCCCAATGCGCTTGATCGGGAGATCATGGATGCCTTTCTTGCACATCCGAATCTTCGCAAGGAACCGTTTCGGAATTTCGAGCTCTCGATGGCCAAAATCAGCTATCCGGTTACCGATGCCTTGCACCGGTTCATCACCGCCCAGAAGATGGCCTTCGGCCAGAGCCATGCAAGGCTGTTCCGGATCGCCGAGAATCCGAAGCCTTGGAAAGAGATTTTACAGTATCGCCCCGGGAATGACGGAGATTTTGCGAAGTTCCTCGAAGCAAGAATTCCCGCAGAATTCCTGAAGCCGCTTCCTCTCGCCGATTTTGTCACAGGAAAGTACCGCGCTTTGAAGTTGTTCAGGTTTTTGCAACAGCAACCCGAGACGCCCGCGCGGAATCAGGCCATCGTCGATTTGGTGCACTCGATCGGCTATCACGATCCGACGGCACGACAGGCGCTGTTGGATCGGGATGGGATGAAGCGGCTCGAGGCCTATCGAAAAATTCTCGCGGAGCGGGAGCGATTCCTGAAATCGGTGGGGCTGTTATCGGGATTTCGGACGTTCCTGGTCCGGATGCGCATCGATCAGGCCACCGGAACCCACTCCGAGCAACAGATTCTCGAAACACTCGCAGTGCTCGAGGACGGTATCTTGGAGGGCGGAAGTGTCGAGGACTTCACCCAGCGCACGGTCCGTCATCTTTCGTTGATGGAGTCGCCGTTTCGCGGATGCATCGGCGGGGATTGTTCGACCCGGTTATTTCCGAAAATCGGCCTCGACCCGGAGTTTCATTTTTTCACCATCACCGATCCGAACGGGAGCTCCTCGGGGCAGGTGAGCGTGGTTCTGGGTTCGGGAATCGGGCCGGGTGGCAATGCCGTTCCGGTGGCGTTTTTGGACAAGATCCAGGGCATTTCCGTGGAGGATCTCGCTCCCATGATCGAGGGGGTCCGCCGGTCGGTTGCCGAGAAGGGCTTCCGTCTCGCCCTTCCCTCCGATCTTGGAGTAGTGCCCATGGCCATCTCGAATCAGGGTGAAGTGGTGGCTGCGATTCCCCATCGCATCCGGGTCGGAGAGACCGTGATTCATTCCTTCGAGCCGCGTCCGAACGGATATCCGTTCCGCGACCCGAGAGAACGGGATTTTTCGCGAGCATTCCTCAATCTCGATTGCCACGAAGTTCTTCCGATGAACGAATCCGCGGCCATCAAACTGAGGCCGGGAGAGGTCGTGCAATCCTGGACGCTCGACGAGATCTCCTCCGGGGAGTTCATGAGGACCGCGGTTTCCCTGAAGCACGGTAATTCCGGAGACCAAATCAAATATGTCGTGCTGATGATGGTCATGCGCCAAAGAGGCCTCACGATCGATCCTGATTTTGATCGGATTTTGCAAGATTGGATGCGTGATCCGGCTGTGGACTTCAAGGTCAGAAAGCAGGTTTTGATCGAAATGTGGTCAAACGGGGAGCAGTCGCTTCCGGCGCTTCTTGATTATTTCAACCCTGCGGAGCAGGTGACGGTGATCCAGAATCTCCTCGATACGCCCCGGTATTTCGAGCAGATCGAAACAGGGGACCCCCGGTTGATCCAGCAGCTTCTCGTACGCTTCCGGCACCGTACTGCGATTGTGAATGCCTTGGTTGGTCCTTATCTTGCGGATCTTCCTTGGAACACCGGTTTTGAGACCGAGGTCAGGGGCATTCTTCCGGGGCTTTTGCAGCGCCGGGAATGGGCGGATTCCGAGCTGCTCGATCTTTTGGAGAACTTGAAGTGGGCAGTGTCCTCGGGCACGGTCGATGAGTTTTTGCCTCTTTTACGAACCCAGTGGGGCGCCGGGGTGCGTGCCGATCTGTTCCGGCTTGCGACCTCGCATTTTCATCACCACTGGGGGACGGACGACTTGCAGGTCGAACGGGGTCTCTCGGAGTTGTTGTTTCATGAAGCAGCAGAAGCCTTCGAACTCGGAGTCCATCTGGTACGTCTGAACGGGATCCGGGAAAGGCATGCTCAGGCGATCGCGGGAACCTCCCTTATGAAACTGTATCATCAACTCCTCGGTACCGCCGACGACACCCAAACGGGTTTTCTGCGGGAACTCTCGGCATGGATTGAGAACCCCCGGATTGCTGTCGGGGAGAAGTCCGAGTTTTTGATTTCCTTGATCGGTGTTCCCGGAGCAGGGTTCCTTTCATGGTTGAAGCGGATACCTGCGGAACAGGAACGTGCTGTTTTGGAATATTTTTCTGAAAAAACCGCTCTGCCCGTGTTTCGCGCGATCGCAAAAAAGCGAGGCGTGGAGGAGTTCCTTTTGGAGCAAGGCACCCGCGAAAGTTTTGAGTTCCACCGCGCGATCGGTGCGGGGGGGGAGTTCGAGGTGCAAAGTCGTACCGTGACCGAGCTTCAATGGAGACTGGTGATGGGATCGGGATCGGCCGGTGCGAGGATGCCGGCGTTCGATCTTTGGTCCGAATCGAAGGTTCTTGCGGGGCCCAGAATCGTCAATGTCTCGTGGCATGACGTCCAGCAATTCCTGACAAACCTGAACGCCGCGGATCCGCTGTTTCAGTACAGGCTTCCCACTCGGGTCGAGCAGGATCTGCTGATCCGGTACAAGGCCGGAGTCCCCGTGGTCGAAAAAATCGGCCGGTTCCGGGCGAATGATCCGTCGGTCTCAGTTGCGGAGTGGATCCAAGATGCCGATGCCGGAACCCGTTCCGCTTCGAGTTGGAAACTCGGATTCCGTCTGATCCGGACCCGAAAATAAGGTGCCCGGTGAAAAACCGGGAGAAAGTGAAAAATCATGAAAAAAGCCGCACCCCGAGGAGGGATGCGGCTTTTTTCAAAAAATCGAACAGGCGGGAACTCAGTGGTTCGCGCTGGCCTTGGCGTTGATGTAGTTGATCACATCACCCACGGTCTTCATTTTTTCGGCTTCCTCGTCGGGGATGTCCATGTCGAACTCTTCTTCCATGGTCATCACGAGCTCGACGATGTCGAGGCTGTCTGCGCCGAGGTCTTCGATGAACGAAGCCGCAGGCTTCACTTTTTCGGCTTCAACCGCGAGCTGGTCGCAGATAATCGAACGGACTCTGTCTTCTGTGTTTGCTGACATTGCTGTCTCTCCTTAAACGTTGGATATTTCGTGGTTACGCTAGCTTGCATCCGGTCAAATGTAAAGACCGCCATTCACCCCGATGACCTGGCCCGTGATGTACTGCGAGGCGGGAGATGCCAAAAATCCCACCAATTCAGCCACATCCGTTGTCCGGCCGAGTTTTCCGAGCGGGATGTTGTCGGTGATGGCCTTTTTTTGCACGTCATTCAACGCACCGGTCATGTCGGTCTCGATGTAGCCCGGAGTCACGGCATTCACGCGGATCTGGCGCGAGGCGAGCTCTTTTGCGAGGCTCTTCGTGAGTCCGATCATGCCGGCTTTCGCGGCCGCATAGGCGACCTGCCCGGCATTCCCCATTTCTCCGACCACCGAGGAGATCTGGATGATCGAGCCCGAGCGGGCCTTCATCATGAGCTTTGCAGCTTCTCGCGAGCAAAGCACCGCCGAGACCAGGTTCGTTTGCAAAGTACGATCGAGCGATTCCTTCTTCATGCGGAGGATGAGCCCGTCCTCGCTGATTCCCGCGTTGTTCACGAGTACCGCAAGGGGCACTCCTTTTTTGGCGATCCCTTCGAAGGCGGCGACAATCTCTTCTTCTTTCGAGACATCAAAGCGGAGCGGTTCGGCGCTCCCGCCCGCGGCTTCGATTTTCTTCACGACTTCGATCGCACGGCCCTCTTGCGACACGTAGTTCACCAGAACATGGAATCCCATCGATCCGAGTTTTTCGGCGATGCCGGATCCGATGCCGCGCGAAGCGCCGGTGACGAGGGCGAGGGGTTTTGCTTGGTTCATTTTGCGGCTCCTTGTGCGGTTTTCAGGCTCTCGAGGTCATAAACCGGATAGGTTTCGAAACCGGTGTCGAGGTTTTTCGCGATTCTCTTGGCGAGACCTTGCAGGACCTTGCCGGGTCCGAACTCGAAGGCCACCTTCGATCCTGATCCGATCAGGGTCTCCACGCTTTGCTTCCAGAGAACGGAGTGATCGACTTGCTCAGAGAGGAGCGGAAACACCACGCCCTGTTCGCTTGTGATCTTCGCCGTGCGGTTCGGAATGTACGGAGTTTGCAGAGGCGAGAGCAGGCCTTCTTTTTTTGCGTCCTCGAAAATCCCCTCCATCACGGTGCGCGCGGGCTTCATGAGCGAGCTGTGAAAGGGCGCACTCACCGAGAGGCGCTTCATCAGCACGCCGCGGATTCCCATGGCTTGGATGTTTTTTTCGAGCACTTCGATTGCGTCCACTGATCCGGACACCACTACTTGCCCCGGAGCATTGAAGTTCGCGGGCTCGACGGTGGAGCGGGCGGGCGCGTTTGCCGGAGAGTTCAAGCCCTTTTCTTTGCGGTTTGCGCTCGCGGTTTCGGTTGCGATTCGGCACCACTCCTCGATCTGGGAGTCTTCTGCGCCGATCACCGCGCTCATGGTTCCTTCGCCGACCGGTACCGCTCTTTGCATGGCCTGGCCGCGGGCACGAACCCACGAGACGGCGTTTGCGAACGGAATCGCCTCGCAGGCCACCAAGGCCGAATACTCGCCCAGGGAATGGCCGAGATTCACGCGGGTCTTGAGACCGAGCTCTTGCTCGGCCACGCGGAAGCAACCCACCGAAACGGCCAGAATCGCGGGCTGGGCGTTCTCGGTCAAGGTCAGCTCGGACTCGGGACCGTCGAACAGGAGCCCCCGGAGGTTCATTCCGAGCGAGTCTGATGCCTCCTCGATGGTTTGGCGGAACACAGTGAACTCATCGTAAAACTGCCGGCCCATTCCCACTTGCTGGGAACCCTGGCCAGGAAAAAATCCTGCACTCATTCGATGTCTCCAAAAAAAAACCCGGAGGATCCTGATACGGTCCCCCCGGGAGATTTGATTTGATTCAGTTTTGAAAGAGCGGCCCTGGCATCAAGCCTGGGCGCCGGTCGCTTTGCTCTTTGCCGTCTTGGCGCGGGGCTCGTACAGGCCTTCTTTGATCGCCTTGATCGAAACCGTGTGGGAGCGCACCGGGCTCTGGGTGAAGGCACAGGTGGTCTCGGAAATCGGATCGAGCTGGTAAGCTGCGGAGTAGCGGCGCTGGTTTCTGCGGCTGCGGGATACTTTCTTCTTAGGAACTGCCATTGGATCTTACCCTTTCATCGTGTAAAATTAGAGGATAGACGTTCGATCAAAACCCTGTCCTTGTCAAGAAAAAGCTTGACGCAAGTTGTAGAATAAGGCACGAAAACAGGACTGGGGACGGAATCAAAGGGAAATGAAAACCATGGCGAAAAAGGCAAAACCAATCCAGAAAAAGTCCACCCCGAAGCAGACCCCCGTTCTGAACCGGGTCACTCGGATTGCCAAGGGGATCGTCAAGGCCATGGGGGCGAAAAGCAACAAACAAAAGCCCAAAACCAAGTCGCCTCCCGTCGGCAAGGGGCAGGGCGCCGCCACCAAACCTTCTGCAAAGACTCAAGGGAAGCAATTGAAACCCACATCCAAGATCCCTCACCCCAAGACCGATAAGCCCGCTCCTAAACCGGCGCCGAAGCCGGTGCCTCAAAAGGAACTCAAACCTGCTCCGAAGCCGATGCCCGCATCGCCTGCTGTTGCCTCCGCCGCCAAAGGAAAGGCCAAGGGGAAGAGCCCGGCGCCCATGACTCCTGCGGGCGTGTCGATGCACTCCGATCGCGGTTGCCGGGAGGCAGGATGCGAGAACCCTCCCACCACCAAGGGCTACTGCCGGCTCGATTACATCAAGAACTGGAAGAAGATCAAACGCAAGGAGATGATCCTGAAGGAAGGAAAGCTGAACCAGTACATCGAAGAGCTGGTCAGCAAGTACCCCGAGAAATACATCGAGGTGATCCGCCAGGACCTCTCGACCGAGGTGAACTTCACCAAGGTGATTCATGATCTCGAACTCGACGAATCGATCGACGAGCTCGAATACGACGGCGATTCGATCGATTCCCTGATCGGAAGCATTCGCAAGGAAGACGAAGGCTTCGACGATACCGATTACTGATCGCGTGCGGCACACTTTGATTGTGCTTGGTTATGATGCGGGATCGGCAGAGGCGGGTGGATTGATTCCGTTTATGCCTCCGAGCCGGATCGTCCGGCCTCGCTCTCGCCATCCTGGCTCGCGAGAGTCGGCAAAAACCGAATCAACCCACCCGCCTCTGCCGATCCCGCATCATAACCAAGCACAATCAACCGGGGGCGTCGTGCGATCAGTGCCGGATCGGACCGTTGCCGCCCGGGATTCCGCCGGAACCGGATTTCGCCGCGCGGATCGCTTCAATCCGCTCTTCCAGAAAATCCTCGGCCGCTTCGATCCGGGCCTCGGCTCCGGCTTCGCCTGTTTTGGCGCGAGCCGGGTCATTCTTCTGCAACCATTCCTCGGCGAGACGATCGAGTACGGGATTTGATTTGTCGATCTTCACATGGACGACCACGCCCTTGGCCTCTGGAGCGGGAATCGCGCTCCACTCGAACGGGGCCTCTTCGAGCGCCCCGAGCGAGCTCTCGGCGATCCGGGCGATTCGTTCGGGGAAGCCGGGGTCGAGGTAATGCTGGAACACAATCCCCGCCGTATCCACGCACATCGCAAGAAGATCATTGATGCTCGGAGTCTCGCGGTTTGGATCGTAGTCGACACTCGCATGCACCGTGGTGGCATGAAGGATCTGCGTGCCGTGGGTGAGCGAGATCGACAACAAAAGCTCATCACCAAAGACCGATCCGCTCGACTGGAACCCCGATTCGGGATGGATCTTGCGGAGCTCGATGAGTCCAGGCTCGAGCGCCTGGGTGATCGTCTCGTCGACGAGCTTCAGGAAATCGAGTGGCAAATCAACCGGTTTTGCGGTGTTTTTTTGATTCCGGATCCGTTTTTCGGGTTTCATGGTCAGAGCACTCCTTCGCGCACGCGGTTCAGGCCCGGGGGGAATTCCTCGAGCTTCACTGTAACCGGGATTCTTCGCATCCCTCTTTGAATTTTGAGTCGGGCCGAGTCCATGGGCTTCAGCTTGGAAAGCTCGCGCTCGACTTCGGTCTGGTCCCGGACGGATTTGTCGTTCAGCTCGACAATGATGTCGCCGGCGCGGAGACCCTGCCGGTTGGCGGGTGCGGATTGCACGAGGTTCACGATGAGGAGTCCCTGATCGACCGGTAACTGGTACATGAAGGAGAGGGTGGGGGTGACTTGCCGGGTGATCACACCGAGCCAAGGGCGCGGGACGCGGCCGAAGCGCTTCAGCGTCTCGAGAATGCTTTTTCCGTCATTGATCGGGATCGCAAAGCCGATGCCGCCGAATTGGCCTGAACGGCTGAAGATCGCCGAGTTGATCCCGATGACCTCGCCCCGGGTGTTGAAGAGCGGACCGCCGCTGTTGCCCGGGTTGATCGCCGCATCGGTCTGCAGGTAGTTGTCAAAGGGGCCTTGTCCGATGTTCCGGTTTTTTGAAGAGATGATTCCGGCCGAAACCGAGTAATCGAGGCCGAAGGGGTTTCCGATCGCAACGACGGGTTCGCCGATCCGGACCTTGTCGGAGTCACCAAGACGCGCTGGAAGCAACATGGCCGGGGGGCGTCCGTTCTTGTCCTGGATCTGCAGAAGCGCGATGTCGGTTTTCGGGTCTTTGCCGATGATTCGCGCGCCGAACTGGCGTTTGTCCCGGAGCGTGATGGCGATCTCGACGGCACTGTTCTCGGCCGCTTGTTCCACCACATGAAAATTCGTGATCACCGTGCCGGTCGGATCGATGATGAAGCCCGTGCCGAGAGAGCCGTTTTCTTGTCCCTCGGGGATGCCGAAGAATTGGTAAAAGTCGCCCCATCCTTGCATCCGGAACTGCCGGCGCTGATCGAGTCGGGTCGAGATGTGCACGGTCGACGGAGCGACCCGGTCGACGAGATCGGGGAGATCCGCGGGAGTGAAGGGGCCTGCTCCGGCCGCACCGGGAAGCAGCGCGAAAAGGACCAGAAACTTCGAGATTTTGGGCATGATTCGTGAATAATCCTCTGTGCTTCGAGTTGCAAGGATTTAGTTGCAACGGATCGAGTCACGCACAAACTGCCCCCTTTGAGTGTTCCTGATTAGTACGGTGGTTTGGGAAAGGGGCTGGGAAACAAAAAGGTTTTGCCGACTCTCGCGAGCCAGGATGGCGAAAGCGAGGCCGGAGGACCCGGCT